>JAFWLP010000079.1 GCA_017511005.1 Clostridiales bacterium
ACCCGAGGAATCCAAATTCTGGTAAGGTAATGAAAAAATGTGGAATGAAGTATGAGGGTACTTTACGCTGTTCAGATTGGAATAATCAGGGAGTTTGTGATGCTTGCTATTATGGATTGCTAAAATCAGAACGTTAACTTCCGATTTGTCGGAATGAGGCGATAGTGAGAAAAATTTTAATATTTGATCATTAATTAGGAAAAAAGCATGGAAGAATTAGAAAAAGAGTACGTTAAGCTCATCAAGGACATCAGGCTGAACATGATTGCCAATGAATCAGTTTCTGATGAGGAAATCCAAAAAAAGATTGCTGAGACTCCCATAATAATCAAACTTAGGGACAGAAGCAGTGACACTAATCTTTTTATGCAGGCAGTCCTTTATAATCGTATGGGACTGGCTAAATATCTGGCAGAACAAGGAGCAGATATTTTTTTTGAGTCAAAGTCAGACTGGTTCTCAGGAAATGCCCTGAATAACACTGAGACTCCGGAGATGGCTGAATGGCTGTTGTCGCTGGGTCTTAAAATTGAAAAGAACATCATTCAGAACATATACGAACGTCCGGTACCTTATGAAAATCCGGCATTGGTCACGGCGTTGCATGAACAACCAGAGATGATGTGTTATTGGCTGAAGAAGGAAAAAGAACTGTTTGCTGACGAGCCGGATTATCTGGACAAACTTTTTTTCAAAACCATTTCCACGGCTTCTTTGAGCAGCAGTAGTCATATGTTAACTCCTCTTATCAGTGATGATGAATTATATCCATATCTCAAGCGCGTTTACGCTGAAGGCGACACATGGGATCTGAAGAAGACGATTAAGCTTCAAAAATACGGTTTGAATAAAATTGATGCTGAGAAACTTCAGGAAAGGAAGAAAGAACTTCTTAAGATACTAAATCAGAGGCTAAAGGAGTATAACCGCAAAGCCAAAGAAGAATCAAAATAATTGCACGGCTCAATCCCCAAAACTGCTTGACAGATAGAAGAACATATCGCAATATAATCTACTATGGCCTGAGAGAAATCTCGGGCTTTTTCATGCTCCAATATAGGTTTCCACATTGTTGTTAACCAAACGGGTTGACACGCAACGTGTATTATTGTAAATTAGTGTTAACCAACAAGGTATACGGAGGAATTGATATGCGAACTAAATTAGGAGACCTATTAAGGAGCATTAGAATGAAAGCTGATATATCGCTTCGAAAAATGGCAAGTAGTTTAGATGTTTCACCTGCATTTCTTTCTGCTGTTGAGAATGGCAAAAAGAAGATGCCTGATGCATGGCTCTCCTTGATTCCTGAAACATATAATCTCTCCACTGATGAGATTGAGGAATTCAAGGATATTGCGTATGAGTCGTTTGATACTGTCGCAGTCAATATTGCAAATGCACCTGAAGCAAACAAGAAACTTGCAATAAGGTTTGCACGTAGATTTGAAGATATTGATGAAAAGACAAGCGAAGAGCTTCTGACAATATTAGAAAGTAAGCTAAAGGAGGGTTCTCCTCATGAGTGATTATTACGCGCAGGCTGTCTCAAGAGAAGATCTTAGACAGCTTGCATACGTTATCCGCAAAGAATTCGGGTATCTTGATGTCTGGAGGATACCTGTCGAAAGACTTCTCGATCAGATGTGTGAGGCTTTCGATGATTTCTCATATGAGATTATTCCAGATGAAGAATGGGAAGACAAAAGTACTCATGCAGATACTGATATTCTTGGCGGCACTATAAGAATAAGGGAAAGTATTTACAATAGGGCATGTGATGGTCAAGGACGTGATAGAATGACCATTGCACATGAGATGGCTCATTATATTCTAAGCTGTGTTATAGGCGTTAAACTTTATAGCCGCAGAGGAAAACACGTCGAATGTTATAACGATCCGGAGTGGCAGGCAAAGTGCCTTGCAGGAGAACTCTTAATTCCATATTACAAGTTAAAATCATGTAGTAAAATACCCTCACCTTTGCGCATTGAGCTGCTATGTGGGGTCTCTTCTGATGCTGCTGAATATCAGCTGAAATATTTAGCGGGAGGTGATGTCTCTTGATTGTCTTTAGTCCCAAAAAGAAAAACACCCTGTAAACCAAATGGCTTAAAAGGTGTAATTCCTTGGGATGCAAGCATCCTAAATGTGCAAAATTATTATGCCACATCCCAAGGGAAAATTCAATTTTCTGAAGGAGGAATCTTTATGATTTCTATTTTCAAAAACACTAATTTTTCCAATAAGGAGGGCATAATACATGTCAAAGATAAACAGTATCCGTAAGGGATGCAAAGATGTTTTTAATGCTTTTTTGGTGTCATGCGCCGTATATGCAGGTTTCTTTGAGTTCCCGGTTATTAAGCCTTGTTATGACATACCCAATAGATTAATCTCATTTTCAAAATGCATCTCTTGCAGGGATTACAATTATTGGGTTCACTTCTACGAAGACGATTACCTGTTTGAACGCTTGTGGAGAAACCCGAAGAAATACCTTTCGATCCTTCAGCGATACAATGGAGTTATCCTTCCGGATTTTAGTCTTTACAGGGATATGCCCCTGGTAATGCAGCTCTGGAATATATATCGCAGTAGAGCAATAGGTTTCTGGCTCCAGATGAACGGTGTTAAGGTAATCCCTAATGTTCGCTATGGTGATAACAGAACCTATAAATGTTGCTGTGATGGGCTTCCGATAAAGTCCGTAATAGCAGTCGGTTCACATGGAACTTTAAAACTCCTGGAAGATAGAGCAATCTTTGCAAAGGGGCTAGATGTTGTTGTAAAAAAACTGCAGCCTGTCGCAATAATCGTCTATGGATCGGTTCCTGAATCCATATTCCAAAAGTATAAAGACATGGGGATCGATATTTATCACTTTACAAGCGATTACGGAAAAGCAATGGAATCGCTTAAGGGGGTGGTATAATGGGTGCAGGTTATCATGGTGGTTTTGGTGCTACCAAAGGGAGCGCTCTCAAGATCCTTCCATCTGCAGGATCGACGCCTGCCATTAAGATCAATGTGAGCAAACAGGACATAATTAATGCTTTGAGAGGCGTTACTGATATGTCGACTTTGATCGCTGAAAACATTGAGAATAAGAATATAGGCATAAATATTCTTGGCGACAAATTGTTTGAAGCTGTTCTTGGTAAGACTGATAACCCTGAAGCTATAAATGGGTTCCAAATGGGACGTAATGTGTATATTAGAAGAAGCGCTATAACCGGGTATAGTATCTTTGTTCACGAAGGAACGCATGCACTTGATTCCGTCAATGGAGTTCCCCAACATCAAATAGGATCTCATCAAGGAGAGTTTAAAGCCTTCGCTAATGAACATGACTATCAGATCAAAAAGGGCGAAAAACCCGATTTTAAGGATTATGACGACATCTTGGTACACAT
Source organism: Clostridiales bacterium (assembly GCA_017511005.1). GTDB lineage: Bacteria > Bacillota > Clostridia > Saccharofermentanales > Saccharofermentanaceae > Saccharofermentans. Next base: position 3,417 of record JAFWLP010000079.1, read on the forward strand.
TAAGATAAACTATAAGTAATACGGAGGTAATTATGAATTTATCTGAAAAACTCATAAAGTATTATTCTACAGGCGATAGCGAAATCCTTGGTCATAAAGGGCAGTATGAGAAATCTGACTATAATATTTTATGCATATTCTTGTTTGAATGGTTAAAACTTGAACACAAAAGGTTTTTGTGGAAGCAGGACGGAAGACCTACTTGTTCAAAGCCACTTAAGTTAGATCCAGCTGCAACATTTACACACATCATTCCGGATTTTATCAAGAATGATGAGGTTTTTAGGCATTCCCTCAAAATCGATGGAGACAAATTATACTTTTCGGAAGAAATGTCTGAAGAGGAAATCCGAACAATCACAAAGATGGCCTTTGATTACTATAACCCTGAACGCCATTACTGATTATTGGTCAATCAAAGCTTTTAAACAAAACGGTGACGATACTAATCGCCACCGTTTTGACTTGTCATAAATAATAATCTGCTCAAAAGTTGATTTATGCATGCACAAATATGTGCCGCAAGATCTCTATCTGTTGTAAATGCCAATCCGACTTTTTGAATATCTTGTCGAATGCATCGCTGCTCATGAAGTCAATCAGGTTCTCTTTTGTTGTGTGCTTTGCACCTCTTATAACAACGTATCGGAGATTGCCTGATAAGAACCAGGTGTTAACGATTGTTTTTCCGTAACCGGTGATCTTGCAGATATCGGATACTCTTAGGATATCTCTTTCGGACCTTATGAGCTGTTCATAGTATTCATGCATAAAGGATGCAACTTGTTCTGATAGCGGCAAGCTACTGAAAGCGGTCTTGGAACAGCGGACAACAGGTGTAATAGTTGATATCCGCTGTCGCTCCGAAGTTCGCTCCAAAAAAGCAATAAGATCTGGCTTGGCAATGGCATATCGATGAGTCTTTTTGCCATTGTCACTGCAGGGGATCTCACTGCCAAGATACTTGGTTGCAGTCCTCTTGCTCATGTGGCAGATCTTGCAAAATTGGTCTTTTGAGATCGTGTCAGGAATGTTGTTCCAATCAATGGTTTCAAGGTTCATGGGGTTTTCTCCTTTGTGAAAATGTAGGACGGGCTGTTCCGGTATAAGGTGTGAATTGTTCAAAATTGAATGTTTCCATTCGATATACCGAACCATTTCCGTTCCATACTCGCGGGAGATTTTTGGAGCACAAAAGCAACAGATACTGACACAAAAGTGACAGTATCCTGCGAAGGCTTATTCTATTGGCATTCTGATATCTTTATTCGACTGAGAATCACTGTAAAAATCGGCAAATTACACTCGGTTTCATTGCTCGAAATGCGTTAGCCGGGTAACCGGCTCGAGGGTTCGAATCCCTCCGTCTCCGCCAATAATAAACCCCATAACTTTCATTAATGGTTATGGGGTTTTAATAATTTCTGTTTTTGTGTTGAACAATGCACCGTTTCCGGCAGACTGTTATGTTACATCGTATGCCAGGAAAGGACCTCATCCATCGAGTAAGTTGCTTTGATGTAATCCAAAAACTCGTCCTCGTTCATAATGGTTCCGTCGCTCATCTTGAACTCAATTTCCTTCTCGGCATAGAACGTGGGATTAAAGTCAATTTTGGCCCCTGTAATTTTCTCAATCTTTTTCGCAAGATTATAACGTAATCCGTAGCTTTCATTGATCTTCATGTCGTCAAAGCCTTCTTTTCCGTTGAAGATCAGGTAGAGAGCCTGCCACATCAGTCTGGTGCCGCCGTTTACCAAATCGAGTTCATCTAAATTAAGTTCATGCATATCATTTTCATTCATTGCTCTGTCCTCCTGTCTGTTTATGTGTTTATGTCTGATGACTATATTATTACAGGCTCAAAAACAAGTTGCAATCAATAATGTTGATCTGATATGACGGTTAAGCAACAGCCGCCGGTACAGGTGTTGTCAGACATAAAACGATATTCGTTGAAAAAGGCGTTTGTTGGCATATTAAAGTCGATGCTATAATTGTCTTATAAAAACGCATTAAATACTCTGCTTTTTTAGGAGAATAGATCATATGAAACTTACAAGATGGGGAATACCGCTTGCAGCAGATGCTGTAGCTTCGTGCAAGGTCTGATAAAGGACGATACCTGTACGAAGCGGTAATTCATAAGAGATTATCGTCCGATATTGGCTTTGCAATTGTTCATAAAAACAGAACAATAAAGGAGCAAAGCTATGTTTACTTTTCAAACTGTTAAAGACCTCAAGACATTTCTGATCTTGTGGTTTTCACAGACTGTATCGGAACTCGGTACAGCCATGACTGATTATGCACTTGTCATCTGGGTGTACGAACAGAAGGGGACCGCTTCAAGCGTTACTCTTCTCACATTGTGTATCTTTTTACCGACGATCTTTTTCCGCTTTATTGCTGGAACAGTTGCAGACCGCCGGAATAAGAAACGGATCATGCTTATCTCGGATCTTGTTGCCGCCTTAGGGACTCTGATCATATTCGGTCTCTATTCGGTTTCTTCTCTGGCGGTATGGCACCTTTATATAATCAATACACTGATGAGTCTGATGAATTCATTTCAGGTGCCGGCTTCGTTTGTCGCGACGAGTCTGCTCGTGCCGGAAAAATACTACACGAAGGCAAGTGGATTGCAGGGAATCTCAAGTTCTGTTGTCAGCATTCTGGCACCAGCTCTAGGAAGCGTCCTGATAGCTTTCGGAGGTATTAAAACTGTACTGATAATTGACCTTATCAGCTTCGGGTTTGCCTTTGTGATATTGATGTTCTTCATAAAGATACCCGAGCCTGTCAGGACCGAAGAAAAAAGTGTCCCGTTTATCAGAAGCTGCCTCGATGGAATACGCTTCCTGAAAGAGCATAAAGCACTGCTGCATCTGACACTTTTTGTTGCCGTGATCAACTTATTCGCAAAGCTTGGCGGAGACGGGATGATGGCTCCGTTTGTGCTTGCCAGAACCGGCAACGATCAGATGATACTCGGTATCGTTCAGAGTTCGGTCTCGGCAGGACTTCTTATCGGAAGCATTATTGCAACTGTCATGCGCGAAAAAGTTCCGGTAGAGATGCAGGGAAGAGTCACTTCTGCACAGGATACGCTGAAGAACTGCACGATTCCTCTGGGATTATTCCTGGGCGGAATATTGGCAGATCATGTTTTCGAGCCGTTCATGAATAATGAAAACTTCTTATCGGGTATCTTCGGAACCGGACAGGGTGCAGGGATCGCATTGATCTTCTTTATATCAGGTCTGTCGGGAATGATCATAAGCCTGATCAGATTGACGAAACCTGTATATAAAGAATTGGATCAGTAAGTCTGCTGTACTGTTTTTGATATAATTAGTTCAAGTGATGGATTAGGGGTGAGAGTTCCATGGCGGTTTTAAAGAGTTACACATGCTCAAAGTGTGCAGGCATACTGATCTTTGATTCCGATCAGGAGTTTTTCGATTGCCCTTTCTGCGGAACGAGATTCAGTTCCGTTGATTTTCACGGAAATGAACTGTTAAGTCAGGCAGAAGCGTGCCAGGAACGCCGTGAGTTCAGTGCTGCCAAAGAGAAATACAAAGCCATTCTGGCAGAAGATCCCAGAAGCTTTAATGCTTTGCGCGGAATGCTGCTCAGCACGATCATGGTATCTTCGGAAAAAGAACTTTCGGATATCAGCAAACTTAAGAAGGCTAATCTTAACAGGATAAGGAATGAACTCGATACCGCAAGAGATTTTTCGGGCAGGAAGAATTGGGAATATTTCAATGTCATATCCAATATGACCGAGCATGTTGAAGAACTTAAGCAGCTGGAAAAGATCCGCGACGAGATGGAATCCGAAAGAAATAAAAAACTGATGGATAACGCTTCAAAAGCACTGGACAGATCAAGCGGCAGCGTCTTTTCACCTTATCTGATAAGGGTTTTGGTATTGCTGGGTGTGCTTGTCACATTAACGATTCCATTTTTCATTCTCGCGCATGATGACCCGGAAGCAATATGGGATATGGTTAAGTTTCTGATGATTCCGGCAGCGTTTATCCTGCTGCCTGTCGCGGTATCTATAAGCGGTGCCAGATACCATAAATCTCTTAAGAGTAAGGTTGAGAATGCTGAGATAAAAAAGAATAAGCTAACTTCAGATATCGAATGGCATGAAGAGGCTTATACGAATCAATACAAAAAGCTTATTGCAATTGAGCCTGAACATGAAGAGGATACTGAGCCTTCCGAGACAGGAACAAAGATTGAAGACGATGGTTCGCACAGACTGTCTGAGAAGACCATCCAGTGCGCAAAATGCGGAGCCGGTTTAAGCCTTGATAAGGAGAAGCGAGTTTATGAATGTGGTTCGTGCGGTGTTGCGTACGGCATCTCGCTGTTTTTCGGTCTGCCTCATGAGAAGGCTTTGAATTCAATGAATATGGGCTTTTTCGACGAAGCAGATAAAAGATTCGGTCATATCCTCATGGCGGAACCTTCGGATTTCGAGAGTCTTCTGGGCCGTATCCTATGTGCCGGAAGATGGACGAAAGTCAGCGATATAAGCATATCCGACGAACTGACTCCGACCCGCATAAGGCATACACGCGACAGATTGCTTAAGGCGGTTTCTGATTCGGAAGAGAAGGATAAAGCGTATTTCGGGTGCATGAGCGATTATATTGACGCGCTCGAAGCTCTCGCGGTGAACAGGCATAAACAAACTGTCATCAACAAAGAACTGGATGTTGTCCGTACTAAGATCGACGTTTATTCCGATTTTTACGACATGGAAGAAGCTACCCGTGTTGAGCGGGAAGAGATCATGTCGCGCCTTCAGCCGTTTCAAAATGCTGCTCCCGGACTTAATAAGGCTTACGATGAAGCACGCTCGAAAATCATCTCTATGGCGCGTGACAGCGTACTTACAAAGTGAAAGGGTTTTGTATGGATGATATAAAGCAGGATTATTTCAGGAGAATAACATTATGTACAAATACATGCGTATCCAGGGGAGAGAGGACTCGTATATCACCAAGTATCCAAAGGGTGTATTCAGCCTTTGATGGAACCTTATAAGAGACAAAGTCATGACGGAGGATGACGAGAAACTGTTCATTGCCATAGATGATTGGTTTAAGGAGAATCTTCCCGAGCCGGAGCCTTGTAAGAATCACGAGATGGTGATCACCTTTTTCAAATGCGGGACTGCGGATGAGATGGTCAGCAGACTCGGACCTGCGATCGGTCTTCTGGATAAGTACGGCAAACCCTATGACGTCGTGTATACCAATTTCGTCGGCTCAATCGTGTATGAGGATGAATGGCAGGTCGCGGTCAGGGTTCAGGACGGCAAAATGGTCTGACCGCTTTTCAGGATATCAACGATAAGAGCCCAGCGGGCGACCTGAACAGGGTCTTCCTTCGGATAGAAGAAATGCAGTTTGCCGTCATGATAAAGCTCGAATCTCTTTCCGCAGGTAAATGCCAAAGGACGAAGTTCTTTGACAGGTATGGAGAATTCTTCAGAATCTGATCTGAATCTGAATCCGTTCTTATCAAGAGTGCATTCTCCGTTACCGGTTTTTGACATTATTCCGTTTTCGTTGAATATCCTGGTCCTGACGCTGGCATTAAGGCTGAGGGAATCAAGCTCTTTTTCTTCAAGTGTGCGGATGGCGTTATAGTATCCCGGAATGGAACCGATGTTGTCCGTAAAGCGGTATTTATCATCTAAAGTATGGACTGAACCGCAGGAAAGACATTTTAATTCATTTCCTCTGCCGACCGTCTTATAGAGAACTCCGCAGTCTGCACAGCGGTAGAGGATCCTCTCAAGACCTTTAGCTTTTCCGTTTTGACGGTATGTAACATCGTTACAAAGCGAAACGTCATTGTAGAGAGTTTCTTTGATTGCACTGTTAAGTTCCTCATCTGTCATGGAGGCGATTTCTTTGCGCTTTATCACTCTGTCCACCGTAACTTTGACATCAGATGAATATGCTCTTCTGCGCCACATCGGATGAGCATAGTAACTGCCGGTGATCCTGACCAGTACCAGATCGACATCGAGATTTTTGCAGTAAGCACCTATATTCTCATATATGGGGTTTGTGCGTCCGTCCGGAGAAGTCCGTTCTTCGGGAAACATAACAACCGGGAAGCCCATCTTGATCATTTGCTCTATCTTTGCATCGGCTTCCGGATCATCGGATAACAGTTTCTTTGGTATGAAGCCGCAGTGTTTCTGGAATATCCGGAAAATCGGATCGATGCTGTGGATCTTGCTGAATATATAAGAAGGGCTCTTCAGATTCGACAGGTAGTACAGATAGAAATAATCGATCCTGCTCTCGTGATTGGCAAGTACCAGGTAAGGAACATCAGCCGTAATGATCAGATCATCTCCGAGAAGAGGTCTCTTCTTACCGAACTGAAAGAGTTTAACAACCATGAAGAATATGTCGAAGAAAAGAGATTCCGGAGTCTTATCAGTGCCTTTCAGGACGAACTTGTGCATGAACCAGTAGATCAGTGCGAAAAGCATTACTGACAGGGCAATTACTATGAGGACAAGAAGCCAGAGAGGGATACTGTTAGTAAAGAACAGTTTTCCGGCCTGACCTATGAGGACCGAAACCACGACAGAAGGAATGGCGCTGGTGGATACCGTGAGCATGTATTTTCCGTATGAGATCTTAGTGCTGGCACCGTAATAGCAGATCGCGCCGAAAGGAATGAACGGCATAAAGAACAGAAGATAGAGCAGGATTACGATGTTGCGGTCTTTGGCATTGGAGGCAATCTTGTCGATCATGCCGCGGTTCTTTTCATAGGTTGTGCTGTTGAATTTGAATACGCGGACCAGGAGGAAGATAACCGTGGCGCCGAGGCAGATACCGATATCGCACAAAGGGAGCGAAATGTATATCGGATAGCTCAGACCGCTTGCGATCTGGATAAATTCGGCGGATACAAAGATGATGATCATCTGAAGCGCTTCAATCAGGATAACGCTGATGCCGCCAACAAAGCCCTTGCTCTTCAGGAGGGCAGCTGCTCCGTCGAGGTCATTATCAAGCTGCAATTTGAACAGGGGCAGCATTACATCCTTCAGGAAGAAAGCAAAGAGCAGGATAATGATCGCAAGAATGACAATGATGGTGATGGTCTCACCGTTAACGCGTTTTTTCCTGGTTGTCCCGCTGTTCATCAATGTCTGCCTGCTCGAATAAATCTAAAATGCGCCTTTGATCCTGCAAAAGATAATAATAGCATATTTATTAGCGAAAATCAGATATTATAATATTAACAAAACGAGAGGTCAGAGATAATGGATTACTGCAGACCTGATTATGATAATTGCCTGGTCAACCTGAGCAATTCAATGCTGAAATACTTCGGGGCTCAGACAAGTGCTCCGACACTTAAGATGGCCGACAGGCTTCTTGAATCTGATCACAGGAATGTTGTCCTGCTGCTTATGGATGCCATGGGCACATCCATATTGGAGCAGCATCTTGAACCGGACGGATTTCTGCGTTCGCATATGAGGGGAACCTACAGCTCGGTGTTTCCTCCAACGACTGTTGCGGCGACAACATCCGTTTTGTCCGGCCTTTATCCCAATGAACACGGATGGCTCGGCTGGGATATGTTTTTTCCGGAACTGGGTAAGAACGTAACGGTTTTCACGAATAATGACCAGGTGACAGAGGCAGATGACAGCACGCCTGAAGATCCAAGGGTGAAGGAGTTCACACCGGCAGCTGATTTCAATGTCGCTTCCAGATACTGTCCGTATAAGAACATTATCGACAGGATAAACGAAGCGGGCGGAGAGGCATATGTTTCCAACCCTTATTATGATCCGTTCCCCAAGGAACTCGATAGTGTTCTCGGACGTGTTCATGATCTCTGCGAATTGCCGGGAAAGAAATTTATCTACGCTTACTGGATGGAACCCGACAGTACGATGCACCTGTACGGGCCTGACAGTAATGAAGCCCGTGAACTTGTTATCTCGCTTGAGAAAAAACTTGAAGAGTTCTCATCAGAACTCGATGACACACTGCTGCTGATCACCGCGGATCACAGCCAGGTCCTAAGCAGGAACCTTTGCCTGATGGATTATCCGGAGATAATAAAGTGCCTGGTCCGAATGCCCACGATCGAGCCGCGTACGCTGAGCTTTTTCGTAAAAGATGAATACTTGGAAGTATTCCCGGAGTTGTTCAGGAAAACATTCGGTGATAAGTTCCTGCTCCTGACAAAAGAGGAGGTCATTGAGCAGAAGCTTTTCGGAATGGGTAATGAACACCCAATATTCCGTGATTCATTAGGGGAATATGTTGCGATATCAGTTGCTGACGAATCTATCTTCATTACGCACAAAGAGGCGGAACTCCTGCCCGGCGGACATGCAGGGCTTACAAAGGAGGAAATTGAGATACCGCTGATAGCCGTATTCTGACGGCAGGACCAATCCAAAACTCACTTCAGAACGGGACGGACAAATCTTATGATCGAAGCTCATTCACTTACAATGATATACGGAAACGGTCATAAAGCCACCGATGACATTTCCTTTGACATAATGGCCGGTGAGATCGTAGGTTTTGCCGGGCCTAACGGCGCGGGCAAGACTACCGTTATCAAGATGCTTACAGGCATACTGAAGCCAACATCGGGAAATGTCGTTATAAACGGTTATGACATTAACAAAGACCCGATCAAGGCAAAGATGTCTTTTGCGTATATAGCTGACAATCCGGATATCCTGATCCAGCTTACCGGGCTGGAATATCTGAATTTTATCGCAGACATGTATGAAGTATCTGAAGATGTCAGGAAAAAGAAGATCGGCACACTGTCCGAAAGATTCGGAATGAGTGATGTTCTTAATCTGCAGATGCGCGAATACTCGCACGGAATGAGGCAGAAGCTCATGGTCATATCGGCGCTCATACATGATCCGCCGGCATGGATACTTGATGAGCCAATGACCGGCCTTGATCCCTCTGCCGCGTTCGAATTGAAGCAGATGATGCGTGAGCATGCCAAAGCGGGAAATGCTGTCCTGTTCTCGACTCATGTCCTTGAAGTTGCCGAGCAGCTCTGTGACAGGATCCTTATTATCAACAACGGCAAGATAATCAGGGAAGGAACACTTGATTTCCTGAGGCTAGACAATCCGGGCATGACACTTGAAGAGATATTCGTAAAGCTGACGGGCAGACCGGAGACACAGGCATGAACAAGACACGGAGTCTGTATAAGGCGTTCGGTTCGAATCTCGAGATGCCGAAGCCGAGTGGCGAGAAGAAGCAAAAGATCTATAACAGGTTTGGCCTTATCGCGTTTGTCGGCATCATGATACCTGTGTCGGTAACAGTCGGCTATGTAACGTATGTCCTTACGAATCTTCTGTATATGTTTGACGGGAATTCCTTCGGGCTTTTGTCCGAGCTTGACCTGATCTCCGCCTTTGCCATGATCTTCGGAATGCCGCTGATGTTCAGCGTACTGTTCTTTTCTTCGGATCTGCAGTTTCTGACAGCTCTGCCTGTCTCATCCACATCGCTGTACAGGGCAAGATTCTGGCACACGTTCAAGGCCGAAAATGTTATGACATCCAACGTCCTCTTTGCGGTCTATATCGGGTATTTTATTTCCGTTGCAAAGAATTCCGGCATTGCAAATGCTCTTAATCCCATTGCGCTGTTATCTTCGGTCATCGGATTTTTCGGTTCGCTCCTGGTGCCTCTGATCTACTGTTCGATATTGGCTTTGCTGCTGATGCTCGTTCTCCGGAAGATCAACCGGACTGACATTTACATACATTCATCACTGGTGCTTTTTATTGCCTTCACGCTTATGTTCCTTCTGTCTTTCAGAAGCTATGGCGGGACAAGCGTATCGAATTATCTTGATTCACTCGTTATGAGCAACAACACTTTTGTGTCGATATGCAATGTGTTATTCCCGACCAATTATCTGACCACACTGTCTTTGAGAACGCACTCCGTTCTTCCGCTCGCAGGATCTGTTCTTATCATCGCGGCATTGTATCTGTTGTCCGTTCTGACCGCGCACCTCACATATCGGAAAGGACTTTATTCGGCTTTCATCATCAGCAGTAAGAAAGCTTCCGCAAGATCCCCATCAGCTTATGGAAAGCATACTGTCTTCACGTCTCTTTTGCTCAAAGAGATCAGGGTCCTCATGAGAACGATGACATACCGTATGAACTGCGTTTACTCAAATCTTTTGTGGCCTGTGGCTGCGGTGATCTTCGTCTTTGAGGCTCCGAGGTTCGAGTTCATAAAGATATTCTCGTATAAGATCAGGAACGGCGATCCGTCAAGTCATGTCATTCTGTTCGCGGTCTTTATCGCGATTGCCTTTATCGCATCGGGACTTAATTCAATAGCGTCAACTTCATTCACGCGTGAAGGCGTTCACATCGACATGCTGAATTATCTTCCCGTAGATCTCGGCAGACAGATAAATGCCAAAGCGTTAACGGCTGTTCTTTTTACGTTCATTCCCGCTGTGATTGCGATAGTCATCGTTGCCGTGTATTTCGGAATGCTTATTATGCTTCCGCTGTATGTCATTATCACATTTGCGTGTGTTCTTATCGCAACCGTGACAGGCATTGTAATGGATTCCATCTCTCCGTACACGGTCTGGTCCGATGAGCTCTCCGCTCTCCGAGGCAACCTGAACTGCTTCTTTAATCTTGCAGCCGAGATGGTCGCCGCGCTTCTGACAGGAGGCATGGCTTATGGGATATTCAAACTATCCGGAAATGCCGTGATCACCATATCTTCCGTTTCAGTTATCCTTGCACTTTCTGGTTTGTTGTTTGTCGTTAAAGGCTTGCCTTACGCAAGGAAAAACATAGGGTTGATGAAGTGAACAGCAAAGGTTAATGCTTATTCTCTTATGTGTTAGAATATTTGAAAAAGTGAAGCAGTTCTCCTGTCAGTGATTAAATAGCGCATCTGTGAGGGAAATTTAGTGGATAAAGGCCGCCTTGATCGTGACTGCTTTCCTGTGTTCCGGCAGATAGCTAAGAAGCTGATTGGGATGGATAAGAACAATGCGCAATAATATTGTAGAAATTGAGGGGGATAAAGATGTTGAAACGAATCCGTGAATGGTTCAGCATAAGGCTCGCTAAGAATCCGGGACAGATCGTCCTGCTGGCGATCCTGTTCTTCAATGTTGTTTTCCTGCTATTATCTGCTTTTATCATCAGCAGGATGTCTCTGACGGGAACCGAGCACCTGGGTTTTCTGCAGTCCGCATACTATACGATAAGCATGATCCTCGATGCCGGCGGTGTTGCATACGTAGTTGAAGATATTGGCCCGCAGAATGCAGCCATCGCGATAGTGTGTCTCATCATTGTCATCATCGGAATGATTTCTTTCACCGGTGCGGTAATCGGTTACATTACAAATTACATCTCGAGCTTTATCGAGTCTTCAAATGCAGGCAATCACAAACTGCATATCTCCGGACACTTTGTTATCCTCAACTGGAATTCAAGGGCTTTGGAGATCGTCAACGACATGCTGTACAGCAACTCTTGTAATAAGGTAGTAGTACTTGTTAGTTCAGGTAAGGAGGAAGTCCAGAAACAGATCGAAGAACGCATTCATGAGACTGTGAAACGCGAGAATTACAGGATAAAGGAAGAATGCAGAGAAAGATCGTATTTCGCGCGCAAATGGTACTTTCACCAAAATAAATTTACCAGTGATCTGACAGTGATAGTCAGGGAAGGGGATGTGTTCTCATCCAAACAGCTTTTCGACATCTCTCTGCAAAAGGCTGCCGCGGTAGTAATACTCGGTGAAGACATAAATAATACGATGTGCAGATACCAGCTGAATGAAAAGTCAGCGAAGATCGGCAATGGAAACGCTCTGACTATAAAGACACTTATGCAAGTGTCAGACATTACATCGGCTTCGTTCTCAGAAGATAATCAAAGGATAATCGTCGAGATCACCGATGACTGGACCTGGGAGCTTGTCCAGAAGATCATCCGCAGCAAGCAGGTGGACGGAAAATGCAACATCGTACCGATCCGCGTGAATCAGATACTCGGTGAAATGATGGCACAGTTCTCGTTGATGCCTGAACTGAACACCGTATATAATGAATTGCTTTCCAACAAGGGTGCCACTTTCTTCTCTTCATTGACTGATAGTAAAGATGAAATAGAGTTTATTACTAATACTCTTTCCGAAAACGGTCAGGTGATTCCGTTAACCGTCAGGGAGGATAATCACAAAAACTACTGTTATTATATGGCACTGGACGAGAAAGACATTCTGCGCAAAGAGCGGAAAGAACTGTCAGGTTTCCCTGTCGGAATCAACAGGAGCTTCTGGCTTGAGAAAAAGAAGATACTCATTCTCGGCCACAACAGCAAGTGCCAGGATATCATGAACGGTTTTTCTTCATTCATCTCTGAATGGGGCTATAAGGATTCAGACGAGAGCCTTCTCAGTATCGTTGTTATCGATGATGAGAAGAACCTTGAGAAAATGGGTTATTACAGGGATTATCCTTTTGTTATCAAGACTGTAGCGGCCGAATTGTTCGAGAAGGATCTGATCTGCGATTCCATTAACGAATTCCTAAGGATGAATGACGAGGACGTCAGTGTCCTTATCCTCTCGGATGACCTTGTCCCTGCGGATGAGATCGATGCCGGAATGCTTACCAATCTCGTATATGTCCAGGATATTATCAACGATAAGATCGAGGCTGATTCTGATTTCGACGCCGGAAGCATCGATGTCATTGCCGAGATAAACGATCCCAAGCATCACGATGTTGTGAGCAGTTACAGTGTCAAGAATGTCGTAATCAGCAACAGATACATCAGTAAGATGATTACCCAGATAGGTGAGAAGGATGCGATATTCGATTTCTTCCAGGATATCCTCGTTTATGATACGGACGGTGATGACGGTTATGAGAGCAAGGAGATCTACATTAAGAAGGCAAAGGATTTCTTCTCCAAGCTGCCATCTGAGTGTACTGCCGAACAGCTTATCCGCGGTGTCTTTGATGCGACCTATGATCCGGACATTCCGCTGGAGAAACAGAACATCACGCTTGTCCTCGGTGTTGTGAAGCACAACGGGGAAATCGTTCTTTTCGGCGGAGACCAGTCATCGATAAATGTCAAGCTGGAAGAGAAGGATAAGATAGTTGTGTTCAGTAATCATTAGGATATTATTCTTGTTGTTGACTCAATCATATATAGTTTACATACATTGCAAAACGAATTGATATTCGAGTCATCTTCTGATGAAACAACGGCTGATCATTGCTTTCTTGTGAACAATCCGGAATCTGATATCGCTCAAGATGTGTTTGAGAAGATCGTTCTCTTCTATAATGCCTAAATCATTTTTGTCTTTTTCGAAGGAGTAATATGTCACGTATCTTTATCACAGGTGATACTCATGGCGATATCGACCGTAAAAAGTTGGATGTTGATGAGTGGCCGGAACAGAATAAACTTACGAAAGATGATTATCTGATCATAGCAGGTGATGTTGCCTTGCGCTGGTGTGATACAAAACCTGATGGCACATTGACTGAATCCGACAGCGAAATGATCAGATGGTACAATAACAAACCTTTTACGACTTTGTTTATTGACGGCAATCATGAAAACCACCATGCTTTGAATTCCTATCCTGTATCTGAATGGAATGGTGGAAAGGTTCACCGTTTGGATGATTCGGTTTATCATCTGATGAGGGGACAAGTATATAACATTAACGGATATGCTTTCTTTACAATGGGAGGCGCCCGTTCTGTTGACATATATAACCGCAGAAAGGGAATATCCTGGTGGCCTGAGGAGATGCCAAGCAGATTGGAATATGAGGAGGCAATTAGCAACCTTGAGAAGAATAATATGAGCGTTGATTATGTTATTACTCATTGCTGCGGAACGTCCCTGCAACCATGCCTTTGTGCTTTTGACGCTGATTCAGATGAACTGACGCAGTTCTTTGATCATCTTGAATTTGATTTCGGTCTGAAGTTCAAACATTGGTACTTTGGCCACTATCACCGCGACAAAAGGATTGATGACAGGCATACCTGTTTATATTATAGAATTATAGAATTATGAGAAGATTTATTGTTTAGAGATATGTGTTTTTGAGCGGTATATTATCAGCAAATGATTAGAAAGGACACATGATGAATAGACCTTTATTAGAACAGTATCCGGAAATTCCTTATCCTTATTCGAGGGCTATTAGAGAAGACAGACGACTGGCGTTGCCTAAAGATTTAATCAGTACATGGGATGGCTCTGATGAATTAATTCTAACAACCTTTTATAGAGAAAACACTCTGTTACTCTGCTCTGATGATAGGTTTGCTAAAGCACAGGAAGCGCTTAAAGAATTAAACGTTATGGATTCTTATGTGAGGAGAATGCGCAGGAACTTCGTTTGCGAGGCTGTGAAAGTCAGGTTGGATTCAAGAAGACGGATCTATATACAGAAGAAATTTATTGCCTTGCTCGGATATGATACGAATGTAAATTCAAATGGGATTTTCCCGGTAGTCATACGTGAATATTGTGACGATATGATAGAGATCATGTCAAGCATCGCGTATGAAAAATGGTTGAGTTTATATACTGGCAGCAAACGGTAATTACTGGCGAGGAGAGGAAGTAAGCAAGCTTGATTATGAAAACTATCTGAAGACTATCAACTTCGGATACACCGAGATCAAATGGTTTAACAATTTGTGATCCCCAATATAAGGCTGCCCCGTATGCTTTTGTCCGGGACAGCCTTTTTATGTTTTTGGCCGGTGAATTAGTGAAGAAGCTGTTAGTTATTTATCTGTCTGCGCCAAGTTCTACAAGGAGCTTGCAGAAATCTTCCCTGTACTTGTTGTTATCGCAGCCTGACTTTGCAAGCTGATATGCCGTGTCGTAAGTTGCTGAACCCTTGTATTCGCTGTCTCTGAGGACCATTGAAGCCTCAATGACACCGCAGATGAAGTTGAAGTCATTGCGGTTGCTGATGCCGTTGTCAACAAGGGGATATTCGATCTTGGAACTCTCATCGGATGTGGGTGCCTTGTATCTTACGGATACGGTGCAGAGCTCACCGTTCTTTGCTTCGTCAGAGAGATTTGTGTCCTGATACTTAAGTCCGTCGTCTCCGGTATTTGAACCTGTGAGAACGAGCTCGTAGCATACCGTTACCTGTGCGCCTGCACCGATCTCGCCGCCGTCCTTTGTATCGTCATTGAAGTCACGTGCGGACATCTGTCTGTTCTCGTAGCCGATCTGTCTGTAGGCAGATACTTCAGCAGGATTGAATTCAACCTGGAACTTTACATCCTTGGCTACCGTAACAGTCGTCTGCATCATCTTCTCGCAGAGGACTCTCTCGGCCTCGTCTATCGAATCGATATAGAAGTAGTTTCCGTTGCCTGCATCAGCGATCGATTCCATGTTTGCGTCGCTGTAATTGCCGGATCCGAATCCAAGAACAGTGAGGAATACGCCGGTTTCCTTTTTCTCCGTAATAAGATCGACAAGGCCGCTCTGGCTTGTGATACCGAGGTTCATGTCGCCGTCTGATGCGATGATGACACGGTTGTTGCCGTTCTTGATGAAGTTGTCTTCTGCGCACTCATATGCTGCTGTGATACCGCCGGAGCCGTTAGTGCATCCGCTTGCCTTGATCGAGTCGAGAACCTTGCAGATCTTTTTGTAATCGTTGGAACCTTCGAGAAGAGTCTCATAGCTTCCGGAATATGTTACGATCGATATTCTGTCCTTGGGACCGAGATTTCCTGCGAGGAGCTTGAAGCCCTCTACTGCAAGAGCAAGCTTGTCGGGGCTGGACATCGATCCTGATGAGTCGATAAGGAATACGAAATTATTGCCTTCATTGGGTACGTTTATCTCGCTGTTTGCCTGCATGGTCAAGACGAGAAGCTTGTTGTCCTTGTTCCAGGGGCAGTCGCCGACTGAGTACTGGACACTGAAGATGTCATCTGAATTATCAACCTTGTAATCAAAATAGTTGACGATCTCTTCCGTTCTTATGGATGAAGCCACATTATTGAGATCCCAGCCGTCCCTGATCATTCTTCTCAGGTTGCAGTAAGAGCCGGTATCGACATCAGCTGCGAACGTGGAGAGAGGAGTGTTTGCGACATCAATGAAGCCGTTCTCCTTTATTGCATTGTATTCTTCGGTATTGAAATCTTTATCATACTCATACTCACCATCATAGTATGCCGTGGTTTCCTCATAGTAGTAATCTCCGGCTTCAGTCTCGCAGGCTGCCCCCATGTAGCCGCTTTCTGAATCCGCATTTGCTGCTGTCGGATAGTATGCTGTCGTTGCTTCAGCTGCTGATTTTGCTGCTGAGCATGATGTGGCGGTCACGGCCATCGTGCCGGCCAATAATGCTGCCATTACCTTTCTGTTCATAAATAACACCTCCTTAAGTGTTTGCCGCCCTGCCGGTAACCGGCATTTTCAAGCGTTGTTACCATAGATACAGCTTGCGGAAAGGAAATGTTGCAGATGTTTTTGAAAAAAGTCTTTGAGCCGGATTTCAGTTTAGAATTATGTTCTGAACAGAACTCTAAACTGAAAAAAGTGCGGATTCGGCAAATGTTCAGTTTACATTTCAGTTTGGAACTGAACTCTAAACTGAAAAACACACCCGGTTAAATGTTATAATCGCTTTCAAAGGGGGAACGGGATCATGGATTACAGAAATGAACTCGGCGGTACGTTTGACACGGCGGTGTCGGCATACGATAAGATGCGTCCGGGATACGTGGATGAATTATACACAGAGATATTCAACTATGTGCATATAGACGGTAACAGCAATGTTGTCGAGGTCGGCAGCGGAAGCGGTCAGGCTACGGAACCCGTGCTCAGGACCGGATGTACGCTTACCGCGGTTGAGTACGGGGAGAACTTTTCGGAACTGTTAAAGAGGAAGTTCAAAGATTATGGGAAGTTCAGCGTCATAACCGGCAAGTTCGAAGATGTGGAGATGGAAGAGAACTGCTTTGATCTTGTTTTCTCTGCGACCGCGTTCCATTGGGTGCCTGAAGAGAAAGGATATCCCAAGGTTTTCTCAATGCTGAAGAGCGGAGGTGTCTTTGCGCGTTTTGCCAACCGCCCGCGCAACAGTCAGGATGATCCCGAGCTTGCCTGTGAGATCGATGAGATATATGACGGTCACTACAACAAGTATTATGGTGTTAAGGCCGGCACGAAAAAATGGTTTACAGAAGATACTGCCAGAGAGATCTCACTTATACCTGCAAAATACGGATTTACTGATATTAAGTATTATCTGTTCCACCGCGAAAGGGTCTTCACGGCAGAAGAATACATTCAGCTGCTCGGAACATATTCCGACCATATCGCGATCGAGGAGAAGATCAGGACTGAATTCTTCTCGAAGATAGAAGATGCCATCAACAGGCACGGCGGGAAGATCACGATAAGCGATACGCTGGATCTGGAGCTTGCAAGAAAACCATAACCTGTTTTTCCTTGATTTGTATGACCGCGAGTGTTAGCATTGTCGCGATTATAAGATTCAAGGAAATATGGATAATGAGTTATTTATACGAGACACATCTTCATACCTGTGAGGCCAGCAAGTGCGGCAGGGTCCACGGTGAGGATTACATACCTTATCTGATGGATAAGGGCTTCAGCGGCATGATCGTTACGGATCACTTCTTTAACGGCAACACATGTGTGCCTGAGGATCTGCCGTGGAATGAAAAAGTTGAGATATACGCATCCGGTTATGAGAGGGCATTGAAGGCTGCCGAGGGCAAAGACTTTAACGTCATGTTCGGAGTGGAGTTCAATTTCCTTAAGGATGAATACCTTCTCTACGGAGTAGATAAGAAATGGCTCCTAGAGAATGAGTGCATAATGGAAATGACCAGGCATGAACTCTTTGATGCGGTACATAAAGCCGGCGGGATCATGATCCAGGCACATCCTTTCAGGGAAAGGGATTACCTCTCTGATATAAAACTTGCTCCTACCGCCTGCGACGGCATTGAAGTCTATAATGCGGCCAACAAACCGAATATGAATGCTCTGGGTTATGAGTATTGTATGAAGCTCGGACTTCCGATGACGGCAGGTTCCGACATCCATTATTTCCATGACAACGAAATGGGCGGAATGCTCTTTGAGACAAAGCTGGAATCCGTTCAGGATTATGCCAGGGCCATACTGAACAGATCCGGAATCCCCGTATCTTTGAGTCCTGACGGCAGGATAACTCCGGTATCAGAGATGCGTGAACAGACTGTTCCTACCGAACTGCCGACATTGCCCGTTCTTTATCCTGAAGGAAAGTAAGCTATTTCTCCGGTGTTATCGTCATGGCAACTGCTGCCGTATCGAGCCAGGTGCTGAGATTTGCGCGTCTGACGTAAAGGCTTGTTATTATCACGGTGTCCGGGTGTATCTTCTCCGTAGGACCAGGCTCAGGTGCCACGAAAGTTCCGGTTGCGCTTATAACGTAAGGCACGCCGTTAACCGTGCCGAGATATATCATCATGTGACCGGGGAAGGATATCAGGCTTCCGGGTGTAAGTTCTTCGATCACGGCAAGCTTCTCGTCATTATCCATTTCGCTCAGGTCGGTCTTGCATACTCCTTTGGAATTTGACTGGCCTACACGGGGCAGGAGAATGCCGAAGCAGCGGTATATCTCCCTCGTTATTCCGGTGCAGTCGTTTGCCTGAAGGTCACCGCCCCAGCCGTATCTGTCTCCCAGAAGCTTTAAGGCCTGTCTGACGATGTTGGCTGGTGTAAGAGACAGGTAACCTGCATGGACATCATCAGATACCGGGATCAGCACGTATTCGTCAACTATATATCCGTCGCGTCCTCGTGTTGGAACCTTTACCACATAATCCCCGTAAGTTGTTCTCTGGTTTATGACATCGGGAGCTTCACCGACCGGTACCAGTTCCATCTGTGTTCCCATCGGCAGGACCAGATTGGTTGTCGCTTCACTGTACGGGTCATTGCCGAGTCTTATCTCGCGTGCGGTGACGATCAGCCACTTGTCAGGATTCTGTCTTTCAACCCAGTCCTCTCTGTTCCTGCAGAAGGCGACGGCATCTTTTCTGACCCATGCCGCATAGCTGTCGAAAACAACATACAGATATTCACCGTCACTGCTCTGATGAAGCACAACGCACGGCATGTAAGGCATGCACTCCGCATACAGTATGCAATCGAAATACTGATCATCCGGCCCGTCGAAAACACGGTCCTCGGTGGGGAACATCCTGAGTGTCATCCTTTTTACTGTGTATGCGTACTGTACCTTGATCTCATCTTCAACAGCATCGATATTCGAGAGGTCAATAAGGTTCTGCCAGTACAGATAGTCTGTGCGGACTCCGTCAAGATAGTAGCGGGGAGGGTAGTCGGGAATGGAAGCTGCGTTGTCATTAAGGAAAGTTCTTAAGATATCGCCGTCTAATGTATCCCCGAATTCATCCAGATGGGGATAGACCGTCTCACCGTCACTTGCCTTGATGACAGCGCGGTTCTCGTAATTATATGTGGCGATCTCTTTATCATTCATGAGCACGATGTTGTCATCCTCGCCGATCCAGTAATCGGCACTCATCATCTCCGGTTCCACTCCGTCGACCAGCCTGACATATTCAGTATCGATCGCATATGAATCAACTGCCGTCTCATAAGTATTTACCGTGTCAGTGGCAGCGGTCGTTTCCACAGCCGGTTCAGTTGTTTCCGCAGCAACGGTTGTTGTCTCTGACATCTGCGTGGTTGCAACGGTGGTTGGAAGACTGGTCTCCGCACTTTGCGGTGTGTCAAAGCTGCAGGAACATAAAAGTGATGCAGCCGCGGATGCTGCGAGGATAAGTGAAACAGTTCTGTATCTGTTGAAGAACATATGGAGCTCCCTGAATATATTTAGTTAATCATTTGTTAGCAAAATTATAACCTAATTGCCGGAGATTACGATTTGAGACAATGTTAAAATATTGCAAAACACTTAGAGGTATTACAGCTGTGTTTTCTTTTTGCATTGCGTTGATCGTTTTACTTATCGGTTTTATGACTTACGGAAGAGTCGTCGAGAAGATATTCGGACCAGATGACCGGATGACTCCTGCCGTTGAGATCAATGACGGCGTGGACTGCATTCCGATGAAGACATGGAAGGCACTTCTCATACAACTTCTGAACATAGCGGGTACCGGTCCGATCTTCGGAGCGCTGATGGGCGCGTGCTTCGGTCCGGTCGTATTCCTGTGGATCGTTTTCGGTTCCATACTGGGAGGTGCCGTTCACGACTATATGTGCGGCATGATCTCCGAAAGGCATAAGGGGGCATCGATCGCTGAGCTCTCGGGCATTTATCTCGGGAAACCGGTGCTGTACATCATGCGTGTTTTCTCGATCCTGCTGCTCCTTCTGACAGGAACCGTGTTCGTGACTTCACCAGCGGCACTGATAGCCAGGCTTACTCCCGAGTTCCTTGGTAATACATTCTGGATAATCGTCATACTGCTTTACTATATTGCGGCTACTCTGCTTCCCATCGATAAGCTCATCGGAAAACTCTATCCGGTATTCGGAGTGATACTTATCATTATGGCGGTAAGTATTGCCGGAGCCATGATAATTCTTCCGCAATATACCATACCCGAGATCACTCTTGCCGATCTTCATCCGGACGGCCTTCCTGTATGGCCGTTCATGTTCATTACAGTTGCCTGCGGTGCCATATCAGGTTTCCACGCGACCCAGTCCCCGATGATGTCGAAATGCATAACGAGCGAGAAGGCCGGAAGGAAAGTGTTCTACGGAGCCATGATAATCGAATCCGTCATCGCTCTTGTCTGGGCTGCCGCAGGTGTTGCATTCTATGGCGGAACACAGGTTCTCAGTGAAGCTCTGTCGGAAAGCGGACAGTCCGGTGTCGTTTATGAGATCAGCAAACAGATGCTCGGAAATGCCGGAGGAATACTGGCGATCATCGGTGTCGTCGTATGTCCGATCACATCCGGAGATACTGCTTTCAGGAGTGCGAGACTTATCCTTGCGGAATGGACAAAGCTCGATCAGAAGAAGATCCTTAACAGGCTGATAATCACGCTTCCTCTTCTTGGTATCGGTGCCGTGCTTACACAGGTTGATTTCAATGTCCTCTGGAGATATTTTTCCTGGAGCAACCAGACACTTGCGATGATCGCGCTTTGGGTAGCGACGGCATATCTGTTAAAGAATAAAAAGCATAAAACCGCCAGCCTTATGACAGCTCTCCCGGCATCATTCATGAGTGCCGTCAGTCTGACATACATTCTCATGGCACCGGAGGGCTTTAAGCTTTCAGCCGATATCGGATATCCCGCAGGCATTGCTTTCGCTGTTTGTTTATTTGTTGTATACCTGATAATATCTTCCGTGAAAAAGAATAACGGATTATGCAACGGGGTTTGAAAGGGGAATAGCAATGATCAGATTTATTGAAGATCCTGATGAGCGCAGGAAGATCTCGCGCCTGGTCCTAGAGTCACTGACAGACTGGTTTGAAGTTGAGGAGAGCAGGGAAAACTATATTAAGGAATCTGCGGATCAGCCTTTTTGGGCTGCGGTCGATAACGATGAACCCGCAGGTTTTCTCTGTCTCAAGGAAACGGGAAATTCGACTGTTGAACTTGCGGTAATGGGTGTCCGCAAAGAATATCACAGGAAGGGCTACGGGAGACGTCTTTTCGATGCTGCAAGGGATTATGCCGTTATGAAAGGTTATTCCTTTATGCAGGTCAAGACCGTGCGTTCCGGAATGTATGAAGATTACGACATAACCAATAAGTTCTATGTCAGCGTCGGGTTCAGGGAGCTTGAAGTCCTTGAGGAATACTGGGATAAGGACAATCCCTGCCAGATATACGTCATGAACCTTAAGAGTGCGATCAATACCATTGCTTCAAGGCACAGTTACCGCGGCAGGTTCCTTGAGGAACCCGTTCCCAGGGAAGATCTTGAGATAATAGCACGGGCAGGTGTTAATGCGCCTTCGGGATGCAATAAACAGACTACCGATCTGATCGTTGTGGATGATCCGGATGTGCTTGCGCGCATCAAGTCACTGATCGATCCTCCGGTGGCACAGACCGCGCCCGCCATGATAGTTGTTCTTTCAAGGCGGATAAACGCGTACCGCGACAAGTGCTTTGCCACACAGGATTATTCGGCGGCAATTGAGAATATGCTCCTCGCGATCGTTGAACTCGGATATCAGAGCTGCTGGTACGAAGGCCATATCACTGATGACGACCGCATCTGCGACAAGATAGCGGACGTTCTCGGAGTGCCGGAAGGATACGGCGTCGTATGTGTTCTGCCTGTCGGCAAAGCTCTTGATGATTTCCATGCGCCGTCCAAAAAGCCTTTCGGTGAGCGGGTACGCTTCAATCATTTTGGAGACTAATGATATAATCCTGCCATGGAAGTTTTACGCGCTGAAGCAGAATGGCAGAGAGCCGGTGCATACTCCGTCAGGATAGAGGGTATGAACCGCCGGCATCATATATCGCTCAGAGAAGAGTTCGATGAGCATGACTGCGATGGAACGAGATACATCGTCCTTCTTGATGACGGATATCCTGTCGCAACCTGCCGGTTCTATGAGACAGACGGAATGTCTGTCATTCTCGGACGTGTGGTGGTTCTTCCGGAATATAGGGGCCGGAAACTGGGAATCAGGGTCGTGACCGAAGCTGAAGAATGGATAAAAGAACTGGGATATAAGGAGATCAGGATCGACAGCAGACTGGAGACGACCGGGTTTTACGAGAAACTCGGATATATGCATACGGATGATACCGTGATCAGAAGCGGAAGCTTTGACTGCGTGAGAATGAAAAAGATCCTGTAAGGGTATTTATGTATAAGATCTATATTATTGAAGATGACAAAGGAATAGCGGACGGCATTACGGCATGCCTTGGCAACTGGGGCATGGAAGGCCGTGTGGTCTCTGATTTCATGAAAGTGATGGAAGAGGTTGAGGCTTACGGTCCGCACCTTATTATCCTTGACATCACGCTGCCATATATGGGCGGATATCACTGGTGCAAGGAGATCAGGAAGACGAGTCAGGTGCCTATAATCTTTATTTCTTCTGCCACAGACAATATGAATATAGTCATGGCGATAAACATGGGTGCCGATGATTTCATTGCCAAGCCTTTTGACCAGAGTGTGCTTATCGCCAAAGTCACGGCACTTCTGAGAAGGACTTACGATTTCAGCCAGGCATCGAACACGCTTGAAGCCGCAGGCGCGGTCCTTAACACAAATAACAACAGGCTCTCTTTCAACGGAACGGAGATCGACCTTGCAAGGAACGAGTACAAGATCCTCCTGACGCTTATGCAGAACAAGAATAAGGTCGTCAGCCGCGAGAAACTCATGGAGGCTTTGTGGGAGACCGACTGCTATGTTGATGAGAACACTCTGACCGTGAATGTCGGCAGGCTCCGGAAGACTTTGGAGAGCATCGGGCTTAAAGATCTCATCAAGACCAGATTCGGAGTCGGATATATCCTGGAGGACTGATGCTGAAAGATTATCTCAGATCCAGGGTAAAGGTCATAATCCTTCTGACCGTGGTCGAGGGTTTGTTCGCATCCTCGTATCTGCTCTTCGATATGCCTGCTGTAACAGTGTTATATCCTTTGTTTCTAAGCATTCTGGTCATTTTGGCTGCGGGGACCGCTGACTTTCTGATAACGCTTAACAAGCATAAGAAACTGACCCGGAGAGAGATACCGGGCACTTCTGATCTTCTCGAAAAAGATTATCAGGAGATAATCAGCAGGCTCAAGGAAGAGGAGGAGTTTTCCCGCCGGAAGTCAACTTCGGATTATAACAACATGGTCGAATACTATACCGTGTGGGCTCATCAGATAAAGACGCCCATCGCGTCGATGAGACTTCAGCTTCAGTCAGATGATTCGGAGCTTTCAAGACGTCTTGACGGTGACCTCACAAGGATAGAGGAATACGTCGGGATGGTCCTGGCTTTCCTGAGACTTGATTCGGACAGCACCGATTACGTGATAAAGGAGATAAGCCTTGATGACGTAATAAGACCTGCCATAAGAAAGTTTGCCAGGGACTTCATATCCAAGAAGCTTACGATGGATTATGAACCTGCGGATGCCAGGGTGCTTTCCGATGAGAAGTGGTTATCATTCGTTATCGAGCAGGTCATATCCAATGCCGTTAAATATACTGCGAACGGCGGAATAAGGATCTATATGGGTGATCCGGGAATACTTGTCATAGAAGATTCCGGGATCGGGATAAGCGCAGAAGATCTGCCCAGGATATTCGAGAACGGTTATACCGGTTTTAACGGCCGTGAAGACAAACGCGCCAGCGGCATAGGTCTTTATCTCTGCAAGCGTGTCTGTGATAATCTCGGTCACGGGATAACTGCGGAATCAACGCCCGGAAAGGGAACAAAGATATTATTGGATCTTAACAGGAAAAAGATCGGTATCGAGTAATGCTGAAAGAAGAGTATCCCATTGCCGTAATGTTTCCTGACAGGATCCGTAAATGTGACATTCATGTTAGTTTTTCGTAAGCACATCCTAAGGAATGCATCAAAGCCTTTCAATATACTTGGGCTATCCTGAATGTGAAAGGAAGTTTTGTCATGAGTTTGCTCGAAGCAAAGAATATCAGAAAAGTATATAAGACAAGATTTGGAGGTGCTTCCGTAGAGGCATTGAAAAATGTCAGCTTTACGGTCGAAAATGGTGAGTATGTCGCGATCATGGGTGAATCCGGATCAGGAAAGACAACGCTGCTCAATATCCTTGCCGCACTTGATAAAGCGACTGAGGGAACGGTTATCCTTGACGGCATGGACCTTTCCAAGGTTAAGGAAAAGAACGTTGCCCAGTTCAGAAGGGATAATCTCGGATTTGTATTCCAGGAGTTCAATCTTCTCGATACTTTCTCCATTGAAGACAATATCTATCTTCCGCTGGTTCTGGCAGGCAAAAAGCATTCCGAGATGAAGGAAAGACTCGACAACATTTCCGGAACGCTGGGCATAAGCGATCTGCTGAAGAAATATCCGTATGAGGTATCAGGCGGACAGAAACAGAGAGCGGCTGTTGCAAGAGCGCTTATCACGAACCCGCGCATCATCCTTGCCGATGAGCCTACCGGAGCACTGGATTCCAAGTCATCCGATGAACTCCTTGCGCTTTTCAAAAAGGTCAATCAGATGGGACAGACGGTCCTCATGGTCACGCACTCTACAAAAGCGGCATCGAATGCGTCACGTGTTCTGTTCATAAAAGACGGTACGATCTTCCATCAGATCTATAAGGGGGAATCCACCGACCGGCAGATGTATCAGAAGATCAGCGATACGCTGACGCTTCTCGCGCAGGGAGGTGACAAGTAATGAAGGCCGGTTTCTATCCCAGGATGGCCGTAAGCGGTATGCGCAAGAACGGCCGTCTCTATCTGCCTTACATAGTGGCATGTATCCTTATGGTCGCGGTGTTTTACATCATGCATCTGCTTGGTTACTCCGAGATGCTCGAGAACTTTGAGGGTGCCGGGACAGCAAGGGACATTTTAAAGCTCGGAACAACGGTAATGGCTGTTTTCGGAACAATTTTCCTGTTCTATACACAGTCGACTCTTATCAAGGGAAGACTCAAGGAATTCGGACTATACAGCGTTCTCGGTATGAACAGGGGAAACCTTGGAAAGATAATCTTTTTCGAGACGGTTATAACATGGCTCATATCCGTTGCAGGCGGAATTGCAGCCGGAATCGGTTTCTCAAAACTTGCAGAACTCGGCTTCAGGAAAATGATCGGTCTTGACTCAAGCTATAAGTTCATCATCAGCGGCCAGTCCGTGTTTTTTACCGTTATCGTTTACACTTTTATTTTCTTTCTTATCTATCTTAATGCCGTGAGGCAGGTGAGATTCTCAAGAACGATCAGCCTCATCAATTCCGATAAAACAGGCGAGAAACCTCCGAAGGCAAACTGGTTCATAGGTCTTCTCGGACTGCTTACCCTCATGTCCGGATATGTTATTGCGATTAAGATAGAGCAGCCGTTATCCGCAATGATATGGTTCTTTATCGCAGTTATACTCATAATCATCGGGACATACCTTGTGCTGATCGCAGGCTCTGTCCTGCTCTGCAGGATCCTTCAGAAGAATAAGAAATACTATTACAGGACGGATCACTTCGTATCCGTATCCTCCATGGCATACAGGATGAAGAGAAACGGGGCGGGACTTGCTTCCATCTGCATCCTTCTTACCATGATCCTCGTAATGATGTCATCGACTTCCGCTCTTTACATAAACAGGGAAGAGAATCTCCGCAATCACTATCCTAGACAGATCAACTGTACCGCGAGCAATGACGGTTTCTCGGACAGCTATGGTGAAGTGGTCGAAAAGATAAAGGAAGATGTTGATCTGAAGACAGCGGAATACGGTGCTGAGATCATAGACAGCTACATATATACGACATGCTATGTCAGCGGGTATTTTGAGAACGGCAGACTGCGTCTGGATATCGATCCGCTGAATAATCTGACGACTATCGATTTCGATAAAGTCGTGCAGGCGTATTTCTTTGATGTGGATGACTACAACAGAATGACCGGAAACAATGAAGTCTTATCTGCAGGTGAAGTTCTGGTCGGTGTTGAAGGCAATGTTGCTTTTGGCAAAGAACTGATCATCGGCGATGAATCTTTCGAGGTTGCGAAAAAGATCAATTACAGACAGGGCGATTTCAGACATGTGCTTATGAATACGGTCGTCTCGACGCTCTTCGTCATCGTTGATGACCTTGGGGATGTTGCATCGTGTTATAACGGTTATGCCGACACCAACGGCAATCCGATGCTCGTGTGGGAATGGCACTATTCCTTTGACACCGGGCTTGATGAGGCTAAACAGATGGAACTCGGCAAGCTGCTCAATGATCATATCCGTGATGAACTCTGGCAGCAGGAATTCTGGGGTGTCCGCTGTGAGAGCAGGGAGGATCAGCGCAGTGATTTCGTCAGGACTTTCGGAGGACTCTTCTTCCTGGGGATCCTTCTCAGTGTTGTCTTCCTCGTCTCATGTGTGCTCATAATCTACTACAAGCAGATCTCGGAAGGATTCGAAGACCAGTCCAGGTTCGGCATCATGCAGAAGGTTGGAATGACAAAAGAGAACATCAGGAAGAGCATCAACTCGCAGATGCTCACGGTATTCCTCATCCCGATCATGTTCGCATGCGTTCACCTTGCTGCGGTACTGCCGATCATCCATAAGCTCCTGATGCTTTTCGGACATAACAATATCCCGCTGCTCCTGATCTGTGCGGGAATATGCGTTCTGATCTGCGGACTGTTCTACGCTTCGATATATAAGGTAACGTCGAACGCTTATTACAGGATCGTATCGTAATGGCAGTCAGCTAAAGTTCCCGCGATACTTGTTCATATTATTGGTATAATATGTAATCATCGACGGAGGAACGAAAAATGCTGAAGTTTCTTGGAAGAGGTTCTGCTTTTACCGATGAGCACAATAGTGCGTATTTCATTGTGAATGATGAGCTTGTGCTCGTGGATTGCCCTATGAGTGCATTCCTGAGATTAAATGATAAGAATCTTGCTCTGTATGATCATATCTATGTCATGGTTACGCATACGCACGGCGATCATGCCGGCGGCATAGGAATGCTGATCGATCTTTTGCAGTTTTCCGTTAAGACACCGATAACGATCGTTGCTCCTTCAAAAGACGTTGAAGCCGATCTGTTCTACTATCTTTCGAGGGTGGAAGGCTGCAACAGTGCCTGGTACGAGCTTATAAGTGTGGATGATCTCGAGAAGGACTGGTTCATCTGTTCCATACCGACGACGCATACCGAGGAGCTTGAGGGCAAGTGCTTCGGATACTGCTTCTCGGTAGAGGGAAAAAAGATTATCTACACCGGTGACACGAACACCATTCTTCCTTTTGAACCGTATCTGGAGAGCGGAGCATATCTTTATACAGAGATATCCGCTTACAAGACGGCAGTTCATCTTTATTGCAGTGACATGGTCCGGAAGATCACGGATTATGTAAGCTCTGGCGTTCATGTTTATCTGATGCATATGGATGATGAGAAGCGCATAGCCCAGGTAATGAAGGATACCGGCGCGGAGTTCGCGCCGCTGGAGCAGGGCGGATCGACTCTTGAAGACAACAGCAGAATGCTGAGGAATATTTTCGATATATCGGACAGCCTTTATAAGGATATGTTCATGAACAACAGCCGGGATCACGCTCTTCTGTTCTCTTATATAACCGAACTTGGTAAGACCCTTGTTGATGCTGACCGTGCGAGTTTCTGGAAATGGGATAAGAGAAAGCATCAGTTATGGACGATGTCCGCCACGGGTGTGGAGAAGATCGCCATTCCGGATGACACCGGCCTTGTAGGCAAGGCGTTGCGTGCAAAGAAACCTGTCATTACCAATGATCCGTATTCGGATCCTGATTTCAACAAGGAGATCGATATCAGCACCGGTTATACCACAAGGTCTGTCCTTGTCCTTCCTGTTGCCGATGTCAACGGTGATTTCATAGGAGCATTGCAGCTGATAAACAAGAACGACAGTAACGGTTTTGACGATGAGGCGGACCCAAAGAAACTGTCTCTTGCCGCACTGGTCTGCGGTATCGCGCTTGAGTCTGAGACATTCCTTGAGGATTCACACCACGACAGACTTACCGGTCTCAGGAACAGAATGGGTTTTTATTTCGACTTCGGAAGCAAGTACAGGGATTATCTCATTCCGGGTTCGGGAAAGAAGATGGCAGTATTCATCAGCGACATTGATAAGTTCAAGCGCGTCAATGATACATACGGTCATAATGCCGGTGACGATGTCCTCAGGTTTACCGCAGATCTTCTTGAGTCCTCATGCGGTGACAATGAGAGCGTTTACCGTTGGGGCGGCGAGGAGTTTGTCATGGTGCTGCGCGACACGGATCTTGAAGGAGCGGTCCGTAAAGCTGAAGAGATCAGGGTAAAGCTCCTGGGATCGGATATCGAAGCTGACGGCAATACCATAAGATGCACAATGAGTTTTGGTTGTTCTTTCTTCGATCCGTCAAAGGCCATTGAAGAAAACATCAGTGAAGCGGACGGAAAGCTCTATACCGCAAAAGAGACCGGAAGAAACAAAGTCTGCAGTTAGAAAACAATTGTAAAAAATAATTTATTGATGTACTATCTATGCAAATCAAAGACCTGTGCTAAATAACACGGGTTTTTTGTTAATGAATAAGGTTTAGATCTACAGGAGGAAAGAACATGGCTTTTTGTAACAAATGTGGTGCCGTTATCGCATTCGCTGGCGGAAAATGTCCAAGATGCGGAACGATGGGAGAAGGCGGAACGGCAACAGCAGGCAAGGTTGTAGTCGAAGACACAGGTTTTTCCAAAGAAATTTTGCTCGGTAAACTGGAACGCTATAAGCAGCTGCTCGGAGAATGCGAGGAGCTCTCAACGATGATCAAGCCGCAGAACGATTATCCTGTATCACTGGATACGAATTTCAGGAAGAGATCGTTCATGAAGTTTTTCTGGCCGTTTATGGTTATCGGTATCGTTGCCGGTTATCTCGTCTATATGGCTTCATCATTCTTTTTGGCATTATCAACCGCTGACATGGTCGTGGATTCACAGGCAGCAGCGAGCCGTGTTTTAGGTGATGCGTTCGGAGGAATAATAGTTGCTCTGATCGTTGCAGGTGCGATAATCTTCTTTGGCATTAAAGTGGCCAAGAGAAAGCAGGAAGATTTCAACAGCAATGCCGATTACATGAACAGAGCGGCTCAGGAAAGGTATAACAAGGGACTGGAGAATCAGAAGATGATCAACCTCTTCCAGGAGAACGTCACCGAGATGCATAAGTATGAGTATCTGGTTCCTGAGGAGCACCGCACGTTCGCTCATGTCAGTTCGATAATAAATTTCATCAAAGAAGACAGAGCGAAAACTGTTGAGGAAGCCTGTGCTCTGATCTGAAGCTGATCATAAGTATATTGCAAGTTTGAGGCTGTCCCGGTGCGGGGCAGCCTTTTCGATGTTTATCTTTATGTGAATCCCTGCAAAAACATGGCATGCGTTTTTTGATTATTGGTGATGAATACAGTTTCAATATCGCGAAAATGATGTACAATCTTTCACTGTCAGCGAGGTAAGATATGCAGAAAGTTTTCGGTTACATAAAGAACAACGCAATACTCTTTATCTCGGGTGTGCTTGCAGTCATTTCATGCTTTATCATAAAGCCCGACATGCAGTATCCCGGATACATAAACGTAAGGGTTCTTGCGATCCTTTTCAGCCTTATGCTGATCGTCGCCGCGTTAGGTCATATCGGAACATTCGATGTCCTTACCGGCAAGCTTCTTTCCAAAGTGAAGACCTACAGGGGCATAAGCCTTCTCATGTCACTGCTTTCTTTCTTTATGAGCATGTTCCTTACAAACGACGTATCACTCGTTACGCTCGTTCCGTTTGCCATAATGGTACTATCACCGTTCCGTGATAACCGGAAGCTCATGTTCACGCTGATCATCATGACGGTCGCTGCTAATCTCGGAAGCATGTTCACTCCGATAGGAAACCCTCAGAACCTCTATCTTTACGATACATATAAAGTACCGCTTCCTGACTTCCTTCTTCTGATGCTTCCTTATTCCGCGCTCTCACTGTTGATGATAGTTGCATTGACTTTCATACTTGTTAAGGGATCCTCAGAATTGCCGGGTGCAGGCAGACAGGATGTCAAGGAGCTGTCAAAAGCAAAGCTCATCATATATTTTGCGCTGTTTGTTCTTAATATCCTGACGGTCATCGGGCTGGTCCATTTCCTGATATCTCTTGCCGTAACTGTCATTGCGTTGCTGATAATGGACCGCAATGCTTTCAAAAAAGCGGATTACAATCTGCTTCTTACATTTGTATTCTTCTTTGTGCTCATAGGTAATCTTGGCCGCATCGATGCGGTAACGGATCTTATGTCAGGCCTCGTATCAAGCTACCCCGTCCCGGTTGCGATAGTGTCCTCACAGATAATCAGCAACGTTCCTGCCGCAATGCTTTTGTCGGCATTTACCGGTGACGGAAGATCGCTCATCATAGGAACCAATCTCGGCGGTCTGGGAACTATCATTGCCAGCATGGCAAGCCTGATCACATACAGATTCCATTCGTCTTTTGCCAAGGAACAGAAGGAAAAGGGTGAAGGTAAGCATGGGAACTATCTTCTGGCATTCACCATCATAAATGTCGTCATGCTCGCGGTCCTTTTCGGTCTTTATCTTTTGCTTAACCATTGAACTGAACGGCTTTTGTAATTGCTCTTCAAAATGATACGGGTATAATCTCATACGGTCTTTGCAACATTAACGGCCCGTCATCTGTATGCATGGCATAGAACGGTAACATAAAACAAAAACGGAAATCATGGAGATCAATTATGAAGAACTTAACAGCAAAAATTCTTACACTCGGACTTGCTTCAGTGATCCTTACCAGCGGTCTTACTGCCTGCAAGATAGATAAAAACATAAATGTGAATGCGAATGTGAAGATCAACGGTGAAGAAGTTATCAGTACGCATATCGGAACCGGTTCATGGGAAATAGTGGGATCATCTGAGATCACTGATGCTCTTAAGAAGATATTTGCGGATGCCACAGGTGAACTTGACGGTTATTTCTATGAACCCGTAGCTTTGCTCGGAACGCAGCTGGTATCAGGAACAAATTACTGTTTCCTCTGCAGATCCGCTGTAACCGCACATGACGCGGCAGATCCGCTCATGCTTACTTATATCTACGTTGATACACAGGGCAAAGCTTCTTTTCTGAAAGACGACAGTCTGCTTCTCCCGGGTGCCGGTACAAGCAGTGACAATGCACCGGTTCCGGGCGGATGGAGTAATGCGGATTCCCCTGAGATCACGGAAGACGTGAAAAAGGTCCTTGATAAGGCATCAGAGACTCTGACGGGTGTTTCTTATGAAGCTGTCGCATATGCAGGTTCCCAGGTGGTAGCCGGAACCAATCATGCGATCCTCTGCAAAGTTACACCTTCCGTTTCCGGTACTGACAGCAAAGCTTCTTTGGCACTCGTATATGTTTATGAGGATCTTCAGGGCAACTGTGAGATCACTGACACGTCGGAAGTTGAATTAGGTATCTGAACTTTGAACAGACTGTTCGCGAAATGATCTGAAGAGCGGGTTTCGCGTTTCCGGATGAATCCTCGTTCGCGAATCTTCGAAAAGTCCAGTTCGTAGTTTGTCAACTGAAACCTGGCAAAGAGTTTCCTTTCCTGTTGCTTTTGGCTAAAAGGAAACCGGTCTGTCAACTAAACCTGCCGGTTCAGTTGCTTTTCCGGGAACTGGCTTTTTCAAACTTTTGGAATACCGGGCCTCGAAAACAATACATGCTGAAGATATAAAAGACCGCCCCGCGCATTGTGGGACGGCCTCTTTTGTCTTATTAGAAAAAATCACTCGGCGATGTATTCGCTGTAAGCCTTCTTGATGATATCCCAGTCGAGATCGAATCTTGACATGTGCTTTGCGAACGCTGCTTCAACCGCATCTTTGTCGTGAGCGGCGATGGCATCGGCGATGGCCTTATGATCGGATACGAGCTTGACATCCTTTATTGTCTTGAGAGATAAGGATCTGACTCTGTCGAAATGAAGGCTCATCAGACCTACCATGTAAAAACACTGCATCTTGTTGCATGCGATGTAGATCTTCTTGTGGAATTCATTGTCGAGATCGAGGAACTTCGGAGGATCGTTCTCGATATAGAACTGTTGAAGCTTGATGTTGGCGTAAAGATCCTGAATGTCCTGTTCGGTGGCAACGTCACACGCTTCTTTGAGAAGTGCGCCCTCAACCGCGATACGGAGGAATCTGGATTCCTTTATGAGTTCATAGTCGATGAGCGATACGCTGCAGCCCTTTTGGGGAAGGATGTTAACGATCTTGGACTTCGATAATTCGAGGAATGCCTCATGAACCGGGGTTCTGGAGATTCCGAGCTGCGTGGCGATCTCCTGTTCACCGATAAGACTTCCGGGTTTGATCTCCATATTGATGATGTTGTCTTTTACGATACGAAAAGCATACTCGCGGTTAGGTTCGAATGTGTTTTTTGGTGTGATGATCATTATGGAAATCCCCTTTATATATCGAAATCTATAAAGAAACTAACATAAAAGATAATTTATGTCTACCGCTTACATACTAATTAGCAACAGCGTTGTGAAGCGTTTTCCTTACGGCTCCGTTTTCCTTTATCAGATCATCCAGATAATGCTCGATCACCGGTGTCAGACCGGTCCTGTTTATGTCGATTCCGAATACAGTTTCATTGGAAAGGATCTTCGACAGTTTCCCGCTTACACTTTCGGTCATACCATAACTGATGCCGGCATCAGCCAGTTCATTACGGAAGAACGAAGCCATCGGATCAGGACTCAGCTCAAACGGATTTCCGTTATCGTCAATTGCGAGAAGATATCTGAGCCATCCTGCTATAACAAGAGGGATCAGTCTGAGTTCAGATAAAGCCTCAGGCTTTTCCGACATATATGAATTCAGCGTGATACCGAATCTTATGGGAAGTTTCTGGCTGGTATCCGTTGCGATCCTCTGCGGTGTGTCGGGGAGGAAGGGATTGGGGAAACGTTCTTCAAGCACTTCCTTAAGAAAACTCTCCGGATCCAGTATTCCCGGGTTGCAGACGACAGGAAGGCATTCGTTATATCCCATCTTAGTGACAAGTGTTCTGAGATCAGCATCCTTCATTTCTTCGGAGATCCTAGTAAATCCGAGAAGACATCCGAATACCGCAAGTGATGTGTGAAGCGGATTAAGGCAGGCTGTGACTTTCATTCTCTCTGCTTTGTCGACGGTCTCTCTGTCAGTCAGGATCACGCCGCCTTTGGCTAGATCCGGTCTTCCGTTGGGGAAGAGGTCTTCAACAACAAGATATTCCGGAACTTCCGCGTTTACGAAAGGTGCCGCGAAGACACCGGTCGTTGTCTTTACGCTCTTGAGATTCTCGATGCCGAGGGCGGTAAGTCTGTCCAGGATCTCGTCTGAAGGTCTTGGTGTGATCTTGTCGATCATGCTCCAGGGGTATGCTATTCGGGACGGGTCGTTTGCATAATCGCGGAAAGAATCATCTACATAACCCTTACCGGCCCAGGCATCGAGAATCTCCAAAACTGATTTCTTGAGTATATCTCCGTTGTGACTGCAGTTATCCATGCTGACCAGAGCCAGAGGATACTTTCCTGCGTTGTACCTTTCGAGGAGAAGCGCGGCTATAAAGCCCATGCATGTTAGCGGATGAGAAGGACCGTTCTCCATGTCTTTTGCGGCTGCTTCATACAGTTTTCCGTCAGCGTCCCTTAGAGCATATCCCTTTTCCGTGATGGTGAAGGATATGATCTGAAGCGACGGATTTCTTGCTATCTCATTGAGTCTTTGGATATTCTCCGGAATGTCATAATTGGCGGCGACAGCTTCGGTGATGTTGCCGATGATCTCATAACCCGTATTGCCATCAGGTTTAAGATCGCAGATTATTGAGAGATTGTCGAACGGTTTATATACGCGCTCGAAATTTTCATAGTCCTGTGTTCCGCAGACGATGATGCCGGTATCTGTCAGACCCTTGTTAAGGAGTCTTTGGTTTATCCTTGCGATGAAAGCCCTGAATATGTTTCCGCCGCCGACATGGAGCCATGTGGGATCTGCAGTTGTCGCTTTAATGCAGGCATCGATGTCATATTCAGGAAGAATGACGTTTATACTCTTCCAGAATTTAGTGTTGTTCAGGTTTTCTTTTGACAGATACATAATGTGCTTCCTTTCAATATCCTCTTCTTCGTACAAACCCGGTAACCTTATAAGAGGCTATAAGATTACCGGGTTTGCGGGCAAGGGAGGAGAATTGCCTTATGAAAATAAAAAGATCAACAAAGTTTGGTAACGGCTTCCCATAAACCGTTGATGTATGTTGCGCCTAAAGCACGGTCGTAAAGGCCGTAACCCGGTCTTCCTATTTCATCCCATATCATGCGGCCGTGGTCAGGACGGATATAACCGTCGAAACCGTTCTCATAAAGTGCCTTAACGATGGCAAGCATATCCAGATCGCCTTCGGAAGACAGATGTGCCGATTCGTGGAAATCCGTCTCTGAAGTGTGCTTGACGTTTCTTAAATGAACAAAATGAACCTTGCCTTTCGCAGTGAAGGTCTTTGCGATATCCACAACATCATTATGTATGCCTGCGCCGAGGCTTCCGGTGCAGAGTGTAAGTCCGTTTCTTTTTGAAGCGTTCAGATTAAGGTAAGTATCAATGGATTCTTTGCTGTTGACTACCTTTGGAAGATTAAAAAGCGGGAACGGAGGGTCGTCCGGATGAACCGCGAAATTTATGTCGCATTCCTCAGCAGCGGGAACTACGGCATCGAGGAAATACTTGATGTTCCTGAAGTAATCTTCTGAAGAAACATTCTGATAGAACCGGATGTCTTCTGCCATCTGTCCGAATCTTTCGGGTTCCCAGCCCGGAAGGCTGAAGTTGTGGGAACCGATGATCATTGAAGATGTAATCGCTTCAAGCGTAAGCTTAGTGGCTTCAGCGTGAGAATATGCCATGGCAGAACTGCCGTCGGAAAGCACCTGCGCGAGATTGCTCCTGTACCAGTCCATTACGGGCATAAAGTTATAGCAGATGCACTTTACGCCTGCTTTGGAAAGATTCCTCATTGACTCAATGTAATTCTCAATGAGCTTGTCACGGGAAGGGAGGCCCTTCTTGATATCTTCGTGAATGTTGAGGCTCTCGATGACTTCCATCTCAAGACCATAGGAATTGATCTCATCTTTAACAAGATTGATCTCATCCATGGTCCAGACATCTCCTACAGGGATCCTCGTAAGCTGAGTGGCTACGCCGCTGACACCCGGAATCTGTCTTATCTGCTTAAGAGTTACGCTGTCATCGCCGTAAGGAAACCACCGTAAAACCAATTTCATATGCACTATTACCACCGAAAAAAGACTTAAAAGAGAATAATGAGATAATACTCAAGTCTCATTCTGTCCACTAGTATACTAGTAGGCTTGAATTGTGTCAATAGATTATGACATGTTGAAATATTAACTCTTGATAATGACCAAAAATACCCTTCAAAATATAGCAAAATGGGGGAAAAATATTTGTTCTTTACGCGAACGCGGGGAGGTTTTGAGCAAATTGTTTTCGCGATGCACGAAAAAGGTATGCTCAGTTCTCTTCTGTCTCTTCAGCAATTGCTTCCTCAGACTGTGCGTTCCGATGTGACTTCGGCTTGAATAACCTGAACAGAAGCGGAACAAAAACAATGAAACCGAACAGCTTTATCACCTCTTCCAGCGAAGCAAAGTAAAGTGTTCCCAGTTCATATTGTTCTTCAGTAACAACCGTCATGTTTGTACAGGTCTTGGTCAGGGTGTAGCAGAGAAGACCCGCAATGATAAGCGCAGTGGATATCACAGTGGTCTTTACGGGAATGGTCTCGTATTTCTCGGGATTGAGCTTTTTAACGCTGATGAAGATCCCTGCGAAGATGAGGGCGGCTGCGCAGATTCCTGAAATGAGCTGTATGTAATTAAGATAATCACTCATTTTCTTCACCACGCGAATTCTCAACATCGATCGCAGCGGTAAACGCTTTCTCTGTTATCATCTGGCAAAGATATGCCGCACCTGCGGGGATCACCAGGGCTGCCGGCGGGAATCCGATGCTAATTGCAAGCGCAAGGATGACGATAAGCCAGATTAGGATAAACTTCGGGAAGTTCATCATGCAGAGCGTGAAGCTGTTCTTTACGGTACCTTTTATTCCGTTATCGAATCTTGCCATCAGGGCATAAACAAAAGGCAGTGTGAAAACAACGGGGAGGAGCGGAAGGAGTGATACGGGAATGTACCAGTCGGGAAGCCTGATGTCTCCCCATCCGAAGAAAGCGAAATAGATATTGAATCCGACGACCGCACTGTAGATCAGATATATGAGATGAACGATGATGCCGTTCTTAAGATTATCCTTAAGGGAATGCATGAAGTCCTTGGTGATATTGTCGGTCTTCTTGTAGTATTTGTGATATACAGTATAGTATAAAGCCGTGACGGAAGCCCCGGCCGTAACAACGGGAAGACAAAACAGCAGGAAAAGGGCAGAGATGATAACCACATCTCCTACCGCTTTACTGGCTCTGTAGAGCCAACTGTTCGTAATGTGATCTAAAGATCTTTTTGCCATTTTGCCGTCCTCTGATTGTCAGTATAAAAGGAAAATCTGCAACTTGTCAACTAGAATGGTAGACAAAAAGCAACTCAAAAGATAGAATAGCCTCAAAGGCAGGTGAATGAGTATGTCTGAAACAAGATTAGCCGGAATATATTCCAACGGAATCGTTCTTCAAAGAAATAAAGAAATAATAATTGAAGGTGAAGAGAGTACAAGATCCGAGGTGACTGTCACTTTGGGAGACTGTACTGTTACGGCAGCTGTTGAAGGCGGAAAGTTCAAAGCTGTTTTCCCTCCGATGGACGTTGTTTTTGATACGGAACTGAAAGTTGAAGGCACAGAGGTAATTATCTTAAAAGATGTCTGCATCGGTGACGTGTTCATGCTTGCGGGACAGTCGAACATGGAATTGCCCGTAATAAGAACTATTGAATTAAATAAAGAAGAAATAGAGGCCGGTGATTATCCTTATGTAAGACAATACAGGCTTACGCCTGATCTCGAGATACCGCTTAAGGGTGAAGAGTCAATTTGTACTCTGCCCGAAGCGGATTGGGTAAAGGCATCCGGCACCGATAAGTATGAGATAAGCGCAATTGGTTTCTATGCTGCGAAAAGAATATTTGAAGAGAAAAACGTTCCTGTAGGACTGATCCTCAATGCGCAGGGCGGGGCCAACATAGAATCATTCATGTGTGAAGAGGATCTTTTCGCGACCGGCACTAAGGATGAGGATATCGATCCGTACAGAGGAAAGGGAGTTCTTAAAGCCTACGTCGATGAAGGAAATCAGAAGGTGGTTACCTGGCGCGAGAATACAGTCGCTAAGGATTTTTCGATAGAAGAAGCATTGGCAGACGGCATAAACATCAGGATGCCGTGCATCATAGCCGAAGATTTCAGCGGGAGCATGTGGTTCGCAAAAGAGTTTGAACTAGATAAAGAAGTTGAGGGAGAATGCCTGTTAAGACTCGGTGATCTGATCGATGCTGATGTTACGTACCTGAACGGTGTGGAGATCGGCAGGACCGAATACCAGTATCCGCCAAGGAAATATGTTTTCGACGGCTCACTTCTGAAAGCCGGTAAGAATACGATATGGACAAGGCTTATCATCGAGAAAGGCGCAGGCGGTTTTGTTCCCGGTCACCCTTATTATCTCGATATACCTTCCGGAAGGATCGACATGAGCGGAACCTGGAAGATGGTGTTTGAGAAGCAGACCGAACAGTTCGTGGGAAACAAGATGGCCCAGAATATTCCGTCAGCTCTTTATTATGCAAGTCTTGAGACGATCCGGAACATAAATATCTCGCAGATCTGGTGGTGCCAGGGTGAATCAAATGCAGAATTCCCCGAAGGCTATGACAAGAAGATGATCCTGATGTTCAAGAAGATGCGTGAGATGTTCGGAGAGGTCCCCGTCGTCCTTGTAAAAATCGCCGATTACATTAATCCGCTTACGGATACCAGGGTTCCTGAAGGCTGGAGGCAGATACAGAAGTTCCAGGATGATGCTCCTGGATACATCGGTAATCTTAAGGTTGTAACATCACCATGTCCGGATCCTGTATATGAACTTCATCCGCAGAACAAGAGCAGTATCGGTGCTGATGTCGCAAAGGCATCGATGGAGTTCTGAATAAATCTGATCCTGCAAATTTAAAGTGAAGTGAATCACCGGTAAAGTATCCGGCTTACAAGGTTTGCTTCACTTGTCGTATAGTGCACGCAACCGTGCGGTTTTAGGACCAAAATCAGCACACTTGCGTGCACACTGCATTCCCGAGCCGGCATTAGAGATGTTCATGTTGTATTGTCTGAATTACACAAATTCACACGCTAGAATGGTAGAAGTCTATTGACATATCACCAACGTGGTGATAATCTCATATCAAGTTAACTTCCATGCAAGTATACAAGAACGCTTGAAAGATTAGCACATCACTTTATTCATAATCATAAGAGGATATCGGAAAATGAGTGACAAAGAGCATGTTCAGGCACAGATCAAGGAGTGGTCTCCGAGGCAATTGACGACCAAGGAAAGACTGACCAAGGATATCAGGATCAACTGGCAGCTGTATGCCATGTTTTTGCTTCCTGTCATCTACTACATCATCTTCAGATATATCCCTATGTTCGGTAATATCCTTGCTTTCAGAAAATATAATCCGGGCGGAAGCATCTTCGGTCAGGGACCTCTGACGTTAAAGTATTTCAAGCAGTTCATTACGGCAAAGCCTTTCTGGCAGGCTTTCTCAAACACACTGATCCTCAACGGTCTTTATCTGTTATTCAGATTCCCGTTGACTCTCATTTTCGCTCTGCTCTTAAACGAGATCAGAAATCTCCACTGGAAGAAATTCGTACAGACTGTTTCTTATCTCCCGCACTTTATCTCTGTGGTAATCGTCTGCGGTATGCTCAAGGAACTCCTCTCCACACACGGTCCTATCAATGACATGATCTTCAAGCTCGGTGGAGAGAAGATAAGCTTCATCTCTCTGGCTGAATGGTTCAGAACGATATTCGTCTCATCGGGAATATGGCAGAGCCTGGGCTGGGGAACGATACTTTATCTTGCGGCAATGTCCGGAATCAATCCTTCACTCTATGAGGCTGCAACGGTTGACGGAGCCACACACTTCCAGCAGGTTATCCATGTAACCATTCCCTGCATCCTTCCGACGATCGCAACACTCCTTATCCTTGATATCGGCGGACTTGTAGGTTCCGGCGGAGCATTCGAGAAGGTATATCTCCTCTACAGCCCTATGACATATGAGACCAGTGATATCGTATCCACTTACGTATTCCGTATGGGTGTCGAATCGGGAAGCATTAACTTCGCGACTGCGGTAGGCCTGTTCGAAGGTTTGATAAATCTCGTGCTTCTTACATGTGCAAACTTTGTATCCCGCAAAGTTGCCAAGACGAGTCTCTGGTAAGGAGGGAATAACATGAGTGTCATAGATAATTCAACAGGAAAGATACACGTACACAATCCCAAGAATAAGATCAAGGAATCGAAGGGTTATAAGGTATTTACGGTATTCAATACGATCATAATGATCATTATCTCGTTCGCGACTTTATATCCTTTCCTTTATCT
The DNA here is from genome assembly GCA_017511005.1 of Clostridiales bacterium. Taxonomy (GTDB): domain Bacteria; phylum Bacillota; class Clostridia; order Saccharofermentanales; family Saccharofermentanaceae; genus Saccharofermentans. The sequence goes on from JAFWLP010000079.1 coordinate 44,048, forward strand.
CATCTCACAGTCTTTCTCATCGGATCAGGCTATTTATGCGGGACATACGGGACTTATCCCGGAGGGTTTCAATATCGACACATACGTTTACGTTATTACACGTAATCCGATCGCGCCCTGGCCGAATGTTTTCCCGGATCTCAGGATACCCGAATTTATCGTTTACTACATGAACACGATCTTCTATACGGTAGTCGGAACGGTATTATCGCTTTTCTTCTCATCGATCCTTGCTTACCCGCTCTCGAAACCGAATCTGAAAGTCAATAAGATCCTTTCACCGTTCATCATCTTCACGATGTATTTTGGCGGCGGACTTATCGCAAATTACGTTCTGATATTGAGACTCGGACTTAAGAACTCGATGTGGGGATTCATTCTCCCGATGCTCATCAGCACGTATTACGTAATCCTCATGAGATCGTTCTTTATGAGTATTCCTAAAGACCTTGAGGAAGCAGGCGAAATAGACGGCCTTAATAAGTGGGGTGTTTTCTGGTACATCGCAAGACCTCTCTCGACACCGATCATCGCGACAATGACTCTGTTCTATGCGGTCATGTACTGGAACAACTGGTTCAACGCAAAGCTCTATCTGCAGGATAAGGTAAAGTGGCCGGTTGCGTACTTCCTCCAGACAATCATAAGAGGTGCCGGCGCTTCCGATCCGGATGCTCAGAACATGACGGCGAACATCAAATCCTGCGCAATGGTACTGACAGTCCTTCCGATCATCTGCGTATATCCGTTCATCCAGAAATATTACGTCCAGGGCATGATGCTCGGCGGCGTAAAGGAATGATCAATTTGTGCTACAGGGGATACCCCACGGCAATAGAAAAATGAAACAAAAAAGAAAGGAAACAGTTATGAAGACAACAAAACTTGCAAAAGTAGCATCTGTCGGTCTTGCAGTCTCAATGCTTTCCAGTTTAGCTGCTTGTAGTGGCGGCCCCGGCGAGTCTTCCGAGACTACAACGATCCCGAGTCAGATCGAGACAACAGCTGATGAAACAGTAGATGATCTGGGTTACACATACGGTCTGGGAGAGACATTCCATGCTGATCAGCCCGTAACCTACACCATGTTCTTCAGCGATGCATCATGGTACCCGATGGTTGATACCTGGAAAACGGAGGGTATTTTCAAGAAGATCGAAGAGATGACAAATGTTACGCTCGACATCAAGTCTTACGACAGCGGCGACTACATGGACAACATCACACTCGATATCAACGCAGGTAATTCCGCTTACATCATCCCGAAGATCTATGATGATTCAGCATTCGTAGACGGCGGCGCCATCGTACCTATCTCTGACTATGTTCAGTACATGCCTTATTACACGGATTTCTATAACACTTACAACCTCTCCGCTGATATTCAGACTATCACAAGAGCTAACGGTAAGTACTATAAGCTCCCCGGCATGAAGGAAGCTAACCTCATCAACTATTCTTTCGTTATCAGAAAGGATATCTGGGATGCAGCAGGTATTGACGTTGTAAAGCTCCAGAAAGACTGGACATGGGCAGATCTCCTCGATGCTCTGACAAAAGTTAAGGCTTACATGGTTGAGCAGGGTATGTGCGAAGAATCCGATTACATCTGGTCTGACCTCTGGTGCGGAAATGAATCCGGACAGGGCAGCGGCGGAAACCTCCTCGGCGTTATGGCTTCAACATATGAGTGCAACGCAGGTTGGAACATCGGCAATGGTATGAGATTTGACTTTAATGCCAACAAGTTCATCTTCTCACCTACGACAGATAACTATAAGGAATTCTTGAAGACAGCTAACAGCTTCATCGCAGCAGGAATCCTCGATCCCGAGACATTCACACAGGATGACGCTACGGCTACAGCTCAGTACTACAACGGCAAGACAGCCATCATGTCCATCAACCAGGGCCAGTGGGCTAACTACGAAGAGAACATGACAGCTCAGCTCGGCGCAGGCAATTTCGAGAACTACGTAATCACAATGCCTATCGGTTCCACAAGAAATTCCACAGTTGATCCTGCAAGACTTGAGAACGGCGTCATGATCTCACAGAAGGCTCTTGATGATCTCGGCGAAGAGGGATTCATTGAGATGCTCAGATTCGTTGACTGGCTCTTCTATTCTCACGAAGCTTATGATCTCACAAAGTGGGGCGTTGAAGGCGAGCATTATACAGTAGACGCAGACGGCAACAAGAAGCTCATGGACGGTTTCTGCTGCTCAGGTCTCGGCTATGGTAATGACGAAGCTGGTTCCATGACAGATATCAGACTCCAGTGGGGTTATGCAGGCGGTAACTTCTGGTACGGCGGTACAGTTGCAGAGATGTCTGACAACCTTATTCCTCCGGTAGCAGATTATGTTAACCGTGACTACACAGACAGAGATACACCTCCGCTCGCTCCCGGTGTTGCTCCTACGGCAGACCAGAACGAGGAGATCAATCTCATCGCCACACCTCTTATCAGTAACGTAAATGCGTGGACATTGAAGTTCGTTACAGGTCAGGAAGACATCGATGCTCAGTGGGATGCTTATGTACAGTCCTGCAATGAGCTCAACGTACAGGGTCTTGTTGACATCTACGGCGAACTCTACAAAGGATAATCAGAGTAATTCCTAAACGCTCACTTTAAGCAAAACGAGGGGCATTCCGATGTATAATGCAAAGGGATGCCCCTTTGTTATAAATATTCCGCGAGGTAAACATATGAGTACTACAGAGTTTTTCAGAAAAGGCAGGAAGATCGCAATTGTCACGGACGGAAGCGACAAAGGTATCCTGAGGGTTGCTTCAGCCGTTATCAAGGATATCGAGCGTGTTTCCGGTTCAGAGAGAAAGCTTTGCAGGATCGCGGTTACTGATGATGTTACAAACGGCAGGATCGCTTCCTGCGATACACTTGTTTTTGCAGGGATCCTGACAGGATCTCCGGAAGGTCTTATCGACAGGCTTCTTGCAAAGACAAATGTTGGTGCCGGTGGTGTTGCCGGCAGGAAAGAAGTATATGCATTTGACGAGGTAACCGGTTTTCCCGGTCTCGAAAACAAGAAGGCATATGTTATTGCCGGCAGCGATAAGCTCGGAACTATATATGGTCTTTATAAACTGTCGGAAATGATCGGTGTCAGTCCGTGGCATTATTTCGGTGACGTAAAACCTGTCGTGAAAGAGGTGATATCTTTTGGCGAAGGTGAATTCCCTGTCGTCTCTCATGAGCCTGTTATCGAATACCGCGGTTTCTTCATGAATGATGACTGGCCTTCGCTCGGCGGATGGGTCACCAATGCATTCGGTGATTTCAATGAACTGTTCTATGAGCACGTTTTCGATCTTCTGTTAAGGCTCAGGGGAAATTATCTATGGCCGGCAATGTGGTCAGCTGTTTTCAACAACGATGGAAAGGCTTTTCCGGAAGCATCTGCGGTCCTTGCCGATGAACTGGGAATAACGATGGGAACGTCGCATCACGAGCCTCTCATCAGAGCCGGAGAAGAATTCTCTCACATGATGACTGATGACAATGACATTGGCTATGGCAAAGACTGGAGTTATTACTCCAATGAGAGAGGCCTTTATGAATTCTGGTCTGATTCGATCAGGACGCGCGGCAAGTACAGGAACCTGATCACCGTCGGAATGCGCGGTGAACGTGACAGCAAGATCCTCGGTGAAGATGCCACAATGAAGGACAACATAGATCTTCTGAAGAAGACTATCACTGATCAGAAAAAGATACTCGCTGAGAATGGTCTTGAGGGGTGTCCTAAGATGCTCGCGCTGTATAAGGAAGTGGAAGATTACTACTATGGCGATGAGACAGCAGAGGGACTTAACAAATGGGAAGGTCTTGATGACATTACGCTGCTGTTGTCAGATGATAATTTCGGAAACCTGAGAACCGTTCCCGCACCGGAAATAAAAGACAGGGAACCCGGCTGGGGCATCTACTATCATTTCGATTATCACGGCGATCCGATATCTTATGAATGGGTAAATTCCACCCCGATCACAAAGGCCTGGGAACAGCTTACATCAGGTTATGAATACGGAATCCGCAAACTATGGATATGCAATGTCGGTGACGTGAGACCCGTGGAACTTCCTTTGAATTATTTCATGGATCTTGCATTTGATTATGACTACTGGAAAGAACCGAACAGGACCGGTGAATATCTTGCAGGATGGGTAAGGAAACAGTTTGCCGAAGTGTCTGATGAGGTTGCTGACGCGATCGGAAAGCTTCTCAATGACTATATCAACATGAACGGAAGGAGAAGACCCGAAGCGACACATCCCGACACGTTTGACGTTCAGTCCAATCAGGCTTTTGTTGAACTGCGCTGTGCGGATAAGATTATGAGTGACGCTGAAGAATTGAAGAAATCGATCCCTGCTGAGATCTACGACAAGTTCTATGGCCTGGTCTATTTTCCGGCCGTTGCGTCTGCAAATCTCCGCCGTATGATGATACTGACAGGCCTGTATAACATTGTTACAAAGACTGATTTCATCGTTGTGAACTATCTTGCGGAAGAGATCAATAAGACTGTGGCCCGTGATATGGAACTTGTCAGGTATTATAACGAGGATATGTCGGGCGGCAAGTGGAAATACATGATGAGTTCCAAACATGTCAACTTCCTGCACTGGAACGACGAGGGATCTCAATACCCGGATCCTGTCATGAAGAAACTGCCTTCAGCCGAACAGAGAGCCAAAGTGATCATCGAACGCAGTTCCTGTTTCTACGAGGGGGAATGCCTGCTGCCTGAAATGGATCTGAATGATCCTGCTCCGAAAGAAGTCTATATCCTGGAGGAATCCATCAGAGAAGATCCTTTCAGACTTGAATACAATGACAGGGAATTGAAAGTTGATGCCGTTAAGATTACCGGCGGTGCTTACAGGCTTGATATTCTTCCTCTTGCCGCATCAGAATCTTATATAAAGGTGATCTTTGAGTCCCATACCGTAACGGTAATCACCAAAGCCGTCGACAGCAGAGAGGCCTCGGATGTTCCATGCGTTGTGGCAGGAAAACTGAGCCTGGTGTGTGATTCCTATTCTTCAAAGAATGAACCGGGTGACAGTTCTTTCGTTACGATAGACAACTACGGTCTGTCCGGCAGAGCGCTTAAGATATATCCGCTGACAAAGGATTACGCGGTGGCTGATGAATGTCCTTCCGTGACATACGATTTCTATATTCCGGAAGAGGGAGATTATGATGTTTCCGTTTTCGTGGCACCTTCTAACAATGCATTCAAGAATCAGAATCTGAGCTTCTCGCTGAAGATGGATGATTCTGCAGACAGAAGGATCGATCTGTTCCCTGACGGCTACATGGCAGGTTACGGAACTGATAAGAACTGGTGTGAAGCAGTGCTGCGCAACTGCCGTGAGCTTAAGACGTCATATGTTTTGTCTTCCGGAAAGCACAGCCTGAAGTATATGGTTCTGGATTCGATGGTAGTACTGCAGAAGATAGAGATAAATAAGAAAAAGTCTTTGTGATTGGGACAGCCATTATGAACCTTAAAAACGGTTCGCAGTTTGTCAACTGGTAAGCATGTCACGTGCGTTCGTATAGCATACTCTATCAATGATGTTCTTCAGGATACTTTCATCGTAAGGGAAACGTCCGCGTTCAATCTCGGTTCCAAGATAGTTGCAGAAGATCCTTCTGAAGTATTCGTGTCTTGTATAAGACAGGAAGCATCTTGAGTCTGTGAGCATTCCGACAAAGCAGGGAAGGGAACTCTGTGCGCAGAGCGAACGGAGCTGATCTTCCATTCCGGCGAGGTTGTCGTTGAACCACCATGCCGCTCCGTGCTGAATCTTGCCCGGAACTGAACCGTCGTTGAAGCAGCCGCAGAGCGTGTCGATTACCGTGTTGTCTGAAGGGTTAAGTGAATATATGATCATCTTCGGGAGAAGCCCTTCGGAATTAAGCCTGTCCATGAAGCCTGTCAGCGGAGTTACAAGATCAAATGAACCCGTGATCGTATCACAGCCGCAGTTGATACCAACTTTCTTGAGCATTACCGTATTGACGTTGCGCTTGCATCCGAAATGAAGCTGCATCGTCCATCCTCTTTTCGCGTATTCACGAGCGAAAAAGAGCATTATGTCACTCTTGTAAGCAGTCAGTTCCTTATCTGTTAACTGAACATCAGGTGAAGAAAGTTTCTTTGTGAGAACATCTCCGGGATCAGCGCTCAGGTATTCTCCGTAGAGGATATATTCCGTACCGTGATCTGAGAGCCTGCAGCCGTGAGCCGCGAAGTGATCGAGTCTTGCCGACAGCGCTTCTTTCAGATTATCCATTGAGATGATCTTCTTTCCGGATGCTTTCTCCAGTCTTTTCACATAAGAATTGAAACTGTCTTTTTCTATGTCAACGATGCTGTCGGGTCTGAACGCCGGAAGGACCTTTGTTCCGAAGCCGGATGCAGCTATCTGTTCGTGAGGGGTAAGAGTATCGCAGGGATCATCTGTCGTGCAGATGAGTTCAACGTTGGAACCGGTCATTATGCCGCGTGCGGACAGCTCTACCGAATTCAACACCTCATTGGTTCTGTCCCAGACGCTCTCGGCGTTTTGGGCCGTAAGCGGTTCATTTATTCCGAAGTATCTCGAGAGCTCCAGGCATGTCCAGTGATAGAGCGGATTGCCGAATGCCGATTCGACGGCTCTTGCCCACATCATGAACTTCTCTTTGTCGCCGGCATCGCCGGTTATGAATCTCTCATCAATGCCGCATGTCCTCATGAGGCGCCATTTGTAATGATCACCTTTGAGCCAGAGTTCAGTGATGTTTTTGAATCTGATATCTTCCGCGATCTCCGCTGCATCGATATGACAATGGTAATCCACGATAGGAAGGTCTCTTGCGTAATTGTCATAGAGTTTTTTTGCGGTATTATTCTCAAGAAGGAAATCGTCATTGATCGGGCTGTTCATTGTTCACCTCAAAATGTGGAATATATATAAAATAATATATTTTTTGTGTTATCGCAATCAAAAACATGGTAGAATGTTAGTTAATGAATGAGAGGTGTTTATATGACTTTTTCAGAGAAGGTTTTTAAGACGGGAATAGTACCCGTCGTAGTATTGAACAAAGTTGAAGATGCGGTCCCTTTGGCCGGTGCATTGCTCAAAGGCGGGATCGACTTCATGGAGATAACGTTCAGGACTGAATGTGCAGCAGACTGTATCTCCGTTATAAGCCGTGAAGTGCCTGAAATGACAGTCGGAGCCGGAACCGTGCTTAATGCGGATCAGGCAAGACTCGCCGTTGAGAAAGGCGCGGAATTCATAGTGTCGCCGGGTCTTGATGAAGAGACCGTTAAGTGGGCTCTCGAAAATGAGATACCGGTCATACCCGGTGCGGTAACTCCGACTGAGATCATTAAGGCAGTCGGCCTCGGACTGAAGGTCGTCAAGTTTTTTCCCGCAGACGTTTACGGTGGGATCAAAGCGATAAAGGCTCTGGCTGCACCTTTCGGTCAGGTGAAGTTCCTTCCGACCGGAGGCGTATCGGAATCAAATCTTAAGGAATTCATTGAGAACAGTTCCGTAGCAGCTGTCGGCGGAAGCTGGGTCTGCAAAAAAGAAGACATAAATGCTCACAACTGGGAAAAGATTACTGCCCTCTCAAGCAACGCGGTAAAGATCATTAAGGAGACAAGAATATGAGTAAATATCTGACATTCGGAGAATTGATGCTGAGACTCAAGAGCCCGGGAAGAGAACGGTTCATGCAGTCACCGGTCCTTGAGGCCACATACGGTGGCGGTGAGGCCAATGTTGCTGTATCGCTCGCGAACTACGGTCTCGAAGCTGATTTCCTGTCAGTCATCCCTTCAAATGCAATAGGTGACGCTGCGATCGGTGAATTAAGAAGTTTCAATGTCGGAACGGATAAGATCATAAGGACAGAAGGAAGAATGGGAATATATTATCTGGAAACGGGTGCCAACCAGCGTCCGAGCAAAGTGATATATGACAGGGCTTATTCCGCATTTTCGCTTTATGAACCGAACGGATACGATTGGGAAAAGATATACCGTGATGTTAAGTGGCTGCATATTTCCGGCATTACACCCGCAATTTCAGAGACCGCGAAAGACGCATCGGTAATGGCAGTTCAGGAAGCGAGAAAAAGAGGCATCAAGGTGTCTCTGGATCTGAACTACCGCAAGAACCTTTGGAAATACGGTGTTGAACCGAAAGAAGTAATGAAGACATTGACTTCATATGCGGATATCATTATTGCCAATGAAGAGGACTGCCAGAAGTCTCTCGGACTGGAATGCGGAAGCAATGTCGAAGGCGGTAAGCTCGATAATGAAGATTACAGGCGGCTGAGTGACACTCTGCTTGCTCGGTTCCCTAATGTAAAAGCGGTTGCGATCACCTTGAGAGAGAGCAAAAGTGCGGATATCAATTTCTGGGCGGCAGCACTCAATAACCGTTCCGAATTCATTGTCAGCCGTAAATATGAGATGTATGACATAGTTGACCGTGTCGGCGGCGGTGATTCCTTCGCGGGCGGCCTTATCTACGGTCTTAACCAGCTTGGGAGCGACAGGGAGGCCCTTGAATTCGCAGTTGCCGCAAGCTGTCTGAAGCACACGATTGACGGGGACTTCAACAGGGTAACGGCCGATGAAGTCACCAGACTTGCAAAAGGCGACGGCTCCGGGAGAGTTCAGAGATAATACTCTGGTTTATGACTCTGTTTACCCTTGAAACATAATCGGAATAATGAGAATAACGGTAAATGATCAGTTAAGATTTCAGTCCGGTGACCGAAGTCTTAACTGATGTCTTTTATGTGAAGTATTAATGCTCATATAGCTTTCAGGGCATTCCGGTGCCACAAAAAAACCTCAATTTTGAAAATACTTTGATAATCAAAGCTATTTACAAGAATACTTGCTGATGCTAATATCCCATTATCAAGACTTCTTGATGAAAGGGGATGCGGATATGGATATTATTTATGTTTTGATATTTACTTTTATCTTTTTACCTGTCATTTTCTGCGTCCTGTTCATCATTTTTCTGACCAAGTCGATCAAGCGCGGAAAAAGGATACAGGAACTTGAGAAAGAGATCTATGATCTGAAGAGCGGGATGTACGGTCAGGCAGTTCCCGGCACATATACTCAGGGCGTTCCTCAACAGGTGATGACACCGGGTGCTGCTCCGCAGACATACATTCAGCTTCCGGATATCCGTACGCAGAGTTACATGCCGCAGCAACCAGCTGCAATGACTCAGCAGGTAACCGCAGCACAGCCTGTCCCGGCGGGTTATGCTCAGCCTTATGTACCTCAGTTTGTTCCCGCAGGACAGCCCCCCGCAAATGCTCCTGTTCCGCAGGTTCAGGCAGACATTCCCGGGCAGGCACCGACACCGTCGTGGGCATTGTCTCCCGCACAGGCAAAGGCCACTCAGATGCAGACAGCCGCTGCACAGCCTGTTCAGACGGCACCGGCACCAAAGAAAAAGTTCTTCAGCAGTATCAATATCACATTTGGGATCGGCGTTCTGCTCCTCACGATCGTAGGTGCGACATTTATGACCGGTTCATGGTCATGGATGACCGAAGAGGTAAGAGCGGTATGTCTTGTCATGATCGTTTTTATCGTTTACGGAATGTCATTCCTGGCGGGAAAGATATTGAAGCTCCAGCAGACCGAATTTGCGCTTTATACGCTTGCGAGCCTTTTGGGTCCTATAGTGATCGTCGGCATGGGAATATTCAATCTTCTTGGTTCGGCATTCTCTTTCTCAGGCGGCACTGGATGGCTTGTCGCAACGGTTGCAGCTTTGGTCCTCACTGTTACCGCTGTCGGCGGAAGACTGCTATTCAAAGAGAAGACACAGGCGAATATATATCAGGGTACTTTTTATATAGCATTGACATGGCTCGTGATATTCCTGTGCGGACAGATCGGACAGTCAGGCAGCGGAATAAGCGAATGGGGCATGATCTGTGTGGGACTTGCGACACTGGCTCTCGTCTTCAGGATCGTGGCTATGACGGATCTGCTCGAAGACGAAGTTTTCTTCAGGATCTATTCAGAGATAATCACATATATTCCTGCAGGTCTGCTTCTGTTCTCGTTGTTCGTGGCCGACGGAGCAATCTTTGGAGCTGCGATCATCGAATTTGCAGCATTCGTTCTGCTGGCAAAGGGCGGGAAAGGAAGAGAGTGGACTAAGTATCTGCTGCCTTTTGTAGGAATGATGATCACGGGTGCGTGGATCGTTTTCGCCGATTCGACAGAGGACTGTTTCCTTATCTCTTCGATAATCATCGTGATAATCTTCCTGCTATATGCGGTCCATAAGCTTCTATCTCTTTCAACGGTAATGTCGGATCTTCTGTTCACGGTATCACTAGGCGCAATACCCGCTTTTGTCGCTATGGAAGAGATTCCGGGTGTTGGTGTCGCATCATGCTTCCTTGCGGTACTGCTGTTAATATTCCAGATGACGGTTGAACCTGTTCTCGCTGAGAACGGATCGATACCCGAAGGGATATTCAGGAAAGAAACCGGTGTTACTTTACAGGTTGTATTCTCATTACTTGCAACGGCATTTTATTACCTCGGCATGGTCATGCTCTATATGGCGATCGAGGTATTCCCGCTCAAGGGACATCTTTACTTTACCCTGGCTGCTATGATCCCGGCAATGGCCGCACTCGCTGTAAGAATCTTCGTAAAAGACGATCTCAGGATCAGGATATCAGGTTCCGTTCTGTCTGTTGCAGCGGTTGTGGCAGCCTTCTTCTCATGCTTCACATTCGAACTGCCCGGTGACAGTGCAGCTACTGTGTTCTATATGAACGTAAAGCTCTGCGCATGGATACTGTCTCTGGCTGTCATCGTCATGGCTATGTTCTTTATGGTGAAGCCGCTGAAAGAAAAGAGGCTTAGTGCCGGTGTCATGTTCTGGATGTCAGTCATTCTCAATGCTCTTTCGATCGGTGTGTTTATGACGATCGGCTATTATGATGAGATCGCCCGAGCAACCGGTGATGCACGGCCGGCAGAGGTCATTCTTGCCACCAAGATCGCAACGGCAGCGTTCCTTATACTCAATGTGGCAGCTGCGGGAACCGCATCTGTTCTCAGGAAAAAGGGAAAACAGCTTGTTTCCGGATATGCTGCAGGCCTGAAATACTTCTTCGTCGGGTTTGCAATGCTCTGGTTCACGGCAGCGGGGATCGCATTCGATTCCGCATGGCAGATGATAATCATATCTGTGATCTTTGCAGTCCTGCTCACGGTATTTGATGCGGAGTTCTTTACGGTCATACCTGTTCTCGTGGCTGAATACGCAATCGTATATGAATTCGCGAAGCTGGATAATCCGGACTTTATCAACATTCTCTGTATTGTGAGCGCACTTACGTTCGGAGGTCTCGGAAGACTTCTCTTCAGGAAGAGTATCGTCTCGCAGAAAGCCGTAGACTACCTGTCGCTTACTTCATTCCTGTTCCTGTTCGGAATGAACGGGGCTGACTATGTTGCAATGATGGTATTCCTTACGCTTGCACTTCTGGTAATGAACCTTGCCGGAAGAGTCAGGGTGCCGGTAAGGATAATCGTAAGCATTTTCGCGGCGCTTGTAGGCTTCGCGACAGTTGCCCAGCCGTTCTTTGTCTTCCCGGATTTCATCGATCTTGAGATCAACATCATCATTTTGCTCGGAACCCTGTTCCTGATCTGCAGAGTGATAAGACCGGCAGAGGCAGGCCTTATGAAATATTTCTGGTTCACCGGAGTATCATTGAGCCTTATCGCCGAAGGTGTTTCGGCAGCGGTTACCGGAGAGGTGCTTGACCTCATCATAGTCGGTACAGCTTCTTTCGGCATCTTCATCTATGCATTTATCAGACGTAACCGTCTCTGGTTCATACTTGGTATCGTCTCGATGATATCCGTGGCCGTATATCTGTCACTGGCATTCTGGTCATCTCTTGTATGGCTCATATATCTGTTTGTTGCCGGCACGATCCTTGTTGTCATGGCTTCCTTAAACGAATGGGGCAAGCGTCACAACAAGGACGGGAAGAAGAGGCGTTTCTTCGAAGAGTGGACCTGGTGACCGTTTTTGACACTGAATTTTAATTTACATATGCATTTTGCCTTGCTAAAATATATTTCCGGGGAAAAAGCGAGGTTTAATGTTTTTAAAGAGCATAAAGGATTATGCAGTTAAGGCGATAGCGTTGTTCAGTGCAGCCGTCATAAGCGCGGGCTGCATGAGCGCTTATATGAGTCCTGCTGAAGTATCCGCCGATGAAGGCCTTTATGATTCCCTTTACGATCTTTTCAGGGACAGAAGCGGTGATCCTGACAGCTTCATGTCACAGGAAGAATTTGCTCAGAGTGTTCTGGATAACTGCTACGAACTCAGGTGGATCGATTACTCATACGGTTCCCAGGAGAATTACCTCGGCTGCGACGGTTTTGTAAGTCTCGTATTCCGTCTGACATTCGGCACCGTATATGATTTCGACAGGGACTGGGATCAATACTGGTGTAAGTATGATTTCCACGAAGAGCACATCGTCGCGGCAAGCCATGTGGATAAATATGAGATCTTCAGACCCGGCGGTACGACGGTAACCTGGTTGTATCACACCTATGTGGATGAGCTTGTTGACTCAAGGGACCACAGGGAAAACGTTGAAGGCATGGATAATGATGACTGGATCGAATATCTGAATGCTTTGGGGGCCAGGCCCGGGGATATCCTGTTCTGGGATGATGATGACGATGACCAGTATTGGGCGCACATCGGGATATATTCCGGAATAGAAGACGGTTATGCCAGGATGTGGCATGCTTCCTCAATAAAAGGGCTGGTAATAAATCAGAAGCTTGAAGAGATCACCTGCGATATCAATTATCTTGATTATGTTTCTGTGCTCCCGCTGACAGATTCTCCTGCCAAAGCCGGATTATGTGTTGATTCGGCAAGCAGCGATAAGGATTTCTCATATTCCTTCTACAAAGATCCGGCCTGTGAGAATTTCATCGGCAGGATCAGCAGCAGCTGTGTCTTATCGGAACAGTCCTCACTGGATGATTTCCCGGTCTATCCGGATAATTACGGCACAAGGTACGAGAACAAACTGTATTTCACCAGGGATACGTCTCCTTTCAGCATTGAGGGATCAGACGGTTCTTTCGCGGAACAGAAGGTCTATCAGCTGGTCATATCGATCGATCCCGACGGTGATAATAAGGGCACGCTTAAGTATGCCGTCTATGGCCTGGATGATATCCGCTATTACGGCGGCGGTGAGATAAGGGACTATGACTATATGTCGGGCGGCCGCGTCATTCCCGTTACTGATTTCCGTTAGTGTTTTTCCGTTTCAGCTGATCTTCCGGATCCCTGTTTTTTATCATAAATTTGTAATTTTGCTGTAAAGGCTTTTTATAATATAATATCCTCGTGTTTAGCTGAATATTATAGTCGGCTTATGTCGGCAGCCGTACGGAAGGAGAGCTTTTATGGATTTTCTCGCAAAGACCACCGATGCGATTACTGATTTGGAAATCAGACATTCTAATACCGTAAGAGAACTTGCAAGTGAATGCATGGTCCTTCTCGAAAACAACGGAACTCTGCCTTTGAGGGAACCCTGCAGGATCGCATTATACGGCAACGGGGCCAGACATTCGGTCAAAGGCGGCGGCGGTTCAGGCGAAGTAAATACCAGATACGATATCAATATCTGTGACGGCCTTGCGGATGCGGGTTTTGACATAGCTTCTGCGGGCTGGCTCGACAGATATGACGCGATATATGATTCAAGCCTTAAGGCTTATATGGACAAGGTAGAGGGCATTGCCAAAGAGCGCGGTGTTCCCGCTACGAGTGTATATTTCGAGACAGCATTCGAAGCTCCGCAGATGCCTCTGATAACTGAAGAGGATATCGCGGAAGCTGCATGCGATACTGCTATATTTGTTATCTCACGCGACTCGACGGAAGGCCGTGACAGGACTCCGACCAAGGGAGATTATTATCTGACTGATGAAGAGAATGCCAATATCGAATTCCTCACTTATCACTTTGACAGAACGATCATCCTCCTTAATGTCGGCGGCGTCATCGATATGTCACAGCTCAAGCACCGCCGCGGCGTTGATGCGGTACTGCTCGTAGGTCAGGTCGGCAATCTTACAGGATACATTGTCGCTGACTGCATCACCGGAAAGACGACACCTTCAGGCAAGCTCGTCGATACCTGGGCAAGAGCGTATGAGGATTATCCCTGTGCAAATGAATTCTCCAGCCTTGACGGCAATACCGATGATGAGTTCTACCGTGAAGGAATCTATGTCGGATACAGATATTTCGATTCATTCGGCATCATGCCCTTGTATCCTTTCGGATATGGAAAGTCATATACGACTTTTTCAAATGAGGTCCTGAGTGTTACCCAGGAGGGAACGGATATCAAGGTCTGGGTCAAAGTAACAAATACTGGAACCGAGTTTGCGGGCAAGCAGGTAATCCAGGTCTATTTCTCCGCACCTGAGGGAAAGATCGACAGACCGTATCAGGAACTTGCCGGCTTTGCCAAGAGCGACCTTATCTATCCGGGCGAGAGCATGAACGTCGAAGTCTCTTTCCCGATCGAGAATTTCTGTTGTTTTGATGAAGATTATCCCGCGAAAGTCATCCCTGAAGGTGACTATATCATCCGTGTCGGCACAAGTTCGCGCGAGACAAAGATCGAAGCGGTTTTGACCGTTCCCGAGACAGTCGTTAAGGAGAAGTTCGACAGGATACTTGAAGATGATGCAAGATACGTTTTCGAGGACATGAAGAATCCCGGAACGGGAAAGGCTGCCCACATCGCAGTCGAGGAAGCTCAGCTTGCCGCCTGTGACAGAAGATTCACATTAGACCTCTCACGTGTCAGAAGAAGCATTATCAGATACAGAGGAGTAAGCGAGACTCACATTGACGAGAGAAAGAATGAGGTGCTCACTCTGGGTTCCGTCATCGGACGCAATGCCGGTGCGGCTGAGTTTGTTGCGCAGTTCTCTCTTGAGGAACTTTCCGAGCTCATAGTCGGCAACTACATAAAGGACGGGTTTGAAGACATAGTTTTCTCTTCGGCCATGCATGTTCCGGGTGCCGCTGCCGAGACCACATCACTGTTCGAATATAAGAGAAGGATCCCGCCGCTCGTTATGGCTGACGGTCCTGCAGGATTAAGGCTTCAGCCTCACTTCAAGGCAACAAGGACAGGTGATCTCTTAAGAGGCGGTGAGACATTCGGTCTTATAAAGAATCCTTTCCCGGAAGATACTCCTGCAGATGCGATAGATTACTATCAGTACTGCACCATGATACCTGTTGCGACAGCGCTCGCTTCAAGCTGGAACCTTGATCTCATTGAGAGACTGGGACGTCTGGTAGGTGAGGAGATGGAGGAATATGGCGTTCATCTCTGGCTCGCTCCGGGCATGAACATTCACAGAAATCCTTTGTGCGGAAGAAACTTCGAGTATTATTCCGAGGATCCTCTTGTAACGGGTCTTTGTGCTGCAGCCGATACGAAGGGCGTGCAGTCTGTTGACGGCAAGGGTGTGACGATCAAGCATTTTGCCTGCAACAATCAGGAAGAAAACAGGATGTTCAGCAACTCCCACGTATCAGTAAGAGCTTTGCGTGACATGTATCTCAGGGGCTTTGAGATCGCCGTCAAGTTGGCACAGCCGTTCTGCGTAATGGCTTCGTATAACCTTTTGAACGGAATCCACACTGCAAATAACTACGAGCTTCTTCAGAACGTCCTCAGGGATGAATGGGATTATGAGGGAGCCGTTATGACAGACTGGTTCTCGACTTTTGAGGATGTTGAATTCCTTGGTTATGATGAGAAGAATCTTAAGTATCCGCCTGCATTCTCCAGATTGTGCGTATATGCGGGATGTGACATGCAGATGCCGGGATGCGCTAAAAATGCAAAAGACATAGTTACCGCGGTAAACACCGGAAGACTTACATTAAGTGACGTTCAGACTGCCGCCATGAACGTTGTCCGTCTTACGATCAAATGCCTGTAACACAGGAGATAGATGAACGAAGTATTTGATTCGGAAAACATAAATGTTGAGTACAGGAAGGACGATAATATCGTCCTTGTTGTATTGAAGGGTAAAGTCATCAGGGATGATTTCAGGACTCCGATGATGCATGCGGCTGACATGGTCCTCAGGCATTCGTGCAGGATAATGGCAGTCGAATTCAGGGAAGAGCCCGGGCTTAACGAGAATGATATCAGCTGGAGTAAGAAAGTCCTTCTTTCCAATCTCAGGAAGAACGGACTTGAGACACTGATCCTTATCGATGACGGCGGTCTCGACATTGCCGGGAAATGCGCTGATTTCTGCGAAGACAGATTCAGGACCATAGTTTGCAGGAATTATGAGGAAGGCAAGAAACTTGCCGGTTCAGGAGCGGACTCATCATCCGGTACTGATGTCAGCGGAGCGGAAAACGCAGACGAGAGGTTCGCTTCCATGACTCGTGAAGAGGCCCTGGAATATATGGGGCTTGATGCTGATGCCGACATAAAGGTGATAGATGACCGTTTCTGGCAGATGTCAAAGCTCTACAGAGGCAAAGATGATCCAGAGTCGGTAAAAAAGGAAGATGAGATCTCGGCTATATATGATATTGCTTCAGGCAGGCGCGACCGCAGGGTTGAAGAGAAGATACGTCATGATTCGGAGCCGAAGTATTTCGGAAGATATAAAAGCGACTGGAAGAACATAATCCACTATAACTGGAAGAATGTCCTGCTCGGAGCGGTTGTTGCCGTTTCAGCAATACTTGTGATCATCGCCGTGGCAACGAATACCAGGAGCGGCTGCTCGGTAGTTGTTTTCGGACACATGTATCTGGATGATACCTATATGCGTGAGGCACTGGTTGCTGAAGGAATCAAACGGCCTTATATTGGAATGGCTGATCTGGTTGTCCCGAACGATCAGAATATCCCGCAGCAGGAATACGGCAACGAGACCTTCAATGCCATGTTCTATACGAACCCGGATGTTCTGATATCGGATAAGGAATCTTACGGTTATTATTTTTCTACGTTCAAGGATCTGGGACCGCTCTATGAGCGGATCATGGACGGTCTGACGGATGAAGCCAAAGCGGGAGTCGTTCCCGTTTACATGACTGAACAGGAAGCCGTAGAGCATACCAACAGACTTTACCGTGAATATGGTGTCGGTGACGAGGAGATCGAGGATCCTTCGCAGTTCTCGGATGAATCGGTCCTGATAGGAATTCAGATACCTGATGAGGATATATGTCTGCGGCTGGGCATCGAGGCGAAATGGATGTCGAGAAAGACGTCTCTTGTTTTCGGTCAGTGTGTAAACAGCACGAATGATGATCAGACGGTAAAGGTAATAACCACGATAATCAATGCGGCTTTTGCTTAACCTGCAGTCATTGCCGTTGCTTTGAGAAGGCAACCAAGTTCGTTTTCCGTAAGAGGCCTGAAGGTCCCGCATGAATCCGTGTCACGGCTGATGTTTATCCCGGCGAGTCCGATCCTTCGAAGTGCGGTCACTTCCCTGTCAAAATGCGCGAAGATACGCCTTACCTCGTGGGTCTTTCCCTCGCGGAGAGTCAGGAGAGCCCGGTTCATGCCGTCGGAAGATGGGAAGGTCATCTCAAGTGTTGCGGGAGCGATCTTCTCACTGTATCCGCGGTCATTTATGGTGAACCCTGATGCAACCGTCGATATCTCGTTTTCTGTCCATTCCGGACCTCTGAAAGTGGCAAGGTATATCTTCGGAACTTCATATCTCGGTGATTGAAGACGGTGGGACAGCTCGCCGTCATTAGTGATTATCAGAAGACCGGAGGTATGGTAATCCAGTCTCCCGACAGGTGACAGCTTCCTTGACATCAGCTCGGAGGGAATGTAGTCCGCCACGCACGGCAGGCGTTTATCCTCCATTGCCGTAAGGACTCCGTCTGGTTTATCGAGAAGATAATACAGTTTTGTCTGACAGCTGATCTCATGTCCGTCGTATATGATGGAATCAGTATCTTTAACATGCAGGGATGCATCGGTGACAACGGTGCCGTTAACGCTGACACCGCCGTGGGCGATCTTATCCCTGACCTGTGATCTTGTGCCTAAGCCGCTGCTTGCGAGTAATCTGTCCAGTCTCATAACAATATTATACTCTTAATGTATAATGGTTTTGGATCGAGCGAGGTAACCGATGGAAATAATCAACATTGAACAGGGTCATCCCACAGTTCAGCAGGCAATGACAAAGCTCCAGAACGGGATATACAGGGCGAGGGCGACTGGCAGACCGCTCGCAAAGATCGTTCACGGATACGGTTCGTCAGGAACGGGCGGAGCGATCAAGCAGGCGCTTGGCACAGAACTGCGTAAATATGTCTCACGCGGCATGATCAAGGCGTATTGTCCGGGGGAAGACTTCGGACCGTTCTCATCCGCCGGGCGTGAGATAAGCGCAAAGCACCCTGAAGCTTCCCGTGACAGGGACTGGGGTATCCAGAATGACGGGATTACCGTGATAATGTTCAAGTGAGGCAGATATGGCTGATGATTTTGATCTGAAGTGGGAAGCGTTTGAAGCAAAGTGCAGAGCCTGTCATAACTGCGGGCTCAGGGACGGGTGCACCAACGTCGTTATCTACAGAGGCAGCCGGAAGGCTCCTCTCATGATCATAGGCGAGGCACCGGGCGAGAACGAGGATATCCAGGGTCTGCCATTTGTGGGCAGATCGGGCCAGCTCCTTCAGAATCTTCTTGGAAGTTACGGCTTTACCAATAATGATTATCATATTTGTAATATAGCGAAATGCAGACCTCCGCAGAACAGACGGCCCGTTCCGGAGGAGATACATGCGTGCAAACCGCTGCTCGCAGAACAGTTTATGCTGGTCAGGCCGAAGGTGATACTGCTCTGCGGATCGACCGCGTATGAGGGTTTCTTCGGTACAAAGCCGGTCATGCATGACGTAAGGGGACGGTTTATCGAGAAGAACGGATACTTCATAATGACAACGTACCATCCTGCATATGCCCTGAGAAATCCCGCGAACAAGATGCCGATATATGAGGATATGGGGAAGGTCCGCCGCAAGCTGACCGAGATAGGGGCAATGCCTCCGCTCGAACCCGTAGACGGTAATTGATCTCTATTTTCAGTATTTTTTCTTACAGGACAATATCATATTGATTTTCGGAAATTGCTCTGATATAATTCGTGAGTTGTAAAATTCATTGCCGAATTGTGTAACGGTAGCACACCGGTCTCTGACACCGTTTGTCAAGGTTCGAATCCTTGTTCGGCAGCCAAATGATCTAAGCCGCAGATGTCTTTCACGATATTTGCGGTTTTTCTTTTCCCGCATATATTTATCGATACTTTGCAAATCTATTTGATAGGAAATGACTTTTCTTGATGTTATAATCCCTTTGTTATGAAGAAATCCATATATCCGGAGGCTTGTTATGAAGAAGAAAATCATTAGCGCGGTCCTGGCAGGCGCAATGCTCGTTAGCGTTGCATCATGTACAAAGACAGGTCCCTCTGAGACTGAGACGGAGAACTCCGTGACTGAGACATCTGCCGAAGAAACGACAGAACCGACTGAAGACGAGCATCCTCTTATGGGATTCAATATGATCGAGAACGGCGATTTTTCCAACAAGGAATCCGGATGGTTTACTTACTTTGAAGGCGGCGACGGATTAATGGCCGTTAACGCCGACGGTGCTCTGCAGTTCGACTGCAAGATGGTCGGCATTAAGATGCATTCCAACCAGATATATTATGACGGATTCAGTCTGTATCAGAACTGCCAGTATGAACTCCAGTTTGACTGCAGCTCTTCCGTCGAACGTGACCTTGCCTGCAGGATCCAGATCAACGGATCAGATTATCACGAATACATGGAAGAGATAATCCATGCTACCCCTGAGATGCAGCATTTCGACATTGTATTCACAATGGAGGAAGTCAGCGATCCCGCACCGCGTCTCTGCTTCAACATGGGTAAGTTTGAGACGAATGATAAATTCAAGGAGCATACCATCTGCTTCGACAATTTCGATCTGCAGTGTATAGATGATTCCGGCTATGAGGAAGGCGCGCTTCCCGGAGGAGCGATCGTCAAGGAGATCAACATCAATCAGGTCGGCTATCTCCCGGATGGTTATAAGGTCGCAGTACTGCACGGTGACGCCATTTCTTCGAAGGCAGCTGTCGTTGATTGCGCTTCCGGTTCAACGGTATTCGAGGGAGATGTCGAGCCTGCTGCTTACAATGAGGCTACGGGAAGAGACGAAGCGAGATTTGAATTCTCGGGCTTTACGACTCCCGGAACATATAAGGTAGTATCAGGTGACCTGGAATCCTTTGAATTCAGGATCGCAGACGATGTATATGATGAAGCTTTCAAGTCATCTCTCCGCATGTTCTATATGCAGAGATGCGGTGTAGAACTTGATGAGGGACGTGCAGGGATTTATGCTCATCCGGAATGCCACACGGGTGAGGCTGTGATCTATGGCACAGATGAGACTGTCGATGTATCAGGTGGCTGGCACGATGCCGGTGACTATGGAAGATATGTCGTATCCGGTGCAAAAGCCGCAGCTGATCTCATGCTCGCTTACAGTCTCTATCCGTCTGCGTTTGACGATAACCTCGATATCCCGGAGTCAGGAAACGGCATTCCCGATGTTCTCGATGAAGTTAAGTTCGAGCTTGACTGGCTCTTAAAGATGCAGAATGATGAAGGCGGCGTATATCACAAGGTAACCTGCGCTAATTTCCCGAGCTTCGTTATGCCAGAGGAAGAGACCGAGGAACTCATAGTCACTCCCGTATCCACTACTGCAACCGGTGATTTTGCCGCAGTAATGGCCATGGCATCTTATGTATATGCTGATATCGACTCCGAATTTGCGGAAAGATGTCTTGATGCTGCCATACTGGCTGCTGATTATCTTGATTCTCATGCAGGCTTTGAAGGCGCGGTCAACCCAGACGGAATCGTTACCGGTGAATACTCCGACACAAACGATGTCGATGAGAGGCTTTGGGCATATGCGGAGCTCTTCAAGGCAACGGGCGATACAAAGTATGATGATGCCTTTAGTGACCTTGCCGGAAGCGGCATTCCGTGCGCATCAGATTTCGGCTGGCAGGGTGTAGGTGCCTACGCGGGATATGCTTATCTGTCTGCCGACAAGACAAAAGGAAAGTTCTATGATGCGGCTCTTGCAAGCTTCATGAGCGGAATCTCCGGTATTGAAGCAGCTGCTGCTTCTGACAGTTACCATTCTTCACTTACGGAATATCCATGGGGAAGCAACATGACCGTAGCAAATAACGGTATGTATCTGCTTCTGTATGATGCGGTCAGCGGCGGAAACAAGGGGGATGCGTTAGCCAGATCACAGCTTGATTATCTCCTCGGAACCAACGGAACGAGTTATTGTTTCCTTACGGGATTCGGCACACAGGCTCCTAATTCGCCTCACCACAGACCTTCAGAGGCAAAAGGTGAAGCAGTTCCCGGCATGATCGCCGGCGGACCTAATGAGAATCTCGAAGATCCTTACGCTTCCACCGTTCTTGAAGGAACTGCTCCGGCACTTTGCTATGCCGACAGCGATCAGGCTTATTCACTGAACGAGGTAGCGATCTACTGGAATTCACCTTTGGTATTCCTTTTCGCATACGTGGAAAGCAAGTAACATGGACACATCTTATTACGATCTTATCTTCAAGCGGAAATCTTTCCACAGATACGGAGAGCCTGACGGAAAGAAGATCAGTCAGGAGGAACTCGATGAGATCCGTGAGATGTGGTACAGGTTCACGCCGCTTTTCGAAGGCATTAAGACTAAGATAAAGATAGTGCCCGGAAGCCAGACAAGCTGCAACAGAGGCGAGGAATACTGCATTCTGATCTACAGTGAGAAGAAACCCGGATATCTTCAGAATATCGGTTATATCGGCGAGCAGCTCGATCTGTATCTCACGGGCAAAGGAATAGGTCCGCTGTGGTTCGGCGTCGGAAGGACAAAAGAGCGTAAGTTCGAAGGCCTTGAATATGTGATCATGATGGCGATCCGTAAGATCGATGATGATTCGAAATTCCGCATGGCCGGAGATCTTTCAAGCTTTATCAGGGTGCCTGTTGAAGAATTCTGGGAAGGTGACCGTATCGACGGTGTCACGGAAAACGTAAGGCTGACGCCGACCGCATGCAATATCCAGCCGTGGAAGGTGATTAATAAGGGCTACGGGGAACTTGAGGTGTACCGTTACAGACGGCCCGGCAAGCACGGGATCATTCCGCCGTTCAGGCTTGCGTATTTCGGGAGCATAGATATCGGAATATTCATGCTGTTCCTCGACATCTGCCTGGAGCACCACGGGATAGCATTTGAACGCACGCTTACGCCTGATGACGGCAACTTCCAGAGGCTTAATCTCAATGCCGTCTATAAGCTTAAATAATGATCAGAGGCAAATGATGAGAAAGATATTGGTCTCAAACGATGACGGTATTGATTCAGAAGGTTTGGTGAGGCTTGCTGAGACAGCCGTAAAGTTCGGTGAGGTATGGGTTGTCGCTCCTCAAAAGCAGTACAGCGCCATGTCCCATTCGGCTACTTTCTGGACTTCCGTAGACGTATGGCCTGTGGAATTTCCCGTTGAGGGGGTTCACGCCTATGTGACTTCCGGCACGCCCTCCGATTGTGTAAGTATCGGTCTTACCGCGGTGGTTCCGGGAGGACCCGATAATGTATTTTGCGGAATAAACTGCGGGTTCAACATAGCGTCTGACATTCAGTATTCGGCCACTGTCGGTGCCGCCATGGAAGCTGCTAACCACAACATCCACACGATCGCTTTTTCCGAATGCCACGCCGGTGTCCACGAAGTTACCGACAGATATTTAGAAAGTATCGCTTCCGAATTGATCGGCAGCCCTTTGAACCGTAACGAGATATGGAACGTGAACTTCCCCGGATGTTCTTTGGAAGAATGCGGCGGTATCAGGTACGGATGCGTTGTCTCGCAGGATGATTTCTATGCGGGCGGATATGATGTGGTTGCCAGGAATGGGGAAAGGGTATCGTATCAGGTGAACTTCGCGCGCAACTGGAAAGGCTCGGAGGGAACGGATTTGGACGCCATAATCAATAACTGCGTTTCAGTCGGAAAAGTCAGAAACTACAGCTGATCTTTGTATGGATAGCTTTAAGTCAAGCAAAGCGAAAAGCATCCTTATCATCACGTGTATCTATATCGCGGCGGTCTTTGCGGGTGTCATGATCTATAATGTTATTCCTTTGTCATTCTGGCTGAAGCTTCTTATAGCGGATACAGCAGCAACGGTATTTGTCTTTATATTCAGTGTTGTCTTTCATAACGCATCTGTTTACGATCCATACTGGAGCGTACAGCCTGTGGTCATTGTAACTGCCTTCGCCATTTGTCACCGGATGACGGCAGTGACGCTGCTCCTGCTTATATCTGTCGTTTATTGGGGCATAAGGCTTACCGGCAACTGGGCATATGCATTTGGAGGCCTTGAACATCAGGACTGGCGTTATACCAAACTCGAAAAAGAGAATGGCAGGATATTTCCGCTGCTTAACTTTACCGGAATCCACATGATGCCGACACTTATAGTTTATTTATGCGTGTTGCCTGCAGTTTTTGCCGTAAGTGAAGAGCTGTCTGCAAATGCGGGCAGTTATGCGGGTGCGGCGGTCTGTGCCGGTGCAGCCACTCTGCAGCTGGTTGCCGATGTCCAGATGCACAGATACAGGAGATCCGGCGAACACGGCCTTATCCGTACGGGCCTTTGGAAATACTCAAGACATCCGAATTATCTAGGCGAGATACTAATGTGGTGGGGGATCGCCATTCAGGCTGTTTCCGTAATGCCGGGACGCTGGTGGCTTGTTGCGGGAGCGTTGGCAAACACGGTTATGTTCTTTACGGTAAGCATTCCGATGGCTGATAAAAGGCAGTCCGCCAAGCCCGGATATGATGAGTACAGGGCAGGAACCCACAGCCTTCTGCCGTTGCCAAAAAGGGTTTAATGGTAATTGTCCGGATATGGTACAATTACTGAACAGTAATTTCCGAATCTGATCATTTAGACGCTGTTTG
This sequence comes from Clostridiales bacterium, assembly GCA_017511005.1. GTDB lineage: Bacteria > Bacillota > Clostridia > Saccharofermentanales > Saccharofermentanaceae > Saccharofermentans. The sequence goes on from JAFWLP010000079.1 coordinate 68,326, forward strand.
GGGGAATAGTATGGATACGGCCGGAAAGAATACAATAGACAGAAACCGTCTTATATTATTTTTCGCAGTTGCCTACGGATTGTCATTTCTTATGATGATCCCGATGTATATCGGCAAACAGAAAGGCCTGGATCTGACGCAGATAGTTGATGCGCAGATGTGCTCGCCTGCGGCGGGTGTGGCTCTGGGATATCTGTTGTTCTTAAAAGATGAGAAGCGTGTTCCGAGGATGTTTATGTGGGTGCTTGTCATAAACTATGCTGTTCAGCTTATCCTCGGTTTATTGAGCATTTTCGCAAATCCGTTTATGCCTGATGAGATGATCACGCTTCCGGGAGAAGTCGATTTCCCGATCGGCACCACATATCTTCTTATCGGACAGTCGGTGCTCATGATCGGATCCATCCTTCTCTGGATAGGTTATTTCATAGCAAAAAGAGAGGGCCGGAAGTTTGCCGGCATAAGCAGGAATAACGAGAAGAAAGGTATCCTTCTGGTTATGCTCTTTGCCGGACTATATCTTGTAAGAATCTTTGCCCCGACGGTCATCGAGTGTGTCAGGACCGATACTCTGCAGGATCTCGGGCCTGAATTTGCAGAAATGGTCAAGAGTCCTGTTTTCCTTTTGGGGCTGGTAAGCCTGCCGTTCAATTATCCTTTGACGGTTATTGCTTTCTTTGGTGAGGAGTACGCATGGAGAGGCTATTTGCAGCCTGTCATGCAGAGCAGATTCGGGATGAAAGCCGGCGTTATCCTGCTTGGCGTTATTTGGTCGCTGTGGCATATACCGGTCGATACGATGTACTATACGGATGATTCGGTTCCGCAGATGATCGCGGGTCAGCTTATAACCTGTGTGTTCATAAGCATTTTCTGGGGATATGTTTATCTTAAGACAAATAATATATGGATACCCGTATGCATGCATTTCCTGAATAACAATCTTGTTGCGGTCTTTTCGGGTCAGAACGGATCTGATGCTCTTACGGGTCAAAGCATTTCATGGATACAGCTTGTTGAGATCCTGTTAGTGGATATCGTGGTCTTCGGTCTGTTCATCTTTGCAAAGGAATATAAGGAAAAGAAAAAGGAAGAGGCAGTCAATGCGTGATTTTACGGTAACCAGATCCCAGGACGGACTTCATGTCGTCAAGGCTTCACAGGAGGCTTTTCCTCAGCTAAAGGCAGCCGATCTTTTCCATGCTCTTAAGAGACGTGACATCAGGATAGACGGCAGGAAAGTAAATAAGGATATTGCCGTAAAGGCAGGAAGTGTTGTGGAGATATGGCTTCCCGACGATCTTTTCGAAGCGAAAAAAGCTGCTCCGGAAAGCATCCCTCAAGAAGATCTTTATGAGATCATTGCTGAGACCAGAGGCCTTCTCATAGTTAACAAATCACAGGGCATAGCCGTTCATTCCGGCAAGAGCGATATCGATAATACACTGATCGATCTGATCCGGGAGAAGACGAGATACAAGGATGCGGAACTGTGCCACAGGATCGACATGAATACCGGAGGACTCGTTCTGATCGCCAAGAATAAGCCGGCGTTGGCTGACTGTGTCGAGCTCTTTAAGAACGACCTTGTTACGAAGCGCTACAGGGCTCTTGTACTCGGAGAACCTGATGAAGGAGAGCCTGCCGTAGGCGAAGACGGAATTCTTTATAAAGAAGTAAAAGGTTTTTTGGAGAAGACAAAACAGGGCAAGGTCTATATTCACGATGACAAGCAGCCCGGAGATCTTGATATTGCGACAAAGTACAGGATACTCAAGACATTTGAGAACGTGGGTCCTGACGGCGAGAGCGTCTCTGATCTTGAACTTGAACTCGTAACGGGAAGAACGCACCAGATAAGGGCCCAGTTTGCCCACCTGGGACATCCGGTAATCGGAGACGGCAATTACGGAAGAAACAAGGTCAATATGCATTTTGAGACAATAGACGGAAAAAAGGTCAGGTATCAGCAGCTGTTCTCGTGTCAGATCCTGTTCGGCAGGATACCCGGCGGCAACATGCACGTTGACGTGTCAGGCAAAACCTTTAAAATAGGACCAGATTATAATGTCCGTTTGAGATAAGGAAGAATATACAGATGACTGATAACAGACCTGTCGGAGTTTTCGATTCAGGTATCGGAGGTCTTACGGTCCTCCGCGAGATATGGAATGCGGTGCCGGATGAGAGCACTGTTTATTTCGGTGACAATTCCAGGGCTCCATACGGAACAAAATCCAGGAGTACGGTAATACGGTACTCACTGCAGAATATGAAGTTCCTTGAGAGCAAAGACGTTAAGATGATCGTGGTTGCCTGCAATACTGCGAGCGCATATGCCTATGATGAGCTTAAAGCCAGGGCAGGAGTACCCGTTGTCGAGGTCGTGACCCCGGGTGCTGATGAGGCGTGCCGCGCAACAAAGAACGGCAGGATCGGCATTATCGCAACCAAAGGTACTATATCTACCGGAGTTTACAGGGCCGCGGTGGAGAGAAGAGCCGGCGAGCTCGGCATGAAGGATATTGAGATATTCCAGCAGGCATGTCCGCTGTTCGTTTCACTTGCCGAGGAAGGCTGGTGGGACAACGAGATAACCAGGCTTACCGCTTGTGAATATCTGAAGCCTCTTAAGGAAGCCGGTATCGATACTCTTGTAATGGCCTGCACTCATTATCCGCTGCTCTCAAAAGTCATAGGAGAGGTCATGGGCAGGGACGTTACCCTCGTTAACACCGGTGTGGCAACCGCAAAAGTGGTCAAGAGCCTTCTTGAGACTGAGGGGATCGCTTCCGGAGCTGACGGACACGGTCCGGTAAGGGAATTCTATACAAGTGATGAGCCCGGTCTGTTTGAGCAGGTTGCCGCGCCTTTCCTTGGAGAGGGCCTGCCTTCCGGAACAAAGCATTTTACGACAGACAGATATGAGGTGACCATTTGATGGAGAATAAAACGGAAGAGCAATGCCTGTTTGAGATAAAGACCGGAATGTACGGTGAACCCATAAAAGCCAGGGGGACTTCTGCCGTAGAAGGAAACAGGACGGTCTATACATGGACGGAGAAGCACGGTGAGAAGGAACGTGAGACTAATTTTGTCCTGACACTGATCAGGGAAGAGTCCAGAGCCATCGTGATAAGGAACGGGGATGTTACTTCAAGAATGGTCTTCGAGCCCGGCAACAGGACGACAAGTACGATGAATACGAATTACGGCCCTATTGACGTGGTGATAAATACAGATTATATTAACTTCCCGGGAGGCCTGATCGACGGCGCAGAGATCAGCTATACGCTCGATCCTGACAGCGGTGATCCGATAAGGAATATCTTTTCGATAAAAAGGCTCTTGCAAAACTCAGAAATATAATGTATTATCTTCAAGCATTTGTGTAAAGAAAGAGGTGAAGATGAATGGCACATCCGAAGCGTAAATGGTCGAAGGCAAGGACTGCACGTCACAGAAGCGCATGGAAACTTAACATGCCGGGTCTCGTTGAATGTCCCCAGTGTCATGCTAAGATGCTTCGCCGCA
>JAFWLP010000080.1 GCA_017511005.1 Clostridiales bacterium
GGCTTTTCTCCCAACGGAAAAGCCTTTTTTATAAAAGGGGGCATGATGAAATGAAACGGTATCTGGTACTGGAAAACGGCAACGTTTACGAAGGCGAAGCGATGGGAGCTTCAGGCAGTGTCATTTCCGAGATAGTATTTACTACGGCAATGACAGCTTATCTGGAGACACTGACCGATCCGAGTTATAAGGGTCAGGCAGTAGTTCAGACCTTCCCCCTGATAGGCAACTACGGAATAATCACTCCTGATATGGAGAGCGATAAAGTGAATGTATCAGGATATATCGTAAGGGAAGTATGTGATCTTCCTTCAAACTTCAGATGCGAGACTGATCTCGATACATTCCTTAAGGAGCAGGGAATTCCCGGCCTTAAGGGGATCGACACGAGAGCACTTACAAAATGCCTGAGAGAATCCGGCACGATGAACGGCGCGATCTGCGACCGTCCCGACGAATTCTCATTAGATGAGATCAAGGCATATAAGATCAAAGATCCCGTTGAAGAGGTAACAACTCCTGAAGAGACCATCGTATCACCTGAGGGTGAGGTTAAGTTCAAGGTCGCAATGTTCGACTTCGGCATCAAGAGCAATATCGCAAGAGAGCTCGCGAAAAGATCATGCGAGGTTCATCTCCTTCCCGCAGATACTGATGCGGCAAAGGTAATGGAGCTTGCACCCGACGGAATCTTCCTCTCAAACGGCCCCGGAGATCCTGAGGACAATACAAAAGCGATCGAGACAATGAAGGTATTGAAGGATTCAGGCATCCCGATCATGGGAATCTGCTTAGGCCACCAGATCCTTGCACTTGCTCACGGCTTTAAGACATCCAAGCTCAAGTACGGTCACAGAGGCGCGAACCACCCCGTAAAGAACCTTGAGACAGGTAGAGTCTATATCACATCACAGAACCACGGATATCAGGTAGAGAGCAATTCGATCGATACAAATATCGCTAAAGAATATTTCGTTAACGTAAACGACGGAACAAACGAAGGAATCAAGTATCTTGATAAGCCCGCTTACTCTGTGCAGTTCCACCCGGAAGCCTGCGGTGGTCCTAAGGATACGGAATTTCTTTTCGATAACTTTATCAGCATGATGGAAAACAAGGAGGAGAAATAATATGCCGCTTGATAAAACTATACGTAAAGTCCTTGTTATCGGATCCGGCCCGATCGTAATCGGCCAGGCAGCAGAGTTCGACTACGCAGGCACACAGGCGTGCCGCGCATTGAGAGAAGACGGCATCGAGATCGTACTCCTTAACTCCAACCCGGCTACCATCATGACAGACAAGTCGATGGCAGATAAGATCTACATCGAGCCTTTGACGCTTACTACAGTTAAGAGGATCATCGAGACGGAAAAGCCTGACTCGATTCTCTCAGGTCTTGGCGGACAGACGGCACTCAACCTCTGCATGCAGCTTGCCAAAGAAGGATTTCTTGAATCCCACGGTGTTAAGCTCTTAGGTTCATCGCCTGAATGTATCGACAAGGCCGAAGACCGTCAGATGTTCAAAGACACGATGGAATCCATCGGTCAGCCATGCATACCGTCCAAAGTCGTAACTACAGTGGAAGATGCTTTGGATTTTGCCGGAGAGATCGGTTACCCGGTCATCGTAAGACCTGCATTCACACTCGGAGGAACAGGCGGCGGAATCGCAAAGGACAGGGAAGAACTCCATGAGATCGCAAGAAACGGACTTGCATTATCTCCTATCACACAGGTTCTTATCGAGCGCGGAATCGCAGGCTGGAAAGAGATCGAGTTCGAAGTGATCAGAGATAAGGACGGAAATGTCATCACCGTCTGCTCGATGGAGAACTTAGATCCTGTCGGTGTCCATACGGGTGACTCCATCGTCATCGCTCCTGCGGTAACACTCTCAGACAAAGAGTATCAGATGCTCAGAACCGCATCACTTAACATCATCGAAGCATTGGGTGTAGAAGGCGGCTGCAACTGCCAGTTTGCACTTAATCCCGACTCCTTTGAATATGCGGTAATCGAGGTTAACCCGAGAGTTTCCAGATCATCCGCGCTTGCTTCAAAAGCAACGGGTTATCCGATCGCAAAGGTTGCCACAAAGATCGCGATTGGTTACAGACTCCATGAGATAGTAAACGCGGTAACGGGTCATACATATGCGGCTTTTGAGCCTGCATTGGATTATGTTGCTGTCAAGTATCCGAAGTGGCCTTTTGACAAGTTCGTCTATGCAAAGAGAAATCTCGGAACACAGATGAAGGCGACAGGCGAAGTCATGGCTATCTCCGATTCATTCGAAAGTGCGCTCATGAAGGCCGTAAGAGGCGCAGAGATCTCTGCTGACACCCTTCACCTGAAGAAGATGGAGGAAGTTGCAGACGAAGACCTCATGGAGCGCTGCGTAACACCTACGGACGAGAGACTTTTCTATGTTGCAGAAGCGATCAGAAGAGGCGTTGAGATCGGGACGATCAATAAAGAGACGAAGATCGATATGTGGTTCCTCGCCAAGATCAGGAATCTGATCGTTTTTGAGAAAGAAATCACCGGCAGGGAGATCTCTTTCGACGAATACGTAAAGGCCAAGAAACTCGGTTTCACGGATAAGGCAATCGCAAGGATCACAGGTAATCCCGTGACATATGAACTCAAGCCTACGTTCAAGATGGTTGATACATGCGCCGGCGAGTTCGAGGCACATACGCCTTATTTCTATGCAACGTTTAACAGACCGGAAGAAGGCGGCGAGAACGAAGCCGACTTCGAGAAGGCAGGAGATAAGGAAAAGCAGACTGTGATCGTATTCGGTTCAGGCCCGATCAGGATCGGCCAGGGCATCGAGTTTGACTATGCTGCGGTTCACTGCGTGCATGCTTTAAGAGATCTCGGCTACAGGGTCGTCATAGTAAACAACAACCCTGAGACGGTATCTACTGATTTCGATACCGGTGACAGACTCTATTTCGAGCCTCTGACTCCTGAAGACGTAATGAATATCGTTCATCAGGAACAGCCTTTCGGCGTTGTTGTCGCTTTCGGCGGACAGACAGCCATCAAGCTCACGAAAACCCTTTCCGAGAATAACATCAACATCATCGGAACCTCCGCGGATTCCATCGACATGGCAGAAGACCGTGAAAGATTCGACGAGCTCCTTGAAAGACTCGGGATCGCAAGACCTAAGGGATTCTCCGTGCTTACTCTTGAAGAAGCTCTCAAGGCGGCAAACACTCTGGAATATCCGGTGCTTCTGAGACCTTCCTACGTTCTCGGCGGTCAGAACATGATCATTGCATTCAACGATGAGGATGTTAATGAGTACATGAAGATAATCCTCGCGCAGGGCATTGAGAATCCGGTGCTTATCGACAAGTACATTCAGGGTAAGGAAATCGAAGTTGATGCCATCTACGACGGTAAGGATGTTCTTATACCGGGACTCATGGAACACGTTGAGCGCGCGGGAATCCATTCCGGTGACTCCATCGCAATGTATCCTGCAAAGCATATCTACGATGATATGTACAAGAAACTCGCTGATACGACCATTGCGCTCTGCGACGGCCTTAAATCAACAGGTATCGTAAACATACAGTACATCGTTAAGGACAACAGGATCTATGTGATCGAGGTTAACCCGAGAGCTTCAAGAACAGTTCCTTACATGAGCAAGGTAACGGGAATCCCGATGGTGGACGTAGCCATCGAAGTAAGTCTCGGAACAAAACTTGCCGACATGGATTACGGTACGGGATTCTACAGACAGTCGCCTTATACGGCTGTAAAAGTTCCTGTGTTCTCTTTCGAGAAACTTACGGACGTTGATACACAGCTCGGACCTGAGATGAAGTCCACGGGCGAAGTCCTGGGCGTCGGCAGAAACCTTTCCGAAGCTCTGTACAAGGGCCTTGTTGCGGCAGGTTACAAGATGTACAAGCGCGGCGGTGTGTTCATCACGGTAAGGAATTCCGACAAGATGGAGATCGTCGAGATCGCAAAGAAGTTCGACATCATGGGCTTCAAGCTCTATGCCACACACGGTACGGCAGAAGCTCTGAGACAGGCAGGCATGGAAGTAACAGCCGTATCCAAGATCCACGAATCTGATGAGAACAATACGATGTCCCTCATCGAGAGCGGCAAGATCAATTACATAATCTCAACATCAGCAAAGGGAAGACTCCCTGCAAGAGACTCGGTTAAGCTCAGAAGAAGAGCTGTCATGCTCGGTATCCCGTGCCTTACCGCCATCGATACGGCTGACGCTCTTGCGGACTCACTCATGAGCCACTTCTCCGAGATCAACACAGAGCTCGTTGATATAAACAACATGCGTGACAAGCGCCGTAAGATCAACTTCATAAAGATGCAGGGCGCAGGCAACGATTATATCTACATCGACTGCATGGAGAGCATGGTATCCTCACCCGAATCGCTGTCAGTCTACATGAGTGACAGGCACTTCGGTGTCGGCGGTGACGGTATTGTTCTCATCGCGCCTTCAAAGGTTGCCGACTGCAAGATGATCATGTTCAATCTTGACGGTTCCGAAGGCATGATGTGCGGTAATGCGATCAGATGCGTTGCCAAGTACATGTACGACGAGCGCGGACACAAGAAGAGACACATGAAGATCGAGACCAAGAGCGGGATCAAGACGCTCGAACTCATGACCTTAGGCGGAGTTGTCGCAAGAGTTAAGGTCGACATGGGCAAGGCTGAACTTAATCCGCTGAAGATCCCCTGCACTCTTCCGGGTGACACTGCGATCAACGTTCCGGTAAACATAGACGGCGATGAATATAAGATCACGGCTGTTTCAATGGGCAATCCTCACGCTGTTGTATTTACCGATCTTGTTGATGTTCTGGATCTCAACGCGATAGGACCTAAGTTTGAATACGCTACGGATATCTTCCCTGAGAGAGTCAACACCGAATTCGTCAAAGTCATCGATGAACATACGCTCAAGATGAGAGTCTGGGAGAGAGGCTCCGGCGAGACTATGGCCTGCGGAACAGGTGCATGCGCAACGGTGGTTGCAGCCTGCGAGAACGGTTTCTGCAGGAAGGGTGAAGATATAAGAGTAATCCTTAAGGGCGGAGATCTCATCATCAGGTACACGAATGATGCGGTATTCATGACCGGTAACTGTGCCAAGGTCTTCGAAGGAACAATGGAGGTCTGATGACTGCGGGAAACAGAAGCTTCAGAGCCGCTGTATTTGACATGGACGGACTTATCCTTGATTCTGAGAGGACAGTCCTGAAGTGCTGGGAAAAGATAGGCGCCAAATACGGATTTGCAGATATAACTACTTACGGCATAAGCGTCATCGGAAAGAATAAGAAGGCGACCGTTGACGAATTCCGTAAGGTTTACGGGGTCCCGGGCGAGCCTTACGAACGTGAGCTCAGAGAGATCTATAACGATATGGCGGCCAGGGGCGAGGTGCCTCTGAAGCCCCATACGCTTGAACTTTTGAGCTCAATGAAAATTGCCGGAATGAAGATCGCGATCGCTTCTTCCTCGACAAGAGAAGAAGTCACTTCGCAGATGGATATGCTGGGCGCATTGCCGTATTTCGATACCTGTGTCTGCGGCGATCAGGTAACCAGATCCAAACCTGATCCTGAGATATTCCTTTTGGCTTGTGAAGCTTTGAACGTCAAGCCGGAGGAAGCCGTCGGACTTGAGGATTCATATAACGGCGTAAGGGCATGCAAGGCTTCAGGTCTTTACACGATCATGGTGCCGGACATTCAGCAGCCCGATGACGAGATGACCGGTCTTGCCGATATCATCCTTCTGTCTCTTAAGGATGTTCAGGATTTCTTAAACTTAAGGTGATTGTTGTTATAAAGATAATTCATCACTGATGCGCCGATGATTATGGCGTATCCGGCAATGCTGATCCAGTCGGGGAATTCACCTAAGACCAGAAGTCCAAGCAGAGCCGTAAAGATAACGGTCGAATAGTCGTAGATGGATATTTCTTTTGCGGGACATGCTGCATAAGCCGAAGTAATGAAGATCTGCCCGAAGCAGGCTGAGACACCGGTCATGCAGCAGTAAAAGAACTGGATAAGCGTTATCGGCTGATAAGTGAATATGATAAACGGTACGAGCGCAAGACATGAGAAGGTTGAGAAGAATGCCACGACAACTATCCCGCGTTCGCCCTTAAGCGTTACCTTGCGGAGAAAAGTGTAGGCGATCCCTGCGCAGATACCGCCGATAAGTGCCACCGCCAGAGGAAAAACATCATCATTCGTAACGCCCATTGCGCCAAAGATAAAAGCAGGCTTTACCACTAAGACCGCGCCTGAGATGGCGACGAGTATCGCTGCCCACTGGAATCCGTCAGCGGCTTCTTTCAGAACGATTATCGATGTGAGCATGGCGAAAAAAGGCGAGAGTTTGTTGAGCATCATGGCATCGGACATGTTTGTGTTCGAGATGGCATAGAAATTGGCTATGACGCCTATCGTACCGAATCCCGCGCGCATGAGAAGTCCGGGCATGGAGCCTTTCTTGATCTTGAATTTTTCCGGAGATCGGGCGAGCATTATGTAAGACATTACTATCGCAACGAGATTCCTGAAGAAAGCTTTCATAAAGACAGGCATGTCGCCGGCAAGATTGATGAATAGAGCCATGCACGCAAAAGAGAACGATGACAGCAGGAGGTAAACGATACCCCTCTTCTTCGGTGATAACCTGTCCAGCAGCTTTATTGTCATTTATCTTCCTTTGCCTTCAGTTTCCGCATTAAAAATATAGTAATGAGGGCGGGTTGTCTATAATAACAGGGTTGTTCAAAACATAGATTGACACAAAGAACGGTGCTAAATACAATTAGAGGGTTATAAATATTAATATTATAAGGGGTTCATATATGCTCAGAGTCGGTATTCTCGGCTGCGGAACTATAGCGGCAAAAGTTGCGGACAGTCTGAAAGGCAACAAAAACGTTGTCATTGAAGGTGTTGCTTCCAGAGAAAGGAATAAGGCCAAGAAATTTGCGGCAGCTCATTGTCCGGATGCCAAAGTGTTTACGGGTTATGAGAAACTTGCGGCATCAGAGGATATTGATCTGATCTATATAGCAACACCGAACACTTATCACTATGAACATGCGATCATGTGCATAAAAGAGTATAAGAACGTTCTTGTCGAGAAACCCTTTGCCATGAGCAAGGCTGAGGTTGACAGTATTTTCTTCGAGGCCAAGAACAGAGGAGTCTTTGTCGCTGAGGCTATGTGGCCCTCATACCAGCCTCTTCACATGAAGGCTCTTGAGTGGATCGAGAAGGGAAGGATTGGAGCCGTAAAGTACGTTACGGCGAACCTCGGATATGACATAGCCTCGGTTCCCAGACTTAACAGCCCCGTGTTAGGCGGCGGAAGCTATCTCGACCTCGGAGTCTATACGACAAACTTTGCGCTTTCCTTCATGGGTGACGATATCAGGGTATCGAGAGTGTTTGCGAGAAAGCTTTCTTCCGGGATCGACAGGGATACAACTTATTCGATGGAATCCGAGGACGGAAGCATCCTTGGCAATTTCTATGTTACGATGTGTGCCGATACCGACAGGGACGGAGTCGTCGTTGGAGAAAGAGGAAAGATCAGATTCACAAACATCAACAATTACCGCAAGATCTCACTTTATTCCCCTGATGACACTCTGCTTGACGAGGAAGAGGCTAAGGGAAGTTTTATACACGGATATGTTTATGAGTTTGAGAGCTGCGCAAAAGCGATAGCAAAGGGTTATATCCAGGCTCCGGAGATGCCATGGGCACGGACCGTCAGGATCGCCCAGATAAATGATACCATCCGTTCTATGATGTGATTATGACAGATACGGTCTCAAAACTGGCAAAGAACAGGGAAAATATAAAGTTCATCGTATTCAACGGAATCGTTGCGGCTTTGTATGTCGTATTCACGGCGCCGTTCGCAAACATCGCATACGGTCCGATACAGGTCAGGATCGCGGAGGTCATGACGGTATTTCCCATCTTCTCAGGCGGGATGATACTGGGCGTGACACTGGGATGCTTTATTGCCAATCTGATCAATCCGGGCAATCTCGGACCTGTAGACATCATCGGAGGATCACTGGCCACGCTTATTGCCGGGATCCTGTCATACATAATCGGAAAAAAGAATAAATGGCTCGGACTTATACCGCCGATAGTTGTCAACGGTATTATCGTAGGGGGATATCTGCCTTTCCTTCTGGTGGATCCCGGGAGCACGGTCACTTTTGAGGCTGTAATAATCAGCATGCTCTCCGTGGCAGGAAGCGAAGCTGTTCTGCTGCTGGTCTTGGGCATTCCTCTCATTCTGGCCATTGAAAAGACAGGACTTAAGAACAGATTGCCATGACACAGTATTTTGATCCCAACCCTACAACTCCTTCAGACCGCAAGGTGATTCCGTACAGAATGAACGGGATCAACTTTGAGTTCTTTACGGATACGTCCGTTTTCTCAAGGAATAACGTTGATTTCGGAACGGATCTTCTGATATCGGCGCTCGTGAAGGACATTAAAGAGAGAGGTCCCAGAATGGAACGTTTTGCGGATCTCGGATGCGGTGTAGGTATTGTGGGCATAGTTATCAAGTCATGTTTCATGGCATTTGATGTTACGGGTGTGGATATCAATTCCAGGGCTGTCGCGCTCGCAAGGGAGAATGCCGTACATAACGGCCTTAACTGCAGGTTTATTTCGAGCGATATCCTGTTTGCGGTAAGAGACGAACGGTTTGACATCATTGCCACCAATCCGCCCGTGAGGGCAGGTAAGAAGACCGTTTTCGGATTCTACGAGCAGTCATATGATGTGCTTAACCCGGGCGGTTATCTTTATGTGGTGCTCCAGCGCAAGCAGGGAGCTCCTTCCACGATGGAAAAACTGAAGGAACTGTTCGGAAATTGCGAGACGCTTTCGATCGACGGCGGTTACCGAGTAATGAGGTCAAGAAAAGAATGAGTTTACCGCATATTATTTTACCGTATCCTTTTGTGGATTCGTATCTGATGTTCTTTATATACAGCTTTGTTGGATGGGTCGTTGAAGTAATTTATTACGGTATTACCGAAGGCAAGTTCATCAACAGAGGATTCCTTGCAGGTCCACTTTGTCCCGTATATGGTCTCGGCTTCTATGCGGCCATCTGGATCTTTGAACCGTTCAAGGATAATTTTCCCGTGCTGTTTCTGGGAATGGCTGCCGCATGTACTGTGGTTGAGCTTATAGCGGGGATCATCCTGTACCATATCTTCCATATGCGCTGGTGGGATTATTCCGGTTATAAACTCAATTTCGGAGGCTACATTTGTCTCAGATTTTTTATCTACTGGGGTATTGCCGCGTCACTCGGAATGTATGTCCTCCATCCGGCGGTAAAGTGGCTTATATCGCACATCTCTTTCCCTTTCAGGGTTGGCATACTGATATTCTTTACGCTGATACTTGTTGCCGATCTTGTTACGACGATAATAACCATCATCGGGTTCAAGAAGAAGTTTGAAGCGATGGAGAAGGTGGTCTCGGGAACAAAAGCCGTTTCCGATCTGATCGGATCCCAGATATACGGTGCTGTAGATACGATCGTTACGGTAAGCGAGCCTACAAGGAATCATTACGATCAATACAGAAAACTGCTGGCTGATAACCGCCGGCAGGAAAAAGAGCTTGCCGCACAGCACCGGGCGGAGGAGAAAGCCTTTGCTAATCAGTTTACGGAAGTTGAGAAGGAGAGTCTCAGGCTTGCCAAGGAACAGGCCACGTCGGCTCTGGGTGCTTTCGTAACCACGTTTAAGAAAAATGAGCGGCGTCTTGTAAAAGTCGTATGGGTCAGATCGACTGACGCGGGAGCTGCCGTAATGAGATTCATAAAGGGTAAGACCGAGAACGGAAATGACGAGATCTTCAATATCGGAGATGAATCTTCCGATCCGTCAGACATCTGACGCGAAATTGAAAATGAACAGGGCATTTCATATAATATTCAGGTTATTTGTTTAATAGGAGGCTTTATATGTCATCAGCATGTGATTCATGCCCTTCGAAAGAAGGATGCACATCCCAGGCAACATGTCCGTCTGCCATAGGTAAAGATCCTCTTGCAAACGGTTCATCCATAAAGACCGTAATAGGTGTTGCAAGCGGAAAGGGCGGGGTAGGCAAATCGTTCGTAACTTCAGTCCTTGCGGTTCAGCTCGCGCGGAAAGGCTATAAAGTCGGAATAATGGATGCTGACGTAACGGGCCCTTCCATTCCACAGTCATTTGGACTTAATGAGAATCTGAGGGCAAATGAGGATCAGCTTATTGAGCCCGCGCTTACTTCCACGGGCATCAAGGCGGTAAGTGTCAATCTCGTGCTTGAAGACAAAGAAGCTCCAGTTATCTGGAGAGGTCCCGTTCTGAATTCGCTGATCAAGCAGTTCTGGGGTCAGGTCAACTGGGAGACATTGGACGTTCTTTTGATAGACATGCCTCCTGGAACCGGCGACGTGCCCCTTACGGTATTCCAGTCAATTCCGATCGACGGCATCGTTCTTGTTGCCACAAGCCAGGATCTTGTATCGATGATCGTAAACAAGGCCCGCAATATGGCATCTATGATGAAGGTCCCGGTTCTCGGAATGGTCGAGAATATGAGTTTTATCAGATGCCCTCACTGCGGGGACGAGATCAGGCTTTATGGTGATGGATCCTCCATCGAGAAGTCAGCTTCCGAGATTGGTTCCAAAGTGACCGACAAGATTCCGCTCGATCCCGAAGTAACAAAGCTTGTTGATTCCGGCAAAGCCGAGCAGGTGAGTGAAGAGCTTCTTTCGGGCACCGCCGGGATGGTCATCGAGCTGATAAAAAAGTGAAATATAGATATCTGTCGATATTACTCGCCACGGTGCTTTGTCTGGTGTTTCTGGGTTCCTGTTCCAAGGCGCAGAATACGGACAGGACCCTTGACGGATACATCGGAGATTACTCATACAGCGATCCTGCCGTATGCATGGTCTATGAACCTGTCGAAGATGAGTTCGATGATAACGGCAATCCGTTCTACGGTATTCAGTACCGTAAGGTAACGGATCTGGACGGATTACTGGTCTCCGGCAATACTCTCCTGTTGTATTTTTACAGCTCAATGGACAGCAGGAGCGGGGCAATAACGGCTGCGGTTGAGGATATTGCCCAGCTCTATAACGGGAAAATGCATGTCATCATGCTTGACGGAATGGAATACCGTGAACTGCTCGAAAAATATGACATAAAAGCCGTTCCCGAATTTGTCCTGATCAGACCCGGCAAGGCAGACAGTGTGTTTGACAGCGTTTCATACGGGTACTGGACGGTCAATGATGTGATAATATGGCTTCAGGACAATGGAATAGCTTAAAGGCGGGAAGATATGGGCAATATTGTATCAGTAAGCACAATCGGACAGGACAGCCACAGATTCGGTGAGATCTGCGGTGATACGATGATCAGGCTTGGCGGAACTGATATCCCTTTTGACAGACCGCTCGTTGCCAACAGTGACGGGGACGTTGTTTTACATGCGATCACAAATGCTGTCTCCGGATATACCGGTATCAACATTCTCGGCGGTGAGGCGGATAAGATATGCCTGGAGGAAGGCATAAAAGACAGCTCCATGTATCTAAAAAAGGCGCTTGAATACGTGAAGGACGGAAAGATAATTCACTGTTCCGTTACGATAGAGTGTCTTTTGCCGAAGCTCAAGCCGTATATTCCCGGAATGAAGGAATCGATCTGTAGCATTCTCGGCATTCCGGCTTCTTCTGTGGGCATTACCGCCACCACCGGTGAAGGACTTACCGGATTCGGACGCGGCGAGGGAATACAGGTCTTCGCGATCCTGTCCTTTATCAAAGAGATATGAACCGTTTCAATCGCTGAACGGTTCGCTGTCACCTCTGGATCTTACGATCTCTGAGGCAATGGCAATATCTTCCGGTGTGGTTATCTTAAGATTCGAATACAGTCCTTTTGTGAGATAGACATCAAGTCCGTATGCCGCCGCCAGAGCGGTGTCATCGGTTGCGGACATTCCTTCACGGACAGCTCTCCCGTAGCACATGATGATGTCTCTGTATCTGAAACCCTGAGGAGTAAGTATCTCGTAGAATCTGGATCTGTCAGGCGTACCGGTTACCCTGACCTCTCCCGAAGGAAGCAGTTCCACCTCTTTCAATGTGTTCTTGACGGGAACGGCTGAAGCACATACGGTGTGGTCCTTCAGTCCGTCAATGCATGCAGTGATCTCGTCTGCTGTTACGAGGCAGCGTGCACCGTCGTGGACCAGAACGAGGTCATCATTGGCAGCACCTGTTATCGCCCTGATCCCGTTGTGGACCGATTCCGTTCTTGTATCACCGCCAAGAGTGTATTCAATGTCCAGGTCAGGAAAATATTCGGAACACATTGCTTTGAGTATATTGATCAGATCATGCGTGGTTATCAGGACCAGCCTGTAATCAAGTCCCGCGTAATTGCATCTGCACACATCGGCAACCGCGCCGAGTGTTCTCAGGATGACGGGGCATCCTTCAACATTCCTCATGAGCTTGGGCTGTCCTGCACCCATGCGCGTTCCGCTTCCGGCGGCAGGTATAAGAAAAAAACATTTGCGGTCCATGTGTACACCTCCTCCGGGATCTTACGAGAACAGGATATCGACTGCTTCCTTAAGGTTATCCGCGTAAATGAATTCGGGAACCGATTTGCCTCCGAATGCCTCACCCGGAACATTTGCAAGTTCCTTCTCAAGCGCATCCTTTGAACTGCCGGGAAGGACAACGGTATTTATCCCGAGTCTTGCTGCGGCAATACATCTCTTCATTATCCTGCTCACGGGTCTAATCTCACCCGAAAGTCCGACTTCGCCCAATATCAGCGTGTCTGGTCTGCAGCTTACTCCTCTGGCTGAAGATACAGTCGCGATGCAGACTGCAAGATCAGTGGCGGGATCACTTATCTTAAGCCCGCCTATGACGTTAACGAAACAGTCCTTGGAAGTGAGACCAAGCGACAGCATCTTCTCGCATACGGCGAGCAGCATCAGCACTCTTCCGCGTTCAGGTCCTGACGTCATTCTCTGGGGATTGGGATAAACGCTCTCGGCGCACAGTGCCTGGACTTCTATGGTCAACGCGTCATTGCCTTCAAGAGTGGAAGTGAGGACGGAACCGGGGCTGTTGAGCGGTCTTCCGGCGACAAGGAGAGCCTTGGAACTGTCCACGGGAATAAGTCCGGTCTCGCCCATCTCAAAAAAGCATATCTCGTTGCTTCTTCCGAACCTGTTCTTTGCGGATCTGATTATCCTGTATCCGCCGGTGGTGTCTCCCTCAAAGCTCAGGACTGTGTCCACCATGTGTTCTATGGTCTTGGGTCCTGCGATGGAACCGTCTTTGGCTATGTGACCTACCATTATAATGGTGATATTGTTTGTCTTCGCGATCCTGATCAGACCGGCCGCGACCTCCCTGATCTGGGTAACGCCGCCCGGAGTGCCCGCAACCTGTTCCGAGTACAGTGTCTGGATCGAATCGATTATCGCAAGGCACGGCCTGTGTGTCTTTATCTGCTCTGCAATCGATTCGAATCTCGTCTCACCGCAGACCAGGATATCCTTCTTGATCCTGAGCCTTGCGGCACGCATCCCTATCTGGGCAGGTGACTCCTCTCCGGAGACATATAAGATCTCGCCGTCAGCCTTGTAAGAATCGGCAAGCTGCATGAGGATGGTCGATTTGCCGATCCCGGGTTCTCCTGCAACGAGTGTTACAGACCCCTCCGTCACACCGCCTCCGAACAGTATATCCAGGCTGTCTATGCCCGTGGAATGTCTTCTGTAGTTCTCCCTGCCTGCGTCACTGAGCCTAACGGTGACCGCGGAATCAGTCCATGAATACTGATTGGCCGTAAAGGCGGGGGAATCCGTCTTCGCCTTAACGGGTTCTTTTGCGGAAGGTGCCTCGACAAAGGTGTTGAACAATCCGCAGCCGGGACATTTGCCCATCCAGCCCGATGTCTCGTATCCGCATTCCTTACAGAAAAAAACAGTTTTCTTTGCCATGATCTTATCCGTCCGATTCTTTGTTATCTGAATGATAACACAGGAGATCATAAGATAATGGGACAAAATAAGGACTGTCCCTCAGATGAACTGCAGTTATGGGAGGAAAGCTATAGACTTACTTCTGAGGCAGGTTAAAGAGCCTTAAAGAAACCGCAGGCTTTGACCGTATTCTCGTAAGAACCGAATGCCGTGAGGCGGAAGTAGCCTGCACCGTTCTCACCGAATCCTTCACCCGGAGTTCCTACGACGCCGAACCTGTTAAGGATGGAATCGAAGAATTCCCAGCCGCTCATGTTGTCAGGACACTTGAGCCAGATGTAGGGTGAGTTGATACCGCCGGTGAAGTAAATTCCTTTTGCTGAGAATACTTCCGCAAGAGCGGCCGCATTGCGCTTGTAATATGCAATGTTTGCCTTGCAGTCCTCGAGGCCGCTGCCGGAAAGTGATGCTTCGGCACCTCTCTGGGTTACATAGGAAACTCCGTTGAACTTCGTTGCCTGGCGTCTTGCCCAGAATTTGGAGAGCTTTACGCCGTTGACTTCGAGACTGTCGGGAACAACTGTCCATCCGCATCTTACGCCCGTGAAACCTGCAAACTTGGAGAATGAGGACACTTCAATCGCGCATGCCTCCGCTCCGGGGATCTCATAGATGGTGTGCGGCTTATCTTCTGAGATGAATGCTTCATAAGCTGCGTCGAAAATGATCAGGGATCCGGTCTTAAGTGCGAAGTTGACCCAGGCTGTGAGACCTTCGTAGCTGTATACCGCACCCGTGGGATTGTTGGGTGAACAGATGTAGATGACGGATGGCTCGATATCTGTTCCGGAGGGAGGAAGCGGAAGAAATCCGTTCTCACTGGAACCGGCCACGAATGATACCTTTCTGCCGTTCATGAGATTTGAATCCACATAAACGGGATATACGGGATCGGGGATGATCACCGGATTGTCGCCAAGGATGTCAGGAAGGTTTCCGAGATCGCTCTTGGCGCCGTCAGATACATAAATGATGCCGGAGGTAACGGCAGGTGCGCCTATTTCCCTGTAATGTGCAGCGATGGCGTCTCTCAGGAAATCATAGCCGTATTCCGGCGGATAACCGTGGAAAGTTTCCCTGTCCGACATCTCCGTGACGGCCTTTTCCATTGCCGAGGTTATCGATCCGGGAAGAGGAAGCGTAACATCGCCGATACCCATCCGGATTATCTCCCTGTCAGGGTTTTCCTCCTGAAATCTCTTCACGCGCTTTGCGATGTCTGAGAAAAGATAGGTTTCTTTCACGTCAAGGAAATGGTCGTTCAGTTTGATGTTCATGGTATGGTACCTCTGACAGTTATTAATTTTCCGAACATTTTAACACGCAGAAATAAAAGCTAAGATAAAAAGTTGTCGTACACTTGCACAAAAGATTGTCTGATAAACCCGGTCTGATGTAAAAAGTTTTTGATATACGCGCAACGGTGTATAATAGACGCATCCTCAGCAGATAGATCTATTTCATGAATTAATGGAGAACAGTATTGGAAAGTCTTTGGAGTGTCTTTTATCCCAAGAAATATTCTGATCCGGAGACAGACCCGAAGGATACGCTGTACATGCGCATCAGGAGGGTAAGTTCCAAGTATCCTGCCAGGACGGCACTTGAATACGGATACAGGAAATTCACCTATGCCGAATTCATGGACAGGATCGACGAGGCAGCCCGTGCATGGAAGAAACTCGGAGTGGAGCCGGGGGACAGGGTTATCCTTGCAATGGGACATAATCCAATGAACATCATAAGCGTCTATGCTTTGGATAAGATCGGCGCAGCAGCGGCTCTGGCTGTTCCCAACCTTGCCACCGAGCATTTCGAACATTTTGCGAATGAAGTGAATGCGAAATACTGCGTAATGAGCTGCAACCAGTACCTGAACTATTTGCCGGTCCTAAAGAACACAAAGATAAGCACTGTCATCATCGGAAAATACAGATCGATGATATCCCAAAGAGACATGATCCCGTTCATGTTCTATCCGCTCTCGGGATATGACAAGCCGAAGCCCAGATCCGTGCCGGAAGGGATCAGGCTGATGTACTGGAAAGACGTTCTGGAATTGCCTGAGCCGTCTCATGATACTCGTGATGATGTTTTTGACAAAGACATCCACAGGCCGTCACTTTTCCTTTTTCCGAGCGCCGCGGACGGGGAGTTCTCGGCTTCGGTGTTTAATTCAAAAAGCATAAATCTCTCGGCGAACCTGACCGAGATGGTCTTTAAGGCAAATGAGGATCTGACGGGAAAACCCGCCCGGATACTGTGCCTTAACGAGTGTTGCTTTGCCTTCGGGTTTGTTATGGGGATCCATAACGCGTTCTCGAGCGGACAGACCGTTTTGCTGTTCACGTGGTATGACACGGACAAGATATTCTTTGCGATAAAGCGTTATAAACCTGATGTGCTGATAGGATATAACAGCACGGTTGCCTCGATAAACAAAGCCGGTCCGCGTTCCGAGATACTCAGGTCGGTCGACCGCATCATTGTCGGAGGCGGTCTGCTTACGAGCAGCCAGAAGGCAAAACTCTTTGAAATCGCTCGGACTTCCGGAAGAAAGCTGTCAGTCTGTTCCATCACCGGGTGCGATGAACTCCTGACATATGCATACGGTCCGTCTGATCTGCAAAGTGACAGGCTTTTGGGATTCCCGCTTCCGGGAGTGATCATGAAAGTGGCTGACAGTGCGACCGGACTTGATTCGCCTGAGGGCGCGGAAGGCGAGATCGCGGTCTGTTCCCCGGTCTCGGCCTGCCTTGGTGAAGGCGAGAGCAATATAGGAAAGAAAAACTACAGGAAGCTTCCTGACGGAAGGATATGGTATTTTACCGGAAATATCGGCAAACAGGACGGAAACAAGATGTTTTACCTTGTCGGAAGCAAATCAAGAGAGGCAAGGATCAACAGCTATCCCGTATATCCTGACAAGGTAGATAAAGCGGTGCAGATGACGGAAGGTGTGGTTGAATCCTGTTCCATCATAGTCGAGAAACTTGAAGGCCCGGTCCTTATTTCGGCTGTGGTCCCGGAAGAGGAATACTTTTACGACAATTCCATGATGGAGAGTTTAAGGGACAGGATAAAGTCCGAATGTGAAATGACACTTCATGAGGCTATGAGACCTTCCGAAGTGACTTTCCTTGTATCGCTTCCGAGGGATTCCAGGGGGATAATCGACTACGAAGCGGTGAAGGACAAGATAGAGATGATACAGAATGATGAGCTGTCGGATGATGCAGCGGCTGAACCATTAACTACTGAGTGAGATTTTTGCCGGGTTTAGTGGTATCATCTTTTAGCATCCGCATGTCAGTATGCCGGATGCATATGGATTAAGGATTAGGAGTTAGTTTGTTTATGAAAAAGCTTTCATTGAAAGTGATTGCTCTCGTTTGCTGTTCGGCTTTATTGCTGTCTTTGGCCGGCTGCACCACAACAGAAACCGGAAATCATTCCGGAGGAAGACAGCGCGGAAGCGGCACAAAGCAGGAAGAAGGGCACGGTACGGATCCGACTGCGGCATCTTCTTCAGATCCGACGGGAGCACCGCCGGCCGGTCAGGGTGATTACATCCCGACATCGGATACGCTCACTTACCCGGATCATGTGGCTTCTGCCGAAGAGATCCATCCGGCACATGCACCCGGCAGTGTCAAAGGCAGTCAGGCCGCATCTCTCCTCTCGGACGTGGAGATGGATATCCTTCACCACAACATCAACTGTTATGCAGATGTGGAGATCCTTTTCGAAAACCCGGAAAAATACGGATTTGATACCAGTGATGTGTCTTGGGGCGATTACATCACCATCGACGAATATGATGAGGAAAAAGCCTATTATCAGGAGCAGCTCGACAGACTGCTCACGATCGATTACAACTCCCTTTCGGACGGTGACAGACTCTGTTACGAGAAGCTCGTATATGACTGTGAGGAGAGCATATATGCATACTCCTACACGGCTTTCGAATACTACTGCATGATCTTCAATTTCCTTGTCGGTCCCCAGTCTGAGATCCTGTTCATCCTTGATGTATATACGTTTGATACCGTTAAGGATGCCGAGAATTACATCCTGCTCGTAAAGGATCTGGACAGGTATTTTGACATGATGTGCGAGTACGAGGAGACAAGAGCTTCGCTTGGTTTCGCTTCCTCGGACAACAGCTATGAGGAAGCGGCCGTATCTTTTGACAACCTGATTGTCCAGAAAGATGACTGCTTTCTTTATGAATCATTTGAGGAGAGACTGGACAGGATCAACGGATTATCCGCCTCTGACAGAAGCAGGCTTATAGAGGAAAATGAGAAGGCGATGAAGGAAGTCGCATTCCCGGAATTCGAGGAATGCGCCCGCCGCATGAGAGCACTCAAGGGTTCAGGCGGAACGGACGCCGGTCTATGCAGTTACAGGGGCGGAGACGCATATTATGCAATGATCACCAGAGGCATGACGAACAACACCGCCAGTGTCGATGCCAGCATAAGGGCGCTTGATACGAAGATCGATGATGTCTATAAAGAATTTGAGGATGTGATCGCTTCCGGTTTTGACTGGTATGGCGAGTACATGAATCACTCTTATTCCAAGGGCGGTATCACGGACAATCTTGACTATCTTTACGATGCGGTCAAGCCGGATTTCCCCGATATCCCCGCTCATGAGTATTACCTGATGGATGTTCCGGAAGTGTTCGAGGAGAATTTCTCACCGGCTGCTTATATCGGATATCATCTGGACAACAACAATGCCAACATGATAATCGTTAACAACAGCAGTATTGACGAGGACTTCGGGATCACCGTTGCCCACGAGGGATATCCGGGACACATGTTTCAGTCGTTATATACACGTTCCCACAGCGAGCATCCCTATATGTACCTGTCGACATCCATCGGCTACAATGAAGGCTGGGCCGTATATACCGAGAACTACTCGATGAAGTATTTTGCTGACGGCGGCAAACCGACAAAAGCCATGGTGCTGGTCCGGGATGAATCGGTCCTCGGTCTTCTCGTGAGCACAAGAGCAGATTACGGGATCCATGCGGAAAACTGGACTCTTCAGGATTGTCTCGATTACTTCAAAAAATGGGGATTCGAGGTTAAAGAAGAGGACTTCTCGAAGTTGTACACGCTCATCGTTACCGATCCGGGTTACTATGCGAAATACGGGATGGGGTATCTCTGGACACAAAAGACCATGGACGATATGCACGCCAAATACCCTGACGCGACCGACAAAGAGATACACACGGCCTATCTCGATTCGCTCACCGGAACCTTCGAAATGATCAATAAAAACATGGACGCTCTGCTGGGCTGATCCTTTGCCGCAAAATTACACCAGGCCCGTCTCCGTGTGATTTCACGGAGATGCCTTGTTTGCGGCCTTTTTCCAAAAATTTCTATTTAATTAAATTTTATATAAAATCATTGAGAAAAAAATCCTTGTGATATAATTAGCGTGAATAATTATACGGAGGACGGGCTTAATGGCTACCTTAACAAGGCTTGCTAGCACGATGACGGCGCGCTATTTTCCTTCCGGCACGCTTACGGACGCTTTCTATCTTGACGGAAGACTTTGCGGAAAGAGAGAAACAAGACAGGCCGATATTACAATCGACAAAGATGAGAGAGGATTTTTCTTCTCGCTTTTTACCCATCCCGCTATAGAAGGATTTGAACCCGGCACCATCCCGCCATTTGAGCCACAGCTTCGCGGTCTTTGCAATGAAGTGAAGAACGGACACAAAGAGATCGATTCCATGATCGAGAAGTTCCTGTCCACCGCGGTTGAGGTTGCGGGAACGACCAAGCTTCTGGATAACGAGAACAGGGACCCGTATTTTACCGGTGTCATCGTAAGAGATTCCGAGGCTTTCGCGGTTACCATCGGCGGCGGTCTCGCATTCCTTTACAGGGACGATACGCTTTTCCCGCTGACAGATGCCGGCATACCCATGGAACCCATAGACGCTTACGGCAACAGAGTCGGTGATTTCCAGTATTACTGCTCTTCCAAGACTGCAAATGCGCTCTGGTCCAATTTCTTTACGCTTACTCCCGATGACTGCATCATCCTTTGCAACAAGTCCATATACGATGCCTTAGGCCAGAGAGAGATACTCAGGATCCTGACAGACGCTGAAGATCAGTGTGACGCTGCAGGTCTCATCCTCACACAGGCCTCTGCAAGAATGCCCAATACGCCCATGCAGATCTCCATCTCATTTGTTGAGAGCGTTACCAAGGAAGAGAAGCGCGGTCTGTTCGGCAAGAAGAAAAAGAACAAGGATTTTGAGAGTGAAGGACACGAGCTCCTGGAGTCCACCGTTGAAGGCGGAGAACTCGGAGCAGCGGCTAAGGCAATTGCCGATGCCGGTTTTGTAAGTCTCACTCCCGAACAGCCCATTCCGGCCCCTGTCGTTGAGAACAGCGCACCTTCAGACGGAAGCATTCAGTTCGGTGATATGGCGGGTCAGCCTGATGCCCAAAAGGTTGCAGGTGATTCGCTTGAATTCCCTGACAGGATAGATGAACCTCAGGAGGTATCGGCTGAAGAAGCAATGAAGAGGATCTTCGGCGAGATGAAGGAATCATCAAAGAATGAATCCGAAGCGGTGGCTAAGGCAGAGGAAGCTGCAGTTTCCGACTCACCTTTCGTATTCAATATCGACGGAGCACCTCCCAAGGAAGAACCCAAGCCTGCAGAGGATTTTGAGATCCCTGCGATGGAGACGATCTCCACCACGGAGTTTGCCCCCGATATTACTGATGATTCTCCCACAAAGCCCGTTACGGATATCAATTCCCTCTTCTTCGGTGCCGGCGACGGATCATTAGCCCAGGCAATGGCAGACGCTAAGAAACAGGAGACCGCGAAGGAGACTTCCATCTCGGATCTCAAGGAAGAGGCTGTTATTCCCGATATCACTCTTGATGAGGAACCGGTTGTTCCGGCTGTTCCGGCCGCTCCCGAGATCACACTGGCTCCCGCAGAACCTGCGGAACCGGTAATTCCCGTTATTCCGGTCATTCCTTTTACAAGTGAAACGCCCGTATCAGTATCAGTGCCTCCCGCACCGGCAGTTGTCAACAAGCCGGAGGAGATAGTCTTCGCGCCGGGAGAAGTTACCGCTGATTCAGGCGAGAAGGACGTGGCTGCGGATGTTGAGGATACATTCGATCCTTATGGCAATTTAAGTGCCCAGGAACTCAAGAATACTCCTCCGCTCGTTTTCGGTGATGACGCTCTTGCGCCAAAGACTGAACCCGTTCCTTCTGAAGAGGTATCTTCGATCCCTGTTCCCGAATATGAGATCAATGAGGAAAAGCCTGAACTGAAAGACGAAGATAAGCTTAACGTTGATTTCCCGGAGACTGACAAGCAGGATGAGGATGAGATCCAGGAAGTCACTGCAGTTGATGAGGTTGTTCCCCAGGAGGTTAAGTCAACGCCTTCACAGGATGACATAGTCCTTCCTTTCGGAAGTTCCGTTTTTGTTGAGGAGGAAGACGTTCCGCAGGCGAAAGCCGATGATATCCCTCAGATGCCGCTCTATGATTCGGATAATTACAATAATCCCGTAAATGCCGTCGGCTCTGAACAGAATGTCTCACAGCTTTTTGATAACGCATCTGTTTACGGTGATTATGCCGGAACCGAAGTACAGGGCAATGATGAGGTTCCGCCTTATCAGCCTTATGGTTCGGAGGCTTTTTCGACTGCCGATCAGAGCAGTTTTGGTACTTATGGCGATCAGACCGTAGATATGCAGGGAGGTGTACCTATGGACAATAACGGATATTCCGGTTTCGGCGGCAATGACAACGGGTATGTTCCCGGCTATGAGCAGGATCCGCAGGGCAGTTTCGGCGGTGATTATTCCGCTGCCGGATATCAGGCACCTGCCGCACAGGGTTATCAGCAGGATATGTCCCGTGAAAGCTATACTGATTTCTCTGCTCAGGCTCAGGGCGGATACGGCGACGATTATTCGCAGCCTCAGGGTGGATATGGCGATGATTATTCACAGCCTCAGGCTTCCGCTTCTTCTTCGGCTTCGCTCGATGACGAATGGTTCAATAACATCCTCGGTGTGGACGACAGCGGCCAGACATACGGCGGTGATCAGAATTACGGCTTCAGTCCTGCCGCAGATGATGCTCCGGCTTCCACGCCGAATGTCCAGCAGCAGGCTCAGTATTCGAATCCCGGACAGACATCTTACAGACCATCCGGTTCAGGTCCGAATAATAACGGAAGACCGACCGGAAGCAGTCCCAGAACGAGCGCTTCAGGCGGAAGAAGCGGCAATGGCGGCGGAAAGAAGGTTAAGCTTAACCGTAACGGTTATATGTTCATTGCTTTCCTTGCGATCTTACTGATCTGCATCATCATTGTCGTTGCGCTGATAGCAAGAGGCTGCAGCAAGAAGACAAAGCCCACTGAGACCGTTCCTTCACTTTCCGAGACGGAGATCACGACGGAGTCAACGGCACCTTCAACACAGGCTACTCTGCCCGATGCATCAGCTCCTATCGGATACTTTATATTCTCAGACTATATCGGATTCAGAACATGGTGGGATGTATTCCATTACGTTTATGACATCGATATCGAGAACAACAGTGACCCGAGGATCGCGACGATCATCACCTACAACAAGCTCGATCCTGCAACCTATACCGGTCCTAACAGCGGAGATCATCTCCTCCTGCCGCCAAGAGGTGTCTTGACCGGTGAGATCCCGATCACGTTCAATGCGGGAGGCTCATCGACCGGCGAGACTTCGGCTGCCGAGACTACCCAGGGTGAGATAACGAGTTCCATCCACATCACATGATTCCAAAAACAGACATTGGATGATTATAGGACCGCCTGCTGTGTATTTGACGGCAGGCGGTCTGTTTTTTGGCTATTTAGTCAAAGCAGTTTTTTACAAAAAAATCTCTTTCAAGTATATAATGCTATTGCTCTATAATTTCGCGCGCGAAAAGAGGTAATAAACCATGCATAAGAAACTGTTTATCCCCGGTCCGATTGAGGTATCACAGGATGTCCTCGAGAAGATGTCCACTCCCATGATCGGACACAGGACCAAGGATGCTTCCGCTCTTCAGCAGAGCATATCTGAAAAGCTCCAGAAGGTTATGATGACAAATAACACTATCGTTCTTTCCACGTCATCAGGCAGTGGTCTTATGGAAGGTGCAGTAAGAAGCTTTACAAAAACCAGAGCAGCTGTTTTCTCGATCGGTGCATTCGGTAAGAGATGGCACAAGATGTGTACATCCAACGGCATCGCCGCAGACCTTTTCGAGTCTGAGCTCGGCCAGCCGACTACCCCCGAAATGATCGAGGCAGCTCTTTCAACCGGCAAATACGATCTTATTACCATCACTCAGAACGAGACATCCACAGGCATTCATAATCCCATGGATAAGCTTGCCGAGGTCTATAAGAAATATCCCGATGTCATCGTATGCGTTGACGCGGTTTCATCAATGGCAGGCGATTATATCCCCGTAGATGAGCTCGGGATCGACGTCTGCATCACGTCAACACAGAAGTGCTTAGGCCTGCCTCCGGGAATGGCTATCGCTTCAGTATCCGAGAAGGCTATCAAGAAGGCTGAGACAGTTGAGAACAGAGGACTTTATTTCGACTATCTCGAACTTGTTAAGTTCGTTAAGGAGAAGCCTTTTCAGTATCCTTCAACACCTTCAGAGTCACACATGTTCGCTCTTGATTATCAGCTCGACAAGATCCTTGAAGAAGGTATTGAGAACAGATATCAGAAGCACTGCAGGCTTGCAAAGATCGCTCAGGACTGGGCAAGAGAGAATTGTGCTCTTTACTCCAATCCGGAGAATCTCTCTGTAACGGTTACCTGTGTAACAAACACGACAGGCATCGCCACATCTGACCTTATCAAGGCCATGGGAGAGAAGGGCTACCTTATGAGCAACGGTTACGGTCCGCTCAAGGATAAGACCTTCAGGATCGCTCACATGGGTGATCTTACAGAAGATGAGCTTAAGACATATCTTAGTGACCTTAAGGCCACGATTGATGAGCTTAAGGCAAAAGCCTGATATTAAATACGCAATCATATATTACGGGGGGAACCAAAAATGAAGATCCTTATCACAGAGAGCATTGCCGAAGAGAGCGTTCAGTATCTAAGGGACAGAGGCTATGAAGTAGAAGAATACTTAGGTCATTCCCAGGAGGAGATCGAACAGTATATCAAGGGCTTTGATGCGATCATCGTAAGATCGGCAACCAAGATCAACGAGACTCTTCTCAATAATGCGGATTGTCTCAAAGCGGTCGGAAGAGCCGGTACCGGAATCGACAATATCGACGTAAAGGCTTGCACAGAGCACGGTGTTATCGCGCTTAATACACCTACAGCAAACAACATGGCAGCAGGTGAGCTCGCCGTAGGTCACGCATTCTCTATCTTCCGTAATCTCTGCACTGCTAATGAAGGCGTTCATAACGGCGACTTCAGACGCGGCAACTGGGTAGGTATCGAACTTGAGGGCAAGACGGCAGGTATCATCGGACTGGGCCGTATCGGTTCAATCGTGTCCAGAAAGCTCAAGGGTGTAGGCATGAACGTGATCGCTTACGATCCTTATGTGCCGCAGGAGAAGTTCGACAAGCTCGGAGTAACAAGATGCAAGACTCTTGATGAACTCCTTCCCCAGTGCGACCTTATCACGCTTCATACACCTAAGACAAAGGAAACATATGGAATCCTCTCCAAGGAACAGCTCTATAAGTGCAAGAGAGGCGTCAGGATCGTTAATGCCGCAAGAGGCGGTTTGGTCAACGAGCAGGATCTCGCTGACGCATTGGCTGAAGGCCAGGTTGCAGCAGCCGCAATCGACGTATTCGACAAGGAACCTTCCTACAACAAGGCACCCGGCGAGCAGGAGTACGATAATGTTCTTCTCCATGCACCTCACTGCTACATCACACCTCACCTCGGAGCTTCCACTGTTGAGGCTACCGCAAAGGTCGGTCAGGGAATAGTTGAGCTCATAGACGGTGCTCTGAAGGGTGAACTCGTTGCAGCCATCAACATGCCGCAGTTCTCCGGCAGCATTGAAGACATCAAGCCTTACTGCTCACTCGCTGAGAAGATCGGCCGCATGTACTTCCAGGCTGAAGCCACACCCATCACAAAGGTTGAAGTAAGATACAGAGGCGAACTTGCTGAGAGCTCCGGCACAGGCATCATCACGCTCTCACTCATGATGGGTCTTTTGAAGGGCATGGGCAACGATCACGTATCTTACGTAAATGCACAGGAGTGCATGGATGACAGCGGGATCGAAGTTGTTGAGACAAAGACGGAATCCATCCAGAAGTACAACAATCTCATCAACGTTAAGTTCGTTACAGAGGACGGAAGGGAACTCAAGATCAACGGTACTGTATTCGGACCTGATACGGAGGTTATCGTATCTTTCTTCGGTTACGAGATGAACTGCCCTCTTTCCAATACGGTTCTTGCGCTTAAGAACAATGATGTTCCCGGTGTTATCGGAAGGATCGCGACCATACTCGGAAGCCATAACATTAACATCGCTTCGATGCACTGGGGAAGAAAGAACCAGGACGGTTCCGATAACCCGCACGCACAGGCTTTCGTTGCCATCGATCAGCCCGTATCACAGGACATCATCGATGAACTTTCAAAAGCTGAGGGTGTACTCCGCGTATCACTCCTGGAACTTGGCGACTGACAGATAATTACAACATAAGAATTTAAGACCGCAGAGGTAAGACCGGTGAAATACCATTTTTCAAGAAAAGAAGGTTGGCTGGGAAATCCCTGCGGTCTTGTTTATTTCAAGGGAAGATATCATCTTTTCTTTCAGGTGAATCCGGATCTTCCGAGGTATGGAAGGATTCACTGGGGACATGCCGTGTCCGGTGACCTTATATCCTGGGAGGAGCTCCCGCCGGCCATAAGTCCCGGGGAGGAGCTCAGCTGCAATTCAGGTTCCGCTTTCGTTCATGACGGGAAGATTTGGCTGTTCTATACGTCTTTGTCATACGATTACAGAGAGAAGATCTGCATTGCGTATTCTGATGACGGCGTAAGATTTGATAAGACTGACAATGGTCACGCTGAGGTATTGCCGCCCGGAGACGGTTACAAATTCAGAGATCCCTTTGTCATGAGATTCGGAAAAAGCTTCCGTATGTTTGTGGGTGCCGGTCAGTATGGCATAGCAAAAGTCCTTCAGTATGAATCAGACGATCTGATCAATTGGAGATATATGGGAGAACTCTTATCCGACGGAAGATTCGGGAGCGTGATAGAAGCTCCTAATATCATTGAGATCGACGGGAAATGGATCTTCATTATACAAAGCGAACAGCACCTCCCGGTAAAGGTGCTGTTCGCTACGGGTGAG
This sequence comes from Clostridiales bacterium, assembly GCA_017511005.1. Taxonomy (GTDB): domain Bacteria; phylum Bacillota; class Clostridia; order Saccharofermentanales; family Saccharofermentanaceae; genus Saccharofermentans. The sequence goes on from JAFWLP010000080.1 coordinate 26,617, forward strand.
TATGACGGTGAGCGGTTTGTTTTCGATGATGCCGCAGAACCGTTCAGACCTGTTGATTCCGGAAACGATTTTTATGATCCGGTCACCTGTACTGATGAGAAAGGCAGAATGGTTCTGATGGCCTGGATGTTCTCCATGGGGATGAATTCATCTGCCGTCAGCTGCCCGAGAGAAGTCGTGATCTCCAGGACCGGTGAAGTATGCATGATCCCGTACGGGCAGTTAAGGGAAAAGCTTGTAAGGGAGAGCAGTTTCGTCAGTTACGGGGCAGGAAGACTAAGGATACAATTCGAAGGCAGGACCTTATTTGATAAGGCATACAGGGAATGCCCCGAAATAAGGGTCCTGGAGGATGTCGGTTCTGTCGAGGTTTTTCTTGACGGCGGCCGAGAGACAATAACGAGGTTTATCTGCTGAACATATGGCTAAGATACTTGCACAGGGTGAAGGATACCGGATCATATACAAGGAACGCGGAGAGGACAGTGAGAAGATAGCTCCTCCCGGAACATCCGTCCTGTCGAGACTGGATGTTCCTGTGCCGGGAATAATCGCTGCGGCTGATTCCGGCAGGAGGATACGTGTGACGGGGAAGAAGTACTATCTTGTCTGTCAGGGCCGGTTCGCGGAACCGGAAGGGATAATGGAGGACCTTCTCTTCCATGATTCACGAAGCAACCGTACCTTCCCCGTAAAGAGGATGAGAAAAGGCGTTAAGGAAGCAAGGCTGAGCTATAAGGTCATATCTTACGATGCCGGAAAAGACCTGTCGTATGTTTCCGTGGTCCTGGATACGGGACGCACTCATCAGATAAGGACGCAGTTTGCCTCAAGAAAGCATCCGCTGGCAGGTGACGGCAAATACGGGAGCAGGATCAAATGTCCGGTTGCGCTTGTCTGTGCCGAACTGACTTACGATGAAGGTGAGGGAACAGAGTCCGTTACCGTAAAGACCGATCCGATGGATGAATTAAGCGGTATCTGACCGGACTTTTTTATGAGGGTGTAACCTTATAGACCCTAAGATCCTCATATTGGAAAACGACAGGTCCAAGCTCTGAGAAGACTCCCGAATTGTCACGGCCGTATTTATACCGTTCAAGATCGCCCATGATTATGTATTCGATCTGATACTTATCGATCACAGACTGGACTTCAGACGGATAATCGTTCCAATAGATAGTATCGACGTCTGCGTGTCTGGGCGTGATGTAGAGTTTCCATACGTCACGGTCGGGATCTGATTCCAGAGTATCGGTCTCTTTGTTGACGATCCCGTGGAAACGCCATAGCCACTCATGCGTCTGCCAGCCGAACACCGTGGGAAGACCGGTATATGCGGAGATAAAACAGTTGTCGGTATAGCTGTCACCATACGCCTCACATATTACCGGACTGCCTTTTACATTCTCATTGAACCATTCCGCACATGCCAGATAAGGTTTGAGGTTGCCCGAATACTGATCGTTGATATAAGGGCTTGTATAAGTCTCGACATAAGCCGTACCGTCTAAAGTCCTGTAGTTCTCACGCTTAAGAACTCCGCAACGCTGTTTTAACGACGCCATGGTGTAGTGCGCGGGAACGAAGAGACATATCGCGAACCCGATCGCTATGGCAAAGAGCAGCAGGGAATACTGGCCTTTCCTGTTTACAAACCAGAAGAGCCTTATTACTGAATAGATCATAGTGACCGACAGTATGATCAATGCTGCAAACGCGAACTTGAACATCGTGTTCGAACGCAGATATCCGCCGGTATATATATCCCTTACATAGAAGATCTCGGGTGCGGTGAGGAGCATGAGTCCGACGATGGTCATTCCGCAGCAGAAGATATCGATAAGGTTGCGCTTCGCGAAGAATGCCTGTACGGGATTGTTATATGCGTACTGCCCGTCGAACAGTTCTGCCTTGCCGCTTGCTGTTCCTGCCTTCTTTTTTGCCTTTGATATCGAAGTGTATCTGTAGTTTTTTGTTGCGAAAACAAGAACCATGAAGAAGACACTTATGATCACATGTGTTCCGTATAAGATAAACAGCTGGTAAAAAGATGAACGGTTCTTAACTGCACCGAGGGAATTGGAGATCATGTCAAAGTTGATGTTAAACGGAAGGGCAGTCAGAGTTGCAACGGTGAACAGAAAGCTCATCTGGAAAGAAGTTCTCGGAAGTGCAGTGGGACTTACGACACAGAACAGGAATGAAGCGATCATGAGGATCAGTTCGAGCGCGAAGAGCATCGGGGGATTGTCACCCTTGGCAAGATAGATCAGAAGGATGCCGCCGACATTGATCACGAATACGATCGCGCCCGGAATGTTAACGAACTTGGGTGATCTTATGGTGTTTACGATAAGGACGCCCATCGAACAGAATACAAAATAGATCAGGAAGTCCCAGTAATTGGTCATCTGGGCACAGCCGAGAAGAACGGCGCAAAGGACCAGATGAAGTGTTACTGTCGATTCAAGCTCTGGAAGGATGCGGTTGGTTTCACCGCTCAGGTTATCGAGACTGTGGAAAACATCTATCTCTTCTCCGGACGGCAGTTTTACCAGACATATAAGCGACAGTATTACCGCCATTATCAGAAGGACGATGATCATGGAGATCACGTGTGCGTGAAGGTCTCCCACCAGGAAGGAATAGAAAGGAAATTCCTCTATGGTGTAATCTGTCTTGAGATCCGGGTTCCATCCGATGTATCTGGTACTGTCGGGGTAGAAGAAATTATCAGTCCTTCCGACATCTATTCCCCAGCTCTTGAATATATCCAGGAACTTATTGCCGATGCTCTCCTCATCATAGAAATAGGAGTGGGAATTGCCCCAAAGAGAGACAGCGCAGCCTGTAAAGAAACCTGCGACGTATTTAATGATCCTGTTCTCTTTGAAGCCTCTTGCCGATGCAGCCTCTATGAGATATTTACCGATCGAGAAACTCATCGCAAACGGGATCGCGGTGGCGGAACACATTGCGAGATTATAGCCGACTCCCGTCGGCACACAGGTTGCCTTGATCACTACGGACCATATGAACTGACCGAAATAATAATAGTTTATTGAATAACCTGAAAGCCACATGTCGTTTGCCGGAAGGGAATCCCCTCTTTGCATGGACATAATGAAGCCGTAATCCATGAACTTTTCCTGACCGTTGATGTCAGGAAGGAAACCCTTGAAGAAGCACATCAGGAAGAAGATGACAAGGAATACTGTCTCTTCCACGGCAATTGCCTCGACAAATCCTTTGCTGCACATCTTTTTGACAAGACAATCCCTGTTTGACTTGGGAATATAGCAGCAGGCTGCAACTATCAATGCCGATATGACGATGCATAGTATGTTGAGACGGCATATCTTAAGATGCGTCAAAGTCCATAATACGAGACAGGTTAATACGAGCCCCAGAGGCTGCGAAAGGAAAAAACCTCCTGAAGAGAATTTCTCCCATATCCTTGCAGCAAGCGGAAGTGTGACAAATCCGGTGAGCAGGAGAAATACAGCCCACCACAGACACATCGAGGTATCACCTGCTCCCATGGTGCATATTCCAAGTACTGTGGCTATTGCGAACGGTATCAGAAGAAACAGATAGCGGAGAGGAGATGTCTCTGTAAGCGAAACGGAATTCCTGCTCATGACAAGACTCCTTCGAGTGCGCTTTTCGACGGATTATCCTGGATATTAAGCTCGGTAACAGGCGTATGTGTCTGGCTCCTTCCGTGAGCATTCTCATAAGACCTGATGATCTCGGAGCTGATCTTTCCTGCCAGAGCAACAACCGAATCCATGTGGTTCTCGGGTGTGTCGTCTGTGGCAAACCTGGTAAGTCCGGTAGAGCATACATACAGATTCTCACACGGATTTGTAAGATTTATCTCAGGATAATGTGATGTCAGAGCGTAACGTGTTTTCGTTAGACGCCAGGATCTGACGTCAGATTTACGGAGTGAAGGATAGAGCTTGCGGAGTCCCGCGAAATACTTGAGCATGATCTCGGCATCCGAGTCTATCCAGAGCGGATCAGTGATGGAACATGAACCTACCAGATAAACAACGGCGCCGCCGTAGCTCCGCTCACCGAAAACGCTTGTGTGGTTGATTATTGCTTTGAACGGAAGTCCCGAATCCCTGGGCGGGACCTGATAGAACATCTGGGATATCTCATGCTTCATTACCATCATTGCCGTGATCTTGGCACTGTATGTGACGTTCATGAGGATGTCCCTGTCATCCATTCTGATGGGAAGACCGTGACTTACGTTGACGAACGTTCTGCACGAACCCGTGAAGATGACATAAGCACTGTCTATGACCACCCTGGTAGAGTTGGAGAGAATGCAGCTTGTGCGGTACATGCCGCTTCCGAGACGCGCGATCTCCGCAACGGTGGTTGAATAACAGATGTGTCCTCCGTTATCGGTTATGCACTGCATGAGACTCGAGATAAGGCATGCAAAACCTCCGTCGTAATAACCGACTTTGCGGTGCGACGCTTTGCCTGACCATGCGGAATCATACCAGTTGATCCTGTCGTCTACGCCCATCTCCTTGGAAAGTGCGAGCAGGGATTTGTCGCTCTTCCTCAGATGGTGAGGGAGGAGCTCGAGATATTCTCTGCCGATCCTGGTGTATGCAAGAAGTCCGCCGGGAGTTGTAAGCTCCTCGACCACGGTAACCTTGAAGCCTGCCTTTGCAAGCTTCATGCCGCAGGTAAGACCGGACAGACCGGAACCGATAATGCAGACAGTTCTGCTCTCGTCTGTGAAAATCCCGTTATCAGAGTCCATCATTCGATCTTCTTTGCCTCAAGGTAGAATCTCTTCTCAAAAGCCTCTCCCATCGAGAATGTCTTTCTCGGGAAGACGCCTTCTTTCTCAACCGTGCCGAAGAATGTATCTTTCCTTATGCCGGGAACGAGGATACCCGTATTGCCGGCCGAAGCAAGCTTTCTTACGGAATCTTCCCCGTGAATGTAGTCGCATTCAAGTCCCAGACTGTCTATCATCATCTGAACCGAACCGACAGCGAGTGTATGCGGGGGATTCTCCAGAGATATCTTCACGTCTTCCTCGCCTTCCGTAACAACGGTAAAGCTCTGTCCGTCATCAGAAGCAGAATTGACCGTGATGCCGTTATCTTTAAAATATTCCTTAGCCTTATCTATGAATTCGCCTGCGCTGATGTTGAATACGACTCTGTGAATAGGCTCAAAATCCAGCCCTTTGTCATGTATGTTAACGATCTCAGCCAGTGCGTATCTGGCGGGATGTACCCTTCGCTCATCCTCAGAGAGGCTTTCTCTGATATTCTCCCAGTGTGCCTTTGCTGAAGCAAGGGAGTGGTTGCCGTCTCCGACAAGGAACAGCAGTCCGTCCGCATTGGCGGCTTTGAGCGCGGAAAGGCCGTTAATGACCGATTCCGCCACGGGTGAACCATCAGGGATGAAAGTTCCCGTGATATGTCCGGAACCGAGCATGAGATCGGTGTCGTACAAAGGCTTGAGACCTTCGGCGGCAGCCATTTCGAACGCTCTTTCGATCGTGAGACCTTCAGGGTCATCAATGAGGATCATTATATGCGGAAGCTCAAGAGGGGAATTTGCTCTTATCCTGACTCTCGGAGGGATCCTGCTCAACACTGTTCCCTCGGTCGCCCTGCATATGTTCTTGTTTCCGGGTTCAAAGCTGTAGCCTTCGAGATCGATGGCGGCGATCAGACCCTTTCTGGAAGGGTGAAGCTCAGTTGCCCTGTCAGTCAGGATGAAGCCCGTCCCCGGACTCTGAAGTATCCCTTCATCAAGATATCTGCGCGCAGTATCAGCAATCGATCCGAGCTTTCCGGACTCTTTGTCCGTTCCCAGATAGACCTCCGGCAGGACAAGATTCAGCGTGGAAGGAGCATCTCCCGTCTCCTTTGAAACGTTATCCCAGTATTCGGGTTCCGAAGTATACTGATCGCAGGCAATAACAGCCCATTTCTTAAGATCCGTTCCCTGTTGCGGAAGAAGAATATCCGGCACCGCAAAGCCGAGATCACCTATGATTCTCAAATCTAACACCCCACTATAGACAATAAAATCGCCTTACATTCTATCACGGTCAAACGCTGTTTTGGGGATGAAATCAGGCTTTTTTGCATTTTTCGGGAGTCCGAAAAAATGTTCTTGACCATATTCCCCGAAATCAATGAAATTGACAGGGACATGCTGTTTTCCGCTTAACTTAAAGTACGGTTAATGGTACTATCATTTTATGATGATCATTATGCGGAGGTGTTCTTATGGCCAACAGTGAATTATCCAAACTCAAGATCTTATTCATATATGATTTTTTCAAGAATCAGATAAGTTCCTCGGGAGGAAGGGAATCGGTTTCCGTAAATGAACTGATCGCGTATCTTGAAGAGCAGACCGGAACCACGTTTGAGCGCAAGTCTATCTATGCCGACATCAGTAAGATCAATGAATATGTACGGAAATCCGGACAGACAAAGGATGATTCATGGATATTTACCGAAGGCAAAAAATATAAAAGGACCGAACTCGGCAAAGAGATACTGATCGATGAGGCCAGGCTCATAGTTGACGCCATAAGCACAACGACATTCGTCAATTCGGATCTCTGTGAGAAGATCATTAACATGTTTCCGACTTATTTCGAGGGCGATTACCAGAAGCGTGCTCTGTATCCTCACAATGAGAAGATGGACCGGAAGAGCATTTTGCTGCTTAATAACATAAGAAACGGAATTGAGACCAAAAATGCCCTGAAGATCACTTACGGATATCTGCTCGGCAGCAATCTCACCGAGAAGACCGAGAAGATCGTATCACCGATGGCACTCGACTGGGAAAACAACTGTTACTATCTGATAGCCATTGACAATGCAGAAGCCAAAGATCTTGAAAGAGACCACACATTGACATCCGCATTGAGGCGGTACAGGGTAGACCGGATAGCCAGCATCGCGGTTTTGGACAAACAGTCTTTATTCATTGATTACAAAACCGACAGGATCAAGGACCAGGAGCTTAAGAGTTTCATTAACAATTCACTTTCCGCCTACTCGAGCAGCAGGACAATACAGCTTGGGATCACGATCAGCGGAAAGACACGCAAGGATGCGCTTAAAGCTTATGGAGCTTTCTCCTCAAAGATAAAAGGAAATGACAGAGTCAGGATAGCGGATGATACAAAGCTTGATAAGGGCATACTGATGATCAGCGTGAACACCGGACTTGCCCCGACGCTTTACACGGATCTGTTTGAACTGAGCACGTTTGAGAATGTGGATATCAGCATCGATAACGAGGAAGTCTGCCGTGAATACGGGAAATACATTAAGAAGGCGGCATCGGCGGCAAAACTTGATTGCCTCTGATTGCAAAGAGAAATTAAACGATTTATAATTTCTAAGTTTTATTTTTTATTAGGAGTATCACCGAATGAGACAATTTACTTCAAAAGAACTTAGAAAGACCTGGAAGGATTTTTATATAGAGAGAGGACATGTTGACGTAGGTGCCGTTTCACTGGTATCTGACGGTTCAACAGGCGTATTATTCAATGTTGCGGGAATGCAGCCTCTGATGCCCTATCTTCTCGGCGAGAAGCACCCTCTGGGAACAAGGCTTTGCAATGTTCAGGGTTGTGTCCGTACGAATGATATCGATTCGGTAGGTGACAGGAGCCACGTCACATTCTTCGAGATGATGGGCAGCTGGAGCCTTGGTGACTACTTCAAGGAAGAAAGATGCAAGTGGAGTTATGAACTCCTTACCGGTGTTTTCGGTTTTGACAGGGATCACCTTGCCGCTACGGTCTTTGCAGGCGATGAGAATGCTCCCAGAGACGAGGAAGGCGCACAGTTCAGGATCGCTTCCGGATTCAAGCCCGAGAATATCTACTATCTCGGCGCAGACGATAACTGGTGGGGCCTGGAGTACGGTCCCTGCGGTCCGGACAGCGAGATGTTCTATATTGCTGACGTACCTGACTGCGGCCCTGACTGCGGTCCGGGATGCTCCTGCGGCAAGTATACGGAGATCGGCAACGATGTTTTCATGCAGTATGAGAAGCATCAGGACGGTCACCTCACACCGCTCAAGCAGAAGAACGTTGATACGGGCTGGGGCTTGGAGAGGATCCTCGCTTTCCTTAACGGCACAAAGGACGTTTATAAGACAGACCTTTTCACTGACGCAATTGCTTTTATTGAGAGCGCATCCGGTGTCAAGTACGATTCCGATGAGAAACTCACAAAGTCAATGCGAGTGCTCGCAGACCATATCCGTACGAGCGTAATGCTCATAGGAGATGCCGCAAAGCTCGTTCCTTCAAATGCAGGCGCAGGCTATGTATTAAGACGTCTCATCAGACGCGCAGTAAGACATGCAAGAACTTTGGGCCTTTCCACAGAGCAGATCTTAGGTCTTGCAAAGATCTATATCGACAGTGTTTACGATGACAGCTACCCGCTTCTCGCGAAGAACCGTGAGTTTATCCTTAACGAGCTCGACAAGGAGATCGCAAGATTCGAGAGCACTCTCGAGAACGGTATCAAGGAATTCAAGAAGATCCTTGATGACAAGAAGGCAGCAGGCTCTTCCGAGATCGACGGCGATTCCGCATTCTATCTTTACGATACATTCGGATTCCCGATCGAGCTCACAGTAGAGATGGCTTCCGAAGAAGGCCTTAAGGTCGATGAGGAAGGATTCAAGGCTGCAATGGAAAAGCAGAAGGAAACAGCAAGAGCAGCTACCAAGGCTAAGGGTGATCTCGCGCTTTCCGTAAATGAGATCCCTGATGAAGTTGCAAAGGATTCCAATGCTACAGAATACGACGGTTACGATAACCTCAAGTGTGATGCAAAGGTCATCTACATCCTGAAGTCTGATGAAGACGGCGTTAAGGTCGTTGACAGCGCTTCCGAAGGTGATGACATCATCGTTGTTACAGACAAGACAGTTCTCTACGCTACGATGGGTGGTCAGATCCACGACGAAGGTAAGATCTCCACAGCAGGTTTTGAGGCTGAGGTTATTTCTGTAGATAAGGATGCTGCAGGCAAGTATCTCCATACTCTTAAGGTTGTTAAGGGTTCTGTTTCCACAGGCGAGACAGTCAGCATCGAAGTTGATAAGAAGAACAGACTTGCGATCGCAAGGAACCATACGGCTACACACATCCTGCTTTCAGCTCTCCAGAAGGTCTTAGGCGACCATGTTGAGCAGGCTGGTTCTTATGTTGGCAATGACCGCTTAAGATTCGACTTCAACAACTCCCAGGCAATGACAGCCGAAGAGATCGCTAAGGTTGAAGAAATGGTCAATGATGTTGTCCTTCAGGCACTTCCTGTTGAGACAAAGGTCCTTGCCATCGAGGACGCTAAGAAGCTCGGCGCTACGGCAATCTTCGGCGAGAAGTACGGAGAGGTCGTAAGAGTCGTTGCAGTTGGCGGATTTGAAGCTCCGTTCGATCTTGAGTTCTGCGGTGGTACACACCTTACAAACAGCGCTCAGATCGGCCAGTTCAGGATCGTTTCCGAGTCCGGTATCGCAGCAGGTATCAGAAGGATCGAAGCTGTTACAGGCGAGAGATGTTATGAGATGAATAAGGCAGACAGGAACCTCATCGATGAGGCAGCCGCTGCACTTAAGACCCCTAAGGATAAGATCGTGGAGAGGATCGATGCTCTCCACGCAGAAGTTAAATCTCTCGAGAAGGAACTCGCTGAGATCGAGAAGGCCAAGGCAGGTTCATTCGCTGACAGCGCAGTATCAGGCGCTAAGGATATCGGCGGCGTTAAGGCAGTCATCGCAGCATGTGATGCAGCTGACGCAGCAGCTTTGAGAGATACAGCAGATAAGATCAGAGATAAGCTCGAGTGCGGTGTTGTATTCCTCGCAGCAAACGGCGGCGACAAGCTCCTTTTCACGGCTATGGCTACAAAGTCAGCCAACGAGAAGGGCGCTCACTGCGGAAACATCATCAAGGAAGCAGCTAAGGTTGCTGGCGGTGGCGGCGGCGGACGTCCCGACATGGCTCAGGCAGGCGGTAAGGATGTAAGCAAGCTTGCTGATGCTCTCGCTAAGGCAGAGGAAGTTCTGGCTTCACAGGTTAACGCATAAAGGAGAAAGACCATGTGCATTTTTTGCGATATAGTTGAGGGCAAGATCCCTTCAAAGAAAGTATATGAGAACGATTATGTTTTTTGCTTCGACGATATTAATCCCGTTGCACCTGTTCATGTTCTTGTTGTTCCCAAAAAGCATTTCGACAACATCAACGAACTTGCAAACAGTCCTGAGGGCGCGCTCTATTCAGCCGAGATCACAAAGGCTGTTGCTGAAGTAGCAAAGATCAAGGGCGTAAACGGCGCTTTCAGAACGATCAATAACTGCGGTGAAGGTGCAGGCCAGACCGTTATGCACGTTCACTTCCACGTTATTGCCGGTGCAGATCTTACGGAGAAGCTTATCTGATCCTATGGCTAGAATGAGAACCAAGCGCAATATCCCTGCGCGCATGGAAAAATGCCATGAGCGCTGGTTTGATGCGCCCATGCTAAACCGCGGAAGGTGGAGAGAAGCCTGCGGTTTTGATGAGGATATCCCTTTATGGCTCGAGATTGGCTGCGGCAAGGGCAAGTTCTGCACCGAGATGGCATTAAGACATCCGGAAGTTCTCTACATAGCGATGGAAAGAGATGCTTCCGTCACTCTGGCGGCGATCGAGAAGGCTCATGAACTTGAGATCCCGAACCTGTTTTTTATCAGAGGCGATGCGGGTATCATTGAGAATTATTTCGCGGAAGATGAGGTCAACAGGATATTTCTGAATTTCTCGGATCCGTGGACCAGGCAGAACAAACCGAAAAGACGTCTTACGTACAGGGATTTCCTTGCAAAGTACAAGGTCATGATGAGAGACGGCGGAGCCATCGAATTCAAGACGGATAATGATGACCTTTTCGACTTTTCGCTAGGAGAATTTAAGGAGACGGGATTCACTCTTACGGATGAGACAAGAGATCTTCATAACAGTGAGTGGGACAAAGATAATATCCGTACGGAATTCGAGCAGAAGTTTGCCGATCAGGGCATCACGATAAAAAGAGTGGTAGCGGTAATGAATCCATAAAAAAGCTGATCGGAAGATCAGCTTTTTCGCTTTTTTATGCAGTGTTTTGAAGTTTATTTCCTCACAAAGAGCATGATGTCATCTGTGTCGTAAACTGCCTCGAAGTCGTCATCGTGCATGAGCGATGAGCAAAGATAAGTATCAAGAGACTTGGAAACGACCAGATAGTTGAATTGATATTTGTCTACGAAATTCCTGTAATAGTATCCACCGTTAAGCATCAGCAGATATTCATTGAAATAGTCGTATTCTTTGTTGTTGCTTTCCAGGAACAGTTCTGCTCTTCCGTCAATATACGGATGGTAACCGAAGAACTCGAAATACTGGCCGTCGTTGAAATTGGCATAGAGGTACACGGGTTCTTCGGATTCGTTCAGTATGCCGACGATATCATACAATTTTGAATAATGAGCCGTGTTCTTCATCTTGATGTCGCTTGTTGTCAGGAATCTTCCCTCACACATCAGTACCACGGCGCAGCAGAGAAAGATGATGATCAATACTTTTATGCGCTTTGTGATTATCTTTTTCAGTTTCTCAAGGATCACTGTATTATCAAAGTCTTTTATCAGATAAGTAAAAGCCGGTACGCCGAAGAGCATGCCGTAAGGGATTCCTTTTATCTGCATCATTCCGAGCAGTACCGTTCCTGTGAAGAGCAGAAAGTAACGTACGGCAAAAGCTTTTTTCCTGATGAAGAATATGATGAGGAATACAACAGCCAGCACGGCGAAAAAGGTCTTTCCCTCTGCTACTCCGATATTTGTCGGTTTCATCTCCGCGATAACGTTGAAATTGTCCTTGCCGTATGATTTGGTCAGATAGATCATGTTGTCGAACCCATATGGATTAAGCAGACCCACAACGATGCAGACGATAAAAATGGCCAGTATCATTATGAGATCTCCGGTGGCATCGTGATTGACCGATTTTGTGTGAAGCGGAACCGCCGAGATGATATACGGCAGCATAATCACGAGGAGCATCGGCCACATGGCGGCATGAAGATTGATCAGCAGCAGGGAGAGTGCGGGAATTCCGATGAGATATTTGACCTTGTTGGTCTGAACGTATTTCTCGAGCATGCAGACCTCGGCCAGCAGGATCACGTATGTGAATATCTGCGGTCTGGTAACCATGAACGGATCAAATATCAATATATTGATCAGAGCCGCGAACGAGGCGGATATTATCTCGTTTTTGGTTATCAATGAGATCAGGCGGTATGTCAGGAACAGCATGAGCACATTTATCGCGTATAGAATGATCAGCGGTCCGAATTCCCTTAGGAAATTATAGCTGGAATAGAAGATCACGGAACTGAGCCACTGCTGGGCAACGATCTTCATCGATGAGTGCATTGACAGCATGTCGGTATAGGGAAAACCGTGCTTGACTATATAATCGCCCGTAGAATACAGAAAGAAAAAGTCGTTATCCAGTGAACGGACCTGAAAGATCGAGATGACGACAGGCAGCGCGAGGATAAGGAACTTACACCATTTGGGCATTTTTTTTGAATTGAGCGGTTTACTGCTTTGATTAATGCTTTGAGACTCTGTCATGATCAATGCTCCATTCGATTGATTAGATAATTATAACATGTATCGTATATGTTTAATGATCTTTGACCTGATCCCGGACGGAAGAAAAGGCGGGGTGCCGGTGTAAATCTGTCTGCCGGAAACGAAGCAAAAATCGTTTGAGGAAAAAAAGGGGCAATCTGCCTTCTTTTTATTAAAATTTACAATATTATGACAATTATTCTGTGGAAAACATATTATCAGTGGAGTAGAATTCTTACGGTGCAGATCAAAGAGCACTGTTTTAAGTTTAATAATCCCGGTCAAGGGAATTTAGGAGGAATTCAATATGGCAGTAAAAGTTGCGATTAACGGTTTCGGTCGTATCGGTCGTCTTGCTTTCAGACAGATGTTCGGTGCTGAGGGTTATGAGATTGTAGCTATCAACGATCTTACAAAGCCTTCCA
>JAFWLP010000081.1 GCA_017511005.1 Clostridiales bacterium
ACCGAAATTGCACTCCTTGACGCCGATGATGTTCTCATATACGGCAAGTCTCTTCAAAAGAGCAGGACCGATGTTAACATTGGTTCTGGAAGGAACGTTATAAAGTATGATCGGCAGTTCGGGAACAGCTTCCGCGATCTTTGCATAATGACGGAAAAGACCTTCCTGTGTGCACTTATTGTAATAGGGCGTAACGAGAAGTGCGGCATCAGCACCCAGTTCATAAGCTTTCTTCGTGAGCTCAACACCGAATGCAGTGTCATTGGAACCCGTGCCTGCGATTACCGGAACGCGGCCTGCAACAGTATCTACTGCAAACTTGATAGCTTCAACATGCTCTTCCTCGGTCATCGTGGCAGCTTCACCGGTCGAACCGCAGATAACGATCGAATCGATCTTCTGTTCTATCTGGAATTCGATAAGTCTCTTAAGCTCATCGAAATTGATCCCGCCGTCATCATAAAACGGAGTAACGATAGCAACACCGGCACCTTCAAATACAGGCTTGGACATATATATGCCTCCCTAAAATTATTCACAAAAAATGGTTAAAATGCCTGAAAGCGCATTCTGACTTATGGATTGTATCACCTTATATAATTAATAGTCAATTTATACTTCTGGGGTGCACATATGTACTTCCACAGCGCACAAATGCTTACATTTTGAGCTGTAGCTAAAAAAGTTTTTATATGTTTAAAACGGGATAATTACCCGTCCTGCGGATCGTTATCGAAAGACATCGGGTACTTAGTGTGATCGAAATCCTCGATAAGTCTTTTGAACACACTGTTTATGGCCGACTTGTTGACAGCCTTTATTATGAAAGACATTCTGTATCTTCCTCGAAGCTCATAGATAACGCACGGAACGGGACCGAATACCTCGAACTGGTATTTTCTGTCCTGGAAACCCAGAAAATCATTAAGGTACTTAGCCAGTTCGTTGGATCTTTGGATCAGCTTATCCTCATCCTGCAAAGAGAGCACTATCTCACCGACCGCTTTATACGGAGGAAGCCTGAGCTTTTGCCTGTACTCGATCTCCTGTTCATAGAAAGCCCTGTAATTCTGGGTGCATGCGAACTGGAACAACGGCTGGTCAGGTCTGTAACTCTGTATGAAGACTTTTCCCGGAGCGTCTCCCCTTCCCGCTCTTCCCGCAGCCTGAGTGATCAGTTGGAAAGCGCGTTCTGACGCTTTGAAAGAAGATGATGCAAGCATCAGATCAGCACCGAGGACTCCAACGACCGTTACATCGGGAAAATCAAGGCCTTTGGCGATCATCTGAGTTCCGATGAGAATGGAAGCTTCTTTGTTGGCAAACTTCTCGATTATCTCTTTGTGGGCACCCGGTGTCATGGTCGAATCCTGGTCCATCCTGAGAACGTTCTCGTGCGGAAAGACCTTGTGAAGGAATTCTTCAAGCTGCTGTGTTCCGAAGCCGGCTTTGGTAAAGTGATTGCCGGTGCAGTATGAACATCTTGCCTCATACGAGGGAACGGTATATCCGCAGTAATGGCAGATAAGACTCTGTGTGCCGCTGCGCCTGTTATTGTGAAGCGTCATCGGAACAGAACAGTTTACGCATGTTACGGCTTCCCCGCAGTCTTCACATATCAGGGTCCTCGAGAAGCCTCTCCTGTTCAGGAGAAGAATGACCTGCTTATTCTCGGAGAATGCTACGGACATAGCCTGCCGCAAAGGCAAAGACAGCATGTCGCCTGCTCCCTGCTTGATCTGCTCTTTCATATCAACGGGTATGATCTCCGGAAGCCTTGCTTCAGACCTTGCCCTTTCCTTAAGTTCAAGAAGCTTAAACGCACCGACCTGGGCAGCGTAAAAGCTCTCGACTGAAGGCGTTGCGGAACCGAGCACGACACAGCAGCCCGTTATCTTCGATCTCATTCTCGCGATGTCACGGGCCGAATATCTTGGGTGTGATTCAGCTTTGTATGAACCGTCATGCTCTTCGTCTAGTATTATGAGTCTTAGATCGACTGCAGGCGCGAAAACACCGCTTCGCGGACCGACGATTACTTTTGCTTTGCCAGTCCTGATATTGTCCCACTGTTCGTACCGCTGCTTATCGGTAAGCCTGCTGTGAAGAACCGCAACACTGTCACCGAGCCTGCCCTTTATCCAGTTGATCGTCTGAGGCGTAAGGGAGATCTCGGGGACCATATAGATAACGCTGCCGCCTTCGGATATTACTTTCTTTGCAATATTCAGATAGACTTCCGTCTTTCCGCTGCCGGTTATGCCGAATAAGAGATAAGTGTTGTCTTTTCTTTGTTCGATGCCTTCAAGGATCTGATCTATGGCATTCTTCTGTTCACCGCTGAGTTCATATTCCTCGGTAAACTTGCCTGACGGAGCCTCTTCAGAAGATGCAGGTGCACTTACATAGTCTGAAGCTTCCTTAACGAGTCTGATCAGACCTTTGTCTTCAAGTGCTTTTATCTGTGCGGCAGAGCATGAAAGCGAAGCCATCAGTTCTTTGCGCGGGCACCTTCCCTGCTCCAAAAGATACTCAAGGATGTTTATCTGGGCCGCGGATCTTAACTTCTCACTCTCAAGGACCGCCTCTGCATGTTCTCTCGATACGAGCTCGGCAAAGATCTCAACGGGGTTCTTGTGATTGACAACACAGGACGGAACCATCAGTTCGACAACATCGCCCTTTGTGCAGTTGAATCTTTCGCTTATCCTGTCGATCAGAGTTATCTGATCAGGATTGAGTACAGGCCTTCCCGAGATTACGGAACTGATATCTTTAATTACGCTTTCATCACCGTCAAACGAATCAGTCAGTTCAATGACTACGGCACATCTTTCGTTGTCACCCTTGCCAAAAGGAACATTCACCAGCGAACCTGCAACAACAGATTCCGAAAACTCTTCAGGAATCCGGTAAGTATACAGGTTGTCAGTCTGTCTGACTGCGCCTCTCAGGATAACACTGCAATACATAATTACTTATCGCCACTATTATCGTTCTTATCGCCACTATTATCATTGAACAGATCGAAAAGGTTGATCTGCGCACTCTCGGGAAGATCATCAAGGATACCGCCATAAGCCAGGAGTTTATCGGTAATGGACTGGCCTACACCGGTTCTCTTCATGAAGTCATCACGGTTCTTGAACGGTGCTTCATCTCTCGCTTTCTCAATAGCTTCGCCGGCTGCGGGAGAAACAGCGCTGATGGCGCAGAAAGGAGGTCTGATCTTCTTGGGACCGGACTTCTTAAACTTTTTTCCCATGGAATCGTTAAGGGTTATAGGATCAAAAGTTATTCCTCTGGCATACATCTCCTCGACAAGCTCATAGAAATAGTACTTGAGCTTTGTGTTCGGGTCTCCTTTGGCATGCATCTCATCAGCAAGTTCGATCCTTCTCTTCTTTACCTTCTCGGGACCGTTGCACATATCCTCAGCGTTAAACAATCCCTCACCTCTGTGAGTGAAGAAAGAACAATAGTATTCTTCAGGATAGTAGACCTTAAACCATGCAACACGGAGGGATGAGATCGCGTAAGCTGCGGCATGTGCCTTAGGGAACATGTACTTGATCTTTTGACAGGATTCGATATACCAGTCAGGCACTCCGCACGCCTTCATCTCCTGTACGTACTCGGGCCATTTCTCAATTTGCCCCTTTGCTACTTTTCCTTTACGGACGCCTTCCATGATGTCGAAAGCATCCTTATTGGGAAGTCCCCAATAGATAAGACTTGTCATGATCGAGTCACGGCATCCGATAACCGAGTTAAGGTCACAGGTTCCGCTTCTTATGAGTTCCTGGGCATTGCCCGTCCAAACGTCCGTACCATGTGAAAGACCCATGAGCTGAACAAGATCATAGAACCTCGTTGGCTTTGTTTCTTTGATCATGCCGCGGGCCATGTTGGTACCAAGCTCTGAAAGACCCAATGTTGCTGAACCTGCGTCAGTAGCGTCGATCGGGAAGCCCAATGCTTCCGTACCTGTAAGAAGACTCATTACCTTCTCGTCAGGGATAGGGATATCAGTTATGGTCACTCCCGTAATATCACTGAGCATTCTCAACACCGTAGGATCAGCGTGACCTAAGATGTCGAGCTTTAAGATCGTATCGTGCATCGCACGGAAATCGAAGTGCGTAGTGATTATCCCGCAGTCGGTCTTATTTGCCGGGAACTGGATAGGCGTGAATTCATAAACATCCATCTCCTTTGCAATAACGACGATACCGCCGGGGTGCTGGGATGTCGTCCTCTTAACGCCTATGATGTCCCTGGCCATGAAAGCAAGATGTGCCTGGGTAAAAGGTTCACCCTTCTCCTCACAGATCTTACGGCATACACCGTATGCGTTCTTATCCTGGTATGCGCCGATCGTTCCGGCCTTGAACGTATGCGTTCCACCGAAAAGCACACCTACATAAGCATGTGCCCTCGGCTGATATTCACCTGAGAAATTAAGGTCAATATCCGGCTGTTTATTGCCTTTAAATCCAAGGAATGTCTCGAATGGAATATCCTGACCTTCAGGTATCAGCTTTTCTCCGCATTCAGGACAGTTCTTGGGAGGCAGGTCGTAACCTGAACCATATACGCCTGTATTATCAAACTCTGCATAGTTGCATTTTGGACACCTGTAATGCGGAGGCAGCGGATTAACCTCTGATATACCGCACATCGTTGCGGCAAACGAGGAACCTACCGAACCTCTGGAACCGACAACATATCCGTCATTGTTAGACTTCTTAACAAGCCTGTATGCGATATAATACATGATCGCATAACCGTTGACGATGATCGATTCGAGTTCCCTGTCGAGCCTGGCCTTTACAACCTCATTAAGCACGCCGTTATGACGGTACAGCTTGTTCGCCCTCGTATATGCAATATCTCTGACATCGGCAGCGGCTCTTGCGATCTGCGGAGGATAGGATCCGTCCGGGAACGGCTTGATGCCGAACTCGATCAGGTCAGCGATCTTGTTTGTATTATCGATAACGACTTCTTCAGCCTTTTGCTCACCAAGATAAGAAAACTCTTTAAGCATCTCATCAGTTGTCCTGAAATACAGATCACTCTGCATCTCGGCATCATCAAATCCCATGCTCATGAGCATATACTTACGGTAGCGGCCGTCTTCCTTATTCAGGAAATGCGAGTCAGTTGTCGCACAGCACATCATGCCGTGATCATCTGCAGTCTCTACAAGCAGTTCATTGATCACCTGTATATCAGCTTCATTCATCGCAACCGGTCCCGTGTCAGACTTTGCCGGGTCCTGTCTCATAATGAACATGTTGTTACAAAGCGGCTGGATTTCCACATAATCGTAAAGGCTTAGAATATTAAGGAACTCAGGATCTGTCTTAAGGAATTCTCTTGTGACATTTCTGTCCTTGCCGAGTCTCTTATATGCTGAGATAACGTATCTGTATATCTCACCGCGCTCGCAGGCACCGCCTATGATGATCCCGGACTTGTAATACTTCAGAAGACTCTTTGGTGTTCTGGGTCTTCTGGAATAATAATGTATCTGTGATTCAGAAACGATGCGGTACAGGTTATAAAGACCCATATTTGAACGAACAAGATAGATGATATGGTACATTGGTGATTCCGGGAATTCACCTGTCTTCTTTGTTGATTTGATTCTTTCCGGTGTGTAATGGCCAACTGAATAGTTGATCTTAAGAGCATCAACTGAACCAGCATCCTTAAGGCATGCGGCAAGACAGCTTGCAGATTTATAACAAGCAGAAAACAGCTCATCAAACTTATTCCCGGATGCACTATAAACGAAGTCTGTGCCCTTGGAAGAAAGCAGTTCATCAACAGACTTATATTCACCCTTGAAATATGTCTCAAGGATATCCTCATCCGTAGTTGCAGGCATAAGGAACTTATGTCTGTAATATTTGTGTTCTTCAATATTGATTCCGTATCCGGCACGGCGGAGGAAAGCCAATGTTGTGAATACATCAGGACCCGTGATATAGGAATCGCCGATGAATTCAAGAAGCTCGCCCATTGCAAAATACGAATCACAGGGCTCGCCGCTTCCGGGATAGATTTTATCTTCAAATTCAGCGTGAAAATCAGCTACATGCTCAAAGACCAGTTCTTCCGGAACGACTTCATCAGAGCCGTCAGCATATTCACCGTTAACATCAAGGTCTGAATTAATTATCCGGCCAAGCAGAGCATGAGGTTCCAAAGGCTTTTTCGCGATCTTCTCATCAGTTAGTGATTCAGGTATCTCATCCGGATTCCAAAGCGATTTATCGATGTCATGCGAAGCAAACTCCATCGCATCCTGATCGGATTCACCTTCCTCCTCAGGCTTAACGGCCTTAAAGCCCTTAAGTCTGAACTTCGAAGCGCAGACAGAAGTAAAAGTATCGCGGAGCGCATCATCGCCATTGCGCTCAATGACGATAGAGACAAAGGAACCCACGGCCTTAGGATTCTCGATGAAGTTCAGCGAAGCATCGTCATCAACCTCTGACGGCTTGATCTTATCGTTCTTAGCATCATAAGGCAGATTATAGAAAACGGTCGGACCGTCATCCACCAGATATCCCTCGCAGCCCAGAATACACTTAATAGGCGCTTCGCCTGTATCCTTACGCTTTTTGTTGATCTTCTTAGCCTGTTCGAAAACATGAGGGAAAGCCTGTACAACGCCGTGATCGGTAACCGCACATGCGGAATGGCCGAACTGTGCCGCAAGCTTTATTAGATCGGCGGGATCAGTCGTAGCATCACTCTCGCTCATCTTGGTATGCACGTGAAGCTCTACTCTCTTGCGTGGAGCATTGTCCTTCCTCTTCGGTGGTTTCTCGGCACTGAAGAATCCGGATACGCGAAGGCTCTTATCACCTGTAAAAGAATCATTCTCGACGTTGCCCTGAATGCCGATAAAAGCACCGCTTTCGAATTCATTCTGGAATTTATCCGTTTCTTCCGGTTTAAGAAATGCGATACAGGAAATACCGTCAGTATCATCAAGACACATGAACTTGAATATTACGCTCTTGCCTGTCTTGGCAAGCTTAAAGGAATCTTCATTAAAAATGATATTTCCTGCTATATTTACATCGAAGCATCCTATCGTAAGATCGGCGATCTTCATGAAGGTTGCCTGCTTCTTTACCTTGCCGTAAAGCTGGTTCTCGGCATTCTCCTTTGCCTTGTAGAACGACTGCTTATCTTCCTGCTTTGCCTCTTTCCTGGCCTGTTCAGCCTTGAAAGTCCAGGTATTCTTACCGGCATTAGTCTCCGGTTCAGATGAACTTTTCTCGTCAGTTTTTTTCTTCTTCCTGCCTGACTTATTCGTCTCTTTTACTTCCTCGTCTTCAGGAAATTCCAGAGCTCCCGATTCAATAACGCGTAAGATGTCATCTTCAGGTGAGAAATCGCTTCCGGCCATATCGGTATCCATGCTCAGGATCTCGAAAGATGCCGGAATGTCATCGCCGATACATGTATGACTTGATTCGCTGACAGCATGTATAAGATTCTCGCGGTCATACTCTCCGAGCATCTGATACCAGCCTGAAGCAACATAGATCTGTGTGTTATAGGCAAGAATGCCGCCTTGGTCATAATCGATGTCGGATCTCAGTGTTATAAAGTCGGCAATATTGCTGACAGCACCCTCGTTGTCTCTGGCTATGTAATACTTGATCAGATCAACGATCCTGTCATATGATTCCGGGAAATTAACATAGTCAAATCCCCTGAATCTCAGATTGACCTTTGTCCCGAAATCACGCTCCAGTTCCTCGACAAAAGAAACGAGCGTATTGCTGTCTTTAATGGAATCAACACCGTCAATTATAAGATTGATCGATGCTTTTGCCTTATATATGTCGACCTTCAGAACATATAGCCCGTCCAGGTCTTTGTATTTATCGGAATCTACATTGAACAGTTCAAGTAGTTTTACGCTTTTCTTCTCCAACTCTGATCACTTCCCTTACAAATTCATCAACTGCATCTGATGCAGGTATCTTTCTGACCGGTATACCTTTCTCAAACAACAGGAATTCGTCGATCCCGCCGGCTAATCCGATATCGCATTCTCTTGCTTCCCCCGGACCGTTAACGACACATCCCATTACGGCAACCTTCAGATCGTAAGGAAGGTCAGATACTTTCTTCTCTATCTGTCCCGCAAGTTCGATAAGGGGCACCTGTGTCCTTCCGCATGTTGGACAGGAAATGAATGTTATCCCGCCGTCTCTCAGCTCCAAGGCTTTGAGGATCTGCTTGGCAGTTATAACTTCATCAACGGGATCTCCCGTAAGAGATACCCTTATCGTATCACCTATACCTTCAGCCAGAAGCGCTCCTATACCCACTGCAGACTTGACCGCCCCTTCTCTTACGGTACCCGCTTCGGTAACACCGACATGAAGAGGATAATCACACGATCTTGCCAGGATTCTGTAAGTGTCTATGGTCAGCTTCGGAGAAGATGACTTGATCGATATGACAATATCGTCAAAATCCTGGTCTTCGAGCAGCCTTACGGCTCCAAGCGCACTCTCTGTCATTGCCTCGGCATTGACTTCACCATATTTGGCAAGGATCTCTCTTGATATGGAACCGGAATTGACACCCACACGGATAGGGATATGCCGTTCTTTGCATTTATCGGCAACAAGCCTTAACTTCTCGGGACCGCCTATATTACCGGGATTGATCCTTATCTTGGAGGCACCGTTATCGGCCGCTGCCAAAGCAAGACGGTAATCGAAATGGATATCGGCAACAACCGGAATGGGCGACCTTGAAGTTATCTCTTTAAGGCTCTCGGCAGCCTGCATATCGGGAACTGCAACTCTGGTGATATCGCATCCGTGATCCGCAAGATCGCGGATCTGCGCAAGTGTCGCTTCAGCATCTCTCGTATCCGTATTGTTCATCGACTGGATCTTTACGGAAGACCCGCCACCGACTTCAACATTACCGATGAAGACTTTCTTCGTCATATGCAAAACTCCTGATCCGGTCAGTAACCGAATATGATCCTAAGAATATCCGAGATGAAGGCAAAGACCACCAGAAGGATTATTATGACAAATCCGACTACGGTGAGCCATTTCTCCGCTTTCTCGGACAGCTTGTGTCCTATGACCATCTCAACAACTATAAAGATGATCTGTATACCGTCAAGTCCGGGTATCGGAAGAAGATTGGAGAAAGCAAGAGCGATGGAGATAACAGCACTCAGCATTATGAGCACATATATCTTCTCGCCTACAGTATCCTTCTCATCCTTAACGACATCATTGACCATTGTCGTGATACCTATCGGACCCGATACCAAATTATAAGCTTTTTCTTTCCCGGCAATTATGTCTTTTATGCCTCTTATCGAGATATTACCGATCGTAGCCGGCATTTTGGCCGCATAACCTAACGCAGCGAAAAAATGCGAAGGCGAATCGATCACATAAGACATCAGCCTTATTCCCCTGGCGGTTGCATAATCAACATAATGAGGAATGATCTCATCTTCCATCGTCACGCCGTCTCTTATGTATGTAACGGTAAGGACGTCATCAGTAACGTTATAGATAAATTCCTCAAACTCTTCATCGGAAACCGAGACACCGTTTATGTGGGTAATGTAATCCCCCGGCTTAAGGACAGGATTATAATCGTTCTGATCCTCATCAACAGAATGAACGAGCATTCCTCCGTTCTGGTTCGCCTCATCCGCCATGTTTACGGTAATGCCAAGCATGGCACGGTTCCTGATGACAGGTGTGAGTACGAGATCGTAATCCTTGCCTGTCTCCTGGGATCTGAGAGTAAGTGTCATCGGCTCGGCCGGATCGGCGGCATCGAGTTCATAGTAAAGGTCATAAGTCGTATAGATCTTATTGCCGTTGATCCTTCTGATATCATCCCCTGGTGTATACTCGGAAGCGACCTCATATGTCTGTGTGCCCTCGATGGCAGGTCCGATCTCCGTCGATACAAAGCCCGTTACGCAGAACATAGCGACAAAGATTAGAAAACCCAGTATCAGGTTCATGACGGGACCCGCAAGAGAGACCAGCAGTCTCTTGAATCTCGGCTGATTTATGAGCAGATCGGGCTCATTGCCGTTGACAACATAACCGGCTTCGTCTATCTCCGTGAATCTGACGTAAGCGCCGATCGGAATGAGCCTGATCGTGAAATTCACGTCTTTATGCTTCCAGGATATCAGCTTTGGACCGACAAATATCGATACTTCAAACACTTTTATCTTGAGAAGTCTGGCAACCCAGAAATGTCCGAGCTCATGAAGAGTTGCGAGAACTCCGAGCATTATTATCACGAAAATTATGCTTCTTAATATACTCATTATCTGATTTTTCCGTCTATTATTTCTTCTGCATATATTCTGGCATCCCTGTCGGTCTGACATATCGAACCGATCGTCAGTTCACAGGAGGATACCGAAGGTTCCATTTTCGAGACTGTCTCGAAAACAGTCTCCTCAATCCCGAGGAAACCGATCTTTCCGGCAAGATATGCCCTAACGGCTGATTCATTTGCCGCGTTCATTACCGTCGGGATAAGACCGCCTTTCCTGCCAGCCTCGTAAGCAAGCCCTACAAGTCTGAAAACATCCGTGTCACAGGGCTCGAACGTAAGGCTCGACATGGCCGCGTCAAACGGATCGAACTCCGTAACGATCGACGGTCCGCGCTGAGGATAATACAGAGCAACCTCGATCGGAAGGATCATTGATGGCTTGCCCATCTGAGCAAGAACAGAACCGTCTTTGAGCCTGATCATCGAATGGATGACACTCTGGGGGTGAACCACGACATCTATCCTGTCACACTCAATGCCGTACAGATGATGCGCCTCGATGATCTCAAGGCCTTTATTCATCATGGTGGCGGAATCTATCGTTATCTTGCCACCCATGTTCCATGTCGGATGGTGAAGAGCATCTTCAACAGTGACATTCCCCAGTTCTTCTCTGGACCTGCCCCTGAACGGACCGCCGGAAGCCGTTATCAGTATCCTGTCAAGGTCCGCCCTGTCTTCACCTTTAAGACACTGCCAGATGGCCGAGTGTTCGCTGTCGATCGGGAGCATCATGACGCCCTTTTCCCTGATAAGAGGCATGATCACGTCTCCGCCGGCAACAAGTGTCTCTTTGTTGGCAAGTGCAATGTCCTTCCCTGCCAAAACGGCATGATATACCGGTTCGAGGCCGGCAAATCCGACGATCGCACCAACGACAGTATCGCAGCTGTCCAGAGTGGCACAGGCGATATTGCCTTCTTTTCCCGCGAGCACTTCGGTACCGGTATCAGAACCTCTGAGCCTTTCGGAAAGCTCTTTTGCCTTCTGTTCATCAGCCATGGAACATACCTTTGGTCTGAATTCCAGTATCTGACCGTAAAGCGTATCAATGTCACCGCCGCATGTAAGCGATTCGACGGTAAAGTCATCCGGTGCTTTTCTTACTACTTCAAGGGTCTGTTTACCGATGGAACCCGTGGAACCCAATATGGACAATCTGCGCATTATAGCTCTCCCGACAAATGATTAAATGTTGACATGCCGCTCACAGGAAATTATTGGCGATTATCGCAAGCAGCAGTGCCGTCGGGATCGTAAAGAACGCGCTGTCGAATCTGTCGAGCATCCCGCCGTGTCCCGGGAAAATGTTGCCGAAATCCTTTATGCCGGTCCTTCTCTTGATAACGGAGCAGAACCAGTCACCTAGCTGCGACATTATGGATATGAGAATGCCCAGAAGGAACATTATGATCCCATATGGAACGATCCCCATCTGTATGTTTTCGAGCTTATAGATAACCACACAGGAATAGATCAATACCGCGAGCGCGCAGAAAACTGCTCCGCCAATACAACCTTCCCATGTCTTCTTGGGAGAAATATGCGGAACTATCTTGTGCTTGCCGATGGCAACACCTGTAAAATATGCGAATGTATCCGTGGCCCAGGGCGCGAAAAGTCCTATGATCATGTAGAACCAGCCGTGAGGCAGGAAGAGCATCGCAAGATCCAGACAGAATAACGGGAATGAGATATAAAAGATCATTCCCCCGGTGAACATGCCGTTGAGAAAGGATTTCTCATCATACGGCCGCGCAAGGGGAAGCGCGATTCCGCAGGAAACACAATACATGCAGACGACTATCAGATAAAGTGCCATCGTATTCTCGACCTTGAGTTCGAAAGCAAGTCCTGCGATCACTACTATAACAGTAAGAGCAATGCCGATGATGAGAAGGAATGCCGACGGTTGATAACCGCCGTGCTTCAGTGCCTTGAACATCTCGATGCACGCGAAGACTCCGATGATTCCAGACATTATCACAGCCGTGACCGGCCAGAAATAAGCCGGCAGGAAGAACAGCAGCACCAGAACGGTAAAGATAATGCCTGTAATAATCCTCTGTCTCAATTTAAGCCTTGCTCTCCTTCTTGGAAAGGCCGCCGAAGCGCCTGTCCCTTAATGCAAAATCCCGGAAAGCCTGTGTAAGCTCCTCGTAGCCGAAGTCCGGCCATAACGTATCGGAGACCCAGAATTCCGAATAGGCACTTTCCCATAAAAGGAAATTGGATAATCTCATCTCTCCGCTGGGTCTGATGATCAGTTCCGGATCAGGTACGTCAGGAAGATAAAGATTATCAGATATCATTTGCTCGGTAATGTCTTCAGGAGCGATCTGTCCTTCCCTGACCTGCATGGCTATCTTGCGGCAGCTGCTCAGGATCTCGCGTCTTCCGCCGTAATTGAGCGCGACAATAAGCTGCATGTTAGGACGATTCTTCGATCTCTCCTCGGCTGTCCTGCAGACATCCCTTACCTTTTGGGGAAGTTCCGAATCATCGCCCGTGAATCTGACCCTGATACCTTCTTCAGCAAGTTCGGGATCATACTTGTCGAAAAGCTCGACAAAGAGCTTCATCAGGAAATCGACTTCACCCTGCGGTCTGGACCAGTTCTCGGTGGAAAAGGCATAGACCGTAAGATACTTGACGCCATACCTTACGCAGTTGCGGCAAAGCTCTTTGAGATTCTCCGCACCGACCTTGTGACCGGCACTTCTCGGAAGGTGACGGTTGGTTGCCCATCTCCCGTTACCGTCCATTATTACACCCAAAGATACGGGGACCTTAAGGTCACCCGTATCATAAGACTTTACGATTTTCTTTCCGGTTAACGCCATCAGATCTCCATAAGTTCCTTATTCTTAGCCTCGCAGACCTTGTCTACTTCGGCTGTGAACTTATCGGTGATCTTCTGAACCTTCTCCTCGAATTCCTTGAGGAGATCATCAGTCAGTTCCTTCTTCTTGTTGGCGGCACGCATCTTATCGATCGCATCGCGGCGGTTGTTGCGGATGACGACCTTTGTCTCGTCTCCGTAAACCTTAACCTGCTTAACGAGATCCTTACGTCTTTCCTCTGTGAGCATAGGGAAAACGAGTCTGATCATCTTACCGTCATTCGTGGGATTGATTCCAAGATCGGAAGCCTGGATGGCATGCTCGATATCTCTTAACATCTTCGGATCCCAGGGTGAAAGAGTGATCATTCTTGCTTCGGGAACCTGAATGTTCGCTACAGCATTAAGAGGAGACGGAGCACCGTAGTAATCAACGGTGATCTTGTCCAGAACATGCGGATTCGCACGTCCGGCACGGATTGTGTTGAGGTTCTCCTGAAGATTGTCGATGCATTTCCGCATTTTCGCTTCGATATCATCATAATCTTTCTTTGTGATCTCGATCATAGCCATAAATAAAGCCTCCTCTTATATGATTTATTTTTCTTATTCAACTATCGTTCCTAATTCTTCGCCCTTCGCGATCCTTACGATATTCTCAGGATCCTTCATGGAGAATACGAGGATCTTGGTGTGATTATCGCGGCAGAGAGCGGCTGCCGTTGCATCCATGACCTTAAGGTTCAGCCTTAATACCTCGTCATGGGATACCTTGTCATACTTCTTGGCGTCAGGATAAACATTGGGATCCTTATCGTAAACGCCGTCAACCATGGTGGCCTTAAGGAATACGTCAGCACCGATCTCGGTTGCTCGTAATGCAGCACCTGTGTCAGTTGAGAAATACGGATTGCCTGTTCCGCATGCGAAAATAACGATCCTTCCCTTCTCCAGATGTCTTACTGCTCTCTTTCTGATATAGGGTTCAGCCATCTGTCTTACTTCGATAGCCGACAGGACTCTTGTTACGGCACCCTGCTGTTCCAGAGCATCGGAAAGCGCCAGGGAGTTCATCAGTGTTGCGAGCATTCCCATGTGATCTGCCGTAACCCTGTCCATCTTCTCGGATGATCTTCCGCGCCAGAAGTTGCCTCCGCCTACAACGATCGCAACCTGTACGCCGAGATCGGCAACAGCCTTGATGTTGGCTGATATCTCTTTAAGCACTTCATCATTGATGCCCATCTTGGCATCGCCGGCCAGAGCCTCACCCGATATCTTCAGAAGCACTCTGTTATATTTTGTCTCACTCATTTTAAGTTCTTTCCTCCGCGTAAAATTCTCTCAATAGATTTTAACAGTAATACTCCTTTAATAAAAGTAAAAAAAGAGATAGTTGAGGTATGTTTTCGGGAACGGCATAAAAACAAAAAAGGGCTGCCCCTTGGGACAGCCCTGAAACACTTGATCAACAGACCTTAAGATCTATTAAAGACCTGCCTGCTTTCTTACTTCCTCAGCGAAATCGTCAACTTTCTTCTCGATGCCCTCACCAAGACCGAATCTTGTGAAACGGACTACGGAAACGTTAGCGCCGATAGCCTTGATGGACTGTTCGATATACTGGGAGATAGTAAGATCGTCATCTCTGAAGAACTCCTGATCTACGAGGCAGTTAAGCTTGTAGAAGTTCTTGATCTGGCCGGGAACGATCCTGTCCATGATGATCTTCTCAGGCTTACCCTCTTCGAGAGCCTTGTTCTTGATGATATCAACTTCCTTGTCGAGCTCTGCCTGGGGAACTTCATCCTCTGTAACCCAGTTAGGTCTCATTGAAGCAACCTGCATGCCGATGTTCTTTGCGAAATCAGCGAACTCAGGCTTTGTGATTACGGAATCGTCATCTGTTGTAACTTCAACAAATACGCCGACCTTACCGCCCATGTGGATGTAAGAAGCAACAGCACCGTTGCCCTCCACTTCATAGATAACGAATCTTCTGATGGATGTGTTCTCACCGATATCAGCGATAGCTTCCTTCTGGAAGATCTCAACAGTCTTGGACTCGTCACTGTAAAGAGGCTGAGCCATAAGCTCTTCGATATCAGCAGGCTTCTTAGCAAGGATGTGTGTAGAAACAGCTTCACAGAAGTTCTTAAACTTATCAGTGTTAGCAGCAAAGTCTGTCTCAATGTTGATCTCTACGAGAACGCCGGACTTCTTGTCATCAGCGATCTTGGAAACAACTGCACCCTCTGCAGCGATCCTTGCGGACTTCTTCTCAGCCTTAGCCATACCCTTCTCACGGAGCCAAGCCTTAGCCTTCTCGATATCACCTTCACACTCGATAAGTGCCTTCTTGCAGTCCATGATGCCGCAATCTGTGAGCTCACGGAGTTCTTTAACCTGTTGTGCTGTAACTGCCATATATATTCTCCTTTGCGTTTATAGTTAAGATTCGGAAATTAAGACTCGGAAGCGATCTCTTCGATGGACTTCTCGCCTGCTTCCTCAGCAGCCTGCTCTTCAGCAACCTCAGCTGTAGCAGCCTGAGCCTCAGCTGAATCAAGATCCATACCCTCAGATGTAGCGTCCTCACCCTGATGAGCTTCGATAACAGCGTCAGCCATCTTAGCTGTGATGAGCTTAACCGCACGGATAGCGTCATCGTTACCGGGGATTACATAGTCAACTTCATCAGGATCGCAGTTTGTATCAACGATAGCAATGATCGGGATACCGAGTCTCTTAGCTTCTGCAACTGCATTGTGCTCTTTCTTTGTATCAACGATGAAGAGTGCTGCAGGGAGCTTTACCATGCCTACGATACCGCCGAGGTTCTGGTCGAGCTTTGTCATCTCGAGCTTAAGCTTGGCAACTTCCTTCTTTGTTCTGAGTTCGAAAGAACCGTCTGCTTCCATTCTGCGGAGCTCTTCAAGTCTTGCTACTCTCTTCTTGATCGTTACGAAGTTTGTGAGAGTACCGCCGAGCCAACGGTAGTTAACATAGAACTGACCGCAGCGCTGTGCTTCTTCCTTGATGGAATCCTGAGCCTGCTTCTTTGTACCGACGAAAAGGATATCACCCTTCTCAGCGAGCTCGCGCATAGCGTCATAGGCCTCGTCGACCTTCTTGACTGTCTTCTGCAAATCGATGATGTGGATTGAGTTACGCTCCGTGAAGATGTACTCTGACATCTTAGGGTTCCAACGGCGTGTCTGGTGACCGAAGTGTACGCCTGCTTCAAGAAGCTGCTTCATTAAAATAACTGGCATAAAATAAATCCTCCTGTTTTTTCTTCCGCATACATCAGGTAATATTCAGCTCAAAATGGCCACAGTCGGAATGTATGCGTGATTTTTATGCTCGAGTATTCTAACAAAAAGGTAAATGCAATGCAATAACAACCTCACTTCGAACAGTATTTTCTTCGAAAATAACCCGTGAGTGATGTCAGCATTGCATTTTTCGTATCTGAACACTCAAAGAATTATTTTCTCTTATAGTGCTTAACCGTGAATTCCACACCTTTCTCGCTCATTACGGGAGGTTCTTCCTCTTCAAGTTCCCAATCCGGATCCTCATCAAGGTTCGGGAACCAGCAGTCAGCTTCGAACTCGGCACGGATGCTGGTGATTATCGCCCTGTCACAGAGTCCGATAAGCGAATTATACAGAGACGCTCCGCCGATAAGATAGACCTCATCAGAGGTAAGTTCCAAAAAATCTTCCAGCTCATCAACGGAATGAAGAATCATGGCACCTTCCTTCTCATACTCATAACTTCTGGACATTATGACGTTGACACGGTTAGGCAGAAGCCTCTGTCCCGGGAAAGTCTCAAGCGTCTTTCTTCCGAATACGACTGTATGTCCGGACGTGTATTTTCTGAAGACGCCTTTCTGGTCTTCCGGCAGTGAGATAAGCAGATGTCCCTGATTGCCGATTGCCCAATTCTTGTCAACTGCTGAAATCGCGATCATACTTGTAACCCCCGAAAATATTGATTATCCAGATTTATCAGCCCTCGAAAAGCTGAGTAAAATACCCTGACTGTGATATCGGCTCGCCTGCTTCAAGCAAATGTCTTGAATCGGCGAAGACCTGTACCCTGAAGCTCGCTTCCCCGGGTATCCTTTCTTCAGAACCCAAAACAGTTATTGATGTCGGCGCCATCATCATTCCCTGCCATATCGCAGGAGCGGCAACACCGATAAGATGACCGATTATGAGAGCCGTAACGCCGAAATGACAGAAGAACACGATGTTATCGTCATTATGCTCCAACACATCATAGAAGTTTCTGTCATTACGCTTATAGCCGTGCTTTTCGAGCAGGGCATCAAATCCGTCATATACTTCCTGTGCGTGCTCTGCGATATTGCCTGACTTCATGATCTCCGTATAGGCCCACTTATCCTTGTCATGAAAGTCATCCCTGTGATTGAAATCCCTCGGATAGAAGTCCCATGCAATGGTCCATTCCTTAACGTCCTCATCCCAGATCCTGTAATAGAATTCCTGCAGCCAGTCGCATGTGACCGCTTCACGGCCCGTCTTATTAAGAGTAGCCGAGCAGGTGTCTTTCGCGCGTCCCATCGGAGAACAGTAGATCTGCTTAATGTCCCATTTGGCTACACGCTCCGCGAGTATCTCAGCTTCACGCCAGCCCTTTTCCGTAAGGGAATCCTTCTCGTAATCTGGATCCCCGTGTCTTATAAAGATCAGCTTCATGTATTTACCGCCGCATCAGACCGCAACAGGAATGCCCTTGATCTTGGGTCCTGCCTCGTAACCTTCAAGTCTGATACTGTCAGTCGTGAACTGATAGAAATCCGTGATTCCTTCATCAAGAACAAGCTTCGGAGCCGGATATTTGGGTCTCTCGATGAGATCCTTAACGATATCGACGTGTCTGTCATAGATGTGTGCATCAGCGATGACATGAACGAATTCACCGACTTCCAATCCTGAGCATCTTGCGAAAAGATGTACCAACACAGCGTACTGGCAGACGTTCCACGCATTTGCGACGAGCATGTCATTACTCCTCTGGTTGAGGATCGCATTGAGCTTGTTGCCCGTAACGTTGAATGTCATCGAATAAGCGCAGGGATAAAGATGCATCTCGCTCAGGTCCTGATGGACATAGATGTTTGTCATGATGCGGCGCGAAGACGGGTTGTTCTTAAGATCGTAGAGAACGCGGTCGACCTGGTCGAACTCGCCTTCCTTATACTTGTGCTTAACGCCAAGCTGATATCCGTAAGCCTTGCCGATCGAGCCACTCTCATCAGCCCATGCGTCCCAGATATGAGAGTTAAGATCGTTGACATTGTTGGATTTCTTCTGCCAGATCCAGAGAAGCTCGTCAACAGCTGCCTTGAAATTGATCCAGCGTTGTGTGAACATCGGGAATTCCTCGGCAAGGTTATACCGGTTAACGATGGCAAACGCCTTGTAAGTATATGCGGGAGCTCCGTCGTCAGCCCAATGCGGCCTTACCTTGTCATTGATCGTGGAATAGCCTGAATTAAGTATTGTTCTTATGTTCTCATCGAAAATATCATCTGCCCGGCTCATACCATATACCGCCTTTATTAATATATTCAAAAGTATATCATAACGTCTCAGGCGGAATAAGGAATAATCTTGTCAAACTCCTCTTTCTGATTCTCTTTTAAGAGTCTTATATCTATATCATTTTGTATATCCAAAAAATACTTATCAGTTAATCCAAAATATTTAGCCAATCTTAATGAAGTATCAGCCGTAACTTTACGCTTCCCATGAAGTATTTCCAAAACTCTTGATGTAGGTACGCCTATATCTTTAGCTAATTTGTAAGCAGTTATATCCAAAGGTTCCATAAATTCCTCTTTAAGGATTTCACCGATTGTAGGTAATTTAATTCTGTCAGTCATATTTCTGCCTCCTAATGATAATCAACAATCTCGACGTCATAACAATCATTTAGACTGTATCTAAAGCAAATCCTGTATTGATCATTGATTCTGATACTAAATTGTCCTTTTCTGTTTCCGTTAAGTTGTTCCAAATGATTTGCCGGAGGAACTCGAAGATCATCAATACATTTTGCATTATTCATCATAATCAGTTTTCTTAAAGCAACCCCCTGAATCGAAGCTGGTAATTTCTTTGAGAATTCCTGATTAAAGACCTTCTCTGTTTCTTTATTGGCAAAACTTTTAATCATAAACAAATTATATCCGTTATACGTATATACGTCAACCAGATATAGACTCGCTAAAAATAACCTCCGTACTTAGTACGAAGGTTATTCCTGAGTATTGGTCGGAGTGACGGGACTTGAACCCACGACCTCTTGCTCCCTAAGCAAGCACTCTAGCCACCTGAGCTACACCCCGATGATCACGCCTTGTTAAGGAAAAATATTGGTCGGAGTGGCGGGACTTGAACCCACGGCCTCCTGCTCCCGAAGCAGGCACTCTACCACCTGAGCCACACCCCGATGGAGTATTCCTCTAACAAGCTAAATAATATTATAACAACAGATAAAAATATGCAAGTTCAAAATTGCAAAGCTGTATAGGTTCAGATAATTAGATGGATTTTGTTTATTAGATTCATTGTGGAATACCGGACAGCTAATGTTATGATTACGTTTTCCAAAATATTACCAGAATGACACGAAACAGGAAATGTTTTTAGTAAAACACAGTAAGATTACCAGAATCATTGCCTAAAACGGAAAAAACAGGAAATATACAGGAAATAAACAAGATATCATTAAATAATTACCACACGTCATTGAAGTGAACCCCAGAAGTTGAACAGAACTTCGGGGGGTCACTTCACATAGCGGGTGTTTTTTCGCACGCTTCGTGCCTCGCGAGTTCAACGGAGCCACGTCTCCATAATAAAAAACCGCGCCCCCTAAAGAGCGCGGTCCGGAATCACATTAAGTAATAACTCAAGCCTCGTCTGTTGTCTCGGCAGGTGCTTCCTCAACGGGAGCTTCTTCAACAGGCTCTTCAACCTCGGGATCGATAGGAGCAACTTCCTTGATGGAGATGGAGATCCTTCTCTCATCAGGCTCGATCTTGATGACCTTGGCCTGAACAACCTGACCTACGGAAAGGACATCCTCAGGTTTCTCAAGTCTTCTGGAAGAGATCTGTGATACATGGCAGAGAGCGTCGAGATCGGGTTCGAGCTGAACGAAAGCACCGAACTTTGTAAGACGAACGACAGTACCCTGAACGATGCAGCCTACAGGCATTCTCTCTTCGATATTGTAGTAAGGATCATCCTCGA
Organism: Clostridiales bacterium; assembly: GCA_017511005.1. Classification (GTDB taxonomy): domain Bacteria; phylum Bacillota; class Clostridia; order Saccharofermentanales; family Saccharofermentanaceae; genus Saccharofermentans. The sequence continues at coordinate 20,521 of JAFWLP010000081.1, forward strand.
GCTTCTTGTAACCCAGGGAGATCTTCTTTGTCTCTTTATCGAAAGACTTAACGTAAACGTCGATCTCCTCGCCAACCTTCAGAACATCTGCAGGCTTTGCATTGCGGCTCCACGAGAGCTCGGAAACATGAACGAGTCCGTCAACACCGCCGATATCGATGAAAGCACCGAAATCAACGAGGCTTCTTACAACACCTTTATAGTGCTTACCTTCCTCGATGTTGTCCCATATCTCAGCTGACTTCTTGCGGCGCTCCTCGGAAACGATGATCCTGTGGCTGCCGGAGATCCTGAGACGGCCCTTCTCGGTATCGAACTTTGTAACGATGATCTCAAGAACCTGACCAACATAAGCTTCGAGGTCCTTTACATCACCGGACTTGATCTGTGTTCTGTGGATATAGATATCAACGCCCTTGTAAGTACCGATGACGCCGTCCTTAACAGTGCGTGTGATCTTAACTTCGATTGGAGTCTTGTTCTTGTAAGCTTCCTCGATCTCGGCTCTGCCCTTCTCGGACTCGACATCATTCTTGGAAAGGATGATCTCTTTACCCTGATCGGAATTCTTAATGCTTCTTACTTTAACTGTAACTTCAGTGTGCTCGGCAATTGCCTTGTCAAGATCGAAGTCAGGATCCGAATCAAACTCCTTACGTGAAATTCTACCTTCGGACTTGTCGTGTACGTCTACGTATACATAGTCGTCATCAGCAGATGTGATCGTGCCCTTAACAACAGCACCTCTTCTAACCTGCGCAATTAAATCGACAGCATTGGCAAACTCCGTGTCAAAGCCCTGATTTGTGATCTTCTCTTCTTCGTTCATTTGTTGAACAACCTCCAAAATAATAGCTTCCGGTGTAGATGCACCCGCTGTGATCCCGACTTTGTCAGCCGCAAGTATCTTCCCCTCTGAGATAAGACTTCTTACTTCAGTGCCGGAATTCACAAGGAATGTTCTTGCACAACGACCTTTGCAGATGTCCAAAAGCTTAGTGGTGTTCGAACTGTGAGCAGAACCGATGACTATCATCGAGTCTGATAACTCAGAGAGCGAAGCGGCTTCCTTTTGCCTACTTTCAGTCGTAATACATATTGTATCAAAAACATTATATTTTTCAATTTTATTTTTAACTGATTGACAGATTTTTTTGAATATTTCGCTCGAAAATGTGGTCTGGGAGACCAATATTGCGCTTTCAAGCGGAAAATCCAGGCTTTCGAGCTCCTCCGGAGACTTGATGACGGCACATTTTACGCCAGTCCCCTCCGTCTCTCCCAGGATTCCGATAACTTCCGGATGACCCTCGGCACCAGAGATTATTATATTTTTTCCTTTAAGGGCATTCTCCCTGACGATATTATGGATCTTTGAGACAAAAGGACATGTCATATCCCTGATGTCACAGTTCTTAGACTTCAGGACCGCAATCTCATCAGGTGTAACGCCGTGTGCCCTAACTATTACGGTGGAGCCTTCCGGACAGTCTTCAGCCTTTCCGCAGATCTCAAATCCGCCTTCGAGAAGCCTGTCGACAACATATTTGTTGTGGACTATCTCGCCGAGCATAATGAGTTTTCTGCCGTCAGGATGCTCAGCAACGGCATTTTGGGCTGCCGTCACGGCATTTTTGACTCCAAAGCAGAAGCCTGCGGATCCGGCGACAGTTACTTTCATTTTTTATCTTCTTCGTCAAGATGGCTTAAGAGGAATGCTCTCGTACCATCGATATCATACTTTCCGGTATCGATAACGATTGCCTCAGGCACCTGTACGAGCGGTGACGCAGCCCTGGTGGAATCCTGCTCATCCCTGTACTTAATGTCCCTTAACACCTCTTCATATGTCTGGGAATGGTCGCCTGCTGCCTCAAGCTCGGCAAGTCTTCTCTCCGCCCTGACCTCAGGCGCGCATAATACGAAAAACTTATATTTCGCATCAGGAAGGACCACGGAAGCGATATCCCTGCCGTCAAGGACGAACGTCTGATTCTTGGCTATCTCTCTTTGAAGGGATACCATGGCTGTTCTTACGAAAGGAAGCGCAGATATGTCGGATGCCGCAATGGATGTCTGCGGAGTCCTGAGCTCGCCTGTCACATCCTCGCCGTCAAGGATCATGTGCTGAACGCCGTCTATGAACTCGACTTCGATCTTCACTTCATCCATCATTTTCTTAACGGCTTCAGCGTCTTTGGCGTTGATGCCCTTTTTTATGGAAGCCACGGCGCAGGTCCTGTACATCGCGCCGGTATCGAGATACATGATGCCGAGTTCTTTGGCAACACCTTTGGCAAGCGTGCTCTTGCCTGATCCTGAAGGTCCGTCGATCGCGATCTGATAAATTCCCATAATTATTCTCCTTATTACAATATATCTCCGTCTTCGGTATTCCTGTCTCTTCCGGTCTCATAGACACGGTACTGGGACCATAAGGTCTCCAATGACTCAAGCGAAGCCTGAATGTGTTCTTTCCTGTGCATTCCGAGCGACACGAGCAGAGCGTTGATGAGTGACAGTGGTGCCGTCAGGGAATCAACAAACGAGGCCATTGACGACCTTGCGAAAAGCTTGATGTCGGCATATTCCGTCATGGCCGTATCATCTTTATCCGTAATTGCTATGATGGTCGCGCCCTTTTTCTTGGCATATCCCATCGAATTGATGGTCCTGGCCGAATACCTCGGGAAAGAGATGCCGATCATGACATCACCCTCGCCTATAGGCATGATCTGCTCGAAAAGCTCATTAGTACACGTACTCCTTACGAGAACGACGTCATCGAACAGGAGCGTCATGTAGAAATGCATGAACTCCGATAACGGAGCTGATGCCCTGATGCCCATGATATATATCTTCCGCGCACCGAGAATGGAATTGACCGCTTTTCCGAACTCCTTCTCGTCGATCGAATTAAGGGATTCCCTTAAATTTGAGATGTCCTGGGCAACCACTGCCCTGAGCGCGTCGCTGTCGCTCTCGAACTTCTCGGTAAGTCCGAGTCTCTGAACAGAGGTAAGCTTCGATTTCAGGTCTTCCTGCAGAGCTTTCTGGAATTCCGGATAGCCTTCGAATCCGAGTTCCGTAGTGAAACGCACCACGGTTGATTCGGAAACCCCTACTTCCTCGCCAAGTCTGGCAGCCGTCATGTAAGCGGCCTTGTCGTATGATTCAAGAATATAATTCGCGATAGCCTTATGGCCTTTACTCATATCGGAGACCGCAGTCTCGATCAGCTCAAGTGTTCCCGTCATCTTCTCCGCCCTCTTCATCATCTTCCTTCTTCGGATTCATGATGCTCTCAATGGATATCTGCTTATCTTCACCGCCCGCAGCTTCCCTGAGCGAATCCTCCATGTCCCTTATGGTCTGATAGCTCATGAGTTCAAGCGGAGGCAGATCCCTGACCGATTCGATACCGAATTCGGTAAGGAACTTTTTGGACGTTCTGAACAGTGAAGGCCTGCCCGGTGCGTCAAGATTGCCGGCTTCCTCGATCCATCCTCTGTCGAGGAGTCTCGAGATAATGGAATCAGAGGAAACTCCTCTGACGAGCTCGACCTGCGCCCTCGTACAGGGCTGGTTATAGGCAATGACCGCCAGAGTCTCATATGAAGCCTGGGAAAGCGGCGGAGACTGTCTTGGTCCGAACATCCTGTCAAGGATCTTCTTCTGCGAAGGCCTGGTCATGATGGCATAAGAATCTTCAGTCCTTCTGATCTCAAGCCCGCTCCACGGGTTTGATGAATACCTGTCCGTAAGTGATTTAAGCGCTTCCGTAACTGCATTCTTGGAGCAGTTCAGGATATCGGCGAGTTTGTCGACGGAGACGGGATCCCCGGATATGAAAAGTATTGATTCGATCGCTGCCGGCAGTTCCTGCGCGGTTACCTTGAAATCGTCTTCCATGTTGATCAGCCCTTCTTCTCTTCTATAGATATCTCGCCGAAGTTTCTGTCCTGTTCTACCGTTATCTTATTGTCTCTTACAAGCTCCAGCACGGCGAGGAAACTGACGACCTTATCCATTTTCTCAGCCTTCTTTCCGAAAAGACTGCTGAACAGGATCCTGCCTTTACCGGTTATGCTGCGCCAGATGGACTTTATCCTCTCTTTAACGGACCGCTTATCCCTCTGCAGAATGTGCGTGATCTTGGTCGTTATGTCCGTGAACCTCATGTCATTGCGTTCATTGATCGTGGCAACGGCTTCGTTGAACTCTTCGATGGAGAATGCCTGCTCGGCAGAAGCAATGGTTATTCCGAGAGATTTTGCCGTCGAAGCATAACGGAATCTGGCTCCATCAAACTTCTCTCTTCTCTCTTTAAGATCAGATGCGAAAACGCGGCATCTTTTGTATCTCATGAGGGATATAACAAGTTCTTCCCTTGGATCCGCTGCTTCATCACCGGTTCCAAGCGCGGCCTGCATTCCGGGCAGCATCATCCGGGATTTGATGGATACGAGTGTCGCGCCCATAACAAGGAAATCCGAAGCGATCTCCATGTCGAATTCCTTCATGGACTCGATGTAATCCATATACTGACCCGTAATGGTACTTATCGGGATATCGTAGATATCAACATCGTTCTTTTCGATGAGATGCAAGAGCAGGTCCAGAGGGCCTTCGAATTGTCTTAACTTAATCTCCGGCTTTACCGCTTGCTCGAGCATATTTTACAGTCCCATCATCTGGAAAAGCATGTAAAGCGGCATGCAGATAATGCTTATTATGAATTCGAAAGGTGTCTCGATAAGATTGATGACATAGCTCAATATGGAAACATTCGAGACAGTACTTACTATAAATACTATCCAGATAATATACGGCGAGAAGCGCTGGAACTTCATATAACCTTCAGTATGCCTGAGCCTGTAAGGCAGGAGTTCCTCCAGGACATGGAAACCGTCAAGAGGCGGGATCGGGAGAAGATTGAACGCGAGGAGCATCATCGAGAACGCATATGTATAACTGAAAGCGTCAGTCAATGCACGGAGCACATTCTCGGCTCCCGGGAACTTCACCTGCAGCGCGGCGAAAAGAAGGAACAGTATATTTGCTATCAGCGCAAGCACGAAATTGCCGGTAACGCCTGCAAGATGGACCATGATGTTCATCCATCTGTGGCTCTTGAACCTGTGAAGGTTGTTGGGGTTATACATGACGGGTTTTCCCCAGCCGAATCCGGCAATAAGAAGCAGGACCGTTCCGACAGGATCGACGTGAGCAACAGGGTTGAGCGTAAGCCTTCCCATGTTTCTCGGCGTCGGGTCGCCCAGCCATACAGCCGTTGCCGCATGCATGAACTCATGGAATGAGAACGAGAGCGTCAGGGCAAACAGAAATATGATGAGATAATAGATTATCTCCTGCGCGCTTAATCCTTGTCTGAACAGATCAATTATCATAATTTACCTCAAGCTTTTACGACGGAGAATGTGATCTTCTCGCCATTGACATTCCATTCCTTGGAGTTGTCACCTGTGCCCTTGGTGATCTCAACAGCAAGAACCTCGGAAGCGAGATAATCCTTCTTCTTCTCGATGACTTCAGCAAGCTTGTCATTACCGTCGTACTTAAGAACGATCCTGTCGGATACGGTAAGACCTTCAGTCTCCTTACGGTGATTCTGGATCTTTGAGATCATCTCTCTTACAAGACCGTCTTCAATGAGTTCTTCAGTGAGGACCGTGGAGATGGAGACAGTAAGGTTGCCGGATGTCTGTGTTGAGAATCCTTCAGGCTGCGTAGTCTCGATAAGGAAGTCTTCTTCTGTCATCTCATACTCTTCACCATTCACGGTGATCTTGACTGAACCGTTCTTGAGAGCATTGTATGTCTCTTTGCCCGGGAGGTTTGCGATAACTTCCTTGGCATCGTTTAAGTTCTTGCCGAACTTTCTGCCACAAGTCCTGAGCTGTGGCTTGAAGCTGTAATCAACGAGAGTTGAAGCGTCGCTCAGCACTTCGATCTTACGGATATTAAGCTCATCCAAAACGATCGGCTTATATTCGTCGTCAAGACCGATCTCAGATACAACGTAGATCTCAGACAAAGGCTGACGGTTCTTGATTGAAGCAGCTTCACGGCAGCTGTGTCCAAGAGTAACGATCTGCTGTACGAGTTCCATCTCTTCTTCAAGCTTAGCGTCGATGAGGCTCTCATCAGCTACGGGATACTTGGCGAGGTGCACTGAGATTGGAGCTTCCTTATCTACAGAGCATACGATGTTCTGATAGATCTCTTCCGTCATGAAAGGAACGAAAGGTGCGCAGAGTCTTGTGAGATTGTCGAGAACAGTATAAAGAGTCATGTAAGCATTGACCTTATCCTGAGTCTCTTCGGCACCCCAGTATCTGTCACGGCAGCGTCTTACATACCAGTTCGAGAGCTCTTCGGTGAAGTCCTGAATGAGTCTGGCGGACTGGGCGATGTCGTAATTATCCATCTTCTCGTTAACGACCTTGATGAGCGTGTTGAGACGTGAGAGTACCCATCTGTCCATCGCGCCCAGAGTTGCCTTATCGAGTGTATGCTTTGTCGGATCGAAATTATCGATGTCGGCATACATTACATAGAAAGCATATGTGTTCCAGAATGTTCCGATGAACTTCTTGATACCGTCGTTAACGGCTTCTTTGGAGAATCTCGAAGGAAGCCACGGCTGGTTAGCCGTATAGAAATACCATCTTGCGGCATCCGCACCCTGGGAATCAAGAACATCCCAAGGGTCAACAACGTTGCCCAGGTGCTTGCTCATCTTGATGCCGTCCTTATCCTGAACGATACCCATTACGATACAGTTCTCAAACGGAGCCCTTCCGAAGAGAACAGTGGAAATGGCGATAAGCGAATAGAACCATCCTCTCGTCTGGTCGATACCTTCTGAGATAAATTGGCAGGGATAGTGCTCCTCAAAGAATTCCTTGTTCTCAAAAGGATAATGATACTGTGCGAAAGGCATTGAACCTGAGTCGAACCAGCAGTCGATGACCTCTGTGACCCTCTTCATCTGACCGCCGCACTTGGGACATTTGATATGAACGTTGTCAACATAAGGCTTATGAAGCTCGATGTCATCCGGGCAGTCATCGCTCATGGACTTCAGCTCTTCGATCGAACCGATGCAGTGTCTCTCGCCGCACTCACACTCCCATACCGGAAGCGGTGTTCCCCAGTAACGCTCACGGGAGATACCCCAGTCGATGACGTTTCTTAAGAAGTCGCCCATACGGCCGTCCCTGATCGTCTCAGGCATCCAGTTGACCATATTGTTGGACTTTAAGAGCTCGTCTCTCTTTTTGCTCATCGCAATGAACCATGTGGATCTTGCGAAATAGATCAGCGGTGTGTCGCATCTCCAGCAGAAAGGATACTCGTGCTCGAACTTGGGAGCAGAGAAAAGGAGTCCTCTTGAATCAAGATCCTTCAGAACTTCAGGATCCGCATCCTTGACGAACATGCCTGCGAAAGGTGTCTCTTCGGTAAGATTACCCCTTGTGTCAACAAACTGAACCATAGGAAGGTCATTGTCTCTTCCTACTCTTGCGTCGTCTTCACCGAAAGCGGGAGCGATGTGAACGATACCCGTACCGTCTTCCATCGTTACATAGTCATCGCATACGGTATAGTGAGCCTTTTTCTTCTGATTTGCAGCCTCTTTTGCCGTTCCTTCGAAAAGAGCAACATAACTCATACCCTTAAGGTCAGAACCCTTGTATGACTCAAGGATCTCATATGCTGTCTCACCGTCTTTTGCAAGGTTTCCGAGTACGGAATCAAGCAAAGCCTTAGCCATGTAGTATGTATATCCGTCACAAGCCTTAACCTTGCAGTATTCAGCATCAGGATTAAGGCACAAAGCTACGTTGGAAGGAAGTGTCCAGGGAGTTGTCGTCCATGCGAGGATGTAAGCATCTTCATCTGTACACTTGAATCTTACAACTGCGGATCTCTCCTTGACTGTCTTGTATCCCTGTGCAACCTCGTGTGAGGAAAGAGCAGTACCGCATCTCGGGCAGTAAGGAACGATCTTATGGCCTTTATAGATGAGGCCCTGATCCCACATCTGCTTCAAAGCCCACCATTCGGACTCGATGTAGTTATTGTCGTAAGTTACATAAGGATTCTCCATGTCAGCCCAGAAGCCTACACGGTCACTCATGTGCTCCCACTGGTCCTTGTATGTCCAGACGGATTCTTTGCACTTCTTGATGAAGGGCTCTACGCCGTAGCCTTCGATCTGAGGCTTGCCGTTAATGCCCAAAGCCTTCTCGACCTCAAGCTCAACAGGAAGACCGTGTGTATCCCAGCCTGCCTTGAAGACGATCGTCTCGCCCTTCATTGCGTGATATCTCGGGATTACATCCTTAATGACTCTTGTCTTGATATGTCCGATATGGGGCTTGCCGTTAGCCGTCGGAGGCCCGTCATAAAGTGTAAAAGTAGGAGCACCGTCAGCTTTGGGAGCTATGCTCTTCCTGTAAACGTCATTCTTCTTCCAGAAATCGAGAATATTCTTCTCTCTGTCTACGAAATTGAGGTCTTTTGAAACTTTGTTGTACATAAACCTGCTTCACCTTTATATATAATTTTGCAAGTTAATATTATATATATTAAGGGGCTTTAAAGTCAAGCAAACAGGCTCCACGGAAAGCCTGACGGAACCGGAGCCTCAAATGTAACATTTTCACGCTTTACGGGATGTTCGAAGGACAGTTTGTAGGCTTCAAGAGCGATATCTTTGCATCTTTTGTACGCAGAACCGTACTTCAGATCCCCTATCAGAGGATGTCCCGTGTGAGCCATCTGTGCCCTGATCTGGTGCGATCTTCCGGTTCCGAGCCTGACCTCAACGAGAGTCAGACCGTCTTTTGATGCCAGCACCCTGTAATCGAGGCAGCATGCCTTATATCCGGGCAGTTTCAGGTCGGATACGGTAACGGTATTGGTCTTCTCATCTTTGCAGATATAGTTTTCGAGCCTTCCGCATCCTTCCATAACGCCATCAACGACGCATCTGTATATCTTGCCGACTTTCCTTGATCTGATCTGCTCTGACAGTCTGGATGCCGCCTTGCTGGTCCGTGCGAAGACCATTACCCCGGAGACCGGCCTGTCCAGCCTGTGCACCAGTCCGAGATAGACTTCTCCGGGCTTTTCGTACTTTTCCTTGATATAAGCCTTAAGGACAGTGAGCATATCGGGCGCCCCGCTGCCGTCGCTCTGCGAGAGGACACCCGCAGGTTTTAAAGCAACGATTATATGATTGTCCTCATAGAGAACATTTACACCGTATGGAAGATCCGTCACTTTGCCGTCCATCTGGCTGTCTGACCGCACGGGAGATACGCGTTCATCTTCGATACAGGGAGCATCAGTTCCTCAGCATCGACTTTTCCGCCGGGGATGGCAAGCTTAAGGATCTGGCCCGATGCCTGTGCCGTAATACCGGTGGCATAGGAACTTGCTATGAAAAACAGAGGATCATCAGAGAGCAGGTTCGCGCACAGCTTTACCAGGTCATAGAAGGAGTCTTCGAGCTTCCACAATTCACCTGACGGCCCCCTGCCATAGGAAGGCGGATCCATGATTATCCCGTCATATTTCCTTCCGCGCCTTATCTCACGCTCAACGAATTTCTTGCAGTCTTCCGCAATAAACCTTACATAACGTTCTTCGAGACCGCTTTCCTTAATGTTCTCTTTTGCCTTGGCGATCATTCCCTTTGAAGCGTCGACATGCACGACTTCATCCGCGCCGTGCGCGGCACATGCAAGTGTCTGCGCGCCGGTATAAGCGAAAAGATTAAGGATCCTGATGTCTTCCCTTCCGGAATCCTTGGCCTTAGAGATCAGGTCACCGCAGAAATCCCAGTTTGATGCCTGTTCTGGGAACAGACCGGTATGTTTGAAGGCAGTCGGCTCGATGATAAAAGTCAGCCTGCTGCCCAAAGAATCATAGCTGATCTTCCAGGTTGACGGAAAACTCTTGAGCTTTGTCCAGGCTCCTCCGCCCTTGTCACTTCTGGTATAAAAGGCATCGGGCTTCTCAAGATCATCCATCGGGATCTCTTTGCCGTTCCTGATAACGGGCCAGACAGCCTGGGGATCGGGACGTCTCAGGATAACATTGCCCCAGCGCTCGTATTTTTCGCCGTCTCCGCAGTACAACACTTCATAATCTTTCCAGTTATCTGATAGAAACATTTACCTGACCCTCATCTTCGATGTATTGGCTACCGGTTTTCCGTCATAAAGCAGTTCTATGTAATAATCCCCGGTATCGAAATTGCCTGTTCCTTCAAGCCCCGCACTGAAATCAGCCTCTGCCGTGACATTATCGTTCAGCTTGATCTCCCTGGTCATAATGACTGAATCATCCTTGTAGAGGTTAGCCTCAAAAGAGACGCTCAGCGGCGTGCTGAAATAGAAAACGCCTTTAAGCGCAAAAGCCTTGCGGGATTCGATCGAATTATAGTTTACCGGATTGCTCTCAACTGCATCATACCAGACCGCATAGACATAAACGTCTTTTACAGTGTCATAATCAGGTCCTTTGGGCTTGGTGGTCTCACTTGGCTCAGATGAAGCGCTCGTCTCAGGTGAAGGTGTCACCGTGGGAGTCAAAGGAGGCGTAACCGTCACAGTTGTCTCCGAAGGACTGGTTTCAGGCTTTACGGCAGCTGTTGTTTCCGTCGTACCCGTCTCAACCGTTATCTCCGGTTCTTCGGACCCGACATAAAACGTAAAGGCGAACAATACAGCAGCAGACACCACTAACGCTGCCAGGAACTTAAAAAACACTGTCGATCTATGTTTTCTCATACATCTTAACCGGAAACCACGAAACTCAGACCGGCCCTGTCATCAGTTCATTTCTGCACTTGTTTCCTCAACGACCATGCAGGACGCCGTGAAAACAATATGCTTCTTTGCAGCATCACCATATACGACAAGTCCGTAGTAACCCGGGTTTATGTCTCCTGACGAATAGTCGAGGTCATAACAGGCCAGATCCTGATACAGCGAAGGCTTGCACGATCTTTCATATACTGGTTTGGATTCGCTGATACCGCTGAAATCCGCTTCTTCGCTGTAATAATACTCGTAGTACAGTTCCATGTCATTTTCATTGCTTACAGCAAGAGAGAAACCGATTATCGTCGTATCGGATCCGAAGGCGCTCTTTCCTACCGAAGTACCGTCATAATCCCACCATCCGGAATTATAGACGAATGTCCTGCTCATCAGTTCGCTGTCCTTAAACTCGTAAATAAGGTCAGAAAGGTATTGGTCATTTGAGAATTCCTCGAATTCGATCTCTTCTTTCTCAACAGGCACAGTCTTCACTTCACACGTAAAACCTGCGATATCGTTTGAATGCTCATCAAAGACCATGACCGTATACTTACCTTCCTTAAAGAAACCGTCCTCATTGAGTGCTTCGGGACCGGTCATATCCGGAGTAAAGTCAAGCCTTATGCTCTTGTCAGAGAGATAAAGAACGTCAGACGCGAACAACACCTTATCACCGGCGGCAACGGTATATGTAATACCCGGAACATATCTGTAATCCATGACATCTTTCTTGAAATTCAACCTGACGCCTATCTCTTTGGTGTTGGTGTAAACGCCCTTTGGCGCCAGCACCCATTCACCTGAAGAATAATAATCCTTGAGAATTCCGGGTAATATGCCGTGATCTGCGGCATTAAACGCATAGACAGCGTCGATAACGGACTTCGGATCCGTTATAACGGGAGTCTCTCCGTTAAGATCCACCGTTACGCACGATGTAATAATGCTGGCCGGTGCGGTTTTGATGGCAGACTTCATCGCGGTTACCGAATCCGCTGTTCTGACGGCATCACAGTTGTAATCAGCCTCTTCCCAGGACAGATATACCGTGGCGGTCTTTGCCTTGTAATCATATACCGGTTCCTGAACTTTATAGTTCAGGGTTTCCTTAATGCTGGCCGAGACGGCAGCTTCCTCACTGTTGAAACCCGAAGGAGCAATGATCTCTTTCAGTTTATCCTGAGTGATCTCAGGGTCATTGAAATATGTGATGATCTTTCCGGTATCCCCGCTTTTCACGTCCTCGCAGAACTGTGTGCAGAAATTAAAGGCTTCATCCGTCTTCTTGCTGTTGTTGCATCCGCAAAGTGAGAGCACGATGCTCAATACAGTCACTATAGACAATACTATTGTTGTTTTCTTATTCATCAAGATTCCTTTTTCGTACATTTTAAGTGGCGCCTTCCCCATGAAGACGCCACCTTATTTTCGCATATTATATCAAAACTCAGTTAATACAATTAGGCAGATTCTTAAGAAACGGCGCAGAAACCGTACATCAGGATATTTTCCGTGCCAGCTTCAAAGACTGCGAACACGTAAAGACCGGGTTTTGCCGAACCGCCGACATCATACTCGATATCATAGAAATAACCGTTGGAATACTGTTTTGGACTGATGGTCGCGGAATAGATCGGATTGGTAAGAGCTTCCTCAAGAGCTGCCGTATCGGCATTCTCAGAATAATAGAACTGATAATCAACAGCCTTGTCATATGCCGGCTTGACCTGCATAGAGAAAGCTATTGTCTGGACATCAGTCGTATAAGTCATATCATCGATCATGCAATCATCATAATCATACCATTCGGCATCTATGATAAAGCTTCTGAAGACGAAATCGGTAAACGCATAGTAATCGCCTTCACCGGAAAGCGTATCTCCGGACGGATCCGTTCCTGTGGTAAGAATGGGAACAACCGTCTTCTCGACATCAATAGAATTGGAATCAACGAGCTCGTCACCGTTTTCGCCTTTGTAATACAGCTCAATGGTATATGTTCCGCTCTCGAATTCACCGAATGCCTCAAGACCGATATCCCCGCCTTCAACACGGCATTCGACCTTCGCATTCTCACCTAAGCGCATGTCAGAACTGCAGTATATCTGTGCTCCGTCTTTCTTGAGCACGAAATATATCTGCTCGCCGCGGTCTTCATATCCGAGAATGGCAGAATCAAAATAATAATCATATTCGATGAATGTGGTATCGGTATACTTATTCTCATCACCGTAGATCCAGAAAGAACTCTCATCCTTATCGATAAAGCCGGCGATCATCTCAGCCGTAAGGGCGAAGCTGATATCGGCCTTTCTGTACTCATAGAACTTCATGAACTTCTTGCTTCCGACATTGTCGGGGATCCACTCTTTGTCTTCTTTCGAAAATTCGGCCGTGAACTTGAATGTTGCGGAATCGGCTTTCTTTATCGCGGAAGTAAGCTCATCGGCATTCTTAAAATCCTCAAGGAGAACGTCAGAATAATCCGCAATGGAGAAAATAATATTAACGGAAGCCGAATCTTTATCAACACTCACGGAATCCTCATCGATCTCATAGTCGATGGTCTTCTCCACCGCCTTGTAAAATGCGATCTCATCATCCGTGTGTCCGCTATCTGACAAAAGCTCTGTCAGTGCCGAAGCCTCATCACTCTTCTTGCTCAACGTCGAATTCTTTATTAACTTGGACGCATCGGCAGCAGCCATGTCAGCAGCAAAAGTTTCTGCAGCCTCAATGACCGCTTTCTTACTTCCGCCGCCGAGATTCATACACCCGGCAAGACTGAATAAAACAGCACCTGTAAGCAAAACAGATACGGTTTTCTTGATGGAATTCGTTATCATATATGCTTCCTCCCTTATCCTTGTAACTATAATTTTATATTTTATATAGGAAAAACTCTATGAAATTGATTATTTAATTTGATTTTCCAAATCCGATTGCACTTTTAAGATAATGAATAATATAATAAGAACAATTAAATTGGGAGAATCTGAAAATGGCTGTAGCACCTAACATTTTAATCTGTGATGACGACCCCGTCGTACACGAATCCTTAGGTTTATATCTCGACAACGATAATTTTACTCATTCCGATGCCTATGACGGCAGGGAATCACTTGAGATGGCCCAGGCAAATAAGCCGGACCTTATCCTTCTCGACGTAATGATGCCTGAGATGAGCGGTCTTGATGTATGCCGTGAGTTAAGGAAGACGATGGCAACGCCCATCATCATGCTTACAGCAAAAGGTGAAGAGATAGACAAGATCGTCGGTCTTGAGCTTGGTGCCGATGACTATATCGTAAAGCCGTTTTCCCCCCGTGAGGTCATCGCCCGTGTCAAGGCGGTCCTCCGCCGCTTTGGTGACACTCCGAAGCCTTCTTCAGTCCTCTCTTTTGACGGTCTTGAGATCAATCTGAACAATTATGCCGTCAGATCCAACGGCGAGAATGTTCCCTGTACGCCTAAAGAGGTTGAGATCCTCTATCTCCTTGCGTCACATCCGGGCCAGGTCTTCGGACGTGAACAGATCCTTGAAGCAGTTTGGGGCGTCGATTACAACGGCGATTCAAGAACCGTGGACACCCATATCAAGAGGATCAGACAGAAGATTACTTACGATAATGCTCCCTGGTCCATCCAGACCATATACGGTATCGGTTATAAATTCGAGGTCTCGTAAATGTTCCAAAGTGCGCTGCTGAAGCGAACAATGACTCTTGTAGTATTGTCTCTCCTGGCTTCCGCCATACTTGCGACCATAGCGTTCCTGGTAGCCGGAAGAAGCGCCGCCATATCTCTTGAACGCGATAACAACCTGGAACAGGATATCCAATACAAAGCATTTTTTGACAGCAATCCCGAATTCTTCGACAGTTCCGACTTCAGGTACTTCTTTTTCAGTTCCAGTTATGCCACCGGACATGACTATTACCTCGTAAACTCAAAAGGCAGCATAGTCAGTTCCACGGGAATAGAGCACAGGAACGTTGCCGTTACGGACACCACCAATCTAATCCCTGTCCTTAATGCCCTGAAATACAAAGAACAGAACGGTATCGAGTACTACACCTTTGATTCTCTTAAGATCAATTACACGATAATAATCGCAAGATTCCCGGTCACGATCGAAGGAAATCCTTATTATCTTTACTCGCTCTCATACCTGAACGGATTCAATGACCTTATCGTCAAGTACGTTAACATTCTCCTGCTGTCCACGCTGATGGCCGCATGTGCGATGCTCGTTCCCGCATACGCCTTTGTATGCAGGATGGTACTCCCTCTCCAGAAGATCAATGAAGTAGCGATGGAATACGGTAAGGGCAACTTCAGCATCAGAGCCGATGAGTCGCATAAGGGCGAGATCGGTGAACTCGGTCAGTCATTCAACTTCCTGGCAGACAGGCTCTCCAAATCCATCAGCGACCTTACGGCGGAACGTAACCAGCTGCAGGATATTTTCGACGTGATATCAGACGGAATCGTGGTTGTGGACAAGGATTCCGTTCCGGTAACCACAAACAAAGCCATACACAAACTCTTTGAACGTGCCGAAAAGAACAATATGTTTACCGAGAGACTCCAGCTCATTCCTTTCGATGACGTATGGACGGATTTCGAGGACTGCATCGCAACCGGTGAGACAAAGACCAGACAGATCGACAACCGCGATTACGCTTACCAGTGCACGATCATTCCAAAATACGATTCAACTGACAGCACGAGCATCATCGGTGCTACAGGCTTCTTCCGTGATATCTTCGAAGAACAGAAGAACGAAAGATTCCGTCAGGATTACGTTGCCAATATCTCACATGAGCTCCGTACTCCTCTTCAGACCTTGAGAGGTCTTATCGAGCCTCTCTCCGACGGTATGGTAAAGAAAGAGGCTGACCGCCAGCGTTATTACCAGATCATTCTCAACGAGACAATGAGACTTTCGCGTCTGATCGACGACATGTTGGAGCTCTCCAAGCTCCAGTCCAGAACGCTTGCTTTCAAGACGTTCCCTTTCAATCTCAATACGCTAATCTCAAATATCGAGATCAGGTTCAAACCTATCATGAAAGAATCCGGCATCAGGTTCTCCGTTCAGAATAATTACGGTGAATTGCCGACCGTTATGGGAAACCCTGACCGTGTTGAACAGATCCTCGTAATCCTTTTGGACAACGCCAAGAAATATACGCCCGCAGGCAAGAGCATTACCATTCTGACCGATTATATCGAGACCGAGAAGAAGGTTTACATCTCCGTCGCTGACACAGGCCAGGGCATCCACGAATACGACATCGGCCATATTTTCGACAGATTCTTCAAGGCTGACCGTGCGCGAGGCAAGAAAGGTTCCGGCTTAGGTCTTTCCATTGCAAAAGAGCTTCTTACTTACATGGGTGAGACGATTACCGTCAACAGCAAGTATGAGGAAGGTTCCACATTCACATTTACGCTGACCAAAGCAGAGGTTCCTGATGCCTGGGACTGAATCTGAAGGCATAAGACTGAACAAGTACATTGCTTCGTCAGGTCTGTGTTCGAGGCGCGAAGCCGATACCCTGATAGAGAATGGTAAAGTCACACTTAACGGAATGACCGCTGTACAGGGCAGCAAAGTCTGTCCAGGCGATGTAGTTGAAGTAAACGGGAGAAAGGTAACCCCGGGCGATGACATGATATATATCGCCTTCAACAAGCCGCTCGGCATTACCTGCACGACAGACAGCCGCGATCCTTCAAACATCATTGATTACATAGGATTCGAAGAACGCATCTTCCCTATAGGCCGTCTTGACAAGAATTCTTCCGGACTGATATTGCTTACCAATGACGGTTCCATTGTTAATAAGCTCCTCCGTGCCGAGAACGGTCATGAGAAGGAATATCTCGTAACGGTCAACCGGCCTTACGACAGAGCATTTATCAAATCAATGGAATCAGGTGTTCCGGTTCTCGGTCAGCTGACTCTTCCCTGCAAGCTCATGCCTGCCGGCGAGAAGTCTTTCCGGATCATCCTTCATCAGGGACTGAACCGCCAGATCCGCCGCATGTGCGAGTATCTGGGTTACAAGGTAACCCGCCTTAAGCGCATCCGCTTCATGAACATCCGACTGGATGATCTTGAATCAGGCAAATGGCGCTATCTTACTGCGGAAGAAAAAAGGATCCTTCTCAAGGACGTCGATTAATTACTGAAATCATTACAGATTGGTTTTTCGGAATCTTCAGACTTAATGTGATCTTCCTATCAGATCGTGTCAGCATTATTTTTTCCTAAAGATTTCCCGAATGACCGGATTCAGGAAATGGTTATGGAAAAACACGGTCAAATTACCAAAAACATTGTCTAAAACGGGACAATCAGGAAATCTTCGGGAAAAGCAAAAAAAGCTGTCCCAACGATCTGAGACAGCTTCCATGTGGTTAAACTTTATAATATTCTTACTCTTCGTCAGAATCAGTATCTTCTGCAGCTTCCTGGCTCTCAGCAGCTGCTTCCTCTGCCGCTTTTGCTGCAGCTTCTTCAGCTTCTCTGGCAGCCTGCTCTTCGGCACGCTTTGCAGCTTCAGCCTCTTCATCAGCCTTCTTCTCTGCCTTGGTCTCTTCGATGATGGCATCGATCTCCGTAGAACCTGTATCTTTCTCTACGTCCTTCTCATAATAGAACTTGACCTTGTCCTTGCTGTTGCGTGCGCCGTAAGCTTCGGCAATGGCGAAAGCCTCCTCACGCAGCTGCTTGAAATCATCGATAGATTCGAGATCTGCCGAAGATGTCTGATAGCAGGCGTCTTCGAAAACATCATCAAGAACGAGATAGAAATTCGATTCTTTCTTGAAGTTCTTGTCGATCAGAGCTTCAGCCTGATCTGGTGTTCCGTCTCTTCCGTCAAAATTCTCGAACGGGATCGAGATCTTGCTGTAGCGGTATCTAAGAACGACATACTTCTCGTTGTAATCCACTGCTACGCGGAATTTTGCAATCAGGAAAGACTGTGCAAATACCAGAATGCTGATAATGCAGCTGAGACCGCCGACAACAAGCAACGCTATCTTGATGATATTGTCGCTGACCTTAAGCAATCCGTAGAATACCAGGAATAATCCGACAACGAAGAATATAACAGAAACGATCCTGTTACGTGAGATCTTCGAAGGATTAGCAGGATAACAATGAACCCCCTCCTTTGGAAGCTTGTCGATCAGTTCTTTGTTCTCGAGTTCATTAGCCATAAAAACTCTCCTCCTTAATTATTTGCTCAAAACCTCTATCCTGTCTGAAAGATTAGCATACATTTCTTCATACTTTGCGAGCTTGGCCCTCTCCTGCTCGACAACTGCGGCAGGTGCCTTGCTTACAAACGATTCGTTGGAGAGTTTTCCGTTAAGACGTTTGATCTCTCCGTCAAGACGTGTCTTCTCTTTATCGAGTCTCTCAAGCTCTTTGGCGATATCGATAAGATCTTCCAGAGGGATGTATATCTCTCCGCCGCCGAATACTGCGGTAACGGCGGTTGACGGGATCCCTTCCTTGGACTGTCTTGTCTCAAGGCTGCTTACGGAAGCAAGTCTCTCAAGGAAGCCTTCTCCGTCGGTAAACATCTTAGCGATCTTATCTGAAGCCGTAACAACGATGATATGAGCCTTGCGTGAAGGCGCAACGTCCATGTTCTTGCGTACCGCACGGATGCCCCTTATGGCATCGATCATGGTGTTCATCATCTCCGCGTCCTCAGGGCTTGACATCACACGGTCAGCCTCAGGCCATTCTGAGATCATGATGGATTCAGCCTTATCAGCGATAACAAGATTTGAATAGACCTCTTCGGTAATGAAAGGCATGAAAGGATGCAGGAGCTTCATTGCTTCGCTCAATACGTAGTTGAGCAGATAAATGGCATTATTTCTCGTCTTGCATTCCTTATCGTATAGTCTGCTCTTTGTGATCTCGATATACCAGTCACAGAAGTTATCCCAGAGGAAATCAACGATCTTGCTGAGAGCAACACCGAACTCATAGTTATCGATGTTAACGGTAGCTTCGGAAATGAGATCATGCAGTTCAGTAAGGATCCACTTATCTTCCGTTGTAAAGAGCGATTCATCGAGCATATCGGGCGTGAAGTCATCATCCGTATTCATGACAACGAATCTCATGGCATTCCAGATCTTATTGGAAAGATTTCTTCCCATGAGGATCTTGTCCTCCTGGAATCTCTGATCGTTTCCGGGTGCGTTTCCTGTTACGAGGGCGAATCTCAGAGCATCGGCACCGTTCTGGTCAATGATCTCAAGAGGATCGATGCCGTTGCCCAGTGACTTGCTCATCTTGCGGCCCTGTGAATCTCTTACGAGACCGTGAATGAGGATATCGCGGAAAGGAACATCATCCATATGCGCAAGACCGGCAACGATCATTCTGGAAACCCAGAATGTGATGATGTCATAGCCTGTTACGAGCGTATCCGTAGGATAGAACTTCGCAAGGTCTTCAGTCTTCTCGGGCCATCCCAATGTAGAGAACGGCCAAAGCGCAGACGAGAACCATGTATCCAGCGTATCGGGATCCTGACGCATTTCCCTGCCGCATTTGGGACAATTGCAGGAACTTTCCTTGGTAACGGAGATCTCACCGCAGTCATCACAATAGAACGCAGGGATCCTGTGACCCCACCAGAGCTGACGTGAGATGCACCAGTCTCTGATGTCTTCCATCCAGTTGAAATAGTTCTTCGAGAATCTCTCGGGAACAAATCTGATGGAACCGTCCTTAACAGCCGCAATGGCAGGCTTTGCGAGTTCTTCCATCTTAACGAACCACTGGAGTGATACACGGGGCTCGATCGTGGTGCCGCATCTGTAGCAGGTACCGACATTATGGGAATAATCCTCGATCTCAGTAAGGTAACCGCCATCTTCAAGATCCTTAACGATCACTTCCCTTGCCTCATATCTGTCCATACCGGCATACTTCGGGTAATCTTCCGTAATCTTAGCATCTTCAGTAAGAACATTGATAACTTCAAGCCCGTGACGCAGACCGACCTCGAAATCGTTGGGATCATGTGCAGGCGTGATCTTTACGGCACCCGTACCGAACTCAATGTCAACGTAATCGTCTGCAATTACCGGTATCCTGCGGCCTACCAAAGGAAGGATCAGCATCTTGCCGATAACATCCTTATATCTTTCATCCTTGGGATTAACGGCAACAGCTGTATCACCAAGTAAAGTCTCAGGTCTGGTCGTGGCCAGATCGATATATCCGGATCCGTCCTCGAAAGGATATCTGATGTGCCAGAAATGACCTGCCTGATCAGCATAATCAACTTCAGCGTTTGAAATGGATGTAAGGCAATGAGGACACCAGTTGATGATCCTCTCTCCTCTGTAAATAAGTCCCTGATTATAGTATTTTACAAATACTTCCTTAACGGCATCAGAACAACCCTCATCCATGGTGAAACGCTCATGTGACCAGTCGCATGAAGAACCGATCTTCTTAAGCTGCTCAACGATCCTTCCGCCGTACTGTTCCTTCCAAGCCCAGGCTCTCTCAAGGAACTTCTCACGTCCGAGATCCTCCTTGGTAAGACCTTCCTCACGCATGGTTGCAACAATCCTGGCTTCAGTTGCTATGGAAGCATGATCCGTACCTGGCAGCCAGAGAGTCTCATAGCCTGCCATTCTCTTATATCTTGTAAGTGTATCCTGCAAAGTATTGTCCAGTGCATGACCCATGTGGAGCTGACCGGTAATATTCGGCGGGGGCATTACAATGGAGAACTTCTTCCCCGTCTTTCCTGCCTTGGGCTGAAAATAATTGCTCGTCATCCACTTTGCATAGAGTCTGCTCTCAGCCTCATTCGGATCAAAAGCTTTGCTGATATTATCTATTCTTGCCATAATCTGATCTGTAATCCTCTCTTACTTCTTTATCATCGAGAGCGCGCCATAGAGGATGGAATCATCGCCCAGAGCGGCTTTCTTGAATTCAACGGTTTCTCTTATCGAAGGCATGCAGTATCTGTCAACTTCAGCCAGTATCTTCTCCATGAAGATATCACCCACCGCTTCGATCACGCCTCCGCCGTACACGACAACATCAGGACTGAAAGTATTAACGAGATTGCCTGAAGCCACCGCAAGATAATGGCAGGCACGGTTCACGGCTTCGCGCGCAACCGCATCGCCTTCGGCCAGCGCATTCTTAAGGACCTTTGACTTGAACACACCGTTCTCGACGGCTTCAGCCATGGAGGACTTTCTTCCCCTGGAAACCTGCTGTCTGATGTATGAAGACATTCCCTGCTTGCTTGAGAAAGCCTCAAGGCAGCCCCTCTGTCCGCAATTGCACAAAGGTCCCTCAGGATCGAGGATCATGTGTCCGTATTCTGCAGCCTTGAACTTATTTCCCGTGAACAGCTCACCGTTCAGGATAAGTCCGCCGCCCATGCCTGTACCGACGAACAGACCGACAACATTCTTGTAACCTTTGGCGGCACCAAACTTATACTCTCCAAGAACTCCGACATTTACATCGTTTCCGATATAGAACGGACAGCCGAATTCGTCTTCGATCGGCTTTCTGATATTGTAATTCCTCCACGGAAGATTGGGTGAGAAAAGAACCACGCCTGTCTCCTGATTGATAACACCGGGAGCACCGGCTGCGATGGCGTGGATATCACTCTTCTTGATCCCCGAGGTATTGATAAGCTCTTTTACGACGTTGATGATAACCTGCTCAACGTTCTCGGAAGAATCTCCGCCTGCCTTGGTCTTCTTCTTAAGTCTGTAGACGACTTCTTTCTTGGAATTGAACACGACACCAAGCACCTTGGTTCCGCCGATATCCAAACAAAGATTATAAGATTCTGCCATAGCTTATGTCCTCCTTGATTATTGATAGTGATTTAAGATCAGCTGACGCCCAGCGCGGCACCGTTGCTGCCGACGTCACCGTAACTCTTCTCCTGGGATCCGTTCTTATAAATGAGCACAGGCTGTTTGCCCTCAACGATGGTCTCTTTCTTGATAATGCACTCCTTAACGTCCTTCTCGGAAGGAATGTTGAACATTACGTCCCTCATAGCCTCTTCGATAATGGCTCTCAGGCCTCTTGCACCCGTATTCTGCTCAATTGCCTTATCTGCGATGGCCTTTATCGCGTCTTCCTCGAAAATCAGATCCACGTCATCCATCTTGAGCATCTTCTGGTACTGCTTGATGATGGCATTCTTGGGTTCCGTAAGGACTTTTACGAGAGCCTGGCTGTCAAGCTTGTCCAATGCGACTGTAACAGGAAGACGTCCGATAAACTCCGGGATAAGACCGAACTTCATAAGGTCGTCAGGCTTAACGTCGTGGAAGTAAACACCGCTGTTACGGTCCTTTCTGGACTGTACCTCGGCACCGAAGCCGTACTGCTTCTGCTCCACTCTCTGAGCGATTATCTCATCAAGGCCGTCAAAAGCGCCGCCCACGATGAAGAGGATGTTCGTGGTGTCGATCTTGATGCACTCCTCATTGGGATGCTTTCTGCCGCCCTTCGGCGGTACGTTCGCAACAGTGCTTTCGAGTATCTTAAGCAGAGCCTGCTGGACGCCTTCACCGCTTACGTCACGTGTAATAGATACGTTCTCGGTCTTCTTTGTTATCTTATCGATCTCATCGATATAAACGATACCGGTCTGAGCTCTCTCGACATCATAATCGGCAGCGATGATGAGCTTCAAAAGGATATTCTCGACATCCTCACCGACATATCCTGCCTGGGTAAGGCTTGTCGCATCGGCAACCGCAAAAGGAACATTAAGGATCCTTGCGAGTGTCTGCGCAAGGAGAGTCTTGCCTGAACCCGTAGGTCCGAGCAGAAGGATATTGCTCTTGGATATCTCCGTATCATCCTGCGGAAGATCGGAATAGACTCTCTTATAGTGATTGTAGACAGCAACGGAAAGAGCGATCTTTGCGTCTTCCTGTCCGATGACATACCAGTCCAGCTTATCTTTTATCTCGCGGGGAGTAACAAGCTTCTTCGGCTTAATGCTGCGCATCTTGCGCTTCTTGCTGACCTTCTCTTCTTCGGCCACGATCCCGTATGCCGTCCTGATGCAGTCGATGCAGATATAGCAGTTAACGCCCGAAAAGAGTCTGGGGACCTCATACTCCGATTTGCCGCAGAAAGAGCAGCTCAGGACTTCTCTTGAGTCACCGCCGTAATTGCCGTTCTTAGAATTAGCCATTAAAAATCTCCTAAAAAATGATATTTTTAGTCATGATATTTTATCACTACCAGCCATTTTAACAAATATAATAAATATAAATATTTCAAAACGGTGATAATTTAGGCTCTATTAAGACAATCCGGTATTAAATGGCCGCAGAATCAAGGATAACGGTGAACGGACCGTCATTGATAAGACTGACCTGCATGTCGGCACCGAAAACTCCGAGTTCAAGCTTTCTGACCTGCGGTCTTATGGAATCCGCTATGTAGTTGTAAAGTTCCTCTGCTCTCTGAGGACCCATGCTGTCGGTAAATGAAGGCCTGTTGCCGTGCTTGCAGTCGGCGTACAGGGTGAACTGTGATACAAGGAGCATTTCTCCGTCAATATCGGAGAGGCTGAGATTGGTCTTGCCGTTCTCATCTGAGAAAATCCGCATTTTAAGCAGTTTGGCTATCATCTTGTCCGCAACTGCTTCATCGTCTTCTTTTCCGATGCCGGCAAGAACAAGCATGCCGGGACCGACAGATGCGGTCCTTACGCCGTCAATGTCAACCGATGCCTGCTTTACGACCTGAATGCAAAATCTCATAGATCAGAACCCCGCGTCTTCCTGATAGCCTTCCAGCATGTACCATGAGCCGCCGGCCTCATAAACGACATAGTAGAAGTCGGCGGTAACATTTTCGGTCCCGCTGCTGAAGAAAACCGTCACTTTCTGTATCTGAACAAGTCCGATCGAAGAATACTCAAAACCAGTCAAAAGACAGATTCTCGATCTCATTACGGCTTCGTCATAACCGTTTGCAAGACAGTAATCCTTGTATCCCGCTGAGGCTGTTCCGCTGACGGAAGCGCTTATGTTAAAGATATTCCTGTACTGTCCGTACAGATCGTCTCCCGAAATATCCCCTAATCTCTCGAAAAATCCTTCAGGATAACACTTATCGAACATTGCCCTGTTGTCCGTAAACAGAGCTTCCAGAAAACCTCTGGCAACAAATCTGCCGTCAGTATTGACCTGATCTATCGTCACGGGCTCCTCAGGCACTATCTTCTGCTCCTTGCCGGCACATCCCGTAATACACAACACCAAAAGCATTACGGCAATTGCCGCAGCCATCATCCTGCGCATCCTATTCCTCCTGCCCCGTCATCTTCTTAACGTAATCAAGATACTCGGCAACCTTCCGTTCATATCCGATATCGGTCGGCACGTAATAATGCTTTCCGAGTGTCTTATCGGTCATATACTGCTGTTTAGTAATATGTCCCGGGAAATCATGCGGATACTTATATCCGACAGAATATCCGAGCTCTTCCATTCCCTTCGCAGGAGCATTCCTGAGATGCATCGGAACAACACCTGTATCGGTATTATTGACGTCACGCAAAGCATCCCCGATAGCCATGTATGCTGAATTGGACTTGGGAGACGTTGCGACCGTTATGGCAGCTTCAGCCAAAGGTATCCTTGCCTCAGGCATTCCGACAGCCCTTGCGCACTCATATGCGGCAACAGCCACCAGGAGCGCGTTGGGATTGGCCATTCCGACATCCTCAGCTGCGCAGATCATTATCCTCCTTGCGAGGAACTCGATGTCTTCTCCTGCAGCCAGAGCCCTTGCCAGATAAAGTACAGCGGCATCGGGATCAGAGCCTCTCATGGATTTGATCATGGCACTGATGTTGTCGTAATGATACTCGCCGTCCTTATCGAAAAGAACGGTCTTAGTCTGTATGCATTCCTTCATTACCTCATCAGTAATGGTGATGGATCCGTCTGCAGATGGAGGAGTCATGATGACCGCGAGCTCAATGCTGTTCAAAGCGGATCTGGCATCCCCGTTGGATGTCTCGGCGATCTTTTCGAGCGTGCCGTCCGACACCTTAACATCCATGGAACCAAAGCCTCTTTCATTATCGGATAAAGCATTCCTCAGGACCTTGACGATATCCCTGGCTTCAAGAGGCTTTAGCTGGCATACGGTAGACCTCGATACCAAAGCCTTGTTCACTTCGAAAAAAGGATTCTCGGTGGTTGCTCCGATCAGTATGACTGTCCCGTCTTCCACGAAAGGAAGAAGGGCGTCCTGCTGCAATTTATTGAACCTGTGTATCTCGTCAATGAAAAGGACCGTCTTGCGTCCTTCGGAAAGCAGCGGATTCTGCGCATCAGCGACGATCTTCTTGATATCGGAAACACCTGCCGTTACGGCGTTAAGCTGTTCAAACCTTGATTTGGTGGTATTTGCAATGACTCGCGCCAAAGCTGTCTTGCCGACGCCCGGGGGACCAAACAAAATGATCGAAGACAGTCTGTCTGCCTCGATCATTCGTCTTAACATCTTTCCTTTGCCGATGATATGCTCCTGACCCGCATACTCATCCAAAGTCAAAGGTGACATTCTGTAAGCGAGCGGTTTATCTTCCATAATATCAGGGCATCAAGCTTAATTGCCTGGAGATCAAACGATATCAGGATATACGGGATACTTATCAGTAAGAGCCTTAACTCTCTTGATAGATTCTTCCTTCTTGTTATCGTAATCGAAGATGCAGTCAGCAATGATGTTTGCAACTTCAACGAAGTCCTCTTCCTTGAAGCCCCTTGCCGTAGCAGCGGGAGTACCTACACGCACACCGGATGTAACTGTCGGCTTCTCGGGATCGAAAGGAATTGTATTCTTGTTTGCAGTGATGTTGACATCATCAAGACGCTCCTGGAGCATGGCACCCGTAACGCCTGTGCCTCTGAGGTCGATGAGCATGAGGTGATTGTCCGTACCGCCTGAAACGAGGTTAACGCCTCTTGCAAGAAGAGCCTCGCTCATAGCCTTTGCATTCTTAACGATCTGCTCAGCATATGCTCTGAACTCAGGAGAGAGTGCTTCTTTGAAAGCAACAGCCTTTGCGGCGATGATGTGCATGAGGGGACCGCCCTGCTGTCCGGGGAATACTGCGGAATTGATCTTCTTGGCATATTCCTCTTTGCACATGATGATACCGCCGCGGGGTCCTCTCAGTGTCTTGTGAGTTGTTGTTGTAACGAAATCAGCATACGGAACCGGATTAGGGTGAAGTCCTGCGGCAACGAGACCTGCAATGTGAGCCATGTCAACGAAGAGATAAGCGCCGACTTCGTCAGCGATCTCTCTGAACTTCTTGAAATCGATGATCCTCGGATATGCGGAAGCGCCTGCTACGATAACCTTCGGCTTGCACTCAAGAGCCTTAGCGCGGATCGCATCGTAGTCGAGCATCTGTGTCTTCTCGTCTACCTGGTAGAACTCGGAGTGATATGTTCTGCCTGAAACGTTGATCTTCATACCATGTGTCAAGTGACCGCCATGTGAGAGGTCAAGGCCGAGGATCGTATCACCGGGCTCAAGAATGGCAAAGTAGACTGCCGTATTAGCCTGTGCACCGGAATGGGGCTGTACGTTAACATGCTCTGCACCGAAAAGCTGCTTTGCCCTGTCGATAGCAAGCTGTTCAACGATATCCACATACTCGCAGCCGCCGTAATAACGCTTTCCCGGGTAACCCTCAGCATACTTGTTTGTGAGCGGTGAACCGGCAGCTTCAAGAACTGCCTCGGAAACCATGTTCTCGGATGCGATAAGCTCGATCTTGTTCCTCTGACGTCCGATCTCCTGCATTATTGCGGAATAGACTTCAGAATCCTCGGCTTTGATGTGGTCGTACATATATGTAAATCCTCCTGGGGTTGTAATCAACGCGTAATATTTTAGTATAAGGACACTTTTCAATCAAGCAAAAAAACATTAAGAAAGAGCGTGCTTTAGTGTGTAATCTGACACTTAATGCAGTTTGTCCCGTCAATTAAATTTGACAGACTTCAGATCTTGTAGATCTCGTCAGCGGACGGGGCAGGCATTGGCCTTGCAATTCCGTCAAGACCGATGGTTTTCGCACCTTCGGAAGGATCGGTGAATTCTCCGATCACGGTCGCCCTTATCCCCTGAGCTTCCAGAGCCCCGATTACTCTCTCAGGTTCCGAAGATGCGATCATAAGCGCACCCGAGGAGATAAGTCTGTACGGATCAAGTCCCAGTGCATCACAGATTGCTTTTGAGCAATCTGTAAAAGGCACGAGGCGCTGATCCAGAGCAACTCCCGTCTTCGAGAAATCAGCCATCTCAAACGCGGCGCCCTCTACACCGCCCTCGGTTACGTCATGCATGAGATTTACGCATGATCTCGGGAACCCGTCATCCCGAAGAGCACCGGAAGCTGAAGCCAAAGGACCGAGTATTGTGCCTTCCCTGACCACTGATATCAGTTCACTGTACGTCCTTGCCTCAGCGATATACTCCGGCGGCACTTTGCCTTCAAGTTTATCCGCATGTTCATTGGCAGCTATGAAGCTTCCCTCTATGGCACCTGTCTTGGTAATGATCAGCTTGTCACCGGGCAGAGCATGTCCCAACGGAACGGGACTCCCCTTCTCTACAACGCCGAAAGCAGTGGAAATGACGACAAAACGGTTGACACAGTCGGACACCTCCGTATGACCACCGACAATGTCCACTCCGAGTTTTCCGGCCTCTCTGCTTGCCTGGTCGACGATCGAACTGATCTCATCCTCGGAAGCATCCGGCGGAGCGATTATGACGATAAGGATTCCCGTAGGGGCAACTCCGCACGCCGCTATGTCGTTGCATGACACGTGGATCGCAAGTGTTCCGGACTCGCTTCCTCCTGCCGTTATGGGATCCGATGAAGTTACAAGAAGGTTCTCGCCGGTCCTGAGCCATGCGCAGTCAGCGCCTATTCCGGCACCCGACAGAGTTTTGCTCGAGAGCTTCGGAAGTCTTGACAGGACAAGAGATTCCAGCTGCTCGTCTGTAAGTTTTCCTATCCTCAAAAACGCCTCCCGCATTCAGGCCTGCAAAGCCTCTTTATCATACGCAAAATCAAAAGATCAGAATGGATCGATAACAATATCTTCCGTACCAAGAACGCCTGCCTCAACAAGAGTCTCGATGTCCAGATCTTTCTCTGCTTCGATTATATCCTCTGGATGCGGGTGTGTCTTTGGATGTTTTGCAACAAAAACCGTGCAGCAATCCTCGTAAGGAAGTATGGATGTATCAAAAGCTCCGATCCTGCGGGAAATATCACATGTCGCCTGCTTATCCAATCCGATAAGAGGTCTCATGACAGGCATCTTTACCACTTCATTGGTGGCCGCGATAGCTTCCATCGTCTGAGAAGCGACCTGGCCGAGGCTCTCACCCGTGATAAGACACTTGCAGTCATACTTTTGCGCAAGTCTCTCCGCTATCTGGAGCATGACGCGGCGCATGGTTACCGTGAGCATGTCCTGCGGTGAGTGCTTGTATAGATCCAGCTGGATCTGCGTAAAATTGACGATATGGAGCGTCATGCGTCCGGAATACCCTGAAACGATCTTTGCCAGGTCTATTACCTTTTGTTTAGCAAGGTCGCTCGTATATGGATATGAGTGAAAATACACCGCATCGAGTGGCATTCCGCGTGATGCCATCATGAATCCGGCCACCGGGCTGTCGATGCCGCCGGATAACAGCAGCATTCCCTTGGCACACGAACCGACAGGAAGGCCTCTGTGTGCCATCATCTTGCCGGAATAAACATAATTGGATTCGCGGATCTCAACGTTCAGGATAAAATCCGGGTTCTTGACCTTAACCTTCAGATTGGGGAAAGTATCGAGGATATAACCTCCGAGCTCGTCACAGATCTCGGGAGAAGTCATCGGGAAAGTCTTGTTTCCGCGCTTGCTCTCTACCTTAAACGTAACATAGCCGGGATTATTCTCAAGGAGTTCTCTGACACAGATAACTGCATTCTCCTTTATAGATTCGAAGTCACCTTCGAACTTCCTCGCAAGGCTTACTGATACGATGCCGAAAACCTGGCATACGGCCTTCATGATGTCCTCGGCTTCCGCCATGCCAGCAAAATTCGGATTGTCCTCATCCTTAGGTTCTATCCATATGCGGCTCTGGCTCTGATATATCTTCAGATTGCCGAATTTCCTGAGTCTGTATTTGAGATTGCTCTTAAGCTGTATCTCAAAAGATCCCCTGTTAAGTCCTTTGAGGGTTACTTCACCCATCCTCGCAAGAAGGACATTTGCCATTTTCTATCTCCTCACTTCACCAGAAATTGTTCGTAGATCTCATCAACGTGCCTGATGAACTCTTCCGCCTCATCCATCGTATTATACCTTGAGAAACTCAGCCTGACAGCATTTGCGGCGGTCTTCCTGTCAACTCCCATCTCAAGGAGAACGTAAGACACTTTCTTCTGTTTTGCCGAGCAGGCGGAGACCGTCGACACATAAATATCGTATATCTCAAGGCAATGAAGCATCGTTTCCGATTCGAATCCGTCAAATGACACATTAAGCACATAAGGCAGGGCATCTTCGGGAGACAGTATTTTCGCGCCACGCGCAGACAGCTCCCTGCGCAGATATGAATTGATCTCTGATGCCTTTACGCGGGCCCCGTCAATGCCTTCTGACACTTCTTTGAGCGCTGCCAGAAAAGCTCCTGCCAGAACTGCGCTCTGCGTTCCCGAACGCATGCCGTCCTGCTGTCCTCCGCCGAGGATCAGCGGATCGATCCTGACGCCTTTACGCACATATAAAACACCGTTTCCTTTTACCGAATGTATCTTGTGGCCGGAGAATGAGCACATATCCGCGCCCATTGCAGTAAGATTTACCGGCATCTTGCCCAGCGCCTGGACACAGTCAAGATAGATAACGGTTGACGGAGATATTGATCTGATTGTTTTCGCAATACTCTCAAAAGGCAGTACGGAGCCTGTCTCGTTATTAACCAGCGTAAAACACGCAAGAGCAACATCACCTTTATTCAGTTCTTCTTCAAGGCTTTCAAGTAAAGGCTTGCCGTCGATACCGACCTTGACATATCTGATCTCGTATCCGAGTTTTGCCAGATATTCCAGGCATTCCAGCGTAGCCTTATGCTCGGTCCTCGTGGAGATAACAGCATTACCCGCTCTCTTGTTGCGGCTCATGTATCCTTTGATTGCAGTATTGGCGCTCTCGGTGGCGCATGATGTAAAGAAGATCTCATCAGGCCTTGCACCCAGGAGTTCAGCTGTCTCTTTCCTTATGCCTTCATACAGCTCGATCGCTTTATTGCCGAGCTTGTGAAGAGCCCCAGGATTGGCGGATACAGGATCCTCCGAGAGTTCCATAAGCTTTGCCCTTACGCTGTCCGAGACAAAGGTTGTTGCGCTGTTATCAAAATAGATCATGAAATCAATCTCCCGACAAAATAACGCAAATATTATATATTAGCGGAATTTTAACGCAACAGGATTTTATCGGTAACCGTCACAGCCTTGAAGTGGTCGCGTTCAGGTTCCTGACCTTCTTGATCTCGGCCTTGTTGTCGTACATCAGCTGGTCCGAGACTCTTATCGCGTCCTGGATGCTTTTCGCCCTTGCGGTCATCTCATAACCGAATGCGCACACATATTCCGTTTTGCCCATCGCATCACGCATCGCTTTAATGTCATTGCAGATGACTATCTCGCTGGTCCTGATATAGAAGATCATGAATTCATCGCCGCCAACACGGTAGACGGTGGCATTGTTTCCGCAGTTGCTCCTTATGATCTTCGCGACTGTCTTCAATGCGTCATCCCCGGCCTGGTGACCGAAATTATCGTTAAGATATTTGAGGTCATTCATATCGATGGATACAACACCGGTAATATATTTCGAATTCATGTCGATATCCTGGTAATAACTCTGACGGTTATAGAGATTTGTCAGCGGATCCTTCTTAGCCATATGGATATAGAGATAAGTAAAATACAGGAGCATGCCAGACGTGAACAGCGTACTGTAATCCTTGTCTATCCCGAGCAGCATAAAGCCTATGGCACCGGCCAGCGGACAAATCGATATATAGAAGGCTATGGTGCGGTCTATCCTTGAAGAAAACCTGAGATAAATAAGATTATGCACGAGGAACACGATCACATAGAATATAAAGAGAACGTATGGCAGCTTCGGTACCAGGCCTCCCGCATAGTTATTTGACAAATGATAATAGAAAACGATATGAGTCCATTGGGAAGTATAGAACAGCGGAACACAGACCATCTCGGGTATCAGGATTAAAACGAACCGCTTTCTGCTCATATTCGTCGATATGATCAGCATCATTACGATGATTATTGCGGGATATATTGAATACAATGTTGCCGTAAGAAGAGGGCGCAAAATACTGTATGAAGGAAATGTCTGGGTCCAGCGTTCGGCTACATAACAGAACAGTTCCACAAAGAGCATAAGGACCGCGATAAACGTCCTGCGCTTCATTTTCGCAGATATATGGGCGCCGACGAGCAAAAGGATCACAAGACCCCCAAGCTCGTAGATCATGACAAAATTATCACCTAAGAATTTATCTACTGTCACGGTCAGCTTACCCCTGAGTTCGGAATTACAATAATTATATCAGACAGGATATAAGACGGGCAGACTTCACCATTTCCGGTACGGGCATTTCCCCTTCTTCATTGCAGCCCTTATCTCGACATAACAGCCGCAGGCAAGGCAGGTTCCCTGGTTGATCTTTTCGCACTCTTTGCAGAAGACGAGCCTTTCAGACAGTACCTCATCAGAAACAAGCTCTTCCGGCGGAAGAGCTTTGATTCCTTCTACGATTATCTTGTCGTACTGTTCCTTGCTGAAATCACGCAGCAGACAGCGCGTGCAGATCTTTGGCATCTCAGATCACTGCTTCGATGTGCATTACGCTTGATGCGGGGATCTTGAAGCTGATCCTGTCGCCTTCGAAGCTGATGTTATCGAAAGTCTTCTCGCTTACGACATCAGGTTCATCGAACGTATTGTGATCATCCATCCTGCCGCCGACGACCGAAGCCTTTACGGACTTGATCTGAACCCCCATGAGAGTGCTGCTTACATCGTAAGCGTCAGTACACGAGAGGTTAGCGAGTGTTATATGTATCTTTCCGTCCTTGTCCTTCGAGACTGACTCATGGAGATTCGGTACCATGTACTGATCCTCAAGGCCGATCTGTTCAGCATTGACGGAGCTCTCCAGAAGTTCACCGTCCTGGTGGCAGCTGTACATCTTGAAAACGAAATAAGTAGGTGTCTTGATCATCCTGTCACCCTCGGTGAGGATAACAGCCTGGAGCACGTTAACGAGCTGAGCGATGTTTGCCATCTTGACTCTCTTGCAGTGCTTGTTGAAGATGTTGAGATTGATCGCTGCTATAAGAGCATCCCTTATTGTGTTCTGCTGATAGAGGAAGCCCGGATTGGTCCCTTCCTCTACGTCATACCATGTACCCCATTCGTCAACCATAAGACCGATCCTGCATTCGGGATCATACCTGTCCATGATCGCGGAGTGCTTCTCGATGAATTCCTCCATTGCAAATGTCTTGGCAAGAGTCATGTACCACTCTTTGTCATTGAAGCCCGTGGCACTGCCCTTGTGATCCCAGTCATAAGGAAGCGTGTAGTAATGGAGCGTGAGGCCGTCCATGTATCCGAAGTTCTGCGGGAACGAACCCTGCTGCCTGAAGCACTCCCGGAGAAGTGTCTCTGTCCAGTTATAGTCCTTGTCAGTGGGGCCTACCGCAAGTTTCTTGATCTTCTTGTTCTGATCGTAGTTCTTGACGAAAGTCTGATACTGCTTGTAGAGATTGGCATAGTACTCCGGCACCATGTTGCCGCCGCATCCCCATGTCTCGTTGCCGACTGCGAAATAATCGACCGTCCAGGGCTTCTCCCTGCCGTTGGCTCTTCTGAGATCAGCCATCGGGGAAACTCCGTCAAAAGTCATATACTCGACCCATTCGCTCATCTCCCTGACGGTGCCGCTTCCTACATTGCCGTTGATGTAGGTCTTGCATCCGAGCTGTTCGGCGAGTTCCATGAATTCATGGGTACCGAAGCTGTTATCCTCGGTAACTCCGCCCCAGTTGGTATTGATCATCTTCTTGCGGGATTCCTTGGGACCGATACCGTCCTTCCAGTGATATTCGTCAGCAAAGCACCCGCCCGGCCAGCGAAGGACAGGTATCTTCATCTCCTTAAGGGCTTCGACAACATCATTACGCATGCCCCTGGTATTGGGAATATCGGAATTCTCACCGACATAAATGCCTTCATATATGCATCTTCCGAGATGTTCGGAAAAATGGCCCTGGATCTCAGGATTGATGTGACCTGCTTCTTTGCCGGTATTGATGAACAGATTGTACATAGCTGACCTCACTTGAAAGAATTCGTGATGGAACCGTACGGTTCTCAAAAAAAAATAATTATATCAGAGAAAAGCCCGGCCAATATATATGAATGACCGTACTTCTGAAACCGGATCAAACGTCCAGTACGATCCACATAGCCGGCCGAATTCCGCGGACAATGCCGTGCCCGTGTGCGCCGGTCCCTTCAGATGAACGCTGACGGTCGAACGAGGGATGCACGATTCCCTTTTCATCGACAGAAGGCGAGCAATGAGCATACCTGCGGGCATATCGCAGCCACCATCCTTTCCCAGCAGCTCTTGATTCATTGTCCGGGAAATAGTTCTTTGCTTCCTTCGCGCTCAGCAGGAATACCCGGTCAGCCGCAGAATCACCGGCAGACGCATTAAGATCGTAGGTTTCATCATTGACTATAATGCAGGGAACGATCCGGTCTCTTTCCTCCTGTGTGAAATACTCATCAAGGAAAGTACCGTTAAGGTATTTCCGTAATGTGCAATCCTGCCATGAGAAAGATCCGTCGGTTTGGTTATATGGCATCTCGAAAACCGTATCCGAGCTTATGATAAGAGCTTTATTTTCTCTGACCGCAAGCACTTTCCATGAGACGGGCTCGCCGGTTTTGCTGTCAGATCCGAAACCAAATTCATCATTTACCCCGGGATTCAGCTTTTTCGGGACTTCCGTGATTGTTTCATTCTCCGTTACAGGCTCAGGAATAACATAAGACTCATCCTCTGCAACGTGCGTTTCGGTCTCATCAGTCAACGGTTCAGTCTCAATAACAGGCTCAGCCTCAACGGCATCCGTTACGTCTTCAGAAACATCACTCCGGGTTACAACAGCCTCCGTTTCAACTTCAGCAACATCCGGCTCAGCCTCAAGGGGCATTAACACATCTTTCTGAGCATCCCTTTTATCCGCCGCCTTAAATGACGCAGCCGTCAGCGGCTTAAGTTTTTGCGGTGCTCCGCACTTCATACAGAACTTAACATTTTCAGGCAAAATATGTCCGCATATGACACAATACATATTGATCCTCCATCCTTTATCCTTTATTGATTTATATATTTTACCCGAAAATCAGGAAAATTTGTCTTTCTGTTGCGAAAGGATGCAGAAATGTGTGTTCTTACAATCAGGCTCCATATGATCACGGTATGGTTACCGGCAAAAAAATGGCTCCCCACGGACAACCGTGAAGAGCTTTGAATAATGGTGCAGATGGCGGGACTTGAACCCGCACGAGATTGCTCCCACTAGCACCTGAAGCTAGCGCGTCTGCCAATTCCACCACATCTGCGTGCGGGTTAGATTTTATAACAAGCGTCTGCTTTTTTCAATAAGAACATAAAAGACAGTTGGGTTATAATCTCCTTATGAACAGTATAAGCGTTTCCGTTACAGATCTTGCATCTTACATTTCAAGGAAGGGCAACCTTGCCGGAGGTTCATACGGCTCGGTATCTGCCGTTGAAGGAACGAGGCTGCATCAGAGGGTTTTCGCAGACCTGAAGAAAGCCTATGGTGACATTGTCGTTACCGAGGAAGCGCTGATATACGATTACATATCGGAATCAGGGATCAGTCTTTCAGTCAACGGAAGGTTCGACGCCATGATGCAGAGGCCCGGCAGGCCGCCGATGATCTTTGAGATCAAGTCATTCAACTCGACAAAAGAGAGCTTTGAGGCGCTGGTCCGTCCTGAACACGTTACTCAGCTTAAGCTGTACGGTGCCATGTACCTCCTGACGAATTCGGATATTCTTGATATATCGCTGACTCTCAGGTATGTCTCCATAACCACGCTCGACAGTTACGAGAATACTTACGACATGTCGTTCGAGGAAGCCGGAAAGTTCTGGGAAGAGATCTGCGCTGACTACTGTGTCTTTGCGAAAACCTTGCTTGACTACCATAACAGCCTGATGGATACGGTATCGGAAATAAGATTTCCTTTCGATACCATAAGGCCCGGACAGAAGGAATTCATGAAGAAAGCCCTGCTGGCACTTAATTCCGGCGAGGCATTCTTTGTTGAAGCCCCCACCGGAATCGGCAAGACCGTCTCAGTCCTCTACCCTGCGGTCAAAGGCCTTATAAAGAACAGATATGACAAGATCTTCTATCTTACTGCCAAAGAAGCTACAAGAGGCGTTGCTGAAGCAACACTGAACCAGATGCGCAGACAGGGACTCATCATAAGATCGATCACATTAAGATCCAAGGAAAAGATGTGTCCTTTAGGAACCGAATGCGATGCCAAGTTCTGTCCCCTTGCCAAAGACTATTACGGTAAGCTCAAGGATGCACTGGCGGAATCACTTGTTCTCGACGAGATCACACCTGAGAAGATCACAGAGATAGCCTTAAGACACGGCATCTGCCCTCACGAATTCATGATCGATACCATGAATTACTGTACGGTGGTGATAGGTGATTATAATCATATATTCAGTCCGAGAGTCTCACTCGCCTCCAAAGAACCCGGGAATCAGAGGATCGCTGTCCTGGTCGATGAGGCGCACAACATGATCGACAGGGGCAGGGATATGTTCTCAGCATCTTTCTCATTAAGTCTCATAGATGAAATGATAAAAGACTTCAAAGGCCGCAATACCAAGGTAGAGACGATGCTCCACCAGCTCAGGAACTACTTTGTGAATATCGGAACATGTTTCGACTCTTCCAGCTCGGGCTTCAAACTTCTTGAACAGGCTGATGAGAACAAGGTCCTGATGACTGAGAACTGGGAAGCAATGCGCCAGCCTCCGAGGCAGCTTTATGCGAAGCTGTGGTTCACCATAAGGAATCTCTCCCCTCTTCTTGATAATCTCGAACAGGGTCCATGCAGAAGAACGGCCGTTAAGTTCTTCTTTGAAGCCAGATTCTTCCTGACAGTGCTCGAGCATTATTTCGACAGCGCATACATAACGGCTGCATCCAGGGATAACGGAGACATCACCGTAACTCTGGACTGTCTTGACTGCGCTTCAAAGCTTGATTACATAATCAGGGACAGATTGTCAGTCATATTCTTCTCGGCTACGTTTACCCCTTACGAATATTATCGCAACTGTCTGGTCGGCCCTGACTGTGATTATTCGTCTTTCCTGAGGCTTCCGTCACCATTTCCTCCCGAGAACCTGGAGATCATGATCGATTCCGGCATCTCAACTGCTTACAAGGACCGCTCGCTGACCCAGGCCGATCTCGCCCAGCGGATCTCAGGCTGCCTGTTGGGACGGACAGGAAATCACATGATCTTCTTCCCTTCATTCGAATACATGAACCAGATAATGCCACGGATAGATGAATATCTCAGGAACAGCGGCGCCGCTGATTACAGGATAATATCCCAGATATCCGAGATGACAAATACGGAGAAAGAAGAGTTCCTCAAAAGCTTCAGCGAACCATACAAAGGTCTCCTTATAGGTGCAGCCGTATTGGGAGGTCATTTCGGTGAAGGAATAGATCTTGTCGGTGACAAACTTACCGGTGTTGTCATTGTCGGAGTAGGAATTCCAAAAGTCACACCCGAGAGACAGATCCTGAGCAACTACTATTCGGAAAGGTTCGGTGACGGGTTCTCATTTGCGTACAGATTCCCGGGGTGGCAGAAAGTCCTGCAGGCCGTCGGAAGGGTCATAAGGACAGAAACAGATACGGGCTTTGCGCTCCTGATAGACTCAAGACTCGAAAAGCCCGAATATATTATGCTTTTTCCGGATCACTGGAAGATCTGAAACCTGTCAGGATACCGTAACCGTTGCCTCCGAAGGCTCGCTGCTTACGGTAATGACACCTTCCGTGCCTTCGATCACATAAGTGCCCTTGGTTCCTTTGATGCTGACCAGGCCGTCATCATTGGTACGGATGACTTCACCCTTTGTCCACCATTCGCCCTTGACCAAGCTGTAGAGCCTGTCGTAAGCGGGTTTGCATCTGTCATCAACTGTTACCAGACCGCTCGGAGCGTTAAGCCATGCGCCGTCGGCAAAATCCCATCCGGTAATCGCCTTTATATTGGGATCGGCGAAAAGGATCCTGTACATCTCTTCCCATTCATTTGCCTGACGTTCCTCCCCTTCCGGAGTCGTCGGCCATTCATCGACCTGCCAGTCGTTAAGGTCTTCGATATAAGCGGGCATGATCTCACCGGAGATAAGCGTATTCTCCGTAAAATGGATCGGAATGCCGAACCGTCCGAACCTCTTCAGGACATCACGGAGTTTCTCCTCTCCCCAGTATCCCTGATGCTGGTGCGACTGGATGCCGATTGCGGAAAACTCGACACCTGCCTCCAGGCATTCTTCTATCAGTTCCTCATACTTGGGGGAAACGTTAAAATCATTGATAAGGAATGTACCACCGGGATTTGCCGCCTTTGCTGCCGCGAAAACCTCCTTGACGAGTTCCACGCGTCCATATCTTTTGCAGAGTCTCGTTACTGCATTATCATACTTGTCGAAGACCGGCATTATGACAACTTCATTTATCACGTCCCAGAAATCGATAACCCCCTTGAAAGCCGTGACTTCACGGTTGATCCTTGCAAGCTGCTTGTCCATTATCACCTCATCGGGATAATCCATAAGCCAGTCCGCGCAGACCGTATGCCAGCAAAGAGGGTGACCCTTGAGCGTAACATTATTGGCTCTCAGGCGTTTTGCGGCATCCATGCGGTTCTCAAATTCAGGATGTCCCTCCTGAGGTTCATATCTTCCCCAATAAAACGGAAGAGTTCCGTAATTCAGCAGAGCAAGCCATTTTTCTCTTCTCGCCTCTCTGGACGGCATTCCGGGAAATTCAAGGAAATCAAAAGCACCGCTTCCGAACAGAAACTCGTGTGACTTTTGATTCAGCACGAACTCTTTATTGCCTGCGGGTTTACCGTTCTTATCGATTACTCTTACAAGTGATTCACCTGTACGGTGAGCGGGAGTTGTTGCTGGATTCATTGGCCGGTTCCTTTCGTAACTGTTATGTTTATGACCTGATTATAGAATATTCGGGACTGAAAGAGTGTCATATATTTTTCTAAAATGTTTAAAAGACAAGGGCATCTCAACAGAATTGAGATGCCCCGTTAACAAATTCTCAAGTATAAGACTTATTCAGGTCATTCCTCGTAGAACCAGACGTCACCGTTTTCATCAACATTGAATGCGGTGAAATCTGTCATAAGGTAATCACGGTATATGTCTTCAATGATGAATGTGTACATGAAGTCACCTTCAAAGAGAAGACCATATACGAGCTCAACCTCACCGCTTACAGTGAATTCCTCACCCATATACAAAGATTCGGTCATATCATCATCAAGCGTAAAGCTCGTGTACAAAGGAATGATCTTGTCGCCGTCCTTAAGCTTTGTGATGTTCTTGGATGCGGCACCTGTTTCAGTCATGCCGTCGCAGGCACCCTCGATCTCGATCGAACCGTCTTCTATGGTCATGCGGATACGGAGATATGTCTCCTCACCGTTAAGCATGACGGGAGATGTAAAGATTACAAACTCATCATTCTTATCAAGGATGCTCATTGAAAGATTCTGACCATCAGGAAGTGAGAGCCAGTAACCGTCAAACATATCCGCAAAAGAGCCGTTCTCCCAATCGCACTCGACATCATAGGTGTCTCCGAGCAGGATAACCTCATTATCGTCAACGAGCATAAATACCATCGCATATACATCGGAGCAGTGATCAAGAGAATACTTGGTCAGAGTAAATCTGAATGTGCCTTCTTCATCCATGGAAGGAGCCCGGAGGAACTTAATGTGCTTGCTCTCACCTGTCTTCTCGATGGAATCAGCATAATCGTAACGGTTGGTCTGTGTAGGCGCACTGCGGTATGAACGTGAAGTTGAATCATATTCATAATTGCAGTTCCAGTTCCAGCATCCGCTGTCATCATAGTAATCCGCATCAGAGTAACTGGAGCAGACCTGGTTGGAGCATGAATAATCATACTGATCGGCATTAAGACTGTTGTCACTTACCTCTTCCCACTGCTCAGTACCTGCATTGTAGTGATAGTAAACACCGTTATTCTGATCATAAGCATAGTATTCATTGTTCTCAACGAAATAGCATATGCCTGTCTCGGCATCCTGGTAATAGTTGGAATCCTGCTCTGCAGCCTGGCTTCCGGAATCTCCGTAATAGATAGATGCGCTGAAATCACGGCGGTCGATAAACTGCATGTAGTAAGGACTTACACAGATGTCACTGAAGACCTTAAGTTCCTCGGAACCGCCGAGCATTACAGGGAAATAAAGTGAAAGTCCGCAGGAATACGGGTGATCGGGACCATGGATCTTATAAAGGACCGCATCATCAACGGCACTTCTTACCGCAGCGGCATTGGAGGAATAATCACTGCAGCTTTCGGCAAGCGCGCACACATCGAGCATGTTAAAGCATCCGCCCTCAGAAACGCTTGAACCGAAGAGTTCCGTTGACTCGATCTGACGGATCATGGTTGAAAGGCTGTCAGCATCCTCACCCTTCTCGTAGACATCCTTCGCAAAATCATTAAAGCTCATTACTACCTGGTCGATCTTTGAAAGGTCAATTACAGACAGGGTACAAACATTGTAATCACCGATATCCTTACAGCCCTGGTAGAAGGAATCGCAGACGACTTTACCTAAGTCAGCGCCTGATGCGCCGGGGTTATTGGCAAGGAAATTACCGATCTCAGTGTAATTCCAGCCTGCACCGGGTTCGATCTCTTCCGAACCGTACATATAATTCGCATAGTTGGCAAGGATATTGGCAGCTTCGATGCTTCCCATAAGGCATGCATCAAAACCGATGAATTCCCACTTATCGGTCATATACTGCTGTGCCGTAAGTAAAGCGCTGTCAACCTCCCTGAGCGAGAGCGCATCACTGTCATGTCTCTCATCGAAGCAAACACCTGTGATGGATCCGCCGCCGTGATTCCATAGGATAA
Organism: Clostridiales bacterium; assembly: GCA_017511005.1. Lineage (GTDB taxonomy): Bacteria > Bacillota > Clostridia > Saccharofermentanales > Saccharofermentanaceae > Saccharofermentans. The sequence continues at coordinate 60,887 of JAFWLP010000081.1, forward strand.
GGCCCATATTATCCGCAGGATAATTCTGTACACCCCAGACAAGATAATCTGCAAGTGTATCGGAATCACCCATGGCAAGGTCTCCGCCTTCGTACAACTTTGTGATATCACCGTTCTCAACAACGAAACGCTCGATCTTATCGGCATCAATACCGTCATAATACCATTGGTTAGTACCGCCGGTCTGAACGACGAACCTGTAATTCGAATCTTGGGAAGCCTCACACATCTCGGCAAGGTCAGTTACGGCAGCACCGCCGCCGGACTCAAGATCCGTACCGCAAAGATATACGAAAATAGTCCAGGTACCGGATTCACCCATAGGTTCGCCCGAGAACTGGGGACGTATAATTGTCATCTCGCCAGTTTCTTTGTTTACGGACATCTGCATGGCTGATACATCAGCAGATCTTGCTCCGCCGCTGCCGCCTTCGTCTTCCGGAAATTCATCCGGAACAGATTCCTCAGTCCAATCCTCATCAAATCCTTCGTCATCACACGCACAAAGACCCATGATCATTGTGCAGGCCATAACAGAAGCGATCAGTCTTTTACCGATTCTGTTAAATCTTTTCATGCTCTTTACCTCATGCATTAAAAATCGAAGTGAATTATAACACAGTAATATAAAAATATTTAAACACGAAAAAAGTCTTATAACCTTCCGGCCATAATTTCATCTATCAGCGTTTTTCCCACACAGAAGCAATTCTTCATCGATGTCTCAAAAATATCGACAGATTCGATACTGTCTTCTGAAGCGATATGATCCTCATCCTTAACACCCCAGAGCATCTCAGGTGTAACTCCGGACGGAAAGAATGTAAGAATCTGAGAAATCAAAACGTTCATCAGAAATGACTGCCGAGGTGTTGACAGCCGAATTGACTTTTCCCTGCCCGACCACGAACATTGCGACACCGTCTTTATAATACAGTTTTGACGGACCGGTACTTCCTTCAATCTCGTATTCTTTACCGCCGGCCAGGTATTCTTCATAGAAATACTGAGCTTCGCCGGGAAAATCACCTTATATCCCATCCACCTCAAATTTCGGAAGGATAAGTACTTTAACGGGTATCTTTTTGTCCTTATACGGGAAAAACCGCCAAGCCATAAATCCGGAAACCGCCAGCACGGCCGCCAGAACGCATGCAATTATCAACCATCCGGTTTTCTTCTTATCGGTATTCATATCATCCAATTCCCAATTCACAGATCATTCAGCACTGCAAGTGAATCATAATTCTTTTCGAAATGCACCGACAGATAATCCGTGGTGAATTCCTTTAATTCCTTTTCCGTTCTCTTATCAGCGCTCGATGTAAAGAGTCTCTTCAGATCACAGGACGAGAAAAAATTAAGGGCCTTAACCGAAGGTTCCTCCAAAAGCCTGTTGAAACTTCTGTTCTGACCGCCGTTGCTGCCCGTAATGTCGATGATAAACCTGTTCGGTTTGTCGCCCGATGCCGTATATGCAGGTTCATTCAGGTCATACTGCACCGTAAAGCCCGCAATGGTCAGCAGTCTCCAGTTGAATGCCGAATATATGAGCAGATATTTATCTTTGTTGTTTGCCAGATTGTAATATGCATAGACCGCCAGTTCGTAAGCTTCCCTTGAATTTTCACTTTGCAGTGTACAGTCCATGAGACATGAGGATATGTGAGCCGCAACAGTCATCTGTTCAAGGCTTTCCATGATCTTTGAATTGCTCTCGATGATCGTCGCGTCTTTCAGATAGTAATATCCGTGTGACACGCTTACGACAAGATCACAAAGCATGTACGGCATTGAGAAGCAGCCGAGTGAACTGCCGGGTTTGGCAACACCTTTGGCGCAGACCGTTATGAGTCCCCTGTCAGCCGTAAGGACTGACAAAAGCCTGTCCTTCTCTTTATATTCGCTGGAACGTATTATGAGACCGCGGCAGTTAAAGGGATCCATTATTCGTCAATGTCTTTGCCGAGACCTGTGGAACCGAGCATGGCATCGTTGTTCTGCCAGTCGTTCCTGACCTTAACATAAAGATCGAGATAAACCTTGCAGCCGAGCATCTTCTCGATGTTCCGCCTTGCGGCTGTACCGATGCGCTTGATCATCTGGCCGTCCCTGCCGATGATGATCGCCTTATGCGAATCCCTGTTGCAGATAATGTCAGCCTTGATGACAGCTATTGTACGGTCATCGTCAGATGTCACCTCACCGTCATCATTCTTCTCCTTGAACTCATTGATGATGACAGCAGTTCCGTGAGGGATCTCCTGATCGGTATAATGAAGCACCTGCTCGCGGATAAGCTCTGCGGCGATAACGCGCTCCGTCTGATCCGTCATGTATTCACTGTCGTAAAGACGCGGTCCTTCAGGGAGCATTTTCGTGATGACGGAAAGAAGCAGATCGACATTCCTTCCCGTCTTCGCGCTTAACGGAACGATATCCACAAAATCATAGAGCTCCGAATATTTCTGTGTTAACGGCAGGAGCTTCTCCTGCCCTGCCTCATCGTATTTATTGATCGCAAGTATAACCTTCTTGCCGCTTTCCTTCAGAAGTGCCATGAGTTTCTTCTCAACGGCTCCGGGATCGGGGAACCTTCCGTCAGCAATGAGGACGACACAGTCAGCACCCAGGGCAGCCTTGTAAGACCTGTCCACCATGAACTCACCCATCTTGGAAGTCGGCTTATGGATGCCGGGCGTATCGGTGAAGATGATCTGTGTATCTTCAGTGTTATAGATCGTTCTGATGTTGGTCCTCGTTGTCTGCGGCTTGTGTGACACGATGGCGATCTTCATTCCAGTAATATAATTGAGCAGAGTAGACTTGCCGACATTAGGGCGTCCCAGCAAAGCAACGGTCCCGCAATGTTTGCAGGGTGTTCCCGCAGGTATCAGACCTTCGGACGCGCCGGCATTATCCCTGTGGTTATCCATCTCACAGATATCCTCAAGCTCATCGTCAAACGCAAGTCCGATATCCCTCATAAGGCGCTTCTGCTTATCTGACATGATCTTCTCATCCGTAGGATCAATGTGATCATAGCCGAGAAGATGCAAAAGCGAATGGGCAATAAGGAACATCGCCTCACGCTCAAAAGAATGACCGTAGCTTTCTGCCTGCACCTCACACGCAAAAGGATTTATCAGGATATCGCCGAAGCAGAGAACCTGATTGCCTTCCTCATCTGTCTCAAAATCACCGCTGTCCGGGATCATCTCAAAACTGCCGTCTTTAAGCTCGAGCATCGGAAAAGACAGACAATCTGTCTCCTTATCTATTTCGCGCTGCTCAAGATTGACCTCACGGATCTCATCAGAAGTTACGAATGTCAGTGTCGCATATGCATCCTTCAGCGATCTCGTAACCTGCGGAGATGAATAGTCCCCGCTTAAAACGGCCTCACTGAGCCTGACAATATATCCGTCAAGCGATGCCAGACGTTCTTCGGAATAACCTTCCGCGTTGTTTACTACATCGATCCTCATTCAGGGTACTTGATCCTTTCGTGGAATACACCGGCATAGACCTGTCTGAAAGCTATGACTATCTTCTCAATGTCATCGAAAGAAAGACCGGAATTGATAAGCTGGTCCTGATCGATCTTATCCTTGATGAGAACACGGATAAGCTGCTCCGCGCTCTGGACATCGCTTGTCTTCATCGATCTGACTGCAGCCTCACAGGTGTCCGCGATCATGACGACTGCGGATTCCCTTGAAGACGGAATATGACCTCTGTATCTGAAATTATTGACATCCGGCGGTTCAAGGCCTTTAAGCTTGGCGTCCTCAACGGCTTTACGGTAGAAATACGACGGATATGTCGTTCCGTGATGTTCATCGATGATCTTGACAATGGCGTTGGGAAGTCTTTCCTTTTTGGCAAGCTTGACGCCGTCTTCTGGATGTTTGGTGATAATTGCAACACTTTCCATAACGGTAAGCGTGTCGTGCGGATTAACACCGTCATGCTGGTTCTCCGTGAAACACTCGGGATTCTCGAGCTTACCTATGTCGTGATAATATGCCGCAACCTTACAGAGCAGCGAATCCGCGCCTATGGCTTCTGCAGCAGAGTCCGCGAGGTTGGCGACCATGATTGAATGATGATAAGTGCCCGAAGCCTCAAGGAACAGCCGCTTGAGCAGATGCTGTCCGGGCTGACTGAGCGCGATAAGCTTGACCGGCGAAGCTGCATTGCATACGAGTTCGAAGATCGGGGAAAGACCGATCGCGGCAACAAGAGAAGCGATCGTGCTGACAAACGTGTACACCAGTGAATTCAGATACTCCGTCCTGGCATTACCTATCAGGAAGTTATAAGCAAAGCTCGTTGTAATCGTTGCGATGGTCGGGAAAAAGATAAGCGCGGCGTTGTTGATTATCTTATCCGTTCTTCCCGCGAAGATCGAACAAAGAATGATTCCGACAACGTTGATAAAGAATATCTCCGGATCAAATCCGTGCATCGGCCAGATGAGCAGAAGGTTTACGACCGAGAGGATTATGCCGTTCTGGGTACCGAGATACGTTGCGCATACGGCAGCGAAGAAAATGACTATGCAAAGCAGATTTGAAAGCGACGACAGATATACGGAAGCACCGATGCTTATCAGAAAAGTAATGATGAGAAGATAGAATACCGGTGTCTCGACCTTGAGCTTCTTGCGCTCGATATTGAGATAAACGACCGTGCATCCGGCGATGATCAGCACGTAGATAGCGCATCTGGCGAGGATGACCAGGTTGAATGACGAATCTCTGATAAGTTCCAGTTCAACGAGATTGCTGTAGATATGTTCATCGATTATCGAACCGGACTCAACAAGCTTCGTTCCCTTTTCGACCATTACGGGTTCGTTAAGGACGGCATTGTAAGCATTGTTTGCGGAGTCAGCCGTAGCCTTCTCATCAAAGATCGTATTCGGTTCGAGTATCGAAGACAATACAACCGTCATGGCATCAGCATATTTCGAATAAGACGGACTGGATTCACTGAAGGCAGCGATCTGCTCACCGATCTTACCCGGCAGGTTCGCGTCACTTACATCACCGAGCATGATAAGTTCAGCCAGGGAAGTCGTTTTTTCCCTGATATACGTGAATGTGGTATTGCTCATGCTCGAGTCAAAAAAGACGACTATGTCTTCCGAAGCGATCTTGACACCAAGAGTCTGTTCAACATTGACGGACAGCTGGCTTGCAATATCTTCCGGCTTCGGCGGAGTCTGGTTGGTTCTTGTCTGTGTCATGTTTTTCCGAGCCTGCTCGGCGAGATCGAAAAAATCATCAACGCGGTCAATGCATTCCTGTGACTGCTTGTCAGACCTTACGAAAACATCCGCGGATGTATCCCTCGCAACGATTGCCCTTCTCTGTGTCTCATAAGAATCGGCGAAAGCTCTGGGTGCATAGATATCCTGATTTGCGATGGAACCGACAACGTAATCGTAGCTCACGGGAAGAGATCCGTAGAATACAAGGAAAATAATGGTCAGCGCCGCAAGCGCCAAAGTAATGATCTGATGTATCTTGGGTTTTGCTGACTTTGAATTACTCATATATCACCTTTGCTTAGCATTCTCATATGCTCTGACTATCCTTGCCACAAGGCTGTTTCTGACTATATCAGTATCGTTAAGGCTGACGGTCTTTATGCCTTCAACTCCGTTTAAAACATGGATCGCATCCTTCAGTCCGCTCTCGACACCCTTTGGCAGATCGATCTGCGTGAAATCGCCGCAGACACACGCCCTGCAGTTGACACCGAGTCTTGTCAGGAACATCTTCATCTGCTCCGGAGTCGTATTCTGAGCCTCATCGAGAAGAACGAAGCAGTCATCAAGATTCCTTCCGCGCATAAATGCCAGAGGCGACACTTCGATGACTCCCTTGTCATAATAACGCTCAAACATCTCCTGACCCAGAAGCGCCGACAGGGCATCATAGATCGGACGCATATAGGGATTCACCTTCTCTTCGATATCGCCAGGCAGGAAACCAAGGCGTTCACCCGCTTCGATCGCGGGTCTCGTAAGGATGATCCTCGATACCTCCCTGCTCTTCAATGCTTTTACTGCCATGGCAACTCCAAGGAAAGTCTTTCCGGTTCCCGCGGGACCGCAGCAGATAACGAGTTCAGATTGCTTAAGGGAGTCGACATAGAGTCTCTGACCGAGAGTCCTGGGCTTGACGGCCCTTCCGGACGGCGTCATGTAAAACACTTCATCTGACGTCTTCAGGAAATCCTCAAGCCTTCCTTCTTTGGCGATGTTCATGATGTAAAGGATGTCGATCTCGTCTATCTCCGAGTCGTTCGAGAGCTTGTCGAGCGCAATGAAAGCATCTTTTGCAGTAAGAACATCTTTTGTATCACCGGAGATGATAAAGCCGTTGCCGTCACACTCCACGGAGACATCGAAAAAATCGGCAATCCTTGTTGCATAAACGCCGGCAATATGAGCTGAATTCTTAAGCTGTTCGATTCTTTCTTCCAAATGAGATCTCCTATAAAAGAATTATTATGCTAATTATATTATCAGTCAACAATCAACCCTTAAAACCGGCGATCACAGCTTTATAGTAGTCAGGTATGTCGCATTCAAAATGCATTGTCTCCCCGGTCCTCGGATGAACGAATGTTATGGCCCGGCTGTGAAGCGCCTGGCCGGTCAGACCGTAATTCTTTCTTCTTGCCGCATAAACGGGATCTCCGACCACCGGATGACCTATATATGCCATGTGGACTCTGATCTGATGTGTCCTGCCCGTCTCAAGGATAAGCCTTATGTCGGTTATCTCGCCGAGCCTGTCCAGCACCTCGAAATGTGTTACAGCGGACTTTCCGTCCTTATTTACGGCCATCTTGCGCCTGTCTGTCGAAGAACGGCCAATCGGCGCATCGATCATTCCCTTGTCTTCTTTCACGAATCCGTAAACGAGAGCCCTGTATTCCCTGACGATCTCGTGCCTTGAGAGCATGTCGGCAAGCTTTAGATGCGTGAAATTATTCTTGCATGCCAGCATCAGTCCGGACGTATCCTTGTCGATCCTGTGGACGATACCCGGTCTCAGCACGCCGTTAATGTCGGAAAGATCGTCTTTGCAATGCGCGAGCAGCGCGTTTACGAGCGTTCCCTCGCTGTGTCCGGCAGCCGGATGGACTACCATGCCCTGCGGCTTGTTGATCACGAGGAGATCGTCATCCTCATAGACTATATCCAGCGGAATGTCCTGGGCAATAAACGAATCGTCCTCCCTCGGAGCCGGAATGTCTGCCTCAACGACATCACCGGCGGCAAGCTTGGTCCCCGCCTTAGTGATGACCTTACCGTTAACGGAAATCTTCCCTTCATCTATCAGACGTTTGTAGAACGATCTGGAATACGACGAATCGAACGCTTCGGTAACAAAGCTGTCAAGTCTTACTCCATCCTTGTCACAGGTTTTTGAATCAACCGGCATTTTCGATCTTCCTTTTCGCGAAAAGAACATTCCAGAAACTCTCAAAATACCTGGAACCGAACACGATTATGCAGATAACGAGGATCGTTCCCAGCACCGCACAGATGTCTGCAAAATTAAAGATCGGAAAGGTATAATCTCCAAAGTCAAATCTGAGAAAATCAATAACATATTTAAGGCGGAACCTGTCGATGAGATTGCCGACCGCACCGGCGCTCAGAAGGCAGAATGCCAGAGCGATGAGCTTCATGCGGTTCATGCAGGCAATTATCATCAGTACGAAGATACCGGCTCCGAGAACAAGAGACACAAATGACAGGAAGTATATTCCCCACGACTTATCGGCAAAAAGCGAGAACGCGCTTCCGGTATTCTCGGCATAATACAGATAGAAAAACTTGTCTATAACGGTTACCGTACCGGATACCTTGACGGTATTAACTATGATCTGCTTTATCACCTGGTCAAAAGCGACCAGCGCCGCAAAACATATTGAAAACAAAACACAAAAAACCAAACCTGAACTCTTCTTATCTGATCTTTCCAAACTGTCACTCATATTCACAGAACCGCTTGATCTCGGTACACCTTCCATTCTTATCAGTCTCAAAAATAATACCACACACAAATCCCGGGCCGTCTGCCGGTTCGTATTTGGCGGGGAGCTTATACGCAAGCCTTCTGATGGACGCTTCGATGTTCATTCCGAGGATGGATTCGACTGCGCCGCACATACCGCAGTCGGAAATATAACCGGTCCCCTTGGGCAGAATGGTCTCGTCAGCCGTCTGCACATGAGTATGCGTTCCCGCAACAACGGAAGCCTTTCCGTCAAGATAATATCCCATGGCGCATTTCTCTGAAGTGGCGTCACAGTGGAAATCAAGAACGACCGTGGTACAGCCCTCAACGCGCTTAAGTCTTTCTATGATGCCGTCCGCATACGTAAACGGATTATCGGGAAGCACATTGGCATAGACCTGACCAAGGAGGTTAAAGACACCCAGCTTCTCTCCGTTCTTCTCGAACACGCAGAAGTCGTTGCCGGGCCACGACGGACTGAAATTTGCCGGTCTGGCAAGGTTTTTGACCTTAACTATCTGGCTGATGAATTCCCTGTTCGAGAAAGTATGGTTGCCCATCGTAAAAAGATCTGCACCCGCAGCTTCAAGCTCCCTAAGTATATTTATTGATGCGCCAAGGCCGTGAACGCTGTTCTCCGCATTGACAATGCAGCAGTCTATCCCGTTGCTCTTAAGGAATCCGGGCATTACCGTTTTGAACGCACGGCGTCCTGCGCTTCCGACTATGTCGCCGACAAAACAAACTCTCACGGCAATACCCTCCTTATTTATAAATATTTATAAAGTATAGCAAATTTATGCCGATCAGTCTTGTATAAAGTTTTTTACAGATCTATCTTGATCAGTGTGGCGCAGCCGGCACCTGAGTTATTCCGGGATGGCATTCCGCGCCAACAAAAAGGACCTCAGGCCGCAAAACGGCTTAAGGTCCTGTTTTTGTGTTTTGAACGATGATACTAACGTGTTAAATAAATATATATAAAAATCGATAAATAATTATTTAGCAACGTCAGTTGCCCTCGTCTCTCTGATGACATTGACTTTGATCTGTCCGGGATAATCGAGTTCGTCCTCAATCTTCTTGCAAATATCACGAGCCTTAAGAGTCATCTCGTCATCTGAAACCTTATCAGGTGAAACGATGACACGGATCTCTCTGCCTGCCTGGATGGCAAAGCTTTTCTCTACACCATCGAAGCTTGTTGCAATCTCTTCAAGCTTCTCGATTCTCTTGATGTAGGTCTCGAGATTCTCTCTTCTTGCTCCGGGTCTGGCTGCAGAAATTGCATCTGCCGCAGCAACCAGTACAGCTTCTGCGCTCTGGGGCTCAACATCACCGTGATGCGCCTCGATGCAGTTAATAACAGCGGGGTTCTCATGATACTTCTTCGCTATATCGACTCCGAGCTGGATATGTGTTCCTTCCTGCTCGAAATCCACTGCCTTACCGATATCATGCAAAAGGCCGCCGCGCCTTGCAAGATTACTGTCAAGTCCGAGTTCATCCGCCATCATTGCAGCGATCCATGAAACTTCGATAGAGTGCTGCAGTACGTTCTGTCCGTACGATGTGCGGTAACGAAGACGGCCAAGGAGTTTTATGAGTTCAGGGTGAAGATTCATAACTCCGGTATCAAAGGCTGCCTTCTCGCCCTCGGCTTTAATGGTCTGATTGAGTTCCTTCCTTGCCTTTCCGGCCATCTCTTCGATTCTGGCCGGATGGATCCTTCCGTCAGCAACAAGTCTTTCGATCGTAAGTCTTGCGATCTCTCTTCTAATGGGATCGAAAGATGAAAGAACGATTGCTTCCGGAGTATCGTCGATAATAAGATCGACGCCCGTGATCGTCTCGATTGCTCTGATATTTCTTCCTTCACGTCCGATGATCCTACCCTTCATCTCATCGTTAGGAAGGTTTACAACCGATACAGTGACCTCAGAAACGTAGTCGGATGCATAACGCTGAATTGCGTTAACGATAATGTCTTTAGCGACCTTGTCGGCATCCTGCTTGGTCTTCTCCTCCATTTGCTTGAGCATTACGACCATATCATGTGTGTATTCACGCTTTGCTTCATCAAGCACGAGAGCTCTGGCATCTGCAACGGTAAGTCCGGATACTTTCTCAAGTTCGGTCTTCTTACGCTGCTCGTAGTCCTTGGCTCTGGCTTCGAGTTCTGCAATATTCTGCTGCTTCTTCTCGATCTCTTCCTGCTTGCGTTCACAATTAGCTTCAATACGGTTGATATTCTCTTCTTTCTGTTCAAGCTTATTGCGTTCCTTTGCAAGTTCCTGTTTCTTCTCCCTGGCTTCACGCTCTAATTCAGAACGTACGCGGGAGACTTCTTCCTTCGCCTGCAAAAGCAAATCACGCTTGTTGTTCTCTGCTTCCTTCTGTGCATTAGCCAGAAGTACATCGCTTTCCTCCTTCGATTTGGCTATGTCCTCCGCAAGTCTCTTTTGTTCTCCGGAAATGCCGGATTTAAAATAGATCATTGCAATACCTATACCCAGAAGTAAACATACAACGCACGCGATTATTACCCAAATCAACGGTAATTCTGGCACGTTGGTACTCACCTCCAAAAATTTATTTAGTTGTCAAAGAACGTTAAAATGGCTCTGACAAGCCATTGAATATTGTAGAAATAAATGTTCTGTCTGTCAACAATTTGTTAGAATGTAACAATGAAAATAGAATATTTTGTTCAAAATGAATATAATGGATGCGAGATCCAGCAGATAATGAGGCGTGAATTCAACATGAGCACCACATGGGTCAAGCGCGTGAAACTGTACGGGACCGTCGAGCTCAACGGCGTTCATGCCAGAGTAAAGGACCGTGTCAGCACCGGCGACAGATTGTTCTTTGAGTATGAGGATAATTCCGGGAAACTTACCCCGCCTGACAATGTCAGCATCCTCTATGAGAATGATTCTTACGCCGTTATAAACAAGCCGGCCGGCATGGTTACCCATCCTTCCCACGGTCATCTGGACGATTCCCTTCTTACGAACCTCTCGAAAAACAAACTTCACCCGGTAATGAGGCTCGACAGGGAAACATCCGGCCTTATCATCGTAGCCAAAGACGGATATGCCCACAACATGTTTGTCTCAGGCGCGGACATAGAGAAAAGCTATCTTGCCCTTTGTTACGGAAGGTTCGATCCTGAGGAAGGAACTATGGCCTTTCCGATCGCACGCCGCCCTGATTCCGTCATGATAAGGGACTGCGTTCCTGACGGAAAACCATCCGTCACTCACTATAAGACTGTCTCATATTTCGAGAAAGCAGACATATCCCTTGTCGAATTCAGACTCGAGACCGGAAGATGTCATCAGATCCGCACCCACTGCTGCCACACAGGTCACCCGCTTTTGGGGGACGGGCTTTACGGTCCGCTGTCCGAAGACAACCCTAATGAACTTTACAGAGAACAGGCAATGACACTCGATGCTGAAATCGGGAGATGCGCGCTTCACGCTTATAAGATCGAATATAAAGACCCTTTTGACGGATCCGGGATCAGAACATTTGAAGCACCGCTGCCGGCAGACATGCAGAAGATCATTGATAAATACCGGACGCAGATGATCTCTGCTTAATTGAACTTCCCGTATATGGAAGTGTCATTCAGGAAAGTGTTTGCGTTATAAAGCCACAGGATATCGGTAACCTCTTCCCTCTCGATTATCTCCTGAACATTATCTGTGTAATATCTCGGATCGACCACGACAATGGTCTTGAAATGAGGAATGAGGAGCGGGATCAGGCTGTTCGCATAAGAATCCTTTACGACCATCAGCACCCTGTCACTTGGAGCGTTGGTCTCGATCATTATCTGCGCAAAATTGCCCCCGAAGAATACGTCATACTTGCTCTTCTCGGAAAGTTTAGACTGGTCAAAAACAGTAGTGCATGTCTTTCCCTCATTAACATATGTAACGCGGTACATAATATCCTGAGGGCATGTGGGTATCCTTATCGTGTCTTTGGCACTGAAAATTCCCGACGAGGAAGCGAGCGTCCCCTGGAATCCGTTGGTTACCGCAAGGTTATCATATGAATACGCAGAAGGATCAAGGCCCATGTCCGCCGCGATCTTCCTGTAGGCTATGTCAACGGCTTCAGAAGTCCAGTGATGGTCCGTTTTGTAGTATAGCGCTGCAGGGTCATCCGCATTCTTCAGCGGACCGCAGAGATCTATGCAGGTAAAGCCGTTGAGATTCGAATACACCTTGCTTATCTGTTCCGTCTGGTTCTGTGACGGAGCATTGGACGGCATGTAATCACTCAGTATCTCAGACGAGTTCGGAGCTATCGCGACATAATTACGGATTTCTCCGTACGCGGCACTTATGCCGTTCATGGTGTCCGTGGTCCTCTTAACACGTTTCTCATCGTATTCCGACGGTTTCTCGAAAAGATAATGCTTTTTCCCGATATATACGCCGTTGATCTCACGTTTTCCGATGAAGATATCGATATCGGTCCTGGTCCTCACGAGAGCATCCCTTAAGACAAACTGATCGGAAAGATAGCTATCCATGTCCTCCATGAACTTACCGTCCATGACGGATGAAAGACTGAAGATAGGCTTCCCGGCAAGATTGCGGTTCTCATTCTCACTGTATTCCCTGTCCTGTCCGGCCAGAGTAAAGACACATACGAGCAGGAGCATCAGCGTCACGGTCATGGCCGAGATAAACTCAAACGGACCGTAATTCTGATCAGGTGCCTTTTTTATGTTTCTGTCATTTGCGTTTACTGTTTTCATATTGTCAGAACCTGAAGTATAAGAAAGGATTGTATGTCTCACTGATCATGAAGATGATGCACAGAAGGAACAGCAGCGGAGTAACGGCAAGCATGACCTTGCTGAACTTCTTTCCTCCGAGCATTCCTGAAAGCGACATATATAGCGGCGTGGCGCACAGACCCGCGATGACAAGAAGCGCAAAGTTCGTAAACAGGATAAAGACTCCGTAGGAATCGACAAACGAGACTGCATAACCGAACATTGCGGCAATATAGGCGATCGCGACCTCAAGTGTCGGCGCGGAGAACAGTACCCAGCCGACCATTACGCATATCATGGTCACGAGCCATTTCAGGATCACGGGAACTTTTTTGATCAGTCCGGCAAGAACATATTTCTCGAGGATGAGGAGTATTCCGTAATAGACACCCCACAGAATGAAATTCCAGGATGCCCCGTGCCAGAATCCGGTCAGGAGCCAGACTATCAGGAGGTTAAGGATGACTCTCGGGACCGCGCATCTGTTTCCGCCCAAAGGTATGTATACATAATCCCTGAACCACGATGACAGCGACATATGCCATCTTCTCCAGAAATCGGTAACCGAAGTAGCGATGTAAGGATAATTGAAGTTCTCGCAGAACGAGAAGCCGAATATGCCTCCGAGACCTATTGCCATGTCTGAATATCCCGAGAAATCGAAATATATCTGAAGCGTGTAGCAGATGATACCGATCCAGGCAGTAAGGACGCTCATGTTATCACAGCCGGCTTCCTGGACTGCAGCATAAACGCTTCCCAGAGTATTAGCGAGAATGAGTTTTTTCGAGAGGCCGAAAACAAATCTGTTGAGACCCTTGGAATAAGTCAGCCAGTTCTCCTTGCGGTACATCAGCTGGTCGGCAATATCCTTGTACTTGACGATAGGTCCTGCGATGAGCTGCGGGAAAAGAGATACGTAAAGTGCAAAATTCAGCAGTCTGCGCTGTGCTCTTATATTGCCCTTATAAAGATCGATTATGTACGACATTATCTGGAACGTATAGAATGAGATTCCCACGGGAAGCGCCAGGTTAAGAGGCTTTATCCCCGCTCCGGTGACATTTGCGATATTCTCAAGAAGGAAATTAAAGTACTTGAAGAATCCCAGTACTGCCAGATTGAAGACTATCGCGGAGACAAAGAGCATTTTCGCCTTTCGCCTGTTATTCATCCTTTTTGACTGATCGATATCCTTGCCGATAACGAAGTTGAAGCAGATGCTTATCAGCATCAGTATGATGTATATGGGCTCTCCCCAGGCATAGAATATAAGGCTCGCAACAAGCAGGATAAGATTCTTTACGGCGGTGCTCTTGGTGATCAAAACGCCGACAAGATAGTACAGGACCATCGTTAACGGCAGAAATATGATCAGGAATGTCGCTGAGCTGAATACCATTGTTTACCTTAATTCCGTGTTTCTTTTTTGCTTTCCTACACTGCTTTTACAGCGCTTTCTTATATGCCTCGTACAATTCGTCGGCGTTTTTTGCCGTACAGTAAAATACCGTGTTCCCGCTGGTCTTTATTATGCAGTCTTCGAGCAGCGCATACTGATCCGGAGCATAATTCTTATAAAGATTCTCCTGATCCGTCACCCTGTTCTGTATCGCAGTCCTGAATTCCTGTGCATCATCCGCACTTACGAGCTTGACGATCAGCATCTCGGACACGTCCATGACGCTGTCGTTCGCATAATAGACCAAACCTTCCGTCTTATCGAGATCGATGCCGAATGATTTAATGGCATCCGTATTGGTCTTTTTGTTCATCTGGCCGTCTGTCAAGACCAGGCACACAGGCGCCGAGACTTCTTCAATGCTCTTCTGCGTACCGCCCGAATTCAATATGCAGATCCAGACGATGAAACCGAGCAAAGCTGCAACAAGCAGCAATTCAGGTACCAGATAATTCTTGGGCTTCACTTGTCTTCATGACCTCCGTGTAAATATAAGGAAGATACTGCTCGGTATAATATGAATATATCGGATGGATTCCGTCACCCTCATAATAATTCTTTTCGTAGTTTTCCCATAATGGTGTGTGATTCAGGTAATGAACCCCCAGCTCGGCGCACATCTCCGAGATCTTCTGGTTGTAATAATCAACGTTTTTGGTACCCGGAGCCTGTTTATATGCCACCGGCTGGACCGGGAAAATGCTGTCGACAAAGATGACCGTGTCCGGCAGCTTCTCCTGAAGCTTCTCGATGCTGGCTTTGTAGTTCTCAATAAACGGCAGAGCATCCGATTCTGACCCCATAACGTTTACACCGTAATGAAGTACAAGATATTTTGGGTTAAGATCCACGATATAACTGAGATTCCTGTCTATGTGGGAAGTCCCGACGCCGATCGCGGCTGTAACGTGATACAGATCAAGGATCCCGTACTCGTACATGGCCTCCGTAATACTGTCACCTGCAAAATATATGTCCTTGAAGGCCGCTTTGAAATTGTTGTCCTTGATCTCATAATACGTAACAGACTCAGCCGTCGGTTCCGTGGGTACAGGTGTCGGTGACGGTTCGGTATATACAGCGGTCTCACGCTCGGCAAGATAAGCTATTCCCTCCGAAGGATCTATTGCCGCCGCTTTCTGGGGAATGAGAACGGTTAACACGCGAATGGACATTACCGTGACCGCCAATGCAACAACGAGCAGGAAAACCTTATTAAATATGTTTTTCACTCTCCATTCACCCGAAAACTATAAAAAAATAATAAAATACCTCAAAATCACTCAATTATTTTAAACATACCTTCAAAAAAAACAAGATATATACATATTTGCAAAACCGCACACAGTGTTAGAATACTTGGGGAATATCAGGCACCATGATGTGCTGGAAAGGGTTCAATATGGAAAACAACAATATGAATGAACAGCCCGTAGCAGGCGCTGCCGAACAGATACAGACACAACAGGCACCTCAGGTTCAGCCGGTAGCAGCACAACCTCAGCCCGCACAACAGGCTCAGCCGGTATATCAGCCAGTTTCCAACCCGCAGTATCAGCAGCCTTACGCCGAACAGTATCAGCAACCGAATGCCGGGCAATACCAGCAACTGTATCAGCAGCAATACCAACAGCAATACCAACAGCAGTATCAACAACAGTATCAGCAGCAGATGCCGCCTCAATATGCGGCCCAGCCATATCCGGTCAATCAGAAAATCTCTGAACTTGATCTGATGTCTCCCGAGGAAAGATCTGCCAGAACGAAGAAAGCCAACATTCTCTGCATTATCTCTCTCGCACTGCATTTCGTTCCTGAAATGATATCAGGCGCATTATCCGCAATCACCGAACAGCTGTCCAAAACATCCGATATGGCTTCCACTTCTGACATTATGGCCGTTCTCGTTTCAGTCATTTTCGGCGGTTCATACATTGCTTCATGGGTGCTGATGATCATGGCGCGCGTAAAATACAAGGAAAGCAAATTCGCCAAAGTCCTTATGTGGATATATATCGGCATACTGGCTGCCGGCATCATCGCCGTAATCGCCGTAGTCGCAATGTGTGCTTATATACTCAAGGACTGCCAAGGTTTCTGATCAAAGATGCAGATAGTGATCCCTGAGTTTTCCCGGTCGCCTTACGGCCTGATCGTGTTGCTCTCAGTAGCCATAGGATTTGCCGTCACCATATTCCGCCTGCGGAAAGCCGGCGTGGCCAAACAGACCATCCTCTACACATGTCTTCTGACACTGATATGCACTCTTATAACTTCATTGATCGTTGAGTTTAAACTGACAGATGAAGGCATAAGACTGGGCTTCTCGGGACTTGGCGCAGTTGTCGGAATGGTGACCGGAGTCTTCATATCAGGACTGATAATCAGGGATAAGCCCGACATAATAATGGCGTCTTTTGTGACATCCGCTCCACTGATGTATGCTCTTGCCAAGACCGGCTGTCTTCTGGCCGGCTGCTGTCACGGCAAAGAATATCACGGTTCTTTTGCCATTGTTTACACAGGCGGTGACCATCAGGGTTCCTTCTTCCCTGTCCAGTTCATCGATATGGCGGTGTTTCTGGCCGTACATGTCTTCGCACTGATCCTGACATCGAAAATGAAGAACAAGGTTAATGCCGTCTACATCATAGTGGCCGTCTGCATCCCGGTCAGGTTTTTGCTCGAATACCTGAAATATACCCATGACGGATCGCTTATCTCTTCCGGACAAATATTGGTACTCATCGCCGGCGTGCTCGCAGTGACCGTAATAACGGTTTGGAAAAGGGTTCTTAAGATCAAGTAATCATGTCAGTAGATGATCGATCAGAGTAAGTATCCTCTGTAATGTCATATGCTGAGATATTTCCGCCGCCAGGTTTTCGAAAACAAAACATACAATACAGGCTTTAATCACTCATTACCAAAATATTTCCTGATTGTCCTCTTTTAGGTAATGATTTAGGCAATTTGACGCCTTTTTGCATTATTCTTTTCCTATATCAGGCCATCCGGGAAATCTTTTGGAAAATGCAATTCAAACGCTGAATATTATCACTGAGGACCGGGACAGCGCTTTCAAAAAGCGAATCGTGACAAATTGCCTGTTCAAGCTTTAAACGATCCGATCAGGTCTTCGGCAAGCCTCATTGACGATTCGGAATCACTGCCGGACAGAAGTCTTGAGACTTCCTTTATCTTACCGGCACCGTCCAGCACATTACATACCGTCTCGGTGTTACCTGCGGCAACATTTTTCGTAAGTACGAATCCCCTGTCGGATGCTGCGGCTATCTGGGCAGTATGCGTTACGCACAGGACCTGGTGAGCCGAAGCGATGGCCTTGAGTTTATTGGCTATTGCAAGTGACGCCTTGCCCGATACGCCGGTATCGATCTCATCAAAGATAAGAGTCGGAATCAGATCCACCCTGCTCAGTACGTTCTTAACCGCGAGCATTATACGCGATGCCTCACCGCCTGAGATGATGGCGGACAGAGGTCTTGCTTCCTGACCGGGGTTGGCACTGAAGCGGAAAGATATGTCATCTATTCCGGAGAATGAGAAAAACTTCGCCTTTTCCCTTCTGACAAAACTTACTTCAAATACCGCATTGGGCATCTCAAGATCGGCAAGTTCTTTTGTAATGGCTTTCTCAAGCTTGACCGCACATGACTTGCGCTCACCGGAAAGCTTCTCGGCGATCTCAAGGAGTTCTTTTTCTTTTACAGTGCGTTCCTTCTTAAGTTCCTGAAGGATGTCTTTATTCTTCTCAATAGCTTCGAGTTCTTTTCGGGAATCAGCCGCAAACTTATTGATGTCACCGATTGTCGCACCGTACTTTGCCTTCAGTTCATAGAGAAGACCAATGCGCTGTTCGGTGCGTTCTTTCAAGCCTTCATCGTAATCGCGGTCGGAGAGAACTTTGTCAATATCAGAGGAAAGCGCATCAAGATCAAGAGCAAGAGTCTTTGCGCGCTCGGCGATCTCTTTCAGGCTTTCATCAGACTGTGACGCCTTAATCAGTTCCCTGCTTGCCTGATCGACTGCCTGCATGGGATCCTGATAAGAACCGTCCGAAGACAGATATGCCCGGGCATTCGTAAGACTCGCAAAGAGAAGTTCATTCTGCGAGAGTTTCTTCTTTGTCTCATATAAAAGCTCTTCTTCGCCGTCCTTAAAAGCAGCAGCATCGATCTCATTAACAGCGAACTCAAGATATTCGCGCCTTCGTTCAAGATAATCGGGAGAGGATGAGATCTCTTTGATGCGTAGAACTAGATCCTTAAACTCCTGCAGGCTTTTGATGTACTTTTCATGAAGAGCAACACACTTCTCACCCGCGAAGCGGTCCAAAAGTTTAACATGCGTGCTTTCATCGAAGATGGCCTGCGTATCGTGCTGCCCGTGTATGTCAACGAGCATCGAGGATATCTCCCTTAAGAGAGAATTAGTGACTCCGCTGCCGTTGACCCTCGCAACAGACTTGCCGCTGTCATAGACAGTCCTGCTGATTATCAGCATCCCTTCATCATCTTCGATACCGTTATCCGAGAGCAGTTTGCGGAAACCTGTATCATTAACGGCTGAACAGTCGAAAACAGCCTCCGCAAAACACGAAGGACTTCCTGTGCGGATAAGATTACGTGACGCTTTTGCACCAAGGATCAGGCTTATTGCATCAACAATAAGGCTTTTTCCGGCACCGGTCTCACCGCTTATGACGTTAAGGCCTTTTCCTGGTTCGAAAACAATATTGCTTATTACCGCGAAATCTCTTATCTCAAGTCTTACAAGCATTATCTCAGCCTTTTTCCATCATGTCCGAGATCGTAATGGCAAGAGCCTTTGCCTCTTCAATACCGGGGCATGCCGCGAATATGGTGTCGTCACCGGCAATGGTTCCGGTGCACTCTTCAAGATGCATCGAGTCAAGAGCTGAGGCGGCTGCCTGAGCCATTCCGGGCAGGGTCTTAATAACAATGAGGTTCATAGCCTGATTGACGGAAACTATGCTGTTAGAGAAGACCGCCAGCAGCCTTCCAGGAGCCGTATCACCGGTCCTGTCCAGGACACAGTATTTTGTAGCCCTGTTGGGCAGAGTGATCTTTATGATGCCCAGTTCCTTGATATCCCTTGATATCGTTGCCTGGGTTGCTTCGAAGCCTGCCTGATTGACCTTTGCAGTCAGGTCTTCCTGCGTGGAAATATCGTTATCCCTTATGAGCGACAGGATCTTCTCCTGTCTGGAATTCTTAGCGGTTTTCATAGAAATAACCTCTCTGTACTATCTTCTTTCTAACGTTGCTGAAAAAGCTGTCTTTCTTCAGGCAGACTGTCTTAAGGACTTTCTCATATCTTCTGATGACTATCGAATCGTAACTCTCGAGATCGACAAAATCCCTTCCGTCCGGACAGATCAGCGGAGCTGACTCGATGGTTTCCAGACCGATCTTTATCTCACTTTCCGGAGTAGCGACATAAGGGTATCCGTTCAGTGTGTGTGAACAGATCGGAGTAACGATGATGTCTTTCATGCCGGGCATAAGGATAGGACCGCCGGCGGAAAGAGAATATGCGGAAGATCCCGTTGCCGTTGCCACCACAAGTCCGTCACCTCTGAAACGCTCGATTATCTGACCGTCAATGGACAGTACGAGAGTAGTGATGTGCGGTTTTGCTCCTCTTACGATGATTATGTCGTTAAGACAGACACAGCTTCCCTTAACGGCGCCATCCTTGTCATAGACATCGCACTTGAGCTGGCTCCTGCCGATCGTATCATAATCTCCGGCAACCAGCTGGGCTAGATCCTTCTCAAGATCATCGAGCATTATCTCATTCAGGAATCCGATGGATCCCAGATTGACCCCGACAAACTCTGTGTCCAGATCCCTGTATCTTGCCACTTTTGACAGGAATGTTCCGTCACCTCCGATTGAGATAACAGCCTTGATATCCGTTTTCGCGAAATCAGCGAAAACAACTCCCGGTATTTCCTTAAGCTTCGGACACTCCTCATCCATGCCGGTCTCAAAGACCGGAACGGCTCCAAGACCGCTTAAGATCTTTGCGGTCCTTATGGCTGTCTCATAACCGGTATCTCTTGAACCGTTGGAACAAATTCCGTAATTCATGAAGAAAAACCTCCTGTCGGAAACTTTATATATTTAATCACTTTGCTGAATAAAAATACAGAAGCAACAGAAAATTAAGATAATGCAGCCTTGATGGATGCTGCAACCGTATCGCCGTCAAGTCCGCAGAACTTTATCTGTTCTTCCTGGGACATAGCCCGTACGACGGGATTCCTTACGCCGAATACCGTAACATCACTTTCAAATCCCAGTATCTGCATTTCGCGTTCGAGGGCCTCGCCGAAACCGCCGCTGATTATTCCCTCTTCAAGGCTGAACACGTTCTTGACTCCGACAATAAGATCCCATATCTCCTTTGCGGGAACAGGCTTGATCAAAGAGACATTGATATGCTTTCCGTTGATCCCCTGCTCTCTCAGTATCTCAACGGCCCTGTCGGCTTCCACGCTGATCCTTCCCGTTGATACTATCGCAAAATCGCTGCCGTAGTCCTTTACGACGTGCGGAAGTACACAGTCATCTGCATTCTCATAAAGAGGCCCGTCTGCTTCAAAAGGAGACGTTCCTCTGGGGTATCTGACCGCTGCGGGTCCTTCCACATTCTCGACGGCATACTTAAGGCAGATCTTGAGATCCGTATAATCACGCGGTGAGAAAACGGTCATGTTGACCATCGAATTAAGATACGAGATATCCAGCAGACCATGGTGGGTATGTCCGTCATTGCCGACAAAGCCTGCCCTGTCTATCGCGAAAACAACATGGCTGTTCATGAAGCAGCAGTCTGTTATCATCTCATCGTAAGCTCTCTGAAGGAACGAGGAATAGATCGCAACCACCGGGATAAATCCCGATATAGCCAGTCCGCCTGCCATGGTAACGCTGTGCTCCTCTGCGATGCCGCAGTCGAAGAACCTTGCCGGGAACTTCATCTGGAAGTTATCAAGTCCGGTGCCCAAAGTCATAGCGGCTGATATCGCGACGATCTTCGGGTTCTTTACCGCCAGCTCGGTAATCGTATTCGCGAATACCGTTGTATAGCTGTTCTTTCCGGTAACAACCCCGGTCTCCAGGTCAAACGGCCCTACGCCGTGATAATCGGAGGGATTTGTTTCCGCAGGACCGTAACCCTTGCCCTTTTTGGTCAGGACGTGGATCAGGACGGGGCCTCTAATATCCTTAACAGCATCAAAAGCCTTGATCAGATCATCGGTATTATGTCCGTCAACGGGTCCGTAGTAAACAAGTCCAAGGTCTTCGAACATCGAAGGTTTCTTGCGGTAAAGAAGGAATCTGAAGAAATCCTTTATCGCAAGTATGATCTTTATGAGTCCCCTGCCGAAAAAACCGAGCTTGCGGAGGAATGACTCCGTAGTCTGCTTGGCAGAGAGATAACCGCTCGAGATCCTGAGCTTGGAAAGATACTTCGACAGTCCTCCGACGTTCTTGTCGATGCTCATCTCGTTGTCGTTAAGGATTATCAGCATCCTGGTCTTGCTGTGTCCGAGATCGTTTATTGCTTCATAGGCCAGTCCGCCCGTGAGAGCGCCGTCTCCTATCACTGCAACCACATAATTCTTTTTGCCTTCCAGATCCCTTGCCCTCGCAATACCCATAGCGGCGGATATCGATGTCGAACTGTGACCGGTATCGAAAGCATCGTATGGTGATTCGGTTATCCTCGGAAAACCCGAGATGCCGTCTTTCTTTCTTAATGTGTCAAATCTGTCGTATCTTCCCGTAAGAAGCTTATAAGGATATGACTGATGTCCGACGTCGAAAACGATCTTATCCTGCTTATAGTCAAATACGGACAGCAAAGCCACCGTAAGTTCAACAGCACCAAGATTACTCGCAAGGTGTCCGCCGTTCTGCGAAACTGTTTTAAGGATCTTATCTCTCAGCTCGGAACACAGCACCTCACGCTCTTTAGGCGTCATGGCCTTAAGAGTGTCGTAAGTGATGTCCTTTCCGAGAAATCTGTATTCCATTATCTGTCCCTGTTGACGAGAAAATCCGTCAGCGTCTCATAATCCGAAGTATCATACCCATTCGCCCTTAATCCCGCAAGAATGAGCCTGATGCCGTCTGTCTCTTCCTTAAGTCTTTTCTCTGCTCCCTCAATACCGAGAAGCGTTACAAAAGTCGCCTTTGCATCTCTCTCATCTTTGCCCGTGCTCTTGCCAAGCACCTCACTGCTGGAAGTCACGTCAAGGATATCATCCCTGATCTGGAAGGCCAGCCCGATATGTGAAGCGAGCCTTCTTAAACTTTCAGCGGTCTCATCATCCGCACTTGCAGCCCTTCCGGTCTCTTTGGAAAGATAGTAAGGAGTAACAACCGCCGCCTCTATAAAGGCACCGGTCTTTTTCTCCTGAAGCTCCGTAAGGAGTTCCATTGATATTTCTTTATCTTCAGAACTTATATCAATGCTCTGACCGCCCAGCATGCCATTGATTCCTGCATTCACCGCCATTGATGATGCTGCGGAGATATACCCGGGACGCTTTTCGCAGATACTGAACAGTCTTTCCATTGCCTTGTTAAGCAGAAGATCTCCTGCAAGGACTGCGATGCCTTCCCCATATACCATGTGGCAGGTCGGCTTTCCCCTCCTGAGCTCATCGTTATCCAATGCCGGCAGGTCATCGTGTATCAGTGAATAAGTATGGAGCATCTCAAGAGTTGCCGCGAAATACCTGACGTCATGAACAGTTTCTTCACCAAGTCCGAGCATGTCTGAAGTAAGACGCATCATCAAAGGTCTTAATCTCTTGCCGCCTGCAAGAAGACTGTACATGGCAGCTTTGACCGTCACATCTTCACTTTCTTTCTCGTTGAAGATGTTCTCAAGTTCGGGTAATATCCACGCCTCTGTCTTTTCGATCAGAGTGCCAATGTCATCATGAGACATCATCAGACTCCGGACTCGCTTATGTTGAGGGGATCCGTCGTTCCGTTTGCCTTGTTGACGGCTTCGATCCGTGCGGTTACCTCATTGAGCTTGTTCTCGCATACCGATACTAGCTCGATGCCGCGCTCGTAGAGCTTTAATGATTCGTCCAGAGTGGCCTTGCCTTCCGACAGCTTGTTAACTGTCTGGCGAAGCTCGGCCATAGCAGCTTCGTATGTCATCTCATTATCTTTAGATTCAGGCATCTTCAGTTCCTCCGTCATCTTTATCCTCTATGTCTTTAATCTCACCCAGCAGCGTTCCGTCAGAAAGCACAATGCGTACACTGTCGCCTATGCCGACCGCCTTTACTGATTCGACCGCTTTGCCTTCTTTGTCACTGACGTAAGAATATCCTCTCTTAAGGACATTCTCAGGATTCAGTGCGTCCAGTCTTACTTTTATACCGTTGAGTTCGGAAGCATTCTGTTCCACGAATCTTCCCGACAATGCTTCAAGTCTCGTCCTCAACTCCCTTACGACCGCCTGCTGTTCGCTTGCGTAATACGCGGGAGAATGAAGCGCTTTGTGGTTCTTATATACGTCAAGGGCCTTACGCCTTGAATCGATAAACTGATTTACCGATATGTCGAGATTGAGCGCAAGATTATCTATCTCTTTTTTCTGGTCTTCGTAAGAAGCTATGACCATCTCACCGGCTGCCGTGGGAGTAGCGGCTCTGACGTCTGCAACATAATCGATGATGGTGTAATCCGGTTCATGGCCAATAGCGGAAATTACCGGTATCTCGCTTGCGAAGACCTCTCTTGCGATCCCCTCATCGTTGAAGCAGAACAGCTCTTCGTATGAGCCGCCGCCTCTCGCGACGATGATGACATCGACATTCTTCTCCGTGTTGAAATATCTTAGTCCGCTTATGACTTCGGGCGGACACTCAGCGCCCTGCACGCTCGCCGGATAGAGCAGGATATCGTGATGGGGATTTCTCTTCCTGACTGTATTTACGATGTCAGCAATAACCTTTCCTGAACCGGAAGTGATAACGCCGATACGTCTTGGAAGGACCGGTATTGTTTTCTTTTTCGAGGCATCGAAAAGACCTTCGTCCTGAAGCTTTTTGAACAGTTTATTGAACTGCTCATGCAGATCGCCGTCGCCGAGATTCTCTATCCTGGTGGCGATAACCTGGAGCTTTCCGCCCTGCGTATAGAAATCGACGCCTCCGAAGACCTTGACCTTCATTCCTATCTCGGGTTCTATCCTTAGCTGTGATCTTGCCCTTGAGAAGATGACGCAGTTTATGACGCACTGGTCATCCTTGATCGAGAAATACGCATGATCTCTGGAAGACACGGTATATTGCGAGATCTCACCGACAACACTGAACTCGGCAAGATAAGGATTGTCATTCAGGGATTGTTTTATATAGCTGTTAAGCCTGCTGACGCTGTCAAAATCGAACATGAGTTCAAAGGCTCTTTACAAAATTGCTCAAAACGCCGTTGATGTAAGAAGATGAGCTGTCGGTTCCGAATTTTTTCGCGAGCTTGACTGCCTCGTTGATCGATACGGATGTGGGGATCTCATCAACCGTCAGGATCTCATAGACCGCAATCTCGAGAATGATCCTGTCAGTCTGCGGGAGACGTTCGAGCTTCCACCGCTTAAGGAAAGGAACGAACTTGCTGTCCAGTTCATCCCTGCTGTTTATAACACCGTAAACAACATCCAGGAAATAAGCCTCGTCCTCTTTGACCTCGGGATAAGCCTCCCTGAAAATATCTATCTGCTCACTGACAGGATCATTCCTGAATCCTGTCTGGAATAACATCTCCATTGCATGTTCACGTGTCTCGATCCTGCTCATCTGAACCTCCCCGGAGGCAAAATCCTGTCAAGGAATTTCTTGAACTTGCTCGTATCAGAGAAGAGGAACGAACCGACAAAGAAGCCTACCGCAGTAAATAATAAAATAAAAAGTGTCTTGAAAAATCCGAATATGCAGAGCAGCAGTCCCACTATGAAGAAAAGGACAGCGAAAACAACACCTGCCTTGGTGTTGCGCAATTTCTCGAAAAGTCTGGATAAAAACCTTTCCATTCTTATCTGCTCTCAACTCTGGTCTGAGCCTGCTCGACCTTGGAGACTCTGACGATGACCTGCTCAACCGCAATACCGGTATATCTCTCGATATCCTTCTTTACCTTCTCCTGAACCTTGGCCATTGAAGCCGGGATCTCAACATTCGAATACAGTTCGCAGGATACCGTTACCTTCAGTGCCTGGTTCTTGGCGGGAGCAGCATGACATCTTGCGCTCTTGATGCCTACCTGTGCGGATTTTGCCGCATTGAGCGCAATACTCTCGATAGCGTCCGGTCCGATATCGACAGTACCGATATCGTTCTTTCTGAGTCTAGTACGGTTGAGTCTTCCGGAAGTGATGATGTTCATGATCGAGATTATCGAAGTGATGAACAGGAGCATAAGGACACCGAGATAGATGTATCTGCTCACGGGTCCGGTTACGATGGTGGATAAAGGTGACAGGATATCCGCGAATATGCCGTCATCGACCAGTGCATATAAGAGCACGACTGATATTACGGCGATTACGACTGAATAAACGAACATTAAAGCTCTGATAAAAGAATTCATGACACCTCCTCAACCCCGCAAACATAAACGTCGACGCTCTCTACCGTAAGTCCGGTAAATCGTTCGACGTCTTTTTTTACCTTTTCCTGGATCATCCAGGCGATCTCGGGAATGATCATTCCGTATTTTACAATCGGGTATATGGTAATAGATACCGAACCCTCTGCGGTATCACCGAAAACAACTCTTACGCCTTTGCCTTCGTGTACCACGCCCGCTTTTTCCTTAAGTGCAACCGCAAAAGAAGGAACCAATGACAGGACACCGTCGATCTGAAGCGCTGCCTCAGATGCGTACTGGGCCACAAAACCCTGTGTCATTGAACGATCGCCTTTTATGGATTCGATGTTAGTATTGTCTTCCATATCGGTTCCTTGAATGATCTAAACTTTAAAGGTGCGGAATAAATAACTGCCGTAAGCGGATAAGGATCCGCCTACGGCATAAAGTTCGTGAAATTAAGCTCTCTCGAGATATTCGCCTGTTCTTGTATCAACCTTGATCTTCTCGTTCTGGTTAACGAAGAGAGGGACCTTAACAACGGCGCCTGTCTCAAGTGTTGCATACTTGGTTGCGTTGTTTGTCGTATCACCCTTTACACCGGGCTCGCACTCGGTGATCTCAAGGATAACGGTGATGGGAAGCTCAACCTGGAAGATATCGCCCTTGTAGGAAACGACCTTGCATACCATCTCCTCCTTGAGGAACTTGATGCCGTCGCCGATCTTATCCTGATGAATGGGAGTCTGCTCATAAGTCTCCTGATCCATGAAATAATAGAGATCGCCGTCCGCATATATGAACTGCATATCCTGTCTTGTGAGCTGAGCCTGCTCAAACTTCTCGTTAGGGTTGAAGGATCTTTCAACTACAGATCCTGTCTTAACGTTCTTATACTTTGTTCTGACGAAAGCTGCTCCCTTACCCGGCTTAACATGCTGGAATTCAACGACCTGATAAACCTGGTCGTCCATCTCAAAACACAGTCCGTTCCTGAAATCACCTGCGCTAATCATAAAATATCTTCTCCTTTTTAATAAATAAGCGTTTAACTGACTAATTTTACTTGAAAGACTATTTCTATGCAAGTATCCAAAGCTTTTTAGTCAAATCATCAAAATTTGCCGAAAAATCTTACGATCATTTCGAAAGGACGCTTAAGCATCACATACCAGATCTCCGGCTTGTGCAGCTTCTCGACCATAAAAGTCCTGACTCCAGCCCTGTTCCCCGCAATGACATCGGTAAAGACCTGATCACCGACCATCACGCACTTATCAGGCGTTGTCTTCATGAGTTCGATCGCCCTGAAAATCCCCGATGTCCCCGGCTTGTTCGCATATGTGACCACGGGAATGCCGAGCATTTCAGCGATCTTTGCCGATCTTCCGGATTTGGCGTTGGATACGAGACAGCACCTTATTCCCTGTTCCTCGATCATCCTGACGCACCTGTAGCTGTAACTCTCGGGTTCGGTCGCGTGATCCGGTCCGAGCGTATTGTCAAAATCAAGGAGAGCCGTGGTAATGCCGCTGCCTGCAAGCTCGCCCCACGGTATCAGGACAAGGCTCTCATAGACTTTCTCGGGCTTCATTGCTTTGAATATGTTCAAAGTATTCTCCTGTTATGACATTATCCAGGATTACAGACTGAATATTTTTTCGCGTCAAAATAATTATAATCCTATATTTTCGCGCTTGTGATATTATATTTAGGCTAAATGACAAGTCAAGGAGCACTAACACTATGAAAGTTACAAAATTCGGCGGATCATCTCTTGCCAATGCATTTCAAATACAGAAGGTCTGCAACATACTGCTTGCTGACGAAGACCGCAGGATCATGGTCGTTTCCGCACCCGGCAAACGCACCAAAGACGACACCAAGGTAACGGATCTGCTTATCGCCGTAGCCAAGGCAAGACTCGCAGGCGAATCCTACGACAAGGAAGTTGAAGCCGTACTTGCGCGTTATGAGGAGATCGCCGACGAACTAGGCATCAAGGAAGTCCTTCCCGATATCGAGGACAGACTTCTCAAGATCGTCAAGGCTGATTATACCGAAGACATCGCATATCTTGATTCAGTCAAGGCCATGGGCGAAGACTGCTGCGCAAGACTTGTCGCTTTCTATCTAACTTCATCAGGACACCCGGCAAAGTACTGTGACCCTGAGGCGTGCGGTCTTTACCTGGAGCATGACGAAGCAGGAAAAGCTGTTATCCTGCCCGAGACATATGATAACCTCGCCAAGCTCAAGGATGAGGCTGACGTCATCCTCGTTTTCCCCGGTTTCTACGGAGTATCAAAGAGCGGAAAGATCATCACCTTCTCAAGAGGCGGTTCTGATATCACCGGTTCTATACTTGCAGCTTCCGTCGGTGCCGACGTATATGAGAACTGGACCGACGTTGACAACGTTTTCGCAGTCAACCCTAATATTGTAAAGAACCCCTTCCCCATCACGGAGATCACATACGATGAGATGAGAGAGCTCTCATATGCGGGATTCACGGTCCTTCACGAGGAAGCTATCTATCCCGTTTTCGCGCGCGGCATCCCTCTTAACATAAAGAATACGAACAATCCTTCCGCAAAAGGTACAATGCTCGTTTCAAAGCGTTCGCACTACGATTCACTCGTTACCGGAATCGCCGGCGACAAGGGATTCTGCACCGTTACGGTCAGCAAATACATGATGAACCGTCAGGTCGGCTTCCTGGCTGCACTTCTGAAGATCTTCTCTGATGAAGCCATCTCCATCGACCACATCCCGTCAGGCATCGATACAGTAACGATCGTCCTCCGCAAGAAATACTTCACTGAGGAGAAAGAGGAAAAGATCGTAAAGCGCATCAAGGATGAGCTTGAAGCAGACGTCAGTGTTGACAGAGATCTCGCCATCGTAATGATCGTCGGTGAGGCAATGGCAAATTCAGTCGGTATCATGGCAAGAGCTGCTTCCGCCCTCTCCAACGCCGGCATCAACTTAAGGATCGTTAACCAGGGTGCTTCCGAGATCTCGATGATGTTCGGTGTCTCCGAGTCTTACTGTTCATATGCAGTAAGGGTTCTATATAAGGAGCTCTTCAGGTACTGATAACCTGACACTAAGAATTAAGAAATCAGAATACCGGCTTATCGTTAGATGATTAAGGATAAGCCGGTATTTTTTCGAAAAATATTATCAACAAGTGATTACCGACTTATTGCCACGGAATCGAAAAGAGGTCGGTAATTTTATAGTTTCGAATCACACAAAGACATTACAGATACCGACTTATCTCACCACTTCTTCAAAAGAGCCGGTACAAACAAGATAGTCCACGATTCAAGAAGACAAAAAATACCGACGGATATCAGCAAAACACTTAAATCCGTCGGTAATGCCGTCGTTTATAAGTCTTTAGTTTCCGGCTTCGCCGCCATTACCGCCTTCAGCAGGCTGAGGATCCGTCGGTTGCGGATCCGTCGGTTGCGGATCAGTGGGCTGAGGATCTGTCGGTTGGGGATCCGTAGGCTGCGGGTCAGTCGGCTTAGGATCAGTAGGTTGCGGATCAGTGGGTTGCGGATCCGTAGGCTGTGTGTCAGTCGGCTTAGAATCTGTGGGTTGTGTATCTGCCGGTGAAGGCTCGCCTGGTTCAACCGTAGGCAACGTGTTATTTGTCGGTTGTGTTGTCTTTGGAGTAGGTGTAGGCGTATCCGTTGCAGCAGCCGTAGTTGTCTGAGACGTAGGACGTCTGTCAGTCTGAACCGCAGTAGTCTCGATAGAAGGTGCTGTCGTGGTTGCAAGAGTGGTCGGAACCGGTGTCGGATCAGCCGTCATCTCCGTTGTGGGATCATTGTATGTGGGATCCTGATCAAGAAGCTGGGCTGTTAAGATATAACCGGTTACATTATTAGAAGTAATTACTTTGGAGAACGTATCATCGTATTTCTCCTGAAGCGTAACAACATCACCGCGCCTGAGTTGTGCGATGACTGTGCCTTCAAGCGATGCCGTAGAATATACGGGGACTCCGTCACTGGCGGCATAAAGAACCGTACCTGCAACTTTCTGCTGAACGGTAGTGGTCTCCGAGAAGCTTACGAGATTGTTCATGTTAAAGACAACGAATGTTACTCCGAAGCCTAATAAAACACAGATTATGAATATTACGATCGGAATTATGATCGACTTGACTTTACTCTTTTTTTTGCTGATCATTGGCCCATCCCCGTCATCGGACATATCCGTATCACCGGCGCCCGGAACATAACTGATAGTATCAGAAGAATCATCCCTGTCGGGTTCAAAACCCGTAAACTCCTCCTGCCTGCCCATTGAAGCTTTCCTGGGCTTTGGAGATACCTGCGCATCAGACTTGAGATTGCTGTTGATAACGGCATCACCGGGAAGAAGGAACGTTGATTCGATCTTGATATCGATAAGCGTAAGACCGGATTTAATACCGTAGCTTACTGCCGCATTAATGATCTCTTTTGACTTGTTCTCCGTTGACAGAGGCTTGGCGATTATGGAATTGCGCATCTGTGACGGAAGCTTTCTTGATAGTCCGACACCCATGAGGAACAACTCGTCATTGTCCTGAAGCTTCAGATGAACTTTCTTGTCGGGATTTACGGGACCTTCCTGAGGCATCTTTCCAAGATACTGTGTAAGATTCATGTTCTCGGGGTGTGTAAGCTCCTCTGAAGCCTGAATGGCACCCATCTGAACATATCTGTGCGCAACGGTCTGTTCTTCGGTAAGGAGCATTATGCGGTTGTTCCTGAACAGGACAGCCTTGGTGATACCGACATGAACGACACGGAGAATGTCTCCCTCGATGACGAACATGGACATCGATGTCTTAAGCTGTGTACCCTTGTTTGCCGCAAAATTGCAAACCTTGACGTTAAGCGTATTTATGACCTGATTGGTAAAACCGTCGAAATCAAGAACTGCCTGATTAGCGCACTGAGCGACTATCTTCTCAAGTTCGGCATTGAGTTCCAGGTTCAGGGCTGCAGCAAGATTGTCAGGTCCGATCGTCGAGAAAATGGCGCAGATCTGGATCGGTGACGTGGATTTTGCTGTTCTTAAGAATTCGTTGGGGAAATCCTCGATCTTACGGGAAAGCGTTAAAAAGAATACGTTCTCTTGAGGTTCACCCTGAACCAGATTAGTCTCTGCAATACATGTAGATACTGTCTTACTCATCTTAATCGCTCCAAATATACTCACTAAGACTCTGCTTCTGCGCGGCAAAATCTATCTTCATCATCCACGGATCATTCTGGACTTCGAAAAGCCCGTCTTCAGGGATCCTTTTCTCTTCCAGATTATCCAGGCATTCAAAACAATCGAGTGCCACACGCATTATATCAACACTCTGCATATTTGTCTCGAAAACACCTGCAGAATCGTTCAGGAGCTGCAGTTTTCTAGCGTAGCTCATGCCGTTGACTTTTTTCATCAGGGCTGTCGCTACGGTTCTCTGCCTCGAAGCTCTTACGAAGTCAGAATCCAGATACCTGATCCTGGTCCATGCTACAGCCTGATGCCCGTCAAGAGTCTGAAGGCCTCCCATGGTAAGGTGCGGTGATGTATTTCCGTCAAGCGCGTACATCTCATCAAGATACTTGTTCGCATAGGATATTTCTTCCGGCTTGATCTCAATGTCAACGCCTCCGCAGAGGTCGATAATGCTTGCGGCACTGCCGAAGTCGAACATGACAAAGCGCTGTATATCCAGCCCGAAAGTAACATTGATGGTGTTGATCATCAGCCCCACACCGCCGAAATGATAGGCGGAATTAAGCTTGTTGAGATTAGAACCGAGGGTATCTTCCGTATCACCCATATAGACACCGGTATCCCTCATCAGCGAGATAAGCTTCACTGAACCGGCCCGTTTATTTATCGACAGAATCATGATTGAGTCCGTACGGCAGTCATAATCGTTCGTGCCTCTGGAATCGATACCGAAGACAAGTATGTTCTCAATGTCAGGATCCTTCTGCTTTACCTCGATGATCGGGTGCGAAGGGTCATAATAAAGTCTTGTATGTCCGCCGTCTGCCCACGACGAGCTGACGTCACCGCCTGTAGTGCTGCCGCTATCGGTAATCTCAAGAGTCGAATAATCCTCCTTGCTTACCACGGGAACCGCTACGAATGTTCCGCCGAAAATATAAATCCAATACAAAGAGAATCCTACGGCAAGGCCGAGAACGGCTGCCAGTATCCTGACAAATACACTTAAGGCCTTTGACTTCTTGCGGGGCATATTCCCTTCGGAGCCGCGGTCATCTTTTCGCATTTTTCTTATATCTCCATATATAGTCGAATTTTCGAAATAACAATCAATTATAACATCATTACCAGATATGCCTATTATTTAAAATCATAAGAAAACTGTGGCAATGCCTCTCCTTTTGTGTAAATCATATAACCGGCATTCCTAAAAAACGGCGGCAACCGGAATCAGTCACCGCCACGCTAATCTTTATCTAATATTCTAAAAAAGATTTACTGATATTTCCCCTTCTTCTTTGCGCTGATGAACAATCCGATCGCAAGACCCAAAATGACACAGCAAAAGACCGCGATTCCCACTGTCTCAGCCGTACTCAGGATCGGACCCGTTGCAGGAGAAGCCTTTGTAACCGAGAACAGGGAGATCGACAGGATCAGGACAATTGCCAACACTATAGAAACAATATATCGAAAAGCTTTAAGACGCTTCATTAAACTCATTCTCCAAATGGTCAATTATTCAATAAGCATTGCGCGAGTCATATTCATTCCCGCAACGCTATGGAGTTATTCTACCATTCTTTGTTTCGCCAACAAATCAAAATATATTTATATATTGGTGATGAATACTATTCTGTGACATAAATAAGACGTGAGGTCCCGGAATAACCGGAGATCCTCACGTCCTGTGATCTCAAAATAAATTAGGAACTATCAGATGCAGCCCTGAGCGATCATAGCATCGGAAACCTTAAGGAGACCTGCGATGTTAGCGCCGACAACGTAGTTGTTCTCGCAGCCGACTTCAGCAGCTGTAGCATCAACAGTATGGAAGATATTCTCCATGATGCCCTTAAGTCTTGCGTCAACTTCCTCGAATGTCCAGGAAAGACGTGCGCTGTTCTGGCACATCTCAAGACCGGATGTAGCAACACCGCCGGCGTTGGAAGCCTTACCGGGTGTGAAGAATACGTTGTTGTCCTGAAGATACTTGGTAGCTTCGAGTGTTGTAGGCATGTTAGCGCCCTCACCTACTACCTTTACGCCGTTAGCAACAAGTGTCTTTGCAGACTCGAGACCAAGCTCGTTCTGTGTAGCGCAAGGAAGAGCGATGTCGCAAGGGATTGTCCAAATGCCCTTGGAACCGTTCTCATCTGCTGTGTACTTAGCGGAAGCAACCTGATCGGCATACTCGCTGATTCTGCCTCTCTTAACTTCCTTGATATCCTTAACGATATCAAGCTTGATGCCCTCAGGATCATAGATGTAACCGTTGGAGTCAGAAAGAGCAACAACCTTTGCGCCGAGCTGCTGAGCCTTCTCAGTAGCATAGATGGCAACGTTACCTGAACCGGAGATAACAACTGTCTTGCCCTCGAAAGATGTGCCCATCTTCTCACGGAGAAGAGCGTCTACGAAGTAGCAGAGACCATAACCTGTAGCCTCTGTTCTGGCGAGTGAACCGCCGAATGAAAGCTTCTTACCTGTAAGAACGCCGGAGAACTCGTTAACGATCTTCTTGTACTGACCGAACAT
>JAFWLP010000082.1 GCA_017511005.1 Clostridiales bacterium
GCCTTGGATGAGATTAAAAATATGCAAAGAGGATTCGATGCCGGTCATCAGGTTCCGAAGACACATGATCTTTATGTTCCCAAAGATATCAGAGCTCAAGCTATGGGTATGGAATCAGGGTTTTCACTGCAGAGCGAAAAAACAGTCGAGTTAATGCGCCTTATGGAGAATCAGGGACCAAATCGTTTAACTATGGGAGAGGTGTATGATTATCTAAATTTTAAAGGTTCTTCATATCAAAAGGCAGTTTCAGATATGGCAGACGATTTCTTGAAGGTCAATGCTAACTGCGGTGCTGCAAATCAAAAAGCCGGAAGCTTTTTCTGGAACACTTCATCCACAAGTCCGCTTAATGGTGCTGTTGCCGGTATTAGCGGAGTCGCCGGATCGAAAATGAAAAAATGATTAGTTGATTGCGGCCATACCGGCACTGTTGATTCGCTGTTCGATCGGTACAGTCTATTGTTGGAAGTGATACATCTCTTTTCAAATATGATGAGGATTATGATTTTCTGAGGTTTCAGCCTCTTTCGAACATTATCTCATCAGTAAACTTATTATCATCGCTTAAGACCGGGATATTCACAGGCAATGTCCCGGTCAGTTCTTTGCCTTCGAAACATGCGATAATGGCTGCCTCAAGATTCGGTGAATATGCGCTTCCTTCGCCGGTCTCTGGCAGTATGGTGCGCATGGGGCTTGACCAGTAGCAAAGGATGACGGCATCGGCATCAGGGAATCTGGCGGCATCGTAGGGAAGCTGGCAGGAGATGACGATGACGGTCTTATCCGCTTCGTGACGTTTCGCGATTATCTCATCGAAAACTGCTGTTGAGAAACCGTCACCGGTCTCAGGATCAAGACATGCGTAATTATATGCTCTGGATATCAGGATCACATTGTCTGCTTCAAGAGCTGCATCAATGCATTCTCCGCCGTTTTCCGCAGAATTGACCATAACCGTAATGTTCTCATTTCCGAGCGCCTGTTTTACTGATTCGCCGTAGCCGGCTCTGCTTGCGCAGCTGTCTGCGAAAAGGATCAGCGTACTCTCATCCTGAGCATCCGTTAATGGATAAGCATTGTTTTCATTCTTAAGGAGAGTTAGAGATTTTTCTGCAAGTTCCATGCTCTTTTCGCGGTTGGCAGGATCCTCAAACAACGCATTGATCTTCTCAATATCAGTGTCTTTGACTGTGAAATCAGTCTGGTCAAGTATTCCGTGCTTTTCCTTGAGCGTAAGGATGCGTGTGACGGCATCGTCGATCCTGTCTTCGGATATCTTTCCGTCTTTGACGAGACCGGCGGTCATTCCGACTACGCCGTCAGTTAACTCGAAATTATCTGTATCAGTAATGATAGGCAGGATGATCATGTCAACGCCGGCATTTATTGTCATACAGAGGGTGTCTTCAAACGCAAAATTGTCTTTTATCGCTGCCATATCCAAAGCGTCAGTTACGATTACTCCGTCAAATCCCATGTCGCCCTTGAGGATGTCATTCAGGATGGTTTTGCTCATCGTGGCCGGAAGATATACGGTCTCTCCGGTTGAGATAGAAGTGTAAGTCTCTTTCTCTATCTCCGGATACTGGATGTGAGCTGTCATGATCATCTCAGCTCCGTTTTCAATGGCGTTCACATACGGAATCAGTTCAAATTCCTTCAATTCGTCATAAGTCTTATTGATCGTCGGAAAACCCGTATGGCTGTCGGTAACCGTATCGCCGTGACCGGGGAAATGCTTGAGTGTGGCTACAGTTCCGGTGCTGCTAAGGCCGTTCATGAATGCGGTACCGAATTCGGCGACAGTTTGCGGATCATCTGAGAACGAACGAACGCCGATTACAGGATTGGCGGGATTGTTGTTTATGTCAACGACGGGAGCGAAATCCATGTTTAGCCCGAGAGCC
This sequence comes from Clostridiales bacterium, assembly GCA_017511005.1. Taxonomy (GTDB): domain Bacteria; phylum Bacillota; class Clostridia; order Saccharofermentanales; family Saccharofermentanaceae; genus Saccharofermentans. Next base: position 1,914 of record JAFWLP010000082.1, read on the forward strand.
TGCATCTCGGTTCCGTAGATGGCCGCCATCTCATAAGCTGATTCCGGGTCGCCAGTGGCTGCCAGAGCCATATTGCCAACGCCGTAAGTACCGAATCCGATCCTTGCCACGGAACCGCCTTCCTGGTCGGCTGCAATGAGCATGGGTATGCTGCTGCCTTTCTGATTGGAAGCCTGAATGTCGCATATCAGGCGGTATGTCTGTTCAGCATCTTTTATGTTCTCGGCAAAAAGCAGTGTTCCTCCGAAATGGTTCCTCTCTATGCACTGGCGTATCTCATCGTTCAGTTCAGTAATCTTGATCTTCTCGGGTTCCTGCTGTTCAGCGTTGCCGTCATCACTTGATGATGTGTTTCTCAGATCCTGCCATATCCTGAACGAAGGGATCATCATCTGACCGATCTTCTCCTCAAGAGTCATCGAACCGACCAAAGATGCGACTCTGTCTACGGGTTCTGTCTCATTTAAGGTTGTTTCTGTTGTCTCCGTGGCAGAGGTCATACTGCTGAGTGCCGTGGTTTCTGATATTTGGGTACAACCTGACATCATTGATACGCTTAGTGCTGTAACGAGACTCAATGATAATATGCGGTTTAATATGGTTTTTGATTTCATGTTATATGTTCTCCGTTTTTTTGTCTTTGCGAGGATAGTATCACAGTGAAAAGATTTTTCTGATGATTTCATATATGTTTAACAGATTGTTCAGAGCAAGGTAAAAGAGTATGAGCATTTGTTCTTCATGTCTGCCTGATCCGTTCCTTTCTGTTATAATTCCATTGATTTATCGAATTATCAGTTCCGGAGTGTCAGATGCAGGTCCATCTCGAAAAGGTAAACAGCAAGGATGAAGAACAGGCCGTCATTAAGGCGTTCGAGATTACTGATGAGATAAAGGGCGCGATCGAACTCCTGGAGGGTGAATCCAAGGGATTTGCCGTCAGCAGGGAAGGTAAGACCTATATAATCAGGGCATCAGCGGTCTATTATATCGAATCGGTCGATAAGAAGACCTTTGTATATACAAAACAGGGCTGTTATGACTGCAAGTACAGGCTTTATGAGCTTGAGACAATGCTCGGCGGCTATTTCATGAGATGCTCGAAGTCAATGATCATAAACCTAAGGAAGGTCCGCAACGTCAGATCACAGATAAGCGGAAGGATAGATGCGACTCTCCTTAACGATGAGGTGGTTGTGATCTCACGCGGTTATGTTAAGGAAGTCAAGAAAAGACTCGGTTTGGGTTGAGTAACGGTGAAATGGTGTTTGTATGAATAACGGAGGCACGGAAGAGGATGAGTAAGCTGAAACTTTGGTTTGTACAGACTATGATGATATCCTTCGCTATCCTGGTAGGGATAATAATCGAAGGCGTTGTATACAGTGTTTTCATGGGCGAAGATCTCGCATCTTTCAATCTTTCCTGGCTTCAGCTTTTGTCTGTTGTCCTGACCGGTGCATTTTGCTCGATACCAACGCTCATCTGGCTTACTGACAATGATCTTCCAAAATCGAAGTTTATTATCCGGCTGGTGCTTCACTGCATTGGGTTATATGTCATCGTCAGCCTTTTCGGATTGCTGTTCAAATGGTATCAGCATATAGACGGTTTCATAATGATGACCGTAATATATTTCCTTGTATATGTTTTTGTATGGCTCGTTACCTTATGGCTGTATAAACGCGACGACAATAAGATCAATAAAGCTCTGGACGACATAAGGGACGAGGAGTGATACGTTATTTCTTTTTTCTTTTGATTGTGCTGACCAAAATATCAGTTTACATTTCAGTTAAGAACTGAACTCTAAACTGAAAAAATGGCGGTTTTGGCCGATTGTTCTGTTTACATTTCAGTTAGGAACTGAACTTTAAACTGAAAACTTTTGTTTTTTTACATTCATAGCAACTTGGTAACGCTTTTCCGCAACTTGGTAGAGCTGCTCTTTTCGTGTGTCCTTCAATGGGTTATTGTGACCTTACAAGGAGGAATGAACATGAAAATCATTGAAGTTAAAGATCTGACAAAAAAGTACAAAGAGCACACCGCGGTTGACGGGATCTCCTTTGAAGTCGAGGAGGGCGAACTGTTCGCATTCCTGGGCGAGAACGGCGCAGGCAAGTCAACAACGATAAACATGCTGACGACCATTCTCGAGAAGACCGGCGGTGAGGCATTTATCTGCGGTCACGAGCTCGGTAAAGAAGACGATGAGATCCGCAAAGTCAACGGAATAGTATTTCAGAATTCCGTTCTCGACAGGAAACTGAGCGTCAGGGACAATCTTCTTACAAGAGGCTCATATTACGGTCTTTCCCGAAAAGAAGTCCTTAAGCGCCTCGAACCTTTCTCGGAAAGATTTGAGATGAAGGACATCTGGGAACGCAAATACGAGAAACTCTCAGGCGGGCAGAGAAGACGTGTTGACATAATGAGGGCTCTCATCAACAAACCAAGGATATTGTTCCTTGATGAACCGACTACAGGCCTTGATCCGAAGTCCAGGAAACTCGTGTGGGACTACATCAATTATCTGCGTAAAGAGTGCGGAATGACCATTTTCCTAACGACACACTACATGGAAGAGACAAGGGATGCGGATCACGTGGTAATCCTAGATAAAGGAAGGATAGTCACAAGCGGAACGCCGGCTGAACTGAAGACCAGATATGCACATTCGAAGCTTATATGGTACACAGCAAGGAGTGAACGTTCAGAATCACTGATCAGTAAGGTCAGCAAGGGCTTTGTATACGATGCCGATCATTACAGCATCGAGACTGACGAGAATCTGACGGAGTTTATTTTCGAGCACAGGGAAGAGATAAGGGATTACGAATATATCAAGGGGACGATGGACGACGTGTTCCTGAACCTCACCGGAAAGGAGCTTGCATCATGAAAGATTTTATGGGATTCACAAGAAGAAACCTGCTCATATATTTCAAGGACAAACTGGCAATATTGTTCTCGCTGCTGACGTCGATCATTGTGTTCGTGCTGTATCTTCTGTTCCTGAAAGGCACTTTTGTCGATGCGCTGAACGGCACCATGAACGGGCTCGAAAACCTGGTCTCCGGCAAAGATGTTGACATGTTCGTTAACGGAATTCTGCTCACGGGTATTCTCGGTTCTGCCATGATAACGGTCCCTTACACATGCCTTCAGACGATCGTAAAAGACCGTGAAGCCGGCGTTGACAGCGATATCTGCGCGACGCCTCTTAAAAGATGGAAGATAATACTTTCATACTTTACAGCGTCTACGATCTGTTCGTTCATTATGACGTCTTTGATCCTTACTGTCGGTTTGGTAGTGTTGCATGTTATGGGCGATGCTCATCTTACTTTCGCGTCTGTCGCGGCAGCATACGGACTGATGTTTCTTGGTTCGTTATCTTCAACTGCATTGTTTATGCTTGTTTTGCTGTTCTTCAGATCGACTGCCAGCTGCACGGCGTTCTTCGGAATTCTCAGTGCTGCTTCCGGATTCGTGATCGGTGCGTATATTCCGCTTTCACAGTTCTCTGACGGCGTTCAGGGCGTTTGCAATCTTTTCCCGGCAAGTCACATCACTTCGCTCATCCGAAATGTTCTCTTAAGCGGCGTAGTTGACAGCATCGATTCTTCGATCGGCGGCCTTGATAAAGGCATGTTTGCTGATGCGATCAGGGAGACTTTCAGCTTTAATGCTTATGCTTTCGGAAACAGCTTCAGCGGTATTAATTCTGTCGTTTATGTCGGCGTGATCGCTCTGGTCTGCATTGCAGCGATGATGGTAGCGTACAGCAAGACGTATAAGAGAAGGTGAGGGGAGGAGCATGACGTTTTATTGAGGAAATGATTCGCAAACGTTCTGCTTCGAGACTTCAAATCTTATTTCCTGGTCATTATCCCCGCTAAAAATCACGCAGTGCGTGAAAAACAGCGTGATATTTAAGATGCGTGGTATAATTTTCGCGCTAATAATCACGCAACTACGTGAAAAACAGCGTGATTTTTGGGATCAATGAAGTTAATCGCCAGCAAAAAATCCCGCCGGGCGGGAACTCAGCGGGAATTTGGGGACTTTGGAATGCAGATTTTCGGAAAAGATAAAAACTTTACCCCACCTCATAAAACGTAAACACGAACGCGTTCGTATTATTGTATGTTCCGGTGGTGAATGACCCGTTACTGCACATGAGCGAGTGGTCGACGGAACCGGAGCCGCCAACATTATAGATACGGTAGCCGCCGTCGACTTTTTCCATGTGCCAGAACTGGTAGCGGTCTTCGACCGGTTTGTTGGTCAGGGCGAGGCCGCCTGTAGGCGAGGATACGAGGAAGTTACCGTACTGGTCCCTGAGCGTGAAATTGAAGCTTTCATCGTAGAAGAGTGTGAATTCGAGGGCTCCGGCAGGGAGGTCGCCGGTCAGATAATCACCGACTGCAGGAATCTGTGCGCCGGCAAGATTTACACCGGATGCATTGGTCGTGATCGTTGTTCCGGAAGCTTCGTGATAGAGAATGTATTTCTTCTCGTCCTGCGGATCTTTCTCATAGACTGCGAGAACGTCTTTGCTGTCAGGTTCGATTCCGGAAGTGGAAGCGGAATAGGTGATCTTCCATGACCAGTTGAACAACCGGGGCGTAACAGATCCGTTGATACGGGTTTTCGAGGTAATGTATTCGGCAATGGTGTCCTGGATAAATTCACCGTTGCCGTCATCTGACTGAATCCAGATCGCATCATCGGCTGAAAACTTGCGGAGACCGCAATTCTCGTTTCCGAGGATGTAATTGTTAACTGCGACCAGATATACTCCGTCATCTTTGAAGGTGCGGCCGTTCGAGAACGAGCCGATCGATACTTTGCTGTTGTCGCGTTTGGCAAGATCGTATTCGAAGCTCAGGCCTCCGAAAATAAGATGGGTATAGCTGTCTCCCACAGGCGTAAAGACAGCTTCGCCGTTCTGTACGCTCGCAGAAAGCTTTTCGGAAGCGTTTTCTTCCATGATGTCCTTGATCTCTTTGCCGGTCATCGGAATAACGTATACCGAATTGGCGAATTTATAGATCCTGTAAATGTCCTTGTAGCTGATATCTCCGGCTTTAACGGTATAGTTGTCCGATACGGTGACGTTCGTCATGACAAGATCGATGTCTAGGTGATCGAGGTCAGCGCGGGCATCAGTAGGTCTGGTGTATTTCTCTTTGACCTGCTTGCTGATGATCTCCTTTACGGAAGCGCAGACAAGATTGATGGTATCCGTTGATTCGGTATAGAAATTATCGTTGCCGTCCCAGTTGCCGGAAGTCTTTCCGACCGGTTCGCTGACTTTTTCCTCAGCAATCTCTGCGTAAGGTGCGATCTTATTTTTCAGTTCCTCATCATTCTTGTAATCATCAAGGACCAGATTCTCCGAAGAAACCATCTCCCAGACAAGCTTTCCGCTCTCATCTTCCTTGAAGCGGAAAACGCTCTTGGTGACTTCCTGGCCGCCGCCGTTGACCACGAGGACGTTTTTCCCGCTCTTATCCTTAATGAAAGAATTCGAATAATCCGTCGAATGATCGTGACCGGTTATAAGCATCGCGATATCGTCATTGCCTGATACGATGCGCTTGCCCTGGCTCTCTGTGTTAACGCCGAATTTCAGCGCGTTGTCGTCGGACCCAAGCTCGCCGTGATAGGTAACGATAATGAATTCGCAGCCGTCCTGCTTCATTTTCTCTATATAACGCCCGGCCTCTTTAGCCATTGAATAATCCTTGTTGTCAGGCTGGACGAACATCATGCCGGGGTAGTGGTCCGGAATGTCCCAGCGGGTTACATCGCAATTCTCGAGACCTAATATGCCGACTTTGTGGGCATTGCCGTTTACGGTGATCTCTTTTACCGTGTAAGGCTCGAAAACACAGTCTCCGGCATTGTGAGTCTTGTCAGAACCGTCATAGCAGATATTGCCTGAGATGACCGGAACACCATTGGAATCAAGCCATTTGTAGATCTTGTTCATCGCGTCCCAATCGTAATTGAATTCATGGTTTCCCAGAGAAAATGCGTCATAGCCGATCTCCTTAAGGCAGAGCGCCATGGAGGGTATCTCGTCAGACTCTCCGGAAATGAATTGAAAAAGCTGGATCTTGGATTCCGGTGCTCCCTGGAAAATGTCTCCGTTATCGATTAGGATCACGTTGTTCCTGCCGAATTCTTTCCTTACCTCGGAAACAGCGGATGATACCTTGAGCATGCTGTGTGGCTGTTCATTGTCTGTGAGGATATCGGTATCCCAGCATTTTCCGTGCATGTCCGTGGTGGACATAATTACTACATCGGTGTAAGCAGATGATGCAGGGGCCGGCTTTGTAGTCTCTGAAGCAGAAGAAGCCGTAGTCTCTGAATACGTTGTCATGCCAGGCTTGTCCGTCGGCTGGAAGCATGAACTGAGGCTAAAGAGCATCAGCAGACAGAGCAGCAGGGAAATGATCTTTTTCGTTTTTCGCATCGGACAGGTCTCCAATCCATTTCCTTATTCGATATTGATTGTATCAATAATGTGAGGATATTTTAATGTATAATCAAGTTGATATTGTGGTTTTCGGGAGTTTTAATGATCGGCTTTCTTAGAGAGTATCAGACTGATTTTATGCTCTTTTTCCAGGGCATATGCCTTATCATTGCTTTCCTTACCCTATTTACGAAAAGCCTTTCCCCGAGAAGGAGAAACGCCATAATCCTGCTCGAGGTCTATGCGGCGCTGTATCTTGCCGCAAGCAGATATTATTACCTCTATAAAGACGTTGCTGACCCGGGCGGATGGCAGATGGTCCGCGTCGCCAAATTCCTGGACTATCTTTTCGCGCTGGCTCTGATACTCTGCCTTAACCTTTATCTTAAAGACCTTTTCACCAATGAAGCAGGACTTAAGAAGATCCCGAAGGGCATTTTCGTAGGTGATTTTATCGCCGTCGCAGGAGTGATCTCGCTGTTCATAGGAATGTTTACAGGTCTTTATTACTATTGGGATGCCAATAATGTCTATACGCACGGCAGGCTGTTCTTCATGCATTATGTATTCTGCGTCCCGCCGATGCTGATCGATCTTTACTATGTTTTCAAGTACTACAAAAAGCTTACGAGGTCCATAAGGATCCTCATACTTTTATTCATCATCATTCCGGTCCTGATGTCCGTTCTCCAGTTCGTGACTTCCGGAATTGCCGCGTCGGTACTGTCGACGGCAGGATTCGATATCATCCTTTATGTTTTCACCATTCTTGATACCAATAAAAAGCTCGAAAGGGCGCACAGGCTCGAGATCGAGATGATGGCCAAATACCAGAAAGAGCTCGAAGAGACCGTCGAATTAAGGACCTCCGAGCTTAAGGTGGCCAATGAGAAGGTCGAGCATCTTCTGCTTAACATCCTTCCCGAGCCTATCGCAAAAGAACTTACCGAACACCCGGACAAGACGATCTCGGACCGTTATCCGAATGCCACGGTGCTTTTCACGGACATTGTTGATTTTACGAAGATCAGCGATTCCATGAGCGCGGAAAATACGGTCATCATGCTTAACCGGATGATGACGCTTTTCGATGACCGCGCGAAAAAAGAAGGCATCGAGAAGATAAAGACGATCGGCGACGCCTACATGGCCGCAACCGGTCTTACCAACGATCCGGAAAATGACGGTGCAGAGAAGATGATCCGCTTCGCACAGGGCCTTCTGGAGGATATCGATGAATTCAATAAGACGTCAGATATCAAGTTCCGCATCCGCATAGGCATTAATTCGGGCGAGCTCGTCGCCGGCGTTATTGGCAAGATGAAGTTCATCTACGACATCTGGGGCGACACCGTAAACGTCGCGAGCAGGATGGAGAGCTCCGGCACGCCCATGAGGATCCATGTTTCCGATGTCACTTATGAGCAGACCAAAGATGTTTTTGAGTATAAGGAGAAGGTAAGCCTGGATATTAAAGGCAAAGGAAACATGCTTACTTACTATTTGTGATGTAAAGCCTATGACGTGGATAATAGTAGTAACAGCCATAATTGTTTTCCTGATCGTCAGCCTCGCGATCTTCTGCTGGCGCAATGCCAAACGCTCGTTAAAGCCAAGGACTTTAAACTATGATCAGGAAACCGCGTGGAATAAGGGTAAGGGCCTTTGGCTCGATTTCGATTCTTATGCGAAAACGGAGTACGAGATAAATGGCAAGGACGGGTACGTGCTTCATGCGATGTTTGTTGATACGCCTTCCACCCGCGGCACAGGCAAATACATGATCTTATGCCACGGTCATACATCCAACCGCTATGGCATGGTCAAATACCTTAATTCTTACATAAAGCTCGGCTTCTCGTGCATCATCTACGACGCAAGGTCGCACGGCGCAAATGCCCCCGACATCTGTACTCTGGGCAATATCGAATCTTTTGACCTCAAGTGCGTCATCGACGATACCCGTGCGCGTTATCCCGATATCCGCGTGCTCGGCCTCCACGGCGAATCGATGGGGAGTTCTACGTCACTGTCAGTAGTGCGCTTCAAGCCTCAGATCGACTTTATCGTCGCCGACTGCGGCTTTACTAGCTGCTACGACGTCCTTCGCGACGGTTACGGTAATCTTCACATGGCCTTTCTGGCGCCCATTATCAATCTTACCGGCAAGATCATCTATCATGTCGACATGAAGGATACCTGCGCACTTAAATGCCTCGAAAACAATACTTATCCTGTTCTGTTCATACACGGTGCCGGCGACAGGCTCGTCAAGCC
>JAFWLP010000010.1 GCA_017511005.1 Clostridiales bacterium
ACTGTCCCGTTTGGTGTCCTGTTTGTTGTCACCATTCCTGCTTCATCCAGTAACCGCAAGAACCTATCTACCCTGTTCCGTGACCATCCCCACCGCTCTGATAGCTTCTGGAGACTTGTTAGCCGTTGCCCCTTATGAATTGTGATAATGTGTCCATCAAAGGGAATCTGTTTGTCCTCATGATTTACCATGAGTAATATGTCAATCCATGCTCGGAGCTTTTCAGGGTCGTCCCAAATCCAGTTATCTCGAATTTTACGGTGCAGATGAATCCATCCATTATCCAAACTCACCACGCTCCAGTCTTTCCTTCAGATCCCGGTACAGATACTCCTTTATCAGCCGTCCGCTGGTCTCCTCTTTGCAGAACAAAAGCTGAAAGTCGTACCTTGCTGCCCATGCTACCAAAGAGCCAAGATATGCGTTCGGGTTTAGCTTGCTTCTGTATCTGCCGTTAATGAGGTTCTCCCACGATGCGTTCTCGCACAGGAGGATGACTCTCGCTCCGGCTTCCTTGGCACGTTCAAACTCACGCTGAAAACGCTTCCGGTCTTTTCCGAGACACATCGCCAGTTCGTCCAGTGACATCTTCCGCTCGACTGCACAGATGGGATTTACATTACTGTTAATGTCGAATAATGTCTCACCACTCGGCAGTGTCGCATTGTAGGTGTAATCGCCGTAGTTCAGCTTTGCCCGGAACACGGGCACGTTCATGCGTTCGTAGCGATCCCGTGCCCGTTCGGTGTCTTGCTCTCTGGTATCAACGAGAATCTGAAAGGTTTCAAGAACCTGTTTCTGCTCAAAGATGTCCATTAGCTGAATGGAAGTGCATCATCGAGACCGGCAAGATCCATGAAGCCATCGGCAGATGTTGATGCCTGTGTCTGCTCGATCAACTTGTCCGCCGGGAGTTTGTAGTCACCTGTCGCAATCTTGTTGACATCAATCAATGCTGCAAGGTTTGTAAACTCACCAACAGAGCCGTTGCTCTTCTCGTACTGGCGGATGTTGAACAGACCACCAATCTTCTTGCCCTTCAGGCCTGCCTCGTTCCAGTCCCAATGATAGCCGGGGTTAGAATCCTCAAATGCGTTCATTGTGGTTTTGAAACGTCTCTTTGTCCATCCGTCTCTCTCGGATCCGTCCTCTTTCGGGATAGAAAGGTTAAAGTTACACTTCCACTTCTTGTCCTCACGGGTATCCTCTTTGTACTGCTTTGCGAAGAATCCGTTATAGTCGCCCTCGCTGATGTCGCAGGAAAGCTGAAGGTATTCGTCACCGCTCGGCCATCTCTGGATTGCTACGCCCAGAACGGTCAGCACATAGCCACCCTTGGGAAGTCTCTCGTATTCTGCAAATGCCTGTGTCTTGTCGTAATCTTTGAATGGTTTCATATAATTTTCCTCCCTAAATATTCTTCTAAACTCTCAACTGGTTTTTCTGGTTTGTTACCATAAAAATAATGAAATTCGTCATGGCAATTAGAACAAAGGCAAACACACTTTTTCACTTCGGCGGTTAATAATTCCTCTTTTTTAGCTGTCGCCTGTGCTCCTATGCAAAAACTTTTTGTTGCCGGGTCAATGTGGTGAAATTGAATAAGATACAGCCGTGATTCTCCACACTTTTCACACGGGTGTTTCCATCGTTGGTTAAACTCGGCTCTCCTGCGTCGATCATTTTCTCGCCATTTGTCTTTACCACGTTCATACGAGGCCTTTCTGGCGGCGATGTGAGCAGGGTCATCTTTTGTCCTTGCGTAAAATTCTTTATTCCTTTGCCGAATTTCTTCTCTGTGCTTTGCTCTTCCCCTTGCGGCGATTTCTTTTACTCTTTCCGGGTTTTTCTTTGCATACTCGTTATGCATCTCGCAAACGCACTTTTTGCACTCATATATTTTGTCTCTTGGCCTTGATTTCCTTTGGTAATATTCAGATTCTGGAAGAAGCCTTCCGCACCTGCGGCAAACTCTCATTTCTTCCATATTCAAAGACTCCAAAAATTACGAATGCGTTCGTCAACGGATTTCAAATCATTCTCAATCTTCAATTCCTCGAACATCCCTTCCGGCGACTTCGAAATGTCCGTCCCTGTTCCCTGCGTCAAGAAGAAGTGCTGACCGTTCTCAATCACGCATCGGAGTACAACGGTACACAGACCTTCGATGCAGCATTTGTCGTCAAGAAGTTTGCCGATCGTGCGGAGCTTGGTGTCTCCGTAATCGTTAGACTGTTCATGCATAATGAAATACACAATCACATCATCCGGCAATGCCTTAACGGAAGTAAGAAGATTCCAGAAATTGTCAGCAATATCGTTGTAAAGGTCGAATGAGCTTGACCCTTTCTTGCCTCCGCTGTGTCGCCTCATAAACTCGTTTGTCATCAGATACCCTGCATCGTCAATCACTGCCACCTTTGTCGGCATCTTCTGGAGTCCTGCCATGATCGTGTCTACCTTGTCGGTGACCATGCTGTATTTGAATGTCTTTCTGAACGGCAGGCGCTTTTTGATTGACTGCACGAGGAAGATTTCATCCTCTGCGAAATTGTAAAGGCTCCGGCTCTTTCCACTGCCGGAC
>JAFWLP010000011.1 GCA_017511005.1 Clostridiales bacterium
CCCAGATAGCCCTCCATGACGTTCAGCTTGCTCTTAACGCCCCGATAGGTCTGTTCCCTCACCTCGGACTTATAATCGCTTAAAAAGGCTTCTCGGAGTTCAGAGAAGGTAACGTTGGTGTACTCGTGCTTCTTGGTAGCCTCAGCTATCTTGGCGGTGAGGAGCCTCTGCGCAGCTCTCTGGTCTGCTTTGGACTTGGACTCCCGTGTGACGCAGACCCTTCGCCACTTATCTGTAATGGGGTCCTTGTACTTCTCGTAATAATGGTAGCCGTTTTTCGCTTTTTCAATCCACAAAATTGACCTCCTTTCTCAACGGCGACCGTGCTATAATTATAGGTGGTAAAGGACTCCCACCCTTTGCCCTCATGCTTGGCCTCACGCTGGCTCGCCCCTGGACGTGAGGCCCCCTTCGTTTACAGGGGGCGCGGTGTTTCTGCCAACGATTGCCATAATACGTTCATGATCCTTTCTTGCTTTGCCGCGCCCCTTTATTTAGAACTTAGCCCGAAGCTCGACGACCTTACCTATGATGGTCACGGGCAAACTCTGGATTTCCTCATGAGTGAAGAACCGTGTCGGATAAGACGGATTGATAGGAATCAGTTCGATCCCGTCACGGTATTTTTTTACCCTTTTGCAAGTCGCCATTTCCCCGTCCACGGCTACAATAGCCAGATCGCCAGATTCGATATCCGGCTGTTTCTTTACGACAACAATATCACCAGACTCCATTCGCGGAGACATTGAATCTCCCTTTATCCTCAGAGCAAAACAATCTTCACTTAACTTAGAATCTAAAATAATATCACCCTCAATGTTCTCAATCATTTCGATTGCAGGACCTGCCGCAACCTGTCCTAATATCGGTATTTTTGTCGCCTTGACAGACTTCATCGCTGACCTTGGCTCAACCAGATCGGATTTCTCCACGCCAAAGAAGTCTGCCATCTTCTGAATCTTGTCAATCCTCGGATAAGAGTTCCCGTTCATCCAATCTGTAAGAGAGGAGTACGGAACGCCGAGAGCCTTGGCGAGCTCTTTCCGCTCAAGACCCATACGGTTCATGTAGTAGTCAATGTTCTGCCCCATGACCTGTCTATTCCCTAACATATCGCACCTCCATGCTTCTCCCCAATTCGATTGTAAAGTAAAACCGTATTTTTTTCAAGAAATTTACGTTTAGGGCGTTGACAAAAACGGTTTAATCGTTTAAGATGAGTTTAGCCTAAAGAAAGGAGGGAGGGCATGATAACACTTAAGGCCGCAAGGGTCAACAAGGGGCTGACACAGATTGAGGCCGCAAAAAGGCTGAATATCTCGCCGGATACGCTTTATAAGTACGAAAAAGGGGCTACGTTCCCCGACATTCCCGTACTGAAGCGGATCGAGAAACTCTACGAAGTATCTTATAACGACATAAATTTTTTTGTCAAAGAATAACGGTTTAACCGTTTTTAAGGAGGAAGCATGAGCATAGCAATCATTTTTATGGGAGTAGCGGTCGTCATCTTAGGCGCAATCGTTGTTTATCTGGCGGCGAAAGTCAATCGCTTGGAGCAAACCATCCTCTCAATGGCGGTCATCCTTCAGGCCAAGACGAATTTCACGGCAGACAATCCTGCCGATCTGGTCAGAAAGGCTTTCAAGCATGAAAACACCGATGAGGCGTAAGGCATTGGCTCAGCACTATCAAATCGGTCTGAGGACCGTGGACAAGGTGCTTAGCCTGATGAGGAAGAGCGGACGATTTGAAATCATTGAAGGAACGATCGTTCTGGTAGACAAGGACGAGTTCGGATGGGCTTTCGCTCACAGAGAGGAACTGAGGGAGATGTTATGAGGGGTAAAAAAAGTCGCGACCCCAGTGGGATAGAAGGTAAAACCACCAAGGTCGCTAAACACGCCAACAAGATTATAGCACACATCTTAAGCGGCATGCAAGTGGGAGCAGTCGCCGCAATCTTAATCGCAATGGCAACAGGCACTAACTACCAAGCAATCTTTGTTTCTGGAATAGCACTGGCAGTGCTGATGATTATATGGAGGGTATGAGCATGAACTGGACTGACAACCCCGGCCTTGATGCCGACAACTACTACGACTACTGCGAGGAGCGGCAAGCGATATGGGAAGCCCGTTGCATTAAGTGCGAAGAATGCGGACAGCCCATCGACCCCCAGTACCAGACTTTCTGCTACATCTGGGGAGAAGCGCACTGGCACATCGAGTGCATGAAGAAGAAGCTCAAGAAATGGATTCCCGACAAGGACATCTTGGAGATGACCATTGACGCTTTTGACGAGTTCTATAAAGACACTACACCAGACCCGGAGGATGACTAATGGAGACGAAAGACATCAGCGTCTTTAAGACGCTCAACACAATCAATGTTAACGGGCATACCGAGAAGAAGAAGACCGGGAATACCGAGCTTACCTACCTTAGTTGGTCGTGGGCCTGGGCAGAGGTCAAGAAGCAGTTCGAGGACGTGTCCTTCGAGATCAAAATGTTTGACGGGCTCCCGTACATCTACGATCCGAATACAGGCTACATGGTCTTCACCTCGGTGACCATTGATGGTCAGACCCATGATATGTGGCTTCCCGTCATGGACGGAGCTAACAAGGCCATGAAGGTCGAGCCGTATCAGTACAAGGTTAAAAATCCGAATTTCAAATACGCAAGAAAAGACCCGGAAGACGGTCTTATGAAGGACAGATATGGCAACGTGCAAGAAGAGTTCCTCATTAAAACATGCGAAGCTGCCTCGATGATGGATATTAACAAAACCATCATGAGATGCCTCGTAAAGAATCTGGCGATGTTCGGACTTGGGCTTTACATCTACGCCGGAGAAGACCTGCCGGAAGGAGACGATCAGAAATCGATTGTTGAGAAGCCAGACTTCAACGGCGATCCTCAAGAGTATTACCAAGACGAGGAGTCCAAGGCTGCTCAGAAAGCCGAACAGGTCGGCAAGCAGAAAATCGGGGATGACAGAGCCAAATCGCTGACCTCGGAGCTTATCAAAAATGGTGCTGATCCTATCAAGGTCTGCCAGTGGTTAGGGATTAAGAGAATCGCAGACATCACCGAAGGTCAGCAGGTTTCGATTATCAAGCAGATGGACAAGGTCGTTGCGCAGTGTCCGTATGAGAAAAAGGAGGGCTAAAGCATGAAGTGGGTAAGTTGGGAGAACCCAAAAAGGAACGGTGGATATTTAACGACGTGTGGTTACCTTCAAGATCGGCTTGAAAACTTTGACTACACAGCCGAGTACGGGTGGAACTCCACGTTCCTTACCGATGGAATCAGCGGCGAGTACGCCTTCAATAACGACGATTACATTAAGGCATGGTTCGACGTCGCAAACGACGATCCGGCATGGATCAAAGACAGAAACCCAGAAGAGGACGGTAAGTATCTCGTCCTCTGTCAACCCGATGATAGGTGGGACAACTCAGTAATGGGCTTCACAAAAGAATTTGGATGGAACACATCCAAAGAAAGCAAAAAGCACAGCATCGGCTTCGAGTTCAACAGCTATTTGATCGCATGGATGCCGTTGCCGGAGATTTATAAGGAGGAAACGAAGTGAATCAGTCCATAAGTTCTGACTGCGAATGGCGAGACATCCCCGGTTATGAAGGGCTGTATCAAGTGAGCAATGACGGGCAAGTTCGTAGTCTGTATTTCTGGAACGGACATGAATATAAAAAGCGGAGCACACCAAGAATGATGACGCAACGTGATAACAAGGGCGGTAAAGGCTACATGTTAGTTACTCTCAACAAGCCCTATGGAGAAAAGAAGGATTACAGGGTTCATAGGCTTGTAGCAATGGCGTTTATCCCAAATCCAGAAAATAAGCAAGAAATTAACCACTTAGATGGCAATACTAAGAACAATCTTGTAGAAAACCTTGAGTGGTGCACCCACACGGAGAATATTCAACACGCTATTGAAACAGGACTTATAAAGACATTCAAAGGGGACATAGATGAGATTATTCGTCTTAATCAATGTGAAGGATATACAGGTATACAGATAGCCGATTTGATGCACACAAAAGAGACTACGCTTAGAGGTTTTATTCGGAAACATGGCGTGGGTCTAAAAAGAGTATCGAGATACGGAATCGACCTGAATGTGTTAAAAGAACAATTCGCTTTAGGAATGACAAATAAAGAATTGGCGATGAAATATCACTGCTCGTCTAATCTTATTGCCAGACGACGCTATCAAATGAAAAGGGGGATGATCTAAATGCTCAATAACGTAATTCTCATGGGGCGCCTTACTAAAGCCCCCGAAATCAGAGCTGCACAGAGCGGCCTTACCATCGCAAGCTACACCCTGGCGGTTGACCGCCGCTTTAAGCGAGAAGGAGAGCCGACGGCAGACTTCATTCCCGTCAAGGCTTTCGGGAAACAGGCAGAGTTCGTCGAGAAGTACCTCAAGAAGGGTATGAAGATCGCCGTTACAGGCAGGATCGAGACAGGCTCGTTCACAGGCAAGGACGGCAATCGAGTCTACACATGGAACGTCATCGCTGACAACCACGAGTTCGTCGAGAGCAAGGGTGCTTCCGAGGAGCATAAGGAAGA
>JAFWLP010000012.1 GCA_017511005.1 Clostridiales bacterium
AAATAACATCTCTGCCACAGTCTCAGCAGAGTAATTGCCGCTGGAGGTAACCACACATTCTTCATCTTCGGGATTCTTCAGCAGACAGAAATCATATTTTGTTGAAGCCGAAAGCAGATTCATTTCAGGGAATGTGCCGCCATTGAGATTGATTTTCAGAGTATAGGTGTTCGGTTTCCAGACCGCATACAGAGTCACCTTGATTCCCGGCTTTTCCGCAAGAGAAGCGTAAGAGGAACCGGACTTGAATTCTGTCGGGCCGTCCTTTGTGCGGCTCCAGCCCTGGAAGGCGAGACCAGGTGCTGTCGGCTTTACGCTCGGGCACTTATACTTACTGTTTGTGCCGTAGTTTCTGTCATCGGCTTCATAACTCGTGTTCCCGGTAACGAAATCCTCATAGGCATCCCAGCTGACATCAAAGACATCGTATCTGTCACTGCTGAAACTATATTCAATGGTATAGCTGTCTGCTTTTGTTCTGCCTTCTCTGAAAATCGGATACAGAGTTATACTCTCCTCATCCAGCAAATAATAGTCATCCTCATCAGCATATCTTACATTGAATAGTTCAATAATCTCATCCACGGATAAGACTCTCAGGGTCGGATTTTTTTCATATTCGTCATATTCAAATAAACTCCAGCCGACAAACTCATATCCTTCTTTTACGGCGTCATTCAGTTCAAGGCATTCCCCGGCAGTGAATTCCTCCGGATTGCCTTCAGATGTTTCACCTTCGCCAAGTTCATAAATAATGTTGTATTTTCTCGGTGTCCATTTGGCATAGAGAGTACAGTTTCTCGGTTCCTTTTCAAAAGAGAACGCGGGAATACCCCATTCTCTTCCATCTTCGTCACCCTCCGCATAACCGACATACAGTTCCGTAAAGGAAGGGTCCAGATAATAGCCTTCCAACTGATACCCGGGTTTGCGTGTATAAGGTGCTACTTCTTCAAAAAAATGATCAAGATATTCCGTACAGTAATTTCCGCCTTGGGTATAAGGATATTTATCATAATACTCCTCATACTCATCCTCATACTTAGGCCTGTCGCAGGTATGCCGGAAATCGTAGAACATCTGATTATTCTTCAGATTTATTGCCTTACCCCCATTCAGTTCAACGGTAAGGGAATAGACTTCCGTCTCCCATTGCGCATATAAAGTGATCGAATCATCTTCCGCTTCAAATGCAGGATAGGATTCTCCCGGCTTGAACTCAGCAGGGCCTTCCTTGCTGAGAGACCAGCCAAGGAATGTCAGGCCGGGAGAAACAGGCGCATTCTCCGGACATACAAAGTCCTGACCCGTCTGATATTCCTTACTGACACCTTCTTCGGCAAATTCAATCTCTTCTCCATCGAGATTCCATGTGCAGTAACGGGTGTTGAAAAGTTCCGAATTCGGTTCGTACCAGATGGTATAGTTGCTCACTACCTCCGGATCGTCTCCATCCAGTGCGATGCTCTGAACCTGCGATGCGTCAGGTTCATCTTTCGCAGCCTCTTCCTCGGCTTCTTTCGCCGGTGCTTCTTCAACGGCTGCCGGAGCCTCTTCTTC
>JAFWLP010000013.1 GCA_017511005.1 Clostridiales bacterium
AGTATTTCCTCGTGATTTAAAGTAATATTCAATTGAGCCATGTACTTAACCTCCTTGATTTTTTGTCGCAATTAAAATTATACAAGGTTAAGCCACTTGGCTCTTTTATTTTGAATTTACACAATTATATGGGCGCGGCCCTTATTTGCTCTTAGGCGTACCTTTTTATCGGAAAATACGTACGTTTTCGTGCACACCTTGTGCAAGCGCTTTTGATATTATCAAGTATCTCTTTCCTTTCTTGTTTGTCTTCTGTTGTATAATGGAGCCAAGGGTAAGATTAATCTATGGATCAGGAAAAGAGCAGGAGCCGGTTTTGGCATGATTTGGCTGTCCGTTCAGTAAAACTGCTGAACATTTTATTGGTTTGCGTTCCTTTCGCGTATATCTGGCAGGTGTATTATTCCAAACAGGTTTACGGCGGAGAGTTCCCGCTCACCGGCAACCTTGCCATTGTTCTGGTCTATGTGTTGCTTTATGCCATCTGCACCAGGACCTATGATGCTTTCCAGATAAGCCAGGTAAGGAAATCGGAATTGTTCTTCAGTCAGCTGATCGCCATAGTTCTTACTGATACGGTTTCTTTTATCGTGATCTTCGCACTCCTCAGATCTCTGCCTGACTTGTTCATGTTTATTGCGTGCGTGATGCTGCAGATCCTCATCTCGCTGATCTGGTGCCTGACTGTCGCCCCGCTGTATTTCAGGATCTTCAAGAAGCGAAAAGCCGTCGTTATCTATGACAGTATCCATAATCTCAATGAGATCACGAAACATGTCATGTTCACAAGGAGTTATGAACTGTTGGGCGCGTATGACATAGATGAGGTAAAGGCCTCTCCCGAAAACGAACGTGTCCGCTGGCTTATCGACAGGATCAAAGGCGCGCAGGTCGTTTTCGTAATGGAGATACCAAGTCATGAGAGAAACATCATCTTAAAATACTGCGTTGAGAATTCGATCAGCTGCTATGACGAGCCAAAGATCGGTGACATCCTCATGCGCAGTTCGAAGCAGTTCTATATGTATAACCTGCCGATGGTCCTGGTCGAGAGATATTATCCGTCACCTGAATACATGCTGATAAAGCGCCTGATCGATATCATCATGGCAAGCGTGGCGTTCGTTATCCTGATTCCCATTTCCCTCATACTGGTTCTTGCGATAAAGATAGACGACGGCGGACCGGTCATCTACAGACAGAAGCGTCTTACAAAAAACGGACGAGTTTTCAATATGTATAAGTTCAGGAGCATGAGGCTTGATGCGGAGAAAGACACGGGAGCCGTGCTGTCGAGCGGAAAGAATGATCCCCGGATCACCAAGATTGGAAGGTTTATGCGCAAGACCAGACTT
The DNA here is from genome assembly GCA_017511005.1 of Clostridiales bacterium. GTDB lineage: Bacteria > Bacillota > Clostridia > Saccharofermentanales > Saccharofermentanaceae > Saccharofermentans. The sequence goes on from JAFWLP010000013.1 coordinate 1,356, forward strand.
GATGAGCTTCCGCAGCTCATAAACATAATCAAAGGTGACATGTCCCTGGTGGGTCCGAGACCCGAGAGGCCTGAGATAGCCGAGCGTTACGCAAAGGATCTTCCGGAATTCAGGCTCAGGCTTCAGGTAAGGGCAGGCCTTACTGGATATGCGCAGGTTTACGGAAGGTACGATTCGGATCCTTACGACAAACTCTGTATGGATCTTCATTACATTGCAAATGCCGGGTTTGTTGAGGACCTGAGGATAATGTTCGTAACTTTTAAGAGGATACTTTTCAAAGAGCCTGAGGGCTGTGTGGATGCCGGAAACGGCATGGAGGAAGAGGATGACTGATAACGGCGGTCCCGAACTGATAAGCGTCATCCTTCCGGCCTATAACTGCGAGAGAACGATAGAAAATACCGTAAAGTCGGTCCTCGGTCAGACTTACGGCAATATCGAGATCATTATCGTTGAAGATGCTTCTCAGGACGGGACTGCGGAAAAGTGCCGTGAACTGGCAGGACAGGATAAAAGGATAAGACTGTTCAATAACCTGAGCAACATGGGATCGCTCAAGACCAGATTGAAGGCTGTCGGGATGGCCGGCGGGGAATGGATCGCCTTCATAGATTCGGATGATCTCTGGCAGCCCTTGAAGCTGGAGAGGCAGCTCAGGCTTCGCGATGAGACAGGCTGTGATATTGTTTACACGGCTTCAGCCTTTATTGACGGGGAAGGGAACAGCTTTGACTGGATACTCCATGTCCCTGAGAAAGTAGGATACAGGAGACTCTTAAAGCAGAATATCATCTCCAATTCCTCTGTTCTGGTGAGAAAGAAGGATTTCCTGAAGTATTCTCCGGCGGAAGAGCCTGAGAACGGCATGCATGAGGACTTTGCCTGCTGGCTGTCCATGCTGAGGGACGGGTTTACCGCGCGCGGCATAGATGAGCCCCTGATAACGTACAGGGTCTCGAGAAGATCCACCTCCGGAAACAAGAGAAAAGCATCGGTAATGAACATGAATACTTATAAATGCATCGGACTCGGGTTCTTCGAGAGGTGGTTCTACCAGGCCTGTTATGCCGTGAACGGCCTGAAAAAATACAGGCATCTGAAGCGGTGACTTCTTTTCCCGCTTTTTGCACGAAAAAAGCCGCCCTTTGCATACACAAAAAATCTTGAAATCTGAAGTTTTATGGTAAAATTCTTAATCATAAAAAAGGCGGTTCAAAATATGGGTAAATACTTTGGTACAGACGGTTTCAGAGGCGAAGCCAACAAGGCACTCACCGCGCAGAAGGCATTCCAGGTAGGAAGATACATTGGCTGGTATTATGGTCAGAAGCACGATGACGGAAGAGCAAGGATCATCATCGGCAAGGATACGAGAAGAAGTTCCTACATGCTCGAAGCAGCTCTTACTGCCGGAATCACATCTTCAGGTTCCGATGCTTATCTGCTTCACGTAACGACGACACCTTCAGTATCATACTGCTGCAGGACAGACGGTTTTGACTGCGGCATCATGATCTCCGCATCACACAATCCCTTCTATGACAACGGCATCAAGATCATGCGCGCCAACGGCCAGAAGATCGAGGCTGAGATCGAGGAGAAGATCGAAGCTTACATCGACGGAGAGATCGAGGAGATCCCGCTTGCTGAGCGCGAGGCTATCGGTAACGTCGTTGATTATGCATCCGGACGCAACAGATACATCGGTTATCTCATGACCATCCCCACAAGGGCGTTCAATGGTATGAAGGTCGGTCTTGACTGCGCAAACGGTGCTTCATGGAACATCGCAAGATCCGTTTTCGAAGCTTTGGGCGCGAAAGTATATATCATCAACAACCAGCCTGACGGTCTCAACATCAATACAAACTGCGGTTCCACACACATCGACAACCTTAAGAAGTATGTATTGGATAACGGACTTAACGTAGGTTTCGCATACGACGGCGACGCTGACAGATGTCTTGCGGTCGACGAGCTCGGCAACGAGGTAAACGGCGACCAGATCATGTATCTGTGCGGCAAGTATCTGAAGGAGAGCGGCAAGCTCGACGGCAATACGATCGTAACGACCATCATGAGCAACATGGGTCTTTACAAGGCATGCGAGGCCATCGGCATCCGTACGGAGAAGACGGCAGTTGGCGACAAGTATGTTGCCGAGAATATGATGGCTAACGGCTTTGTATTGGGCGGCGAGCAGTCCGGACATATTATTTTCGCAAAATACGCAACGACAGGTGACGGAATCCTCACATCGCTTATGGTATTGATGACCATGCTCGAGAAGAAGCTTCCTCTGTCAATGCTCGCAGGCGAGATGAAGATGTTCCCTCAGTGCCTCAAGAACGTTGTCGTTAAGGATAAAGAAGAGGCACAGAAGAATCCCGCAGTCCTTAAGGGCGTTGAGGAAGTCAACAAGGTATTGGGCGGAGACGGCAGAATGCTCCTGCGTGCATCCGGCACAGAACCGAAGATCCGTGTCATGGTAGAGGCCAAGACCGATGAGATCTGTGAAGAGTATGTTGATAAGCTCATCGCGATCATTAAAGAGCAGGGACTTACGGCAGATTAAGGAATATTACGGCTTCGCGCGTTTTTGTGCGGAGCCGTTTTAGATAAAGTAAAAAAGTTGGGAGAATGAATTATGAGAGTCATCAGAAAAAGCAACTATGAAGAAGCATCAATGGCATGCGCAGAGCTCATCGCTTCGCAGATAAGACTTAAGCCGGACTGCAAGATCGGTCTCGCAACGGGATCCACACCTATCGGTACTTACAAGGATCTTGTCGACATGTATAAGGCAGGCAGCCTTGATTTCTCCAAGGTAACATCAGCAAACCTTGATGAGTACAGGGGCCTCGGCGGAGATCACGACCAGTCCTACAGATATTTCATGAACACAAACCTGTTCGATCACGTAAACATCGACAAGAGCAAGACATATGTACCTGACGGACTTGAGTCAGATGCAGTCAAGGCATGCACAGATTACGATGCGATCCTTGAGTCTCTCGGACACCTTGACATCCAGCTCCTCGGCATCGGCGGAGACGGACACATCGGATTCAACGAGCCTGCAGACGCTTTCTGCGTAAACACACAGTGCATCGACCTCGAGGAGCAGACGATCCAGGACAACGCAAGACTCTTCTTCAACGGTGACCTCGCAGCAGTTCCCACACAGGCATACACGATGGGCATCGGCTACATCATGAAGTCAACAACTGTCATCCTCATGGCTACAGGCGCTGGCAAGAGAGGCATTGTTGAGAAGGCATTCTGCGGTCCCGTAACACCTAAGGTTCCCGCATCTATCCTCCAGCTTCACCCGAACGTAGTAGTAATCGGTGATGAGGCTGCTATCTCTGACGCTGTAGTTGCGGCTGCGAAGTAATTTATCGTTATAATTCTGTTTCCTGCGGGGTGTCTCATTGGGTAATGAGATACCCCGTTCCCTTATATTGGTTTATAATTCAAGCATGCGTATTTGTTTTATCAGGTCTGACAAAGGATACCCAGATTCAAGGGTGGAGAAGGAGATGTATGCCCTTTCGAAGGAGCATGAGGTCTTCCTGCTCGGCTGGGACCGCGAGGCGCAGGACGGACACGGAGACATTATCCATGAAAAGCACAGGATCCATGACAAGGAGTTCGATTATTACCTGATACCCGAGCCTGCCGAATATGGCGGGGGCATGAAGAGGATGCTCGGACCGATGCGCAGGTTCTGGAAGAGGACTTACGCATTTCTTGCTGCCAACAGTTCGAAATATGATGCCGTGCATGTCGTGAATTTCGATACTGCGAGGCCTGCATTCAAGGCTGCGGGGAGATTTGGCAAGAGGACGGTTTATGACATTTTCGATTATTATTCGGATTCATATAACGCGCCGGGTTTGGTGAAGAGCATCATCAGGAAGATGGAAAATGATTGCATCAGCCGAGCTGACATGACGATCATATGCAGCGATGAGCGTAAAGCCCAGATATCGGGATCACATCCGAAGAAGCTCATCATTGTTGAGAATTCACCTGAAGACATGGAGGTCAGGGATGATTTCAGGCTCGCTGAGGGTTCTGATATGACCAGGCCCAAGGCCGTATATGCGGGAATGCTTGTTTTCGACAGGTTCCTGAAGGAGACCTGTGAGGTGATGATGGAAAGGAATGACATCGAGTGGCATGTCGCGGGATACGGTGTTTTGCGTCCTTATATCGAGGAGTGTGCGGCCACGCATGATAATATCTTCTATTACGGTCCTCTGCCTTATGACGATATCCTTGCCCTCGAGAAGCGGTGCGATATCATGACAGCGCTTCAGAATCCGGCTGTTGCCAATAACAGATATTCCGCACCAAATAAATTCTACGAGGCCATGATGCTCGGCAAGCCCCTGATAATGGTAAGGAACGGTTCGATCTACAGGGAGATAGAGGAAAACGGTACCGGCGAGGTTATAAATGCCTCTGACGGTCATGTCAAGAAAGAGATAGCGGAGGCCTTTGACAGGCTGCTTGCAAGGCGCCAAGAGTGGGGCGGGATGGGAGCTGCGGCAAGGAAGCTCTATGAGGATAAATATCCGTGGAGCAGGTCCGCCGCAAACCTGCTGGAAGGCTACAGATCACTTTCTGAACAGACGGTATAGACGCATCGCCAGCTTCGGACTGATGCGCGCAACCCTGCAGAAGTTCTTTGCGGATCTGCCGCTTGGACCTTTGAGAAAATCTTTTCCGTATTCTTTATAGAGAGGCTTCAGACGGTCAATGTAATCCTTGTCGCTTATTCGCGAATCAACCATTTTCGTAAGGCAGCGGTTGGCTCCGTATATGACGAGGGAATTCGCATGCCGAAGGAGAGAAGGATAGTTTTCTTTTATGAATTGCCTTTGCTGAAGCATGGCATCGATAATGTCCATCTGTGAAGGGGAGAAGGGTTCATTGACAAAGCTTGCAGGATTGTCGAGGTAATTGTATTTCTTCAGATATCCCACCGTGATGGAACTGCAGCGGCTGATCAATCTGTACAGAACGGAGTTATCCTCAAATCTTTTTCCGGCAGGAAACCTTATTCCGTCAAACAGCTCTTTGCGGTACAGCTTGCAGCATACCGAGGCCAGGATGTCGTTTGACGTAAGATACTCCTTAAGACAGGCTTCCGGTCCGTTGAGAAGTTTGGGAGCTGCCTGGGAGTCCGCTATGTCATGATACTGGCAGCAGGCAATGTCCGAATGGTTCATATCGAGCAGTTCGAGCAGATATTCAACATAATCGCTTTCGACACTGTCATCGCTGTCGATAAAGGTTATCAGTTCTCCGGTAACGGCATCAAGACCTGCATTCCTGGCTGCAGATACACCGGCGTTTTCCCGGCTGATCAGCCTGATCCTCGGGTCTGCCGCGGCGTAAGAACGGCATATGCTTTCCGAATCGTCTGTTGAACCGTCATTTACAAGAATGATCTCAATGTCCCTGAAGGTCTGATCCGCAACTGAATCAATGCACTTGTTCAATTGGCTTTCGGAATTGTAGATTGGTATAATTATGCTTACTTTCATGGAATAATTATACATCTGGGCATTCGGATTATGAACAAATCTACACCGGCAGTAAGCATAATCGTTCCCGCATTTAATACGGGCCCATATATCCGCAAGTGCATTGAGAGCATAATCAGCCAGACGTTCAGCGACTGGGAATTGTTCGTTGTTGATGACGGATCCACAGATGATACTTACGATACCGCATTGAGCATCTCGGAAACCGATGACAGGATCACGGTAATCCGAACTGAGAACAAAGGCGTCTCGGATGCAAGGAATCTCTGTCTGGACCGGGCCGCGGGTGAGTACCTTTGTTTCATCGATTCAGACGATACCGTTGAGCCAGGATATCTTGCGGAACTGGTCAGATGCGCAACAGAAACCCGGGCTGATATAGCACAGTGTTCGTTCTCTTATGTTTACGGGGACGGACGTACTGTTCCCGATCCTGACAGGGCATCGGGAGTGTATCAGAATAACGGTGAGATAATGCGTGCTTTCTTTAACGGCCCCGCCGGTGACATTAGAGTAGGTACATGGGCAAAGCTATTCAGGAGAGATAAGTTCGGCAGCATAAGATTTGACGGCGGGCTCAGGGTTTACGAAGATGCTTTGTACACCTATCAGTGTTGCCGCCTGGCTGAAAGGGCCGCAAGCACTGACGGCTTGCTCTATAACTATCTGCAGCGTGAAGGTTCTGCGATGAATTCGAGGCTTCCGGATATCTGTAATGACTATTTTGTTGTTTTCGAAAAACAGGCGGAAGACTATAGAGACAACGGCATTATCAGAAAGAAGATCGCAAGACGGGCGGCTGAGACAGCCCTTTGGCTGATGAATACCGTTATCGCTGCAGGAAAAAAAGATAAACTTTGGGATCTCCGGAGAAAAGCGCTGAAGAATTATTCCGCAGTCTTTTTCTCTTCTGCTCCATTCTCACTTAAGGTCAAGCTGACGGGCCTTGCGCTGATGCCGCATGTGTATTTCGCACTGCTTAAGAGAAAATGATGCCGGCCGCATAAAACTGCGCGAAGATCAGATGATGTATTCCTTCGCCAGAGCCTCACGGTCGATCTTGCCGTTCGCGTTAAAGAGCATTTGTTGTCTGTGCCTGTATTCTGAAGGGATCATATAGTCCTGAAGCTTGTTCTTCAGTGCCGACTTGAGTTCCTGTTCGTCTATGTCACCCGAATAAACAAGGATTATCTTCTCTTCCGAAGGATCAAAAAGACAGCAGTTATAACAGACCTGTTCAACGGTGGATACGGCGGCCTCTATATCGCCCAGCTCGACCCTGTATCCGCGGATCTTGATCTGGAAGTCTTTACGGCCGACATAGACCAGTTCTCCGGAACCGTTGTAGCAGACAAGATCACCTGTTTTATAGAGCAGCCCGTCTCCTACGGAGAATGGATTCTGAATGAACGATGCCTTAGTCTTTTCAGGATCATTGTAATATCCGTCGCTGAGACAGATGCCTCCGATACAGAGTTCGCCTGTGACACCGTGGCCTGTCACCTGAGTTCCGTCATCAGCTATGACGACGGCTTCGGTGTTGCTGCAGGGTATGCCGATCGGCAGGACTTCATCATCTCCGAACGGCCTTTCGATGTTGTAATAAGTGCATGCCTCTGTGCATTCGGTAGGTCCGTAGAGATTCGCGAAAACAGTATCCGGGTAATGCCTGATCCAGTAATTCAGCTGTTTTACGGGCATTACTTCTCCGCAGAAAAGGACCGTCCTGAGATCCGCTCTGTCAACATGTGCCAGCACGTCAAGGTTGGCGAACAGGCTTAGCATTGACGGGATCCATACAAGAGTGTTTACCTTGTGTTCGATGATCTTTTTCCATACACGGACGGGTGAGGCGTAGAGCCTGTTCGGGATCAGTACGGTCGTTGAACCGTTGCGCAGAGGGGCAAACACATCCTGCAGAGAAAGATCAAAGTAGAGCTGCGCCTGATTGGCAAAAACGGTCGTCTCATTGAAGCCGTAGCATTCAGATATCCAATCCGTGAAATCTACTGCAGCCCTGTGACTTATGATGACGCCCTTCGGCGTACCGGTCGAGCCTGAGGTGAAGAGGACATAAAGAGTGTCCGTGTCAGTCATCCTCGCGTGCACTTCGCGTACTCTGTCCGGACCGGGGAAGTGAAGAACGGCATCTTCAAATATCAGGATATCACGGTCCCCCATGATCGAACGGACATGATCTGCGTGTGCCTTATCGGTTATTACGGTAGCGGGATCAAGCGTATCAAGGATCTTGCGGATGCGTTCTTCAGGCATCTTCGTATCGGCCGGAGTGTAGAAATTCCCGGAATAAGCCACACCGAGAAAAGAACTGACCAGTGAAACGCTCTTCTCCATATATATCAGGACAGGCTTTCTGAAGTGTCCTTTGGCAATCAGGCAGTTCGCGATGTTGTAAGCTTCGCCCGACAGCTCCGCAAACGTAATGCTGCGGTCCTGACCGATAAAAGCAGTCTTGTCAGGATACTTGGAAGAGGTTATGTCAAGAAGATCCGTGATCAGCCGGCACATAGATCCATCCTCCGGTTATCAGCCGCCTGTTACGATGCGGTATAAGTCTTCAACGAGTATCGCTTCGGCGACGGAGAAAGGCTCGGCTTTGACGCCGTATTTTTCTTCAATCATCACAAGAAATTCAACGGCGGAAAGAGATCCCCATTCATCTATCTCCAGAAGATCCGTGTCCATAGTAATATCTTCGCCTGTTTCAAGGAGTTCTTTCAGATCATTAAGAAACTGTTCTTCGGATACCAATTGTATTTCCTCCTGAGGATGATGTTATTTCTTTCCCGTAATGCGTTTTACAGCTCTTACCGCAGGGCTGAGAAGACCCTTAATCCGCTGTTTTCTCTGCTGCGCGGCATAGTCGTGTTCAAATCCATTAAGCGCGTTTACATACTCCGCAGTAAATCCGTCAACGTAAGCGCGGGCCTCTTCATCAAGGCTGCCGGCGTTTCTGAGCAGGATCAGATCCGAGATCATCTCATAATCACTGTCAGATGCGTTGCGGTCTTTAAGGGTCTTGAGTGTCACTGTCATGACCTGATCGAGGTCACAGCTATAGTTTACATCATGACAGACGGATCTGATCCTGGTGTTGTCAAGAGTGAACTCAGGATCCTTGTCGTAGATCATGTCTTCGTAAAAAGGAGTGAAGCTGCGGATCGCTTCAGCCGGGAGGAATACGTATTTGCATTTGGTTCCGGTGATCCTCTCAATGCATGCGAAGATCTCGTCATATGTATAAGCCTTATCGTCGGAAATGTGGTAACACTTTCCCGATGCATTTTCGTTTAACAGAAGTCCGGATACGGCGCTTCCGAAAACCGAGACATGGCAAAGCGCGTGACGCGATGACGGATCGTCGAACCTTATCACGGGCTTGTGAGAGATGATGCGCTCAACAAGACTGTATGTGTTCCTTCTTGAAGCGAAGCCCACAGGTATCCTTGTTTCCCCGAAAGTGATGGTAGGGCGGATGACTGTCCAGAAGAAACCGTATTCCAGACCATGAGCCTTAAGATACTGTTCAACTTCATATTTGCCTTTGCCGTATTTCCATTTGATATCTTCCGCTCTGATATCCGTATCTTCGGAAACATTGCTGCCCGGATGCGGATAGACAGAATCTGTGGAGATATAGATAAACTGCCTGCAATGTCCGGAGGCCATCTCCGCGGATCTTTTCATCTGCTTCGCATTGAATATCAGCGCATCGATTATGACGTCAAAACCTTCGGAAACGATGCTTTCAGCGCGTGCGTCATCGTACCAGTCGGCTGTCAGATAATGTGCCTGTATGTTTTCCCATTTGCCGGAAGGTGTGCTCCTGCAGACGATATGGACGTCATGGCCGCCTTTTACGGCTGCTTCCGCGACCGCACCTCCGATTATTCCGGTTCCGCCTGTAATAAGGATCTTCATGCGCCGTCACATCTTCCAAATGATATCGTTCTGGACAACTTCAGCAGGTACTCCCGATACCATTGCATGATCCGGAACGGACTTCGTTACGAGGGAACATGCACCGACAACGGCGCTCCTGCCTATCTTAACTCCCTGCATGACCGTGCACGACTCGCAGAGCCATGCCTTCTCTCCGATCACAACCGGCCTTGACGGCCTGTAGCCTGCAGTGTTTATGAAATGGGTTGTCCCGTTTGTGTCTCTGATCGTTACGTTTCTCCCGATGCCGACATCGGCCATGATCTCGATCCTCTGACCGCAGACGATGGTAAGTCCGGTGTTGGCGTCACTGTATCCGGATCTTCCGCCGTGGATAATGAGTTCAGCGTTATCGAATATTTCTATGTCGTTATTCGGATCGATGGCGAAATCGCCTTTAACTGTAAGCTTGGCGTTTTTACCGATAAATAGCTTGGACTCGGCCTTGCTTCTTCTGAACATGTCCTTGCGGCCCAGTGTCAGGATGCCTTCAAATTCAAGCTTTGCTGATCTGTCTATATTCAGGCGGCAGTTGGTGCCGCACACGATTCCGCGTCCTTTAAGAAGGTTTCCGAGACCGCTGTATCTGACCGAATTGAAGAGTGAAGATGGGTGAAGGCGCGTGACTGTGGCGATGTATTTAACATAATGGAGGGTTCTTCTGAAAGAACTCCTCTTTTTTTGTCCCGCTCCAGGCACATCGTATTTGCCGACCAGTTCATCGAACCGCATCTTATCAAGATCGGAAAAGAATTCAGCCCTCTTGTCAGAGATCACCGGAACGGGCTTTATCAGGGAAGGATTGCCGTCAACGGCCCATTCAAGCTTTGCCTCTTCGCAGTTGATCCTTTTCCTGACCTTATCAAAGTATGCTTCGCCTTTTTTGCTGTTGACGAGGATGAGCGACGTACCCATGTCGGTGTCCGTGGCCTTGCTGTGTTTCTCGATGCCCCAGAAATCGCCTATGCTGATATCCGCAGCGCGCGGGAATCCCTTGAACCTGCAGTCGTAGCATGACGGCCTGCAATACAGGTAAGAACCGATGAAACCTTTTATGAACGCGCTGGTCTTAACCGTGTCAAAGTATTCCTCTCCGTTCTCGAAAACGAATTTCTGCGTGAGATTCCTCCAGCCGTATTCCTTTGATTTGTTCTCCGTCGATACGATCTTCGAACCGTTTATCTCTTCAATGTAATCAAGATATTTACGCCATACCTTTGGGGAATTGACTCCTCCGCAGACGAGGTCGACCGTGATCAGATCCTCGTAATCCATTCCGAGAAAATTCAGAAGACCGGCTATCTGGCAGGGAAGACCGCACGCTAGTACTTTCTCCCCGTTGTCAAGAAGATCCCTGACCTTCCTGTAGAAGCCCTCTGCATTGCTCTGGAGATCTTTTGAACGGCGTAGTGCCTTCAGGTCATTCCTATCATTGGAGATATAGTGCGACACAGAGAAGTCTTCGTTGTGGACTGCGCCTCCGACATAACCGCCGGCGTTGTACATGACATCCGCGAGGGCAGAGAACATTCCGCCCGAGGTGCTTGAGAAAACGACATCGACGCTCTTGTGTTCGCCGGAATAGCATTTGGGTTCCTTATAATTGTTTTTCCTGAAACCGTCACCGCTTGTAACGGGACAGACACTGCCGCACTGCCCGCATTCAGTACAAAGGGCGGGATCAGCCTTCGGATACCAGAAGCCTTCCTCATCGGTAACGAAAGTGATTGCGCCGGCAGGGCATATGTCTCCGCAGGCATTGCAGCCGGTACATTGCGATCTGTCCTTGATATCTATCATGCAGTTACCACTTCCGCTTTTTGGACATGAGTTCCTTCAGCCATCTGGTTATCAGGCTCCTCATACCTCTGTCGAGTCCCACGGTCCACACGACTGCTGAAACGGAAATCAAAGAGACCATAAGGATTATGATGAAGCCGGCGATGGTGTTCTCATCGAGCAATATAGATGATACAACAGGAATGACGGCTGACACAACAGTAATGACCATGCATTTGCCGAGCATTCCCATGACCGCCCCGTATTCATAACCCGCGATGAAACGGACCAGCAGGGGCTTTACGATAAAGGCGAGGACCGCGTAACAGGCTGCGGCGACCCAGGCAAGTGTCACGGGCGGGAACCCGAGCATGAATAACGCATATATGACCGGAAGCTGTATGAAATCCAGCAAAGGGCTTATTACAGCATTCTCCCTGATCCTTCCTTTCGCGTATATCGCGGCATATAAGGAAGTGTCGATCGACTGGAAGAGTCCCTGGATCAGAGCAAGCCTGACAAAAGGGATAAGTCCATCAGGTACTTCGTCAAGCCATATGTTCAGTGCCGGTTCGGTCAGGAGGAACAGCGGCATGACGATAAGGAGCATCAGATAATAAGTGTATTGGGTAGAAGTGAGCGCGAGCCTTTTTGAACCGTCAAGATCCCCGGCGGCGTATTTCTTGACTATCTGCGGATTTACGGCGGTCCGGAAGCTGGACATGAAATCGTTCAGAACGGTGTTGATGTTCAGGGCCAGTGACCTTAAGGTTACGACTGCCGGTTCGAAGAACATGTCGGTAACTACGGTGACGCCCTGGTTGGCCAGAGCTGAAGCTGAACTGGAGAAGAGGCTCCAGCCGGAGAAGGATGCGACGCCCTTGAACAATTCCCTGTCAAATGACAGCTTCGCCCTGGTCTCTGGGAATTTCCTCCTGCAGTAGATCCTGTATGTAACCAGTACCGTAACCGTGGTCGCACACATCAATACCGCATATACCTCGAGTTTGTCGAAAAGAATGACATTAAGCAGAAATACCAGCAGAAGCTTGAGTCCTGCTTCCAACAGGCTTATGTAGGCATAGACGTTCATGCGCTCGTGAGCGATGAGCGTGGAATTGTACGGTACCTGGGTTATCTTCAGGAATGTCGCAGCCATTGAGAAGTGAAACGTGAAGACTGCCGCGGACAGTCTCTCAGGGGGGATGACAAGCTTGTTGTAAATGAACCAGAGTCCTATGACCTCTCCGGCAACGACTATGACCGAAGCAAGAAAGATGTGGGCAACCCTGACGGTGGCAAAAAGCTCTGACAGCCGTGGCTTTTCTTTTCCCATCTCGAAAGTGATGAATCTCGATGTGCCCGTCGCAAGGGCGTTGCTCAGGAAAGCCAGGAAGGAGACGACACCGCCCACGGTCTGATAAATGCCGTAATCATCAACTCCGAGCACCTTCAGAGTCACTCTGGAGGTGTACAGGGAGACGAGCATTATGAGTATCAGCCTGGAATATAAGAAGACTGTGTTCCTGGCAATTGTCCGTTTATTGCTGTCAGCCAATGATCTTTACCCTTTTCCTTAATTCTTAAAGAATAACAGGTCTGATATAATATGTTAAGTTCCGTATCAGGGGAAAAGAGCAATGAAGATAGGCATAATCACATATTGGAAAAGCACCTGCAATTACGGTGAACAGCTCCAGAATTATGCCTTGCAGGAATATCTCAGGGGACTGGGCCACGAGCCGTTCCTTATCCGCTACGATTACGAAGCAGACACCATCTACGGGAGCAGGCCGCTCCCCGTAAGGCTTCTGAGGGCATGCAATCCAAAAAGGCTCGCCGGATATTTCAGGAGCAGGCGGAACAACAGGCTGTTCCAGGAGAACTGCATAAGACACCCCAGGGGATTTGAAGAGTTCAGGGAAGAGCATCTTTCCATGAGCCGCATCTATTCATCCATCGAAGACTTAAGGAACGATCCGCCCGAAGCGGATATGTATATTACCGGCTCGGATCAGGTCTGGAACACGTTCGAGGGTTCTCTTTCCGAGATGAGAAACAGGCTGGCTGCTTTCTTTCTGGACTTCGGACCGGAGGATGTCATAAGGATGTCCTATGCGGCAAGCTGGGGAAGAAACGGACTGACTGAAGACGTGACGGAATATCTGAAGCCGTTGATCCGTAAACTTGACGCGGTTTCCGTCAGGGAGAAGTCCGGCATCAATGTTTGTCATCAGGCAGGGAGAAATGATGCAGTGCAGGCATTGGATCCGGTCTTTCTTCATGATGCCGCGGCTTACAGACAGCTCTGCAGCAGTGAAAGCATGAAGATCCCGGAAAAACCGTATATTTTGTTCTATTACATGAACAATGACGGGGATTATGACAGAAAGTCAGTGTTTGACTGGGCCGGATCAAAGGGCCTTCAGGTCGTGTATGTGACCGATGACTGGCATGATGATCTGGAAAGGTCTTTTCCGGGAGTCATGGAATGGATAGCGCTGATCGACAATGCCGAGGCTGTTGTCACAAATTCCTTCCACTGCTGTGTCTTTTCGATAATCTTCAGAAAGAAGTTCGGCGTGATCAGGAGATTCGGCGGATATAAGGAAATGAATACAAGGATGGATTCGCTTTTCGAGCTGTCCGGGATCAGGCCGCGGTACATTGATGACGACGGCTTTGAAGTGTTAACGCGTCCGGCGGATGAACCTGATGCCGTGACTTTGGCAGCGGTCCGGCGCCCGGAAGACGTTATCGCGGCTGCTTTGGAAAATGCCGCGAAAAGGCTGATATAATAGCAATATGGGATTAAAGAACAGTATAAAAAGATTGGTTTTTAATATGTCATCCGGCTTATCGGATCTTTTATACAGACGCCCTTATTCAGACCCTGAAGCCAAAAAGAGACTGAGATCTGAAGACGAGCTCCTTCATCTGGATCTCGTGATCACCGAATTCTGCACCCGCAAATGCCGCGACTGCTCGAACCTGATGCAGTATTACCACAAGCCCGAACATCTTTCTGCGGACAATGTTATTTCCGATCTCGGGAAGGTCCTGGGTGTGCTGCGGGTACATGAACTCAAGATCCTGGGCGGGGAACCTTTCGCAAATCCCGGTGTTCTTATAGAAGTGCTCAGGTTTCTGGCAGGAGCGCAGGGAAGCAGGGTGGATAAGATCAATATCATCACCAACGGGACCGTTATCCCTGATGAGACATGCATTGAGGCAATGAAGGCTGATCCGAAGGTTGAAGTGACCTTCAGCAATTACGGAAGCGTTTCTTCGCGCCAGGATGAGTTTGTGGAGCTGTGCAAAGCGAACGGCATCCGTCATGTTGTCATAGACGGGTCCTTTTACTGGCTTGATTTCGGGCGTCCGGTCAAATATCTGGAGTCACGGGATTTTGTCGAAAGGCAGTATAAGCACTGTTATAACAGGAAAAACTGCAATACTCTGTACAGAGGCGGGTTCTATGCCTGTCCGAGGCAGGCTCACGGCATACATTTGGGGCTTCTGCCTGACGATAAAGACGGATATGCGGATCTTTACGATCCGGGATATCAGTCGCCTGATGACCTGAAACTGGCCATTTTACGCGTAGTAAGAAGAAAAAAGCCTGTTGCGGCCTGCAGTTACTGCATAAACGGGAAATACATTCATGTCCCGCGAGGCGTTCAGAAAGCCCCGGAAAAC
This sequence comes from Clostridiales bacterium, assembly GCA_017511005.1. Lineage (GTDB taxonomy): Bacteria > Bacillota > Clostridia > Saccharofermentanales > Saccharofermentanaceae > Saccharofermentans. Next base: position 16,358 of record JAFWLP010000013.1, read on the forward strand.
GGATAAGCCCGTAAGGGGCCTGCTTTTTAGGTCAATCATTTTTTACAGTTGCAACGGTTTTCCGTAATGCTTATAATACTTGAATATTTTACGCGCGTTCTCGCGCTTCTTTCTAATGAGGAGGTTCATCGTGGCAAAAGGTAAAGTTACTTTTAACGAGAATCTGTGCAAGGGCTGCGGACTCTGCGTTGCGGCATGCCCCAGGAAAATCCTCGAACTGGACAAGACAAGGCTTAACGCAAAGGGTTATCACCCGGCAACCAGCGTAAACCCGGAAGAGTGCATCGGATGTGCTTTCTGTGCTACGCAGTGCCCCGACGTGGTAATCACCGTCGAGCGTTTCTGAGTTTCGGAGGTTTTTATGGCACAGAAAAGAGTATTAATGAAGGGCAATGAGGTTATTGCCGAGGCAGCCATCAGAGCAGGCTGCCGCAACTATTTCGGTTACCCGATCACACCTCAGACCGAAGTCATGCATTACATGGCCAAGAAGATGGTTCAGGTCGGAGGCAACTTCGTTCAGGCTGAGTCAGAGCTTGCAGCCATCAACATGGTCTACGGCGCAGCAGCAGCAGGATTCAGAGTAATGACATCGTCATCCTCTCCGGGAATCTCACTTAAGCAGGAGGGAATCTCCTACATTGCAGGCGCTGAGCTTCCTGCAGTCGTAGTCAATATCGTAAGAGCCGGCCCGGGCTTGGGCGGCATTCAGCCTGCACAGGGTGACTATTTCCAGGCTACAAAGGGCGGCGGACACGGTGACTACAGAAATATCGTTATCGCACCTGCTTCCGTTCAGGAGCTCTATGAGCTCGTTGTAGAGGCATTCAACCTCGCAGATAAGTACAGAATGACCTGCATGATCGTAGGTGACGGTACTCTCGGCCAGATGATGGAGCCTGTCGCTTTCCGTGACGAGGAGCCTGTCGAGAAGATCGAGAAGCCCTGGGCTGCATGCGGCAGAAAGGGCGATTCCTTCCACCACACCGTAACCTCCATCTACATCGATCCGGATGTCCTTGAGAAGAAGAACCTTGAGCTTCAGGACAAGTACAGGATCGTTGAAGCCAACGAAGTGCGCTACGAAGCTATCAACATGGAAGACGCAGAGATCGTTATCACTGCTTTCTCCACATGCTCACGTATTTCCAGAAACGTTATCCGTCAGGCAGCCGAGCTCGGCATCAAGGTCGGCATGATCAGACCCATTACACTCTGGCCTTTCCCTTACAAGGCGATCGCTGAAGCAGCTGACATGCCTTCCGTAAAGGCATTCCTCGACGTTGAGCTCAACGCAGGCCAGATGATCGAAGACGTCAGACTTGGCGCCAACGGCAAGAAACCCGTTTATTTCCACGGCAGACTCGGAGGAAATCTCCCGATGCAGAAGGAAATCCTCGACAAGATCGTTGCGATCCACGAGGGAAAAATGACTGAAGGAGGTAATTTCTGATGGCTGTAGTTTTCGAACCCACAAAAGGCCTTACAGATAAGCCTTTCCATTATTGCCCCGGCTGCTGCCACGGCATCATCCACAGACTCGTTGCGGAGACTCTCGTTGCCAATGATGCTCTTGAGACAGCTGTAGGCGTTGCATCCGTAGGATGTACTTACAACTCATATGAATACATTGCGTGCGACATGGTCCAGGCAGCTCACGGCAGAGCACCTGCTGTTGCCACAGGTATCAAGAGAAACCTCAAGGACAGCTTCGTCTTCACATATCAGGGTGACGGCGACCTCGCTTCCATCGGTACTGCTGAGATCGTTCACGCTGCCGCAAGAAGCGAGAACATCACGGTAATCTTCGTAAACAACGCTGTTTACGGTATGACATCAGGTCAGATGGCACCTACAACACTCGTTGGTCAGGTTACGACAACATCTCCCTGGGGCCGTGATCCTTCGTATCAGGGTTATCCTATCAACGTTTCCGAGTTCTTATCCAACCTCGCAGGCGCAGCTTACATCGAGCGTGTTTGCGTAACAGACTTCAAGAACATCCAGAACGCCAAGAGAGCTATCCAGAAGGCATTCAACGTTCAGAAGAACAAGCTCGGTTTCTCCCTCGTCGAAGTTCTCTCCACATGCCCTACTAACTGGGGTAAGGAGCCTCTTGCAGCAATGGACTGGCTCAAGGAGAACATGGAAAAGCAGTATCCTCTGGGATGCTACAAGGGCGCTGATATCACATTCGACGCAGACGGCAAGTATGTTTCAGGTGCGATCCCTGCAACTTCCAACAACTGCGTTAACGTTGGGGAGGTGAAGAAATGATCGATTTCTCTGTAATTTTTGCCGGATTCGGCGGTCAGGGAATCCTCTCCGCAGGCAAGATGGCAGCAGAAGCTGCTCTTTATGAAGGTAAGGAAGTTTCCTGGTTCCCGTCATACGGACCCGAGATGCGCGGCGGTACGGCTAACTGCTCAGTAGTTTTCTCGGATGAACCCATCGGATCACCCGTTGTTAACGACGCGGACGTCGTAATCTGTCTCAACCAGCCTTCCATGGAGAAGTTCGAGAAGCAGCTTAAGCCTGACGCTTTAATGATCCTCGACTCTTCGCTCATCAAGACAAGACCGACAAGAACGGATATCAAGGTTATCGCCATGCCTGCTTCGGACATCGCTTCCGAGCTCGGCAAGATGATGTTCGCTCCCATCACGATGCTCGGCTGTATGGCTACAGCGACTGGTTGTTTCACAAGGGATTCCTTTGAGAAGTCACTCTTCGAGATCCTTCCCGAGAGAAAGCACAACCTGATCCCCATCAACATGGAAGCATTTGACAAGGGTGCAGCGTTCGCCAAGTAATTACTCTGGATCAAATAATCTGAGTGTTATAATGTTCCTGCCTGAGGCTCCTCGGGCAGGAATTTTATTTTGGGGATATGATCTTGATATGAAAAGATTTCTTAAGACTATAGGAAAAATATTTCTTTTTCTGCTTGCGCTGCTGGTGTTTGCGGTGGCCGTATTGTTTATCGGGCACAGGATAATGCTTGCGAATGAAGAACCTTTGCTCGAAAAGCCGATAGGACAGCTTATTGAGGTTGACGGTCACAATATGTGCGTTTATACGGAAGGCGAAGGTGAGCATACGTTGCTGTTCCTGTCGGGATCCGGAACGCCTGCTCCGGTCCTTGATTTCAAGAGTCTGTATTCACTTTTGAATGATGATTACAGGATAGTCGTAATCGAGAAGTACGGATACGGTTTCAGCGATGTGGTAGATACCGAGAGGTCATTTACCACGATCCTCAGACAGGACAGGGAAGTGCTCGAAAAGGCCGGCATTGAAGGTCCTTTCATTCTCTGTCCGCATTCGATGTCAGGACTCGAAGCGATAATGTGGGCACAGGATTATCCGGATGAGGTCGAGGCGATAGTAGGCCTTGATAACGTTTTGCCGAGAACATATGACAATTATGATGTTGAAGCTGTTTTGAAGCTTGAGAGCATATTTTCAGCGGCCAGGGAACTTGGATTGGCAAGATTGTATTATTCAGACAGTTTTCTGCCGGACAGCCTCACTCATGAAGAGAAGAATCTCTACCGTGCCATTGCCTCAAGAAACCTGGTAAACGTTGATGTCGTAAATGAGGGCAGGGCTATTTTCGACGCAGTCAGACTAATCGACAGCAAACCTAAGCCTGATGTCCCGATGATAATGTTTATCTCTGACGGTACAGAGACAAACGGCAGCGACTGGGTCGGAAATCACTATTTATATGCGTCAGACCTGTCTGATGCCAAAGTGGTGGAACTTGGCTGCGGTCACTATGTGCATTATTTCAAGGCTGATGAGATCGCATCGGAGATGAGATCTTTTATAGAAAACGAATTGGGTTAACTGTTATTCAAAACGGAACAATTCAGCTTTTCCGTTCTCGATGATGATGTAAGACGGCTTGGTATCCTCCTTCGGAATGGAAGGGGAGCCCGGATTCATGTAACGGATCTTCCTGCCGTCCTCATATTCCCACATAACATCACCTGCAACATGAGTGTGACCTGTAAGAAGTATCGCGTCTTCCGGCAATGCCTTGGGAAGATTCATCGGGTTATAGATGTGTCCGTGAGTAACAAAGAATGTCAGTGCTCCGGAGAACAGATAGATGTAATCTGCGGTTAAGGGGAAGTTCAATACCATCTGGTCGACTTCAGCATCGCAGTTGCCTCTTACGGCAATTATCCTGTCAGCGTATTTGTTAAGAATCTCAATTACCTTCTTGGGTTCGTAGTGAGCGGGCAGGTCGTTTCTCGGACCATGGTAGAGGATGTCTCCCAGGAGCACGAGCTTGTCGGCTTTGCTCCCGATAAATGCGTCGATGACGCGCTTTGCCCAATATGAATCGCCGTGGATGTCCGATGCTACGAAATATTTCATGGATCTGCCCCTTATACTTTTATTGCGAATAGAATAACACAGCCGTGTTCTACTTATGGGCTTTTTGGATTATTCCTGCCTGAGGAATAGCAAGATATGTTTAGTTTCAGTTCAAATAGTGAACGCTATTCGTTAATAATGCACAAAAGACAAGGCAAAATTAGACGCTTTTTTGTATTTTCGGTTGGTAATTCCTCTAATTTAGTTTATAATATCTGCTATTAAGGACTGTTGTCCTTGGATTTTGGCGTGCTTGATTTTCGGGCCGCCGCACAAAAGAACAGGGAGGCAAGGCAACATCAATGGATGCCGCTTATTTATTCAACAACGGCGAGAACTATATGAGCTATAAGTTCCTGGGCTGTCATCCTTACGAGGATGAGAACGGGAAGGGCTTTATATTCCGCGTATGGGCTCCTAAAGCGAAAATGGTCAGCGTCATGGGAGATTTCAATGACTGGGATCCGAACGACTGCCAGATGTTCATGCTTGGCAAGACCGGCATCTGGGAACAGAAGGTTCCCGATGCGCAGCAGTGGGACAGATATAAGTACAGGGTCATCGGTGCTGACAACAGGATCTATGAGAAGGGCGATCCTTTCGCAAGACATTTCGAGACAAGACCCAACAACGCATCGATAATCTATGATCCGGATGACTACATCTGGAATGACGATGAATTCGTAAAGAACCGCAAGGATGCACTGGCTCCGAAGCCGATAAACATCTATGAACTCCATTTGGGTTCGTGGAGAAGACATCCGGACGGCAATTTCTTTACATACAGGGAACTTGCGATAGATCTTGCAGACTACTGCCGGAAGATGAACTACACACATATCGAGCTGATGCCCGTCCTCGAGCACCCTCTGGATGACTCATGGGGTTATCAGGTAACCGGTTATTATGCCGTTACTTCAAGATTCGGCACACCGGCAGACTTCAAGTTCATGGTCGACGTTCTTCACCAGAACGGCATCTCGGTAATACTTGACTGGGTTCCGGCACATTTCCCCAAGAACATGGAAGGTCTCGTCAGATTCGACGGAACCCCCTGCTATGAGTATTCTGATCCGAGGATCGGTGAGCACAGGGAGTGGGGTACTTATGTTTTCGATTATTCCAAGAATGAGGTCATCTCATTCCTGATATCTAATGCGGTGTTCTGGATCGACGAGTTCCATCTCGACGGCATCCGCGTCGATGCTGTATCCTCAATGCTCTACAGGGATTACGGAAGACAGCAGTACATTCCGAACAAGTACGGCGGCAATGAGAATCTTGAAGCTATTGAATTCTTCAAGAAACTCAATTCCACGATGCGCAAAAACTATCCTCATGCGATGCTGATCGCCGAGGAGTCCACCGCATGGCCCAAGGTATCCCATCCGGTTGAATACGGCGGTCTGGGATTCACGCATAAGTGGAACATGGGCTGGATGCACGATACGCTGGATTATTTCTCCACGGATTCCTACGCGAGAGCCTGGCATCATGACGAATTCTGTTTCTCCATGATGTATGCGTTCTCCGAGAATTACATACTGAGCCTCTCACACGATGAGGTGGTTCACGGCAAGCATTCACTGATCGATAAGATGCCGGGTGACATCTGGCGCAAATTCGCATCACTCCGTACCATGATGATGTATCAGATCAGCCATCCGGGCGGAAAGCTCAACTTCATGGGTGCCGAATTCGGTCAGTTCATCGAATGGCGTTTCTATGAGCAGCTCGAGTGGTTCCTGCTTGATTACGAATCACACCGCCTGCTCCAGAACTTCAACAGCGAGCTCAACAGGTTCTACATCGAGAATCCACAGCTTTGGGAAGATGACCATACCTGGGCAGGCGTTGAATGGATCGCTGCCGATGACACGAAGAACAACGTGTTCATCTACAAGAGATCCTGTCCGGATCCCGAGAGGAACGACATCTACGTTGCTCTCAACATGGTTCCGCAGCCGCTCGAGGGTTATGAGATGCCGGTCTATGAACTGGGCACATACAAGATCGTTTTCAATACTGATGACATGTGCCACGGCGGTTCCGGTTATCCTACGGCAACCGACATGAACGGCTGTTTTGAAGCGATAGACGAGCCTCTCAACGGCAAGCCCTATCACGTTAAGATCAATCTGCCGCCTCTTGCGGGAATCTATTTCATGAAAGTAAAGGATCCTGTTGTTAAGAAGGCGAAGAAGTCCGCAGATAAGAAGACTTCTGCAAAGAAGCCTGCGGCTAAGAAAGCGGTAAAGAAGACTGCCGGGAAGCCTGCAGCTAAGAAAGTCGCTAAGTCTGCGGCTGAACCTGCTGCCGCAAAACCCGCTGCAAAAACTGCAGCAAAGAAGCCTGCAAAGAAGACGGCTGCGAAGAAGGCAGATCCTTCCAAGAAGGCCGATATGGAAACAAAGAAGACAAAATAAGCTCATATACGGAGGTAGTTCATTATGGCAAGAACTGAAGTCGTTGCGATGATACTCGCAGGAGGACAGGGAAGCAGACTGGGTGTACTGACCAAGACGGTTGCTAAGCCTGCGGTTCCTTTCGGAAGCCGTTACAGGATCATCGATTTCCCGCTCTCAAACTGCGTTAACTCGGGAATCGAGATCGTCGGTGTCCTTACCCAGTATCAGCCGCTGGCACTTAATACATACGTAGGTAACGGTCACCCTTGGGACCTTGACAGAAACAATGCCGGCGCATATATCCTTCCGCCTTACCAGAGTATCGCGGGATCCGTATGGTATAAGGGAACCGCGAATGCCATCTATCAGAATATGAGCTTTATCGATGATAATGACCCTGAATATGTCGTTATCCTTTCCGGCGACCACATTTATAAGATGGATTACGCCGCTATGCTCAAGGCTCATATCGAGAAGGGCGCAGATGCCACGATCGCGGTATATGAGGTTCCGTGGGAGGAGGCTCCCAGATTCGGTATCCTCAATACCAAGGAAGACGATGTCATCGAAGAGTTCGATGAGAAGCCCGCTAAGCCGAAGAGCAATCTCGCTTCAATGGGAGTTTACATCTTCACATGGAGCGTTCTGAGACAGGCGCTGATCGAGGACGAAGCCGATCCCGATTCCAATAATGACTTCGGTAAGAACATTGTTCCGAATCTTCTGTCACAGGGCAAGAAGCTGGTTGCTTACAGATTCTCGGGTTACTGGAAGGACGTCGGAACGATCTCGTCACTCTGGGAGACCAATATGGATATCCTCGATAAGCCTGAAGACATCAATCTCGTTGACAGATCCTGGAAGATCTTCTCGAGGAACCCGGTCAAGCCGTCCCATTTCATCGGTTCGGGAGCCAAGGTCAAGAATTCCGCTCTTACGGACGGATGCAGGATCTTCGGTGATGTCGAGCATTCGGTACTTTCAGAATCCGTAATCGTTGAGAAGGGCGCGATCGTAAAAGACTGCGTACTGATGCCGGGCGTTGTTGTAAAAGAGGGCGCGCGCATTGAACGATGCATAATCGATGCCGGAACAATAATCGGCAAGAACGTTCAGGCCGGCAACTTCGTTGAAGGCGAAGGACCTTACACCAACCACAAGATCTGCTCTGAAGGCATCTGCGTTTTCGAGCGCGGACTGACCATAAGAGAAGGTGCCGTGATCCCGGCAAACAGCATGGTAGATTCAGACGTTGAAGTTCCCGAAGACTGCAACATCATCGAGTCGACTTTCAGAGCATGAGGTAAAGGAGATTAAGACATATGTTTAATAATGCAATGGGGCTTATCTTAGCCGACAACAAAAAGATATCTCTGGGCGAGCTCTCCAATCCCCGCGCGCTTTCCGCAATGCC
>JAFWLP010000014.1 GCA_017511005.1 Clostridiales bacterium
ATGCGGCAACACATTCGAGACTCTTTCCACAAAGAGCGATCTGAGAGTTGATATCTGCTCCAACTGCCATCCGTTCTATACAGGCAAGCAGAAGCTCGTTGATACAGGCGGACGTGTTGATAAGTTCAAGAAGAGAATGGAAAAGGCTTGATTCTCTAATCTGACTAAGAACAAGAGACCGCTTCCGGTAATGCCGGAGGCGGTTTTTATTTGTCTGATATTCCATTATTTTGCCTTTTGTCTGTAACACCACTGCTATTATTAAATGTTATAATCTGCCCAGAATGTACAATTATGCTCGTTTGGGGGAAAAGTATGTCAGAAAACAATGACAACATGAAGCTTATCACTGAAGAACAGATAAAAGAGATTACGCCGGAACAGGCCGTTCAGGATATCAATCTGGTACCGGAAACACAGAAGCCGGTGCCTGCCAAGGTATCGAGGAAGAATAAAAAAGCATGCGCACCCGTGAAGAAGACCACGATCGGAGGTCAGGCGCTCATTGAAGGTGTCATGATGGTCGGCCCTTCAAGGACATGTATGGCAGTCAGGAAGGGTGACGGCACGATCCATGTTGAAGAGATCAAGCAGAGCGAGAGGACAACGTATTTTGAGAAAGTGCCTTTTGTAAGAGGATGTATAAGATTCTACAAGATGCTCGTTACCGGTACCGGTGCGCTCATGAAGGCAGCAGACATATCAGAGGAAGGAAAGCCCGAAGCAAATAAGGAAGGACAGAAGAAGTCACGCCTTGACGAGTTTACCGAGAGACATTTCAATCTTATGATGTCGATTGCGGCGATCATCGGAATACTTCTTTCGGTAGGCCTTTTCATTCTTGCTCCCAGACTCATCATCGAGATCGCCACAAAGTTTATTCCCGATCACATAAGGGAGATCACATGGGTTCCGATCCTTCTGAACATCGCGGAAGGAATCCTGAGACTTCTCATATTCCTCATCTACCTTATATCCGCTTCACATCTCAAGGATATCAAGAGAGTATGGCGTTATCACGGTGCTGAGCATAAGACGATCGCCTGCTATGAAGCCGGTCTGCCTTTGACGGTTGAGAATGTTCTGAAGCAGACACGTTTCCATCCGCGCTGCGGAACATCTTTCATGTTCAATGTCCTTGCTATATCGATAATCATCTATACCGTTATCGGTATATTTACCGGCGCACAGCCCGCATGGGTCAATCTCGTCATCAGGCTGGTCGCGATACCGTTCATCTGCTCCATTTCTTATGAAGTCCTGAGATTTGTCGGACGTCACGACAGGAATCCTTTCTGCAGGCTTTTGTCGAAGCCGGGACTCTGGTTACAGAAGTTCACCACGCAGGAACCGGACGGACCTATAGTCGAGGTTGCCATCGCGTCAATGCAGGCAGTCATTCCGGAGAACAAGGACGATGACCGCTGGTAAAGACGGACTGCTTGATCTGCTTAAGTGTTCAGGTGATGACGAAGCGGAACTCGATCTCAGGATCCTGAGTGAAGAATACGAAGCTGAGGCTTTGGAAGAAGCCGTGAAGAGGCGCGCTGCCGGCGAGCCTCTTGCTTATATATTGGGGTACCGTCATTTCTATAAAGAATGCTATAAGGTCTGTCCCGGTGTGCTTATACCGAGAGCGGATACCGAGGTTCTGGTCGAGTCGGCACTGAGGTTTCTCGGACTGGACGAACTTGCGACAGGCGACATTCTCGGAATACCTTCATATAACAAAGAACTCACAGACATAAGATTCGCGGACCTTTGCACGGGCACGGGCTGCATAGGCATATCCATAGCCAATGAGATCGTAAGATCATCCAAAAGTGTCTCAGCCATTCTTGCCGACATAAGTGATGTTGCTATAGACACCGCGAAATCAAATGTTTCTGCACAGGCTCTAAAGCCGGAATGCCTGTCTGTGATAAAGCGTGACGTCAGAGCTGACATTCCTGAACTAGGGAAACTCGATCTGATCGTATCCAACCCGCCTTATATAACCAATGCCGAGATGGAAGAGCTTGGAAGTGACGTAAAAGACTACGAGCCTGATCTTGCTTTAAGGGCAGGGGATTCGGGCCTGGATTTCTACCGGCCTCTTCTTAGACTTGCCAAAGAGCATCTTAATGAAGGCGGCGCTCTAATGGCCGAACACGGGTTTGGGCAGGGGGATGCCGTAAGGGAGATTTTCGAGCAGGGCGGACTTAAAAACTGCATGACGATCCGTGATTACGGGTCAAATCCGAGAGTGACTTTAGGATTTTTGTGATATATTTTTTGAGGCGGAAGCCTTGCAAATAAAGGTTTTTGACCTTCCCGAAAAAATTTTTTGAAAAAATTATCGATTTTCTTGTAACGAATTTGGGATTTCTCCGTCTAACAGGTGAGATCACAAAAGAAAGGTGAAATGATACGTGGATAAGAATACCGCTGAAAAGCTTTATGAAGCCTTTTATATGAAGGTATTCTCATACGTCATGAC
>JAFWLP010000002.1 GCA_017511005.1 Clostridiales bacterium
GTCGTTGATAAACCGACGATCACTTTAACATCAGGACTCATACTCAAAATCGATACGGTCTGATCATATGCCTTCTGATAATCATCTTCACAGTAGGCAGTTTGTGCAAATGAAAGCGTTTTGTACTTTTCGTCTTCCTCACACAGATTCTTCATAGATTTGATCCACTGGTTCTGATTATAGGATGTTGATCTCGTTGAAAGGACAGCCCACTCTCCGGATCCGCCTGATAGATCCAGGACCGCGTCTAAAAGTGTCGCCGAAACGTTTTGTATCTCGCAGCCTCCGATGTGAAGTTCTCTGCCCGACGGCCTCGCCATCGTGTCATAAGAGCACACATGGATACCGGCACTCATCGCTTTTTTTAATGTTGTCCTGATAGCTTTCGGATCAATGGGCGAAATTGCAATAGCGGAAACCTTCTGTTTGATCAGGTCCTGTACTATACTGACCTGCTCTGCAGAGAGTCCTTTTTCAGGAGCACACACAATACACTCTATGTCAGCCTCGGTACATACCGACTTGAAAGCCTGCGCTATGAGATCATAGTACGGGTCGCCCGCTTTCTGGGTGACTATGGCGTATTTGTCTTTCACAGTCACGTCGACAGGCTCATTTTCGGCTTCTTCGTCCGCTGTCGTCTCCTGTATATCCCTGAAGTCCTCAACAAGTTCTTCAAAAGAGCATGCGGAAAGAACCGTCATTGCGCATATAATTGTCATTAATATTGCAAATATCCTCTTCATATCCGGTCCTCCCGCGCGCGGTCTCAGACCTTATCAAGATGTACATCCAACTGATTGAACGCTATCGTAATATCGTTCTCGTCGAAAGCTTTCTTGATGCCCTCAGTCAGATCCCACAGGGTCTGCCAGTGGTCATCGATCGATGTCCAGCAGCGAAGCTCAAGTTTGACGGAACTTTCCCCAAGTTCAGCAAGCAGCACCATTATCTCTTTATCTTTCAGGACTCGATAATCATTTTCTGCCTGACCGATCATGATCCTTCTCGCCTTGTCTATATCATCATAGTAGGAAATGCCCACGGTGATATCACAAAGCCAGAAGCCGGACGCAGTCAGATTTATGACGGAGGCGTCTGTAAGCTTTGAGTTTGGAATAACGATCTTGCGGTCGCCCTTTCCTGCCAGTACCGTGTAAAACATACCGATAGCCATGACAGTACCCTGATTGTTTTCGTTGACTTCAACGATGAAGTCCCCTACCTTGAAAGGCTTCAGGAATAAAATGAGTACACCGCCGGCGAAATTTGCCGCGCCGCCCTGCAGGGCAAGTCCTATACCGACACCGACAGATCCGAGTGCAGCAACGATCGTGGCATCCTTCACGCCGAGCTGACCCAGAAGCGCGATGACAAGCAGAAGCTTGCAGGCGATTCTCAGGAAAGATCTGAGATAAACGGTCATGGACGGGTCAGAGCCGTGGTCCAGCATCCGTTTTGTGGATCGGCCGGTCACTGAATCAATGACCCTGGCTCCGATCCAATATACTAAGATCGCAAAGAGAACTTTTAGAACAAAGCCTGCAAATACAGGCACGGTCGTCTCGAGATAGTCTCTAAGCTCCTCGTAGTAATTAATTATTGAATATAAATACATAAAATCTCCTGCAGATTATCATCTGTAGATATTCTGTTTATTACAGACTTCCCACTTTCCGATTCTCAGACAGTCAAATGAGACTGCTCGTTTATTGTGTGTGGGCAGTTTACTTAATAACTCTTACCTTGAATACCCCATCGACCTGATTGAGACCTTCGACGACATCTTCGTTCAGTGTATCATTGGTATCAATGATGCTGTAGGCGTAAGCGCCGCGGCTCTTATTGGTCAGGTAGCTGATGTTGATGCCCGCATTGCCGAGAACACCGGTGAATCTGGACAGCATGCCGGGAATATTCTTGTGTGTGATCGCTACACGGCCGACCGAAGTGCATACTCCTACGTCGCATGCCGGGTAGTTCACAGAGTTCTTTATATTGCCGTTCTCAAGGTAATCAACAATCTCGTTGACAGCCATCTCCGCACAGTTCTCTTCAGATTCCATAGTGGAAGCACCGAGATGCGGTGTGACAAGTGTGTTCTTTGCATGAGCGACAGCGGGGGTAACAAAGTCCGTGACGTATTTCTTTACTTTGCCGGATTTCAGCCCCTCGATTATCGCTTCTTCATCTACCAGTGCATCGCGGGCGAAGTTGAGGAGAACAACGCCTTCCTTCATCTTGCTGATGGCTTCCTTGCCGATCATGCCGCGCGTGTCGTTAGAAAGCGGCACATGGATGGTGATGTAATCACAGTCGCTGTAAATCTCGTTGATGTCAGTGACGTGACGAATGCTGCGGGAAAGACTCCACGCTGCCTGAACAGAGATAAAAGGATCATAGCCGAAGACTTTCATGCCGAGGTTGACGGCTGCATTTGCAACCATAAC
>JAFWLP010000015.1 GCA_017511005.1 Clostridiales bacterium
GAATTCTACGCAGCTATTCCGCAGATCCGTGAGTCCGTCGGTGACCGTGCGATCCTCCGCGCGATTCACTATTACAATGACTGCGACAGAGTCAAAGCCCAGGTCGCAGCTCTGAAAGAGGGCAACTTTGATAAGTTCCTTGCACTCGTAAACGAGTCCGGAAAGTCCTCCTTCACTTATCTGCAGAACATCGCAACATACCGCGACGCTGCCGATCAGCCGGTCGGTGTAGCATTGGCTGTCGCTGAGCATCTGCTGGGCGGAGAAGGTGCTCACCGTGTACACGGCGGCGGATTTGCCGGCACAATTCAGGCATTCGTTCCGCTTGCCAAGGTGGACGCTTTCCGCGAAGGTATGGATGCGCTTCTCGGCGAGGGCGCTACTAAGGTCATGTACATCCGTCCGGTCGGCGGCTGCACGATTGCTGAGTGATACTTTATCTGAATTATTAACGATTTAAATTGTAAGGGGCTGTCGCATTAAGGCGAGTCTGCACTGCATATCTGACGCTATTGGCTGTATGCAGCAGGACACCGTCTGATGCGGCAGCCCCGTAACAGTTCGGACAGGCTGTTTGCACCGCATCCTGGTGCGCGCACAGCCTGTCTGAACTGTTACGCAGCCCCATATTTATTTCCAAATTAGCCTTGCATTTCTCATGGATTTGCGTTAGAATTCCATTCAATATCCAGTCATCTATTAAAAACAGCAAACTTTCAGTAATTTAAGTAAGAAGAATGTTTTAAAGGAGAGAAAGAATGGCTTATTTTTTCGAAGAACCGTCCCGCACTTTTGGTGAATATCTGCTCGTCCCCGGTTACTCTTCATCTGAATGCGTTCCGGCAGCGGTCTCGCTCGAAACCCCTCTTGTCAAGTACAGGAAGGGTCAGGAAGAATGCCCGATCAAAATGAATATCCCTATGGTCTCTGCGATCATGCAGTCTGTTTCCGGTGAAAAGCTGGCAATCGCTCTTGCTAAGCAGGGCGGTGTCTCCTTTATCTATGGTTCCCAGTCGATTGAGGATGAGGCCAATATGGTCCGCCGCGTCAAAGCATACAAGAAAGGCTTTGTCACCAGCGATTCTAACCTTCCGCCTGAAGCCACTCTTGCAGATGTCCTTGATCTCAAAGAGAGAACAGGTCATTCCACTGTAGCGATCACAGATGATGGCACATCCCACGGCAAACTGCTCGGTATTGTGGCATCCCGCGACTACCGTCTCTCCAGAATGTCAAAAGACCTCAGAGTTACTGAGTTCATGACACCGCTTGACAAGCTGGTCACAGCTCCTGACTCGACAAATCTGCATGATTGTAACGATATTATCTGGGACAACAAGATAAACACACTTCCGCTCGTAGACGATGAAGGAAGACTTCAGTATATCGTATTTCGCAAGGACTATGACAGCCACAAGGAAAATGTCAATGAACTTCTTGACGCCAATAAGAGCTATGTCGTAGGCGCCGGTATCAACACACGCGACTACGCGGAGAGAGTTCCGGCTCTGATCGAGGCAGGTGCTGACGTCATCTGCATCGATTCTTCAGAAGGTTTCTCTGAATGGCAGAGCAGGACAATCAGCTGGATCCGCGAGCATTACGGTGACACAGTAAAGGTTGGAGCAGGCAACGTTGTCGATAAGGAAGGATTCCTTTTCCTTGCAAATGCAGGAGCCGATTTCGTCAAGATCGGTATCGGCGGCGGTTCCATCTGCATCACACGCGAGACTAAGGGTATCGGTCGAGGCCAGGCTACAGCAGTCATCGAGGTCGCTAAGGCAAGAGATGAGTACTTCGAGAAGACAGGTGTGTACATTCCGATCTGCTCCGACGGCGGTATCGTACATGATTATCACATCACACTTGCGCTGGCTATGGGTGCTGACTTCGTTATGCTCGGCCGTTACTTTGCAAGATTTGATGAGAGCCCGACAAACAAGGTCCGTGTGAATGGCAACTATGTCAAAGAGTACTGGGGCGAGGGTTCTAACCGTGCGCGCAACTGGCAGAGATATGACCTCGGCGGGGCTACAAAGCTGAGCTTCGAGGAGGGTGTTGACAGCTACGTTCCCTATGCCGGTTCCCTTGCAGAAGGCGTCACAACGACACTTTACAAGGTCCGCTCAACGATGTGCAACTGCGGCGCACTCTCCATTCCGGAACTGCAGCAGAAAGCCAGACTGACAGTTGTCTCCTCTACATCTATTGTTGAGGGCGGCAGCCACGATGTCATTCTGAAGAATAACAACCCGAACACATAATGAACTGACCGGATTTTCCGAAATATAATTTAATCTGATTCAGGGCTGACACGGAAGCAAGGTGTGTCAGCCCTGTTTTTGTAAATCGCGATCTCCGATCACTCTGCTTGCGTCGAAGTCTGATGTTTTGTTACAGTCTGTATGAACTGTTACCATATCGGGAAGGTTTCGAAAAAATAGATAACGTCGCACTTCCTTGATATGGCTTATTATGTTACAATATATATTTGCAAAGAGAGATAGATTTACTGAACTACTAACTTTTCTGAGGTTCATGTGTATGAGTGAAACTAGTCTTAAAATCGCTATGCTGGGACATAAGCGCATCCCATCGCGCGAGGGCGGGGTGGAGATTGTTGTCGAAGAGCTCAGTACCCATATGGCTGAACGTGGACATTCAGTAACCTGCTACAATCGAAGTGGACATCACGTTAGCGGAAAAGAGTACGATAAGGAAAAAACGCTGACTAAATATAAAGGCGTTAAATTAAAGTATGTCCCGACCGTCAACGGAAAAGGACTGGCAGCATTTTCGGCTTCATTTTTCGCGTCAATTTTTGTCACCTTCGGTGATTATGATATTGTTCATTATCACGCCGAAGGTCCATGTATTATGATGTGGCTTCCAAAATTGTTCGGGAAAAAGAGATGTATTGCAACCATTCACGGTCTTGATCACCGCCGGGCTAAATGGAACCGCTTTGCTAAGTTTGTCATAAAGATGGGCGAGCGCATGGCAGTCAGAATGGCTGACGAGATAATCGTTCTGAGTCACGATATGGAAGTGTATTTCCTGAAAGAGTACAGACGCAGGACAAATTTCATTCCGAACGGAGTCTCGGAACCTACCGTCAGACAGGCTCAGCTTATAACGGAAAAATACGGCCTCACTAAAGACAGTTATATTCTTGCCTTGAGCAGACTTGCGCCGGAAAAGGGCATCCGGTATCTGATTGATGCCTATAAAAAGATTGATACGGACAAGAAGCTGATCATTGCGGGCGGAAGTTCTGACACAGAAGAATTTGTCGACGAGATGAAGAAGAGAGCTGCTGATGATGACAGGATCATCTTCACCGGCTTTGTGGATGGACAGGAATTAGAAGAGCTTTACAGCAATCCTTACATGTATGTGCTTGCATCGGATATTGAGGGTATGCCGCTTAGCCTTCTGGAAGCTATGAGCTACGGCAACTGCGTACTTACTTCTAACATTCCCGAGTGTGCGGAAGTGATTGAGGATAAGGGTGTCACGTTCGCGCGGGGCAGTACGCACGACCTGCAGAAAAAAATGCAGATGCTCCTCGAATCACCGCAGACTGTCGAGAAGCTGAGAAACAGCTCCAAAGATTTCATTTTAAGCAAATACAGCTGGGATGAAGTAATTAATAAAACTCTTGAACTTTATATGAAGGAATAAACAACATAAGGGGAGGATCTTTCTCGAGATTTTCCTCTTATTTGTGTGATAAAGCCCGAAAGTGACTGCCGTGCTCGCACGAGCAGGCATTTGAGGGCCAACAGTCATCGAGCAGCTTGCTGCGAGATGGCAGTGATAAAGCCCGAAAGTGACTGCCGTGCTCGCGACGCGAAGCTAGTCCCGTGGACACGAGCAGGCATTTGAGGGCCAACAGTCATCGAGCAGCTCAGCTGCGAGATGGCAGTGATAAAGCCCGAAAGTGAGTCAATTATGAAAGTATTAATGATCAATAAATTCCTGTATCCGAACGGCGGATCGGAAACCTACATCTTCAAGATCGGCGATTATCTGAAAAGCATCGGACACGAAGTACAGTATTTCGGTATGGAACACGAAGGCCGGTGCGTCGGCAACAGCGCGGAAGCCTACACGTCTGATATGGATTTTCACGGCGGAAGCGCGCTCTCAAAGCTGACCTACCCGGTAAAAACAATTTACAGTACGGAAGCCCGTAAGAAGATCCGTCTCGTGCTTGATGATTTTGAGCCCGATGTGTGTCATCTCAATAATTTCAATTATCAGCTCACTCCATCTGTCATTCTTGAAATTGAAAAGTGGAAGAAAGAAACCGGTAAAGCCTGTAAAATCATATTCACGGCCCACGATTACCAGCTCATCTGCCCGAATCACATGTTGATGAATCCCAACTCGGGTGTGATCTGCGAGAAGTGTGTCGGAGGGCATTTTACGAACTGTCTTCGGGGCAAATGTATCCACGGTTCTACCGCAAAATCTGCTGTCGGCATGATGGAAGCGGAAATATGGAATCACACAGATGTCTACAGCAAAATCGATACATTTATCTGCTGCTCAGAGTTCATGAAGAGCCGTATGGATACCAATCCGCAGTTTGCCGGAAAGACAATCGCGCTCCACAACTTTATTGACAGAGTAGAGGAAGACGCTAAAACCGCTTCAGATGACGACATCCCGAAGAAATATGTTCTCTACTTCGGAAGATTCTCCGAGGAGAAGGGAATTAAGACACTTCTTAAAGCAGTGAGCCTTCTTCCTGATGTGAAGTTCGTATTTGCAGGAACCGGCCCTCTTGCGGAAGAGACGATGAGTGTCCCCAATATTCAGAATGTCGGCTTTATGACCGGAAAAGCTCTCACGGATCTCATCAGCGGAGCACGATTCTCGGTGTACCCTTCCGAATGGTACGAGAACTGTCCGTTCTCAGTCATGGAGAGCCAGATGTACGGAACGCCTGTACTCGGAAGCAGGATTGGCGGAATCCCTGAGCTCATTAAAGAGAATGAGACCGGCGAGCTGTTTGAAGCGGGAAGTACTGCGGAGCTGGTCAATAAAATCCAAAAGCTCTGGGAAGATGATCTTCTTATCGAGAGATATACAGATAATTGCAGACATGTAAGCTTTGACTCAACTGAGGAATATTGCGAAAAGCTGCTTAAGATTTATGCCGGTGAGGAACTTGATATGTCCGGCGATGTGAATACGAGTATTGATAAAGAAGGTGAAAGTACTATGTCAGACACTGAAAAGAAGACAATAATCGAAAATATTGCAGATAAAATCCCTGTAAAGGAAAAGGCGGCTAAGCTCATGGAAAAGCTTCCCGGCAAGGGCAAGGCGGCAGAGCTCATGGACAAAGTCCCCGGCGCAAAGAAAGCTGAGAGAACAAAGAAACTCAACGGCACGGTCATTGTCACGTACCGCTGCAATGCGCGCTGCAATATGTGCAACCGCTACAAGAAGCCATCCAAAGTCGAGGAAGAAATCTCAATTGAGACAATCAAGAAACTTCCGCCAATGTATTTTACAAATATCACCGGCGGGGAGCCCTTCATCCGTACAGATCTCAAAGATATCGTTCGAGAACTCAGAAAGAAGAGTGACCGTATCGTCATCTCAACGAACGGTTTCTTCACTGATCGAATTATCGACCTCTGTAAGGAATTCCCGGACATCGGGATCCGCATTTCCATCGAAGGCCTTGAGGAGACCAACAACGCGATCCGAGGACTTCCCGATGGCTTCAACAGAGGCTACACGACTCTCAAGAAGCTTCGCAAGATGGGCATGAAGGATGTCGGATTCGGCATGACAGTGCAGGACGCGAACTGCATGGATCTTGTCAAGCTCTATAGAATCTCGAACCGCCTCGGAATGGAATTCGCGACCGCTTCGCTTCACAACTCATTCTATTTTGTCGAGGCCAAGAATATCATCCATGACCGCCCGAAGGTTGCCAAGCAGTTCGAGCGTCTGGTCAACGAGCTTCTGAATTCCAACAGCCCGAAGAAGTGGTTCAGAGCATATTTCAACCACGGACTCATCAATTATATCTACGGGCAGAAGAGACTTCTTCCGTGCGATATGAGTTTTGACACGTTCTTCATTGATCCTTACGGCGACGTCATGCCCTGCAATGGGACCAAGGACAAGGAAGTAATGGGCAACCTCAACGAGCAGACCTGGGATGAACTCTGGAACAGTCCGGAAGCCGAAATTGTACGCCGAAAAGTAAGGAACTGTGACCGCGACTGCTGGATGATCGGTTCTGTATCCCCGGCTATGCACAGGTATATCTGGAAGCCCGCTCTCTGGGTAGTGCGCCACAAGTTCCTTCGCTTCTTCAGAAAGAAGAAGTACAGTATGTATGAGCTTAAGGTCGTGCGCGATTACCGCGACGGAAAGCTCACGAAAGAAGATCTTGACAAATGCAGCACCTGCGATATGCGAGCTGTAATCAATGACGGACTTTCTGAGACATCCAGGCAGCAGCTTGTAGGCCGTACCGGCGAGGATATTGTTGACGCTGACATTGCTTCCCAGATGAGCGGCAGCGGCAATCACTTTTAAATTCGAGGTATAAAATGAGAATAATAACATGTATTAGTTTCCATGGGACCGGGTCCGGCGCAGTCGATGATTTCCTAAAAGAATTCGACAACTGCCCATCAGCGCCTACAAATATTGAATGCCGTTTTCTTCAGGATCCGGACGGTGTTTCTGATCTTGAATACAATCTTGTGGAGAATCCGCACCGCCTGAATTCCGGCTATGCGCTGCGAAGGTACATGAAATTTGCCCGTGAAACGGCATACGGCTACAGAAAAATTTTCGGAAGTAACTGGCTCAAATATTCGCAGGAGTACGTCGACAGCCTTGTCACCGAGACTTATAAGGGCTACTGGCACGGTGATCTGCAGCTTCTTTCAGGCCCTCAGAAATTTATTTATTATTCCAGAAGGGCTAAGGACAAGCTCATGCCGAAGCCGCTGAAGAAGCCATTCCGCTATAATTATTTCCCGAATCAGGACTACTATCATGTCCATATTACAAGGGATGAATTTATTGAAAAGACCCAGGCTTATGTCGATAAACTGTGCAGGCTGCTGAACCCGAAAAATCAGCCGTTCATTGTACTCGATCAGTTTGTGGCAACCAGCAATATTACGCGCTATTTATCATATGTGAAAGACATCAGAGTCATCGTTGTGGACCGCGATCCCAGAGATCTGTTCGTCCAGCAGAGACGCTATGGAGATCATGTGCTTCCGGCGGAACCGGAACCGTTTGCGCGCGTATTCCGCGATCACAGGGCAATGATCGGTGATATACCGGACGATGCTCCGGTACTGAGACTTCAGTTCGAGGATCTCATTTTCCACTACGATGAGGAGATGAAGAAAATTGTCGAGTTCATCGGCGAAGACTGGTCGCACCACGTAGCGCCAAAGAAACATTTTAATCCGGCTGTATCAGCTGCCAACCTGCAGATGTGGAAGAAATTCCCGGAGTATGCCGAGGACTGCGAGATTATTGCAAAGATGCTGCCGGAGTTCCTCTACGATTTCGAAAAACATGTAGGTCCGATGAACAGGTCAAAAGGGGCTAAGTCCGGCAATGCAGCCGCAGGCAGCGATGCGCGAAGCAGCGATACGGCTTCCTGTGAAGCTGTGAAAGAAAGTGAATCTGAAAGCCGCTTTCTAAAGGACCCTGAAGCACTGTCAGATGACCATAATGTGCTCCCTGAGGATGCCGAAGAATATGCCGAACCGGGCGCCATGTCGCTTGTGACTGACGAAAAGCTGTCTGATGCTCAGGCAGAGATCCAGGCCTTAAGAGATGAGGCCGTATCGAAAAACCCGAAAAAAAAACTTACTCCGGCTGAAGTAAAGCTCGTTGAGATGAATATTTTCCGCCACTTCATAAGGTTCTGCTCTGAAAATAAGCTGAGGTGGACAGTGGATTCAGGCACCCTCATCGGCGCGGTCCGCCATGGAGGTTTTATCCCATGGGACGATGATATTGACATCACAATGCCGAGACCGGACTATGACCGTTTTATCGAGCTTGCCGAAAAAGAGAAAATCGGAGAGCATTTATCTCTGGTGCATAGCAGGGAGAGCGGGGCGACAAACGCATTTGCCAAAATCATTGATGATCGTACGCTGTCCGTTATGCCGCTTCGATATAAGCAGTACAATTCCGCGCTCTGGATCGATGTCTTCCCGGTCGACGGAAGACCTGACAATGAGAAGGAGTTCGATAAAGCTCTGAAGCAGCTGGATATTCTCGGCAAAGCAAGAGCTTACAGCTACACAAAGTCAAAGAAAAAGAACAGAAATCCGTTCAAAGCTGTGCTAAAGAAGCTTTATGTCACAGCCGTAAAGCCGGACATGTTCCTTGCGCCGATCAGAAAGATTCCGGTAAAGTTCCCGTACAGTGATAAAAAATGGGGCATTAGCTTTTTCGGCGTATATAAAAAGATGGACAAATTCCACCCATACTACTTTACAGACGTTGTATGGAAGAAATTTGAAGATATTAATGTACGCTGCACGGCCGACTACGCCGAGCGTCTCACTGACCTTTACGGCGAGAGCTTTATGACTCCTCCTCCGCCTGAGAAGAGGATCGCCCACGGTATCACAGCCTACTGGAAATAATCCGGCAGGCAGTACGGAGCTCATGAGATAATTTGGAGATTTGGATCAGTAATGAAGAAGACTGCTGAGAGTAAAAAAAGATATCCTTCGATTGACGCTCTGAGGGCACTGGCGGCCATCGGCATTATCATGATGCATATGATCTCAAAGAGCAATAACCAGTATGACATAGGCGGTGTGCTCGCTGAACGTATTATTCCGTGGTTCACTCAGCTTGTCTACCTCTTTATGATGATATCCGCGTTCGGCATGTGCTGCGGTTACCATGAGCGCATGCTGAACGGAAAGATTGATCTTGCTGCTTTCTATAAAAAGAGGGCGGCACGCATACTTCCGTTCTTTTCCTTTCTGGTCATTCTCGATCTGGTCACGGATTTTAGTTTTAAGAGACTCCTTGAGGGATTTGCAAATGTAACACTCCTGTTCGGGCTTCTCCCTGAACCAAGCAAACTGACTGTGATCGGTGTCGGGTGGTTTATCGGTGTGACATTTGTCTTTTACGCTCTGTTCCCGATGTTTTGCGTTCTGACCCGGACGAGAGCGGCTGCATGGAAGACCATGGTATGCACTGTTATTTATAATTTCGCCTGTACATATCATTTCATGAGTTCCGAGCAGTATCCGGACGGCTATTACCTTAGGCAGAATTTCCTCTTCTGCGCGATGTTTTTCGTTGCCGGAGCCATCATCTTTCTCTATAAAGATGAAATTGTAACCGGACTTGAGAAGCACTCACTGGTCTTTTTGGCATTTACAGTACTGATCACTGTTGTTTATTTTGTAACGCCGGCCATTTATGAGAATAAGTATATCCGTATACTTTACATTCTGTTGATTTTTGCGTGCTGGCTCATATGCGCTATTATACGTGACCTCACTTACAAAAGCATACCGGGCGTTTTAGTAAAATTTATTGCCAGGTACAGTATGGAAATCTATCTGTGCCATATGATGGTCTTCCGCGTTCTTCAGAAGCTGAAAATCAACTATCTGTTCGGACACGGAGTCGTATCTTATGTCTTAACTGTCATCGCAGTCCTTTCAGGTGCGCTCGCAGTTGCTTTTGTGTTTAATACCCTATGGTCAAAATTGTGTGTCCTGACTGAAAAAAGCCAGGTCTCGAAGTGAAAAACTAACATGAGAAAGGATGCGTCGTGAAAGAACTTCTTCTAAATCTCTTAAAAATCTTCTGGATATTTCCCGTAAAGAAGAACCGGGTCGTTTTCCGGAGCAACCAGGGGGAATCCTATACCTGCAGTCCGAAATACATTTCCAAATATATCCTCAGGAACTGCGATGACGAGTTTGAACAGATCTGGCTGTTCAACGATCCGAAAAAGTATGCATTCCTCAAAAAGAAGGGTATCAAGGTCGTTCCCCAGCTCTCCCTGAGGGCAATATATTATCTGATCACCGCAGGTTTCCTGATTGATAACCACGGCGTACAGTCCTATATCCCTGTCCGTAAAAAACAGACTGTAATTAACACCTGGCACGGCGGCGGTTCCTATAAAAAGTCATACAAGGACGCGACCAGCGAACATGTCTCATATGTGAAGCATATGATGGACACGACAACGTATTTTATCTCGAGCTGTGCGCGCTTTTCTGAAAATAATATTAAAGTACTCTATGACAATGCCCCCGAAAAAATTCTTGAGATCGGTATGCCGCGCAATGATATTTTCTTCGGCAAGCACGACTGGGTTGTAAGAAAAGTAAAGAAGTTCTATAACATACCGGAAGAAAAGAAGATTGTTCTCTATGCTCCGACGTTCAGAGATAATGCCGGACCGGAGGTATACAAGCTCGATGTAGACCGCGTCATTGCTGCTTTGTCTCAGCGGTTTGGCGGCGAATTCGTATTTCTTTTGAGATTTCACAGATTCACAGGGGACCTGGACTGCTATGACAATAATCCTCATGTGATCGATGCCACGACGTACGATGATATGCAGGAGCTTCTGTACGCAAGTTCCGCCCTGATCACCGACTATTCTTCCTGTATCTGGGACGCTTCACTCACTTATAAACCTTGCTTTATCTACGCTCCGGATCTCGATGATTATCTTGCCGACAGGAATTTCTACACCCCGGTCAGCGAGTGGCCATTCCCGATGGCGAGAGATATCGACGCCCTCGAAGAAATCATCCGTGATTTCGATGAAGAGCACTACAAGAAGGAAGCCGACAGGCATCACGCGGAACTCGGCAGCGCCGAAAAGGGTACGGCGACCCGAACAGTCGTTACACTGATGCGAAAGCTTCTTCGGTCATGATATTAAGCGGAGGCTCCGTTTGGAATTATGTCAGCAGAGCTGAACGGCATACCGCGCTTACATACCACGGATTTCAATATACGGCACATGGAGAGGTGTACATTTGAAAAAGACACATATTTATCAGGTATTTTCAAATATTCATATGCCGCAGTTTCTCATAGCCTGCTATCTGACAGCTCTTATAATTGAGACAGTTCTGCGCAAATATATCGGTCCGGTCCGATACCTCGATGAGGCGACAGCTCTTCTTATGGGGCTGGTGTTCCTGATTGATATTATCCGGACGCAAAGAATCTACAGGGATGAGCTCCTTGTTATTTTCTTCACGCTGTGTATGCTTGCGCTCGGTCTCGCGGGAAACATCAGATTCAGTCTTGTAGGCAATCGCTATTACTGGCTGCTCGACGCGTTTAATATGTTCAAATTCATTGCTGCCTCTCTGGGAGCGGTGCGCCTATTCTCCGAAACGAAATATAATGAATATGTAATTCAATACCTCACTCTGTTCGTAGAAATCATTATTACGATATCAACTGTATGTCTGATCATAAATTGCTTCAAAGATATCAACATGACGACAGATGTGCGGTACGGTTTCCGTACTTTCAATTTCGTTTTCATACGCGTCGGGGATTTTTATGAAGCCGGGCTTTATATGCTTATGGTTCTTTTCGCCGACCTCTTTATTGAAAAGAGGCGGATCACGTGGCTGTTCATTGCACTGACAATGATCAACATGGCATCGACACTACGATCGAGAGCGTTCATATTCGCGTTCCTCTTCATTTTATTCTATGTTGTCTTCGTCGTTTTCAGGGTGGAAAAGATAAAGATACGATATGCCGTGCCGCTTGTGATTGCAGCCGCTTTCACATTTGCAGGTCAGTTCACGTTCTATTTTTCCGGAACTAAAGCGAGAAGCGTACTGCTCCGTTACGGTGTCAGAACGATGAGAGCATATTTTCCCCTCGGAGCGGGCTTCGGCACCTATGGAACAGCGGTTGCGCAGCAGCACTACTCAAAGTTATATCTCAGATACGGCTTCTGGCGATATTTCGGAACATCCATGAAGAACAGGTCATTCCTGCTGGATAATTACTGGCCCGGAGTAATGGCTGAAATCGGATTCTTCGGAGCTGTACTGATGCTCATTGTTATCCTGACGCTCT
The DNA here is from genome assembly GCA_017511005.1 of Clostridiales bacterium. GTDB lineage: Bacteria > Bacillota > Clostridia > Saccharofermentanales > Saccharofermentanaceae > Saccharofermentans. Next base: position 12,115 of record JAFWLP010000015.1, read on the forward strand.
TCAGACGCAACGCGCGACTTTGCAGAAATCCCTATGCGAGAGTGTGTGTCTACAGCGTGTGGGTAGCGGTATTCGCCTCAAGCGCAGTTTCTTCCTCGTTCTTCGCGGCTACAAAAGCCATGGTCATGGGAGCGCTGGTCAGCGTCTTTCTCCCTGTTGCCGAACAGGCTGATGAAGCGGGAGGTGCCGTTTCTGTGCGGGAAAAGTTCGTTTCTTTCTGGAAAAATAACAGATTTTTGAAAAAAATGAGTGTCCTGCAGCGATTTGTTCTGATTGCCGCGATACTCGGTGTGTTCTGTGTCGGTGTGCTTGGATTCAGATATCGCGCAAAGATACAGAATAAGTTCTTCCCTTCAACGGTCAGAAAAGGGGCTTCTATCACTGTGAATCCGGAACCTCTTATATACAACGGGGGCGAATTTGAACCCTTTACGGACGACATCGTGCTGAAGAACGCAAGGTTAAGGGATATAAGCATAAGAGATAAGTCAGTAGACTTCGTGAGACAGATTGCAGGTGAGAAGTACTATACACTGACTGACGAGGAGATCGAGGCGGTCACCGGCGAGAAAGTCATAGGCGGAATGACAAAACTTGAAATTTTGGAAAACGCGTCTTCGGTGGAAGATGTGGATCTTTCTGTTTTTGAGGAAGTCATGAGCGCAGACGAGCGGGAGCATATTCTCGCTACTTCGAAAGCCCTTGACGACACTTTTAACATAAGCGGGGATGCGCTGAAAGAATTGCTGAAGCTCACGGTTGCAACAGCCGGAACCGGCAACTTCAGAGACCGTTTAATGTATTATTATTACAGTACATATTCAGGGTATAGGCTTCAGGCGACAAGAAAGCTTAGGCTCGAAGGGTATCATCTGCCGTCAATGATGGTGCCGGAAACTCTGCCGCCGGTTACCCGCGATATGATAGAGTTCGATGCTGAATCTGTGCGGGATCTTAAAAGGCAGTATACTGCATTTGCCGATTATTTGGGAATTATGACCGATAACGGCTACGGCGGGGATGGCAACGAGGATATCACATTCCAGAGAAAATGGGATGAGTATGCCAGCCAGCATCTGACAATCAAGTTCATTCACGATACGCTATACGGAATTTCGGTAAACAGAAGATTCGATGTGAGAATTGAAGGACCGGAAATCACTTTGACTGATCAGGGAATCACACTTCTTAAAGGCAGCGATTTCAATCCGTATGATTATGTTGAGAGTGTGCGTGATGTGAACGGAAAGAATATGATGGGGCTGCTCACCGTAGATAATCCCGTCGATACGAACGTACCGGGGTTCTACAGTGTAGTCTATTCGTGCGGTCCTGAATCTGTTATCAACTTGAGCGTGAAAGTAGCCACAGATAAAGTCTATTACAGTTTACAGGATCAATGATGAGTGTGCAAAAAAGCGGCTCTGCATGCGGGAATAACACCCGGTCTGCGGAGCCGCTCTTATTTCGCTTTATTTCAAGTTTTTACATTCTGTTCAGGTCGTTTTTAATCTGCGTTGTTGAAATTTCCGGAGTTCTCGGAAGATATACAACTTCAACTCCCTGTTCTTTAAGAAAATCGAACTTACCGGCCCAGTCATCACCGATCACAAATGTATCGATATGGTATTCCTTGACATCAGTGACTTTCTGTTCCCAGTTTTCTTCCGGGATGACAAGATCAACATAGCGAATCGCCTCAAGGAGTTCTTTTCTCTGCTCGTAAGAGAAGTAGCACTTCTTCTGTTTCATGTTCCAGTTGAATTCATCTGTCGACAGAGCAACGACCAGATAATCTCCCAGAGCCTTGGCTCTTCTTAACAGGTTTATGTGACCATAATGAAGAAGGTCAAATGTGCCGTAAGTGATAACTCTTTTCAATTGGATTCCCCCTGATACTTTCATCCAAGCGGATGGCATTTTTTCTGAATTTGTTTCCTGCATCAAAGCAGGCAGTCTTTTTTCTGACTCTCGATATTATAGCATTCACTACAGATTTAAACAATAAATATCTTAAACTTCATAAAGTATAAGTATTATCGTCGAAGACTGCTGTTACATTCGTCATCTCCTTTTTCCGTGTTGTCCGGATTCAGGAATTCTGCTGCGCGCTGGCGCAGACTCTGCAAGGCATCGCTGTACATTTCGTGGTAAAGCAGCGGAAACGCTCTCAGAATGCGCAGCGGACCGAATACTCTGTGGCGAAAGGCTGCAGTATAAATCTCTGTTGAACGCTCCCTAAGTTCAGCCAGCTTTTTCTCAAGAGCTTCTCTGGTCTGCTCGATATTATCCTGAGCAGCAATTTTTGTCTCGGCGATTGCATACGCTGCGTCATCTCTGTGTTCGGCGTAAGCGCTGAAAGCAGCTTCTTTCGTCTCGTTAATTGCGGTCATTGCCTCGTCCATGCGCTCATTGTATGCGCTGACTGCAGCTTCTTTTGTCTCGTTGATCGCTGACATCGCCTCTTCTTTGCGCTCGGCGATCGCTTCCTTGATATCAGCCTTGACCTGGACGCTGGCAGGTTCCGGGATTCCGGCTGCCCTGTATCGGTTATACTCCTTGTTGTCAATCACATCGCCGGCAGCAAATGCCTGATCTAAAACAGCATACATAGTATCTTCCTTGACAAGTCCGGCCTTTGTAAGCCCCGCATCTACGAGAACTTCCGCAGCGATCGAGCCTCCTGCGACAAGTCTCGTGATCTGATCGCTGACGATGCGCATATCCTTTTGGATCTGATCGAGTTCCTCGAGAGAGCGGTTCAGCTTCAGCATAATAAGCACGCTGACGACGAAATCCGCAAAGTATGCAATAATAAGGGCCAGTATGATCCATGTTCCGACAGCGGCAGGCAGGAACTGAACAGTCGCTCTGTCAATGAAAGGGTGAGCAAACTTGACAAGAAATACTACTCCAAGGCCCCAGATGAGGGAGAATTTTAAACATATGTATCCTCGAAAGTTGTATTTTTCGCTGCTGTAATTCCACCATCGGGCATGAAAAGTTTTATCCAGCATATATCCGCCGAGGAGCTCAACCGCCGTTGTCAGGAAGACGCCGATCGGATACAGCATAATAATGCTTATATCCTGAAGCGTGCCTCCGCCTCCATCAATAATAAGATGGACTGCAGCAAATACCAGGACCACTCCGAAACCGTATACCGGGCAGACAGGTCCGTTAAGAAAGCCCCGGTTGACCAGGCGGTGGGCTTTCATGGCGTGGAATACGACCTCCACACACCAACCGATAAATGAATAAATAACAAAATACCACAGAATCTGATACAGAGTCATTCCGAAGAGAACTGTGTTCATAGCAAATCCTTTCACGTAAATGATTTTTACTGTCGTAACATAAACAAAACTCCTGTAGTTTTTAAAATACAGATTCATGCTATTTTAGATTAGAAAACTAAAGTTGTCAAATGTGGTAAATTCCCATAGATTTTTTTAAAAATATGGTATAATTAATTAAGTTATTCGGAGGTGACGATCATGGGAAAAATCAAAAATTTTGTTACGGGACTGTTCTCGAAAAAGAAACCCGGCGAAGATGAAGAGATCATACAGATTCAGCCAGTCGATGAGCCGGACCGTGATTTTATCGAACATGAAAGCCGCTATGATACACCGGACTACCAGGCGTTTCTTCAGGATATGGGCTATATTAATGTAGAAGAGACCAGAGGAACTAACGCCGAAGGTGAAAAAGCAGATGATGACGGAGAAACATCTGCAGATGACGTTGAAAATGCCGTCGCAGATATCGATGGAGAAACTATTGTAAACAATGAAGGAATTGCGGAGAATCCTGAAAATCTTTCTGCATGTGAGGTGGATCAGGATTTTATTGACGAGGGTGTCGCTGAACTGGGGGTAAATGATGTTTGGCCGGAAGAAGAAGAAAATTGAAAAGAAATCTTATGACAGGGAAAATATGAAGCCTATCCTGCATGCGAGCATTTGCACCGGCGAGACAGTTGCCGGTTTTAAGAACAGGCGGACGGGTAAGTTCGAGGAGGTCATGTTGGTCAAAAGTGAGGCGGATAAAGTGCTCTTTAAAGAA
>JAFWLP010000016.1 GCA_017511005.1 Clostridiales bacterium
CGGTTACTGTTATGAAGGCACAGGCAGCAAGTCTGTTGACGATATGCTCAAGGCTTCTGATGAGAACATGTATAAAGAGAAAGAAAAGTACTATCAGAAGACAGGAAGCAAAAGATAGCCGGGATCACATATTGAATCAACAGCTTTATAATCTGTTTATTAGGTCCAACAGGGAGGGCGTGCAATGGTTTGAAGTGAACCCATTTTATTGGACAATTTAAACCGAGTATAAGGACTGATTTCTTGCCTGGCAAGGAGTCAGTCCTTTCAGTTTGACCTGAATTCTTTCATTGTTGTAGTAATGGGCAATCCGACCTTGTTTTTTTCAGTTAGCATAATGAAACAATCTGTTATAAATCTGTGAAAACCGTCATTTCATTTTATTTCTGTGATAGTATCCCATTATGAGAAGTGGGTTTTGTGAGAGAAAATTCAGTTCAATGTTTCTGTCCGGCACATTCACAAAGGCTGTCATGTATATCATGCTCCTTTGCGACAGCATCATTGCCGGATACTTTATCGGTGAATCAGGCGTCGCAGCGATCAATGCCATAACTCCGGTTACAGGTATCGTAACCTTTTTCGGAGACCTTGTATCAACAGGTGTAGGAATTGTTTTTACCAGAGAGATCGGTGCAATGAGGAAGAAACGCGCTGATGAGATATACGGACAAGGCTTGATCATAAGCATTTCAATAGGTTTGATCTCCGCGCTTACGATATTTTTCATTCGTGATACATATTTCGGGATTAACGATATCAAAGGCGATATCCTGAATAACGCGCTTCAGTATTACCGCCTTTGTCCGATCAACGCGTTCCTCACTATCCTGATCTTTTACCTTGAACAGATGGTATATAGTGACGGGGACGAACTCTGCAATAATATCTGCTATGTGTTCCAGATAGGCGGGAACATACTGTTCTCGATATTCCTGACAAAACACATTGGCATGACGGGCATAATCCTCGGATCGGTCATCGGAAATGGCCTGGGCATCCTTACATGCTGCTGGCACTATTTCCGTAAATGCAATACGCTTCATTTCGAATGGCATTTCTCTTTTAAGGATTTTCTTTTGACTTCGCGTTACAGCATCGTTGATTCATCCGTATATCTCTGCTGGGCGCTGATGGATTATGTAATGATCGGCTTTGTCTCCAAGAATTACGGTGATACGGGTCTGATCACTCTCGCTGTAGTTGTGAGCCTGATCGAGTTCGGAGTCGTTCTGGACGGTGTCGGCATGGCTATGCAGCCTCTTATCGGCACATATTATGGTGAAAAGAACCATAAACTCATTAAGAGAGTCATGAAGGCCGCAATAAAGGCAGCTCTGACAGAAGGCGTCATAGCAACTGTACTGATATGTATATTTGCAAGACAGTTCTGCGGTTTGTTCGGAATAACTGAAGGGGCGGCACTGGCTCAGTCAATGTCTGCCATCAGGATAGTATCGCTCGGATTTATGTTCGTCAGTGCAGTCTCACTTACGACTTCCTACTATATGCTGATCGACCGTATCGGCATGTCTGTCTGCATCTCCTGCTTCCAGAACGGACTGCTGTATATGCTCCTGCCGATCGCCGGTTCTTTGCTGTTCGGTATCAACGGCATGTGGGCAGGTTTTGTCATAGCGCCCGCAGTAACTCTTTCTCTTGCAATGCTTTTTGTGCGTTTCAGGTTCGGAAAAGATAACTTTCCTTTCCTGCTGAAGGATATAGATTCCGAAATCGAGGTAATGGATGATACCCTCACGGAGAAGACCGCATCAGAGCTCTCCCAAAAGATCGGTCAGAGCCTGATCTCACACGATTATTCAAAACAGGAATCCATGCGCGCATCGTTATTTGTCGAAGAGGTCGGCCTGACTGTCCTTGAGAGGAACAGAAAGGCTAAGAAGCCTGTCCTGATAGAGTTTTCGCTGTTCTATGAAGAGGATTCAGTACTTATCATAGAACGTGATTCCGGAGAACTGTTTGACCTTACGGATCCCGATGCCGAGATCAAAGGGCTTAGCAGCTTCGTGCTGAGCGGGCTTATGCAGGCCCATCAGGAAAAGGCATATCTTGTGACTACAGGATATAACCGGAATATGATGCGTTTTGCACGGAAAGAAAGCAGCGAGGCAGTCAAATGA
>JAFWLP010000017.1 GCA_017511005.1 Clostridiales bacterium
TAGGTAATCAATCCACGTATATCAGAGTGGCCAATGCCGAGAACTGATACTCCATAGCTCTTCTAAGGTGTTTTCAGATACAATTCAAAAAATATGATATATGTGTTGACAAGGGTCATTACATATCAGTTTTTGTACAGCAGTGCTATACAATTGCAGTGAAAAACAGCCCTAAATATGCTAAATGTTACGATAACTGTACAGCATAGCCATACAAAAACTATACATTTGAGTACGCAAGTGAGCAGACTTCCCGAACAGGCCACACATAAATCCACCTTCAAATGATGTAAGTATAAAACGGGCATCTCTGAGTTCTGAGATGCCCGCCGTTTATTAGTAACCGAAATATATTAGATCAGTTGTATTTCTCGCCTGTTACCCTGAAGATGACTTCGCCCGGATATACCATGTCGAGCTGTGATCTTGCGACGCTCTCTATATATGCATCGTCCTGACCGAATTCCTCCTGCGCTCTTATCTGCTTGAGCCTGTCCGACAATTCTTCTGATTGGGCAATAAGGGCTGAATTCTCCGCCTTAAGACGTTCCTTCTGCTTGGCAATATTGGCATATCTTGTAATGCAGAGTATCCCGACGAAAACACAGCTTATGAAGATCATAGCCATGAGAAAAGAGATTCCGCCTGTTTTCCGTCTTACTTTACGCAAGGGATATGCCTCCTTTGATATAGATTTATTAAGAAAATTATTACTTAACCCCGGGTGCAAAACAACAGCCCGGGGTTAAACTTAAAGTATTTGTAATATTTCTCCCGAAAGGAACTATTCTAGCAGTTCGTACATTGAAGCCGCTTCCTCTTTTCTGACTGTTTCAGGAAGGGAGGTGACTCTGAATCTGACTTCACCGCTGCCGAAAAGGATGCTTACCTCATCACCGACCTTGAGCTTTACCGACGGTTTGGCCGGCTTGCCGTTTACGGTGACTCTTCCTGCCTGGCACACGTCGTTGGCCACGGTCCTGCGCTTGATCACTCTGGACAGCTTGAGAAATTTATCAAGTCTCATCCGTGCCTCCCGTAAGCATTACTCTTCCTTTCAAAGCGTGCAGCAGTGTAAGATCATCGGCATATTCTATGTCTGATCCCATCGGCAGTCCGGATGCAAGACGTGAGACCTTTATGCCGGAAGGCCCGAGCATTCTTGACAGATAAAGTGCGGTGGCATTGCCTTCCGCAGTCTGGTTGGTTGCAACTATGACCTCGGTGATCTCCGGATGATCTGCTAGCCGCTTGATCAGATCCGGAATGGTGGTGTCTGAAATGCTCGTGGACTTCATCGGATTGAAGACACCGTGAAGAACATGATAGAGTCCCTTGTATTCGTGTGCGCGTTCAAAAGTGGACACGTCTCTCGGCGACTCAACTACAAGGACCGTGGTGCTGTCTCTTAACGGATCGGAGCAGATGGGACAGGGATCCGAATCCGTAAAATTCATGCAGCATGAACATCTCCTGGTGGACTTCCTTGCCGCCATGATCGCGGATGTCAAAGCTTCAGCATCCTTATCATCCATGGCCAGTATGTGGAAAGCCAAACGCTGGGCGGACTTTCCGCCTATCCCGGGAAGACCGCTCAGCTGTGATATGAGATTCTGGATTGAAGGTGAGTATCTGCCCATTATCAGAACGGCAGCTTCATGTTCATGCCGCCGGTGATCGCGTTGATGCGCTCCTGATTGGTCTGATCGATCTGCTGCATTGCATGGTTGAGCGCAGCAAGGATGAGATCCTGAAGTCCTTCGACATCCTCGGGATCCACAACCTCCTTAGCTATATGCATCTCAAGGAATTTATGATCGCCGTTAACGACTACTTTTACCATCTCGCCGCCGGCCGTTCCGGTGAACTGCATCTCACGGATCTCGGCCTGAGCCATCTCCATCTGTCTCTGGATCTTCTGGGCCTGTGCAACGACCTGATTCATGTTGCCGCCCATACCCATTCCGCCACGGAATCCTTTTGCCATTTTTATTACCTCCGAAAATTAATCTGTAACTTTATGTTTAGTCTCCGAAATGAACGTCAGTAGGAACACCCATGTTTCTGGAACGCTCGTTCAGATCATCAAGCTTCCTGTCGAGTTCACTCGCATGATTCTTCTCCATCTGTTTAGAATAAGAAGCCGTTGTGCAAAGATAGAGATGTTCGGCTCCGAATTCGTCCTTTATACCGGAAGAGATCTGTCTGAACACCTGGGATTGTTTCAGGTTGGACAGAAGCTTCGAATCCTTGTCCTCAAAAACGATATAAGCAGAATTGCCGTCTTTTTTGAGGCTCGTGTGTTCCAGGATGAGCGCAAGATTATCATTGGTCTCCTTGAGCCTGGAAGTGACGTTGCTCCATCTTACGGCAAGATCCGCTTCTTCTCCGGTGAAAGAGGGAGACCTGACCTGATCCCTTGATCTTCCGTCCACGATGAGTCCGCTCCTGTCTGCCTGCTCGGCAAGCTGGGAACGGCGCCTGTCCGGAATAACGGACTGTTCCTCTTCAGGCTCCTGTTCACCGTCATCCTCCTGATTTTTATTCAGATCATCGAGGAAAGATGGGGCAAGTCCTGAGAAGATCCCCCGTGAGAAAACGGGTGATTCCTCTTTGAAGGAAATGTCCGATGTGTTTACCGTCTCTCCGGAATCTTCATCTTCCGGTTCATCAGTACCGAAGCTGAGCGGATTTTCCTTTTCCTCCGGCACATAAGAAAAGATCGTCGGTCCGGTATGACTGCTAAAGGAGTCATCTGCGGGAATAACTGCATCCTCAGTATCTGTGTCAGTATCTTCCTCAGGTTCTTCCGGAATCTCATCGTCCGGTGTCTGATTCAGGAATGAGAAGAAGGAGCTCTGCTCAACGGGTTCTTCAGTCTTTTCACCGGATCTTTCATCAGTATTTTCCTCAGGCTTTTCTTCCTGCTTTTCCTCCTGTTTTAATGAAAAGAGAGGAGACTCCGCAACGGGTTCCTGTCTGGAACGGTCTTCTTTTGCGGCTGATGTAAAAGAAAAAATATCTGATGAAGATGCAGACGGCTTGGGTCTGTATGGTTCGGGAACCGGTGCAGACGGCTGGGGTTTGTAAGAGGTCTGAGCCGGAGTAGATGACGGCTTCGGCCTGTAGGGTTCAGGCGGTGTGAAGACTGCCTTTGGCTCTGAAGAAGGTTCCGCGGTCCCGGCAGGTTCTTCCCCAGGCTTTTCCTTATCAGCGGTTTCCTCCGCGGTCCTGGCTTCTGATACGCCTGAAGTGATGGAAGCGGCCTTCTTAGCCTGCTTTCTGTCAAAATCAGGAATGACGATGGGAGTAACGGGGAGAGTCGATTTTCTTCCGCAGAGACGCATGAGCATGAGTTCAAAGCTCGTGGGGATATCCGGAGACTTGCGCAGTTCCGCATACTCTTTGGAAAGATAACTAATATATCCGGTCAAAGTATCGGCACTGACCTTTGCGGCAGTCTGATACATGTCCTTTATTGTCTCACGGGGATAGGGAAGGTAGATAATGGGATCTGCCTTGACCCTGATAATGAGAAGATCCCTGAAATAGGCGGCAAGATCGAGCGTGAAACGTGCCTGATTCTTGCCTGAACCGTTCAGGATCGCGCAAAGATCGATGAGTTCGTCAAAACGGGCATCGATAAGGCAGTTGGCCATCTTGAAAAGAAATGAACTGTCTACTGTTCCCGTTATGCGCTCCACATCCTGCGAGCTTATCTCGCTGCCGCTGCCGGATATCGCCGATATCTGATCGAGCAGTGACAATGCGTCACGGAGAGCTCCGTCAGATCTTGAGGCAATGAGACGCAGAGCATCATCGGATGCCCTGATGCCTGACTTGCCGCAGACTTCCCTCAATCTCCCTGAAATGAGATCTATGGGTATCCTCTTAAAATCATATCTCTGGCAGCGGGATATTATCGTAGCGGGGATCTTGTCTGATTCCGTGGTCGCGAAAAGAAAGATGACATGCTTCGGAGGTTCCTCGATGGTCTTAAGGAGAGCGTTGAATGCGCCCTTTGAGAGCATGTGGACCTCATCAATTATATATACCTTGTATGTTGTCCTGGTCGGGGCGAAGTTGACTTCCTGCAGAATGGGTCTTATGTCATCCACGCCGTTGTTGGAAGCGGCATCCATTTCCGTGACATCCAGGATGGAGCCGTCAAGGATACCTTTGCATGTCGGACATTCGTTGCACGGATTGCCGTTTACGGGGTGTTCGCAGTTGACGCTGCGTGCGAATATCTTGGCTATCGTGGTCTTGCCGGTTCCGTGCTGACCGCAGAAAAGATATGCGTGTGCGAGTTTTTTTGAGATTACTGACTGCCTGAGGGCAGTGACGGCGGCTTCCTGACCGACAACATCGTCAAATGTGAGGGGTCTGTACTGTCTGTATAGAACGATATGATCTTCCATGATTAGTTCCTTAAAGCCGAATCAAAAATAAAAAGCCCGTCCCGCCCGAACTGCCGCCGGTAAGGCTTGACCCGCGGCGCACTCCGTAAACCGCTTACTGCTGCTTCCTTCCGGACCTGACAGGGTTCACAGCCCGAAATCGCACGGGACCTTGGCCGGCGGCAGACCGCGCGGGACGAACTTCTGAATTATCAAACAAAGGCATTATAACAAACAATCGGACAACTTGCTCGCAAGGAGTGTGAGATGTTTGCTATATCGGAGAGTATATCATAAATGCTTGAATTATCACTTCGATTATTGGGACAGAAAACATAGCGAATCAGGAATAACATTTTTCGATGAATTTCTGTGTATATCCGCCGATCGTGGCGATGGCCGTTCCGGCTGCGTCAGGTGACGAAGCTTCAACATAGATGATGATGGCCACGGGCTCTTTGTAATCGACGATCGCGCTCTCAAGATATGCTCCTCTTCCGGTGTTGCGTCCCAGAACATGAAGGATCTTCGTGTCCTGCGGGAAAGCGGCGCTCAGCGGTGATTCGATCTCGCTGTGGGCCATGTCGTTGATCAGACGCTGGTTGATCTGCGGAGTGTTGATGAAGACATGGTACAGATAAGACAGATAGTTGCCCATGTCATAACATGAGATCGTTCCCGGAGCGCGGTATTCCAGACCGCGGTAATCTTTATATATGACCGAATCGGTATAAGAGATATATCCGCTTATCTCATTTACTGCCTTGACCGCTTCATCCAGACCGCCCATTTCTTCGATAACCAGATTGAGCGCGACACTGTCGTTCTTTACGATCGCGTAATTCAGGAGAGTCCTCATATAGAAGGTTTTGCCGAAATAGTATTTCCGGGCGATGTAAGATGAATTGCGCGCCCCGTTTAAGTTGTCCTCGTAAACTATCTCGTTGGATAACGGGCCGGTAACTCCTTCTATGCTGTCGTAATATGCTATCTCAAAAGGAATGGCCATTGCCCCTGAAGGCACTACCGGATCAAGTTCATCGACACCGAGGTGCTCGCCGGACGGCAGGGATATGAATTCATAACATATCCTCATATCAGGATGTGTCTTCTGATAGTTGACGACGTTTTCCTTCAGCTCATCAAGATACACGGACCTTTCCTGATAGGTGGCGGTCTGGATCCCCATGGGCTTAAAGCTGAAATCCCTGTCCTCCATAAAAGGGTCGGGCGAATTGTTCTGTGAAGTGTTGGCGGTCTCCTCCGGAGATGGTGTGGGCGTAGGCGTTGCGGCAAGGATCGCATGAAGTACGGTCGTAGTTGCGGTCGTCGTTGCCTCGGTCGTGGTCTCGGTAGTCGTATGTACAGGTCTCTGATATGCCGAATAGCCGGTGGTCGTGCTTGTGGCGGCACCGACAAGTCCCGGATACATAAGCCGGTATCTGTCCTGGGCTGACGCCATGGAACTTACGAATATCACCAGAAAGGTTATGGCGACAAGCACCAGGATGATTATCAACGTACGCTTTTTGCGGGATGTCTTTATCCCTTCGGCTTTTTTTAGAAATGTCGGATTCGGCCGCTTCATCGTATGTCAGAAAAGACCCGTTATTATGCCGCTGTCATCGATGTCGATGTCCATTGCGGCAGGGTGGGGAGGAAGTCCCGGCATCGTGACTATCGTGCCGGTAAGGATTACAAGATATCCTGCGCCTGCGGACAGGAAGCAGTCCCTGACCGTAAGTGTGAATCCTTCCGGATTTCCGAGTTTCTTGGGGTCATCAGACAGTGAGTATTGTGTTTTCGCTATGCAGACCGGAAGATTGCCGTAGCCCTTTTCCACGAATTCACTGATCTTTGCAGCCGCTTCGGGGAGGATGTCAACGCTGCCTGCCCCGTAGACTTTTGTTGCGATCTTGGTGATCTTCTCTTCAACCGTATCCGTAAGTTCGTATGTGAACTTAGGATTTTTAGGTCTGTTCTGTTCAAGGATCGAGACGGTCTTTTCAGCCAGGTCTATTCCGCCTGCGCCGCCCTTCGCGAAGATCTCGGCAGGTGAGAAGTCAGCCCCAGTTGCCCTGCACGCTTCCTCGACAATTGCGAGTTCCTCTTCCGTATCGCTGAGGAATCTGTTGGATGCCACAAGAACGGGAATGCCGAATTCCTGCATGTTCTTTATGTGCTTCAATACGTTGGCAAGACCGGTCCTAACCGCTTCGGGATTGGGCTCTGAGAGGCGGTCTTTTGGAATGCCTGCATTGTATTTGAGTGATCTTACCGTCGTGACGATGACCACGAGATCAGGCCAGATGCCAAGGTCTCTGCACTTGATGTCAAGGAACTTCTCGGCTCCGAGATCGGCACCGAATCCTGCTTCAGTAACAACGATATCACCGAGCTTCAGGGCGGTCTTTGTTGCTATGCAGGTATTGCATCCGTGTGAGATGTTGGCGAAAGGACCGCCGTGAACAAAGGCGGGAACTCCTTCAAGAGACTGGACAAGATTAGGGCACATTGCGTCTTTGAGACATGTCGCAAGTGCACCTGTGGCGCCAAGCTGACCTGCCGTTATGAGATTGCCGTCCATATCGTACGCGATCGCGATGCGGTCAAGTCTTACTTTGAGATCATCCATGTCCTTGGCAAGGCAGAGAATGGCCATGATCTCGGAAGCGGCAGTGATCTGGAACATCTCGGGACGCGTAACGCCCTTGGTTCCTCCGCCGACGCCCACCGTGACGGCTCTAAGGCATCTGTCGTTCATGTCAAGGCATCTCTTCCAAAGGATCCTGTCCTTATCTATGTTGAGTTCATTTCCCTGGAACAGATGATTGTCTATCATGGCCGCAAGCAGGTTGTTTGCGGTGGTTATCGCATGTATGTCACCCGTAAAGTGAAGATTGATGTCTTCCATCGGAACTACCTGGGAATAACCGCCTCCGCAGGCACCGCCCTTAACACCGAAAACAGGTCCCAGTGAAGGCTCTCTCAGGGCGAGGACAGGCTTTTTGCCGATCTTCTTCAGACCCTGCGCAAGACCGATGCTTACGGTCGTTTTGCCTTCGCCCGCGGGAGTGGGATTCATCGCGGTTACAAGTATAAGTTTGGCATCAGGATTTTCCGGCAGGCTCTCCACATAACCCAGCGGGAGTTTTGCTTTGTATTTGCCGTAAAGTTCGAGTTTGTCGGTGTCTATCCCCAACTCCTCAGCTACCTTGGTTACGGGGTTGATCTTTGCGCTCTGGGCTATCTCAATGTCACTAAGCATATCCGGTCTCTCCTGTCTTTTTAGAAATATGTTTACGATTGTATTGTAAAAAGACAGGGTTTTCAATCACGGAGGAAAGCAGAACTGAGGGTTTTTTGTGTTCTAATAAACACACCACTATATTTTGTAGGATACATGGTGTTTTTTTACTAAATATTGTGTTTCCTCGTTGACAATATATCAAGGAAATGTTAGCATTGGTGCATGTTGGAAATATTTCCGTAATGTTCCCTTAAGCTTACTGAAATATTTGACGACCAGTCTCCGGGTGGGGGTAATGCAAATGATTATCAGTTCCGATTTGGAAATGTGCAAAGCTAAGTTCGAAGAGCTCATCGGCAAGCGTATCGTCTGCAAGACAAATGGTGGCCGCAAGAGGATCATCACCTACATAGGCACGGTTGAGCACTGCTATCCCAATGTTTTTACAATGCTCTGCAACAATGAGGCAGGCAAGCAGTCCATCGTATCCTTCTCATACATTGACGTTCTTACAAGGACAGTAAGAGTAGGGATAATGCCGGAGAAGGCACAGGAAGAAGTAGCTGTCTGATTCCTGATTGTTCATGTGTTCAAGGGCGCTGTCAGAACTGATCTGATCAGGATCTGACAGTGCCTTTTTTGTTTTTGCTGACAGAATAAAGAATCGGAAGGGTAACTTCCTTTTATTTATTCAATTTATAAGGTAAAATTAATTTGCAGAATTTAACTCGGGAAGGGCATTGATTGGCGATCCTTATGGATTCTTACGAGATAACAGCTAATGCCAAATTGAATATTTTCCTGCGCGTGCGCGGAAAGCTGTCAAATGGTTATCACAGCTTGTATTCAGTAATGCAGGAGATCGATCTTGCTGATACCCTGACTATTAATATCTATCCGGAACGTGAGAACGGATTTGATATCAAATGTTTGGGCAGAAATGATATCGATCCCGAGAAGAATCTTTGCAGGAAGGCAAGGGACAGGTTCTTCTCGTCACTTCGGAAGAAGGCAGGTACGGATCCTTCCGTCCCTGATGCCAGGCTATGGAAAAAAGGCAGATTCCCGAACATCGAGATAATACTTACAAAGGTCATTCCATCTGAATCAGGAATGGGCGGCGGCAGTTCCGATGCGGCTGCCACTCTTATGGTGCTTCAGGAACACTTCGACAATCCTTTTACCGATGAGGAACTGAATCAGCTTGCGGTAAATGTCGGCGCGGATGTTCCTTTCTTCCTTTACGGAGGCACCTGCCTGTGTGAGCGTGTGGGAGAAGACATTACAGCGCTTAATCCTCTTTCGGGAATACCTCTTCTTATCGTAAAACCTTCAAAGGGAGTCTCTACTCCGGAATGTTTCAAAGCGATCGACAGCAAGCCGCTGCCTGAGTTTGACGAGGCACGCTATTCGGCATTTATAGCCGGTCTTAATGATGCGGACAGGAATCCTTTGGAGAGATTCCTCGAGGGAGGCGATCTCCTTACCAATGATCTGGAGATCCCGTCAATGGAGAGGATCCCCGAGATAAGGCTTGCCAGGGAGGCTCTGCTTGATACAGGTGCTGAATTCAGCCGCATGACCGGTTCGGGAAGTGCCGTTTTCGCAATGTACAGGGATGAAAAGACCAGAGACGCGGCTTATGATCAGATAAAGGAAAATCCGGGACTGTCAGGCTGCGAAGTGTTTTTTTCCAGGACGATCTGACAGACATTTGGATCTGTTTAAATACCGTATCCTATACCTGTTTGTAGATTACTATGTTATCTCTCCGGTTCTCGAAAACAAATTCATAACCCGGAGTGCTTTTCAGATAGTCTTCCATATAACTGTCCTTGGTTACCGCAAACCAGTCGAACCCGTAGCCCGCTATGAATTCACCGTAATCTATGTTTCCGGACCAGGTGGCGTATGCCTCATCCACAAAGGCTTTGTCGCCCGCGATCTTTTCGCCGTAGAGGTCAGTCCTGGCATCGTAATAGACCTTATATCCTTCGATGATAAAGTATGATCCTGAATTGAAATCCGTGTAAAGAGTTACTTCCTCGGGCGGAGGCAGTACGGCGAGCATCAACTCCCTGTCGTCGTTTTTCTCAATGTTGTATCTGAATATCAGAAGGGTTGTAAGAGCGCCTGCCGCCACATAAGCCCATCTCATCATCTTGTGGGAACGCTCGGTGAAATCAAGATTGGCGAGAAGCAGTCCGATAGGGAGGGCCAATGTCCAGCAGCAGCGCATGAACATAAATGACATCGCAAGGCATCCTGCCGACAGGAAGAAACCGGCAGATGTCAGCTTGCGCTTGACGGCAGCATATACGACCAGCGCTATGACGATCGCCTGCATGGCGGTATAGATGGATGGGAATTGAGGCGGATTGATCTCGTAGATGTCAAACTTCGCAAGAGATCCGCGGACATATGTCAGGAACAGGGGGCCCCTGATCCCCAGCGGACTTAAGACAGAACATGCGGCACTGACTGCAATCGCCGCCAGTGCGTAAAGATCGATACGGAATCTTTTGGCTTTGATCACCGGAACATAACAGAGGATCCAAAGGATCGGATAGAGTATGTTTGATGCCTGCCAGTTGGCCTGAAATACCGATACGGCTGCGATCCCTCCGAGGAACAGGGCCGTTTCTTTTGCCGTGTGTTTTTCCTTGGAGAAGAATCTGCAAAGCAGGATGCTCTCCAAAAGTGTTACCGATATGGTTATGGAATACGGTCTGGTGCTCTGGTAGGCACCCAGAAGGATCCAGCAGAAGATGGCCGCATTTAATCCGACCTCTTTGCTCTTTAATGTCTCACGGCAGTATAAAAACAGGCACAGCAGAAGTATGAGATTGAATATGATGCCGAGTATCACGGTTCCCGTATAGCCGCCTGCCGCATAAGCCAGATAATTGACGACGTCGCACAGCCACGGCTGGATTATCGTCGGAACATCAGGTTTGATCAGCCAATACGCGGTCTCGGGAAGACAATGATTGTTCAGGATATATTTACCGTTATCAATGAGAAAATATACATCCTGATCGGGATTGTGCGTGATCCCCCATGCTGTCGCAAGAATACAGATCGCTGCCGCAAGCAGAACAAAACTGATCTTATCCGTGACCGTACGTTTCTTTATGGAACCATTATTGCTGATCATACGTTAACGTATCTGCGAACAGACCCCTCATATAGCCTCTCGAGTTTTCCGAATCTATGAGCTCAAAACCGCGTTTTCCGTAGAATTCGACCATGTTCTTGTTTGTAGCCGCCGAGTGAAGGAGAATTGTCCTGGCACCCTCGCCCCGTGCTGTATCGAGAGCTTTGGACATAAGGTCGATGCCTAGCCCCGTTTTCCTGAAACGCTGTCTGACGGCAAATCTTGAAATGTAGAAAGACAGACCGGCCTCCTTAAGAAAACCGTATGTTTTTTCCGAGAAACTGTATATGAGAGGATTATCGACTTTTTTTATGCATATCGTGCCGACGATACTGTTATTGCATATTGCGACCAGACATGTCTGGCGTGAAATCCTGTCCGCAACGCTCTCAACACTCTCGGTCATGGCTTCCAGCATGGAAGAGGATATTCCCGAATCCGCGCAATAAGTAAGCATCGCGCTTTTTAGAAGGCGCGATACTTCAGGGGCGTCCGTGACGCCGGCTACTCTTATTACGGGACTGTTCTTCATCAGTTAAGAAAGCAGTTAACGAGGATCGCTTTGTGTGCGTGCAGTCTGTTCTCTGCCTCATCGAAAACGACACTTTGAGGTCCGTCGATAACGTCTTCGGTTACTTCATAACCTCTGTAAGCAGGGAGGCAGTGCATGAAGATGGCATCGGGATGGGCAACACCCATGATCTTCGAATTGACCTGATAATTCTTGAAGATCTCAACTCTCTTGGCTTTCTCTGCTTCCTGTCCCATGGATGTCCATGTATCGGTATAGATAACGTCAGCGCCTTCGGCTGCCTCGAAAGGATCCTCTGTCATGACGACCTTGGAGCCTGTCACCTTTGCATCCTCATTTGCTTCGGCTACATACTTGTCAGGGCATGTGTAATCTTTGGGGCTGGCAACGGAGATGTCCATACCGGCTTTTGCGCAGGCATGGAGAAGGGAATTGGCCATGTTGTTTCCGTCTCCGAGATAGGCGAGCTTCAGTCCCTTGAGAGTTCCCTTATGCTCTTTGATGGTGAGGAGGTCAGCCAGCACCTGTGTGGGGTGCTGATCGTCCGTAAGTCCGTTGATAACGGGGATCTTTCCGTAGTCGGCGAGATCCTGGACATCCTGATGCTTGAAGGTCCTTATCATGATGCCGTCAACCATTCCGGACAGAACGTTTGCCGTATCATAGATGGTCTCGCCCCTGCCGATCTGAATGTCGTTGTTGCTCAGGAAAAGAGCCTGACCGCCCAGCTGGTACATGCCGACTTCAAAAGATACCCTCGTTCTTGTCGAAGACTTGGTGAATATCATGGCAAGAGACTTGCCTTTGAGCAGATGATGCTCAATGCCGGATTTGGTCTTGGCCTTGAGATCGATCGCGGTGTCAAGAAGATAATCGAGATCTTCAAAGCTTACGTCTCTGTGGAAATCTATATAATGCTTCATAATTAATTACTCCTTAATCTGTATTTCAGTCATCATCCTCATCGATAATGTCAATGTCTTTGCCGGCCGTAAGGCCCACCTCATCAAGTCTGTCTATCTTGGCGTTCTTGACACCGGAAGCGGAATCCTTTATCTGTTTCTTTGAAGGAAGGGCTTCCTTGATCCTTCCGAAAACACTCTTCGGTCCGGCAACGTTCTTCAGGATCTTATCCAATGCCTTAATGAACTGGCCGGCCTGAGCCTTGGTGATGATGAGCGGGGGTGCGAGCCTTATCGTGGACTTGCCGATCGCGCTTACCAGGATGCCCATCGAGAAGAGCTGTTCACGCATTCCCTGTGCCGTGATGGTATCATCGAATTCGATACCGATAAGAAGGCCCTTTCCTCTTACCGAACGGATGCAGTTATACTTGGATCTCAGCTTGTTCAGTTTCTCGAACAGATCATCACTTACATCCCTGACGTTGTCTATGATGCCTTCGTCTTCCATGGTTTCCATTACCGCGTTTCCTGCCGCACAAGCCAGGGGATTGCCGCCGAAAGTGGAGCCGTGGTCTCCGGGTCTCATTCCCGTAGCGACTGCGTCCGTGGTGAGCATCGCTCCGATGGGAACGCCTCCGCCGAGACCTTTTGCCAGTGTCATGATGTCAGGCGTTACACCGTAGTTCTGGTAGCAGAACATCTTGCCGGTACGTCCGACTCCGGTCTGGACTTCGTCGAAGATAAGGAGAATGCCTTTCTCTACGCAGAGCTTTTTGACAGCCTGGACATATTCCAGATCAGCAGGGTGGACACCGCTCTCACCCTGAATCAGCTCGAGCATGATGGCGGCCGTATGCGGATTCACTGCCTTTATCATTGCATCGATGTCGTTATAGGGAACATGAACGAATCCGGGAACGCCGGGTTCAAAAGGTACCGAGAATTTTTCCTGGCCGGTTGCAGCAATGGTTCCCATCGTTCTTCCGTGGAAACTCATGTCAGCGGTTATGATCTCGTATTTCTTTACATCCTTATAATAGAAATATCCTCTTGCGAGCTTGATGGCGGCTTCATTTGCCTCGGCACCCGAGTTGCAGAAGAACACCTTGTCCGCAAAGCTGGCACGGCAGAGTCTGTAAGCAAGTTCAGACTTTTGGGGAATGTAATAATAATTGCAGGCATGAATTAGATTCTTTGCCTGGGAGGATATTGCGGACGTGAGTTTCGGGTGATTGTAGCCGAGACTGTTGACGGCGATTCCGCCGATCATGTCAAGATACTTTCTGCCTTCCGTATCGTACAGATATACTCCGCGTCCTTTTACGAAAGCAACAGGCAGCAGATTAAATACCTGAAGACAATAGTTTTTATCGTAATCCTTTATCAGGGAGAGGTCATTTTCTATACTCATAATGTTCTTTCTTCTCCTTTACTATCATTGTGCCTATGCCGTTCTTGGTGAAAGTCTCGAGGATAATGGAATGAGGTATCCTACCGTCTATTATGTGTGCACGGTCGACTCCGCGCAATACCGTATCAAGACAGCCTTCGATCTTGGGTATCATTCCGCCTTTGATGATCCCTTCTTCGACGAGATCCTTAATATCTTTTTCGTCTAAAACAGGGATGATATAGTCCGAGCCGTCCTCAAGTTTCCGTAAGACTCCGCCGACATCCGTAAGAGTAATGAGCTTTGAAGCTCCCAGGGCGACGGCAACTTCAGCTGCAACGGTGTCTGCGTTGATGTTATAGCTTTCACCGTTCCTGCCGACGCCTATTGGCGCGATGACGGGGATGTACTCGTCGTTGGCGAGCATTGAAATGACCTTGGTGTTGATCTTTTTGATCTTGCCGACATAGCCGATGTCGATCGCATTTCCTTCTGCGTCTTCCGTCATCTTCTCCGCTTCGATGAGGTTGCCGTCTATGCCTGAGATGCCGATGGCTTTTGCGCCTTTTCCGCAAAGAGTAGACACAATGTCTTTATTAGTCTTGCCGATCAGGACCATCTGGGCATAACCCATTGTCTCTTCGTCCGTATAACGCAGTCCGTTTACGAAGTGGGATTCTTTATTTACCTTGTTCAGCATATCGCTGATATCAGGTCCGCCTCCGTGTACGATTACGGGGTTGATCCCGATGTATTTCAGAAGCGTGATGTCATCCATTACGGATTGCTTGAGCTCTTCATTGATCATGGCATTTCCGCCGTATTTGATAACGAAGGTCTGGCCCCTCATCTTTCTGATGTAGGGGAGGGATTCGATAAGGATCGAAGCCCTGTCAACATTGTTTTTCATATCTCCCGTGATAACGGGGTTTTCTTTCTGTCCTGCCATGATCAGATACCTCTTACAATATTCTTAAGTCCGGCTGTCTCATCGAATCCGAACATTACGTTTGCTGACTGTATTGCCTGAAGAGCTGCGCCCTTGCCGAGATTGTCCTGAGCTGTGAAGAGTTTGATCATATCTGTCTCGGGATCATATACACCGTTTACGTCGATGTAGTTGGAGCATGCAACTGCTTTGATATCAGGCAAAGTCTTTCCCGATAGGACTCTTACGAACTGCTCGTCTTTATAAAAATCATTATAAATTGCATTGATCTTCTCGCTTGATGCATCAGTGAATGTTTTTGAGGGCTTTGCATAAACGCTTGCGAGCATTCCGCGCTTGAAAGGGGCGAGGTGGGGAGTGAATGTCACCTTGATATCACCTGAATTCTTTCCTGCAAGGAAAGAGCACTGCTCCGCGATCTCCGTTGTGTGACGGTGTCCTACAGCGCCATAAGGTTTGAATGACTCGTCAAGTTCGCAGAATGCATATGCGAGATCCGACTTTCTTCCTGCACCGCTTACACCTGAAGTAGCATCGATTATGATCGAATCCTCCTCAATAAGATGATTCTTAAGGAAAGGTGCGAGAGCTACGAGTGAACAGGTGGGATAACAGCCGGGGTTAGCTACGAGATCAGCAGTCTTAAGCTTCTCCCTGTAGAACTCGGGAAGGCCGTAAACAGCTTCCTTTAAGAGTTCCGGATTGGGATGTGTAAGGCTGTAGGACTTCTCATAAGTAGCAAGATCCTTATATCTGAAGTCACCGCTGTGGTCGATTACCTTTGCGCCTGCTTTGAGAAGATCGGGAACGATCTTTGCGGATACTCCGTGAGGGAGTGCTGTGATAACAAGATCTGAATCCTTTGCAACTTCGTCATAGGGAAGATCTTCGCAGAGATTGTCAACGATGCCCCTGAATTCAGGATAGATATCAGAATAAGGCTTGCCTGCAAAAGTCTGGCTTGTAAGGTGTCGGAATCTGAAGAAGGGGTGAGATGCAAACCCTCTTACGAGTTCTGCTCCTACATAACCCGTTGATCCAATGATAGATACATACTTTACAGATTCTTCAACTGCCATTTCATTTGCCTCCGATAGGGGTGGATAATCCCCACCCTGATGTTTGATTTATGCAATATAATGTATAAATATTCAAAAGTCA
>JAFWLP010000018.1 GCA_017511005.1 Clostridiales bacterium
ACAGCGGCTTGAATGTTCATCATGCGGAAGCGTTTTCGCACCCGAAGAAGTCGAGTCCGAAGCTAAAGATTACAGACTGGATCTGAAGGCCGAATCGCTGAATGAAGTCTATGGAACTGAAATCGAAAAGTTCATGGACTGTTATGTTTATTCATGCAGCGAATGCGGAGGCGAGATAATCGTCAACGGCACCGAGGCATCAACGACATGTGTTTACTGCGGAAACCCGAACGTAGTATTCAACAGGATCGCAAGGCAGAAGTGCCCTGAATATGTTCTTCCGTTCTCGATAACAAAAGAAAAAGCCATACAGCTCGTCCGCGAGAAGATCAGCAAGGGCATTTTCATTCCTAAGCAGATCAAAGAATTCTCACCTGAATGCGTACGCGGGATCTATGTTCCGTACTGGATAATAAACGCAACACATACGAATGCCGTCATTGTCTATGGTAAGACCGGCTGGGGAAAGTATGCTGAAGTCAATCATTACGGACGTGCCGGAGATCTGGAACTGAAGAATTTCCCGGTAGATGCATCACGCGCTCTCTCGGATGAGAGCAGTTCAAGACTCGAGCCGTTCGATCTTACGCATCTGAAGCCTTTTGACGAAGACTACCTCGCAGGCTTTTATTCGAACGTATCAGATGTCACCTACAGTGATGTTAAAAATGCAGTTTTAAAAAGAGCTCAGAAATACTTTGATGAAGAGGCACAGGATAATGTAAGAGCCAAAAAAACGAAGATCTTACATTCCTGCCCTTCCTTAAAGCTCGACAACGATATGGTATATGCGATGATGCCGGTCTGGTTCATCACTTTAAATCATAAAAGGAAACACATCACCATTTTGGTCAATGGTGATACCGGAAAGGTCGTCTGCGGAATTCCACTGGAAAAGACAAAGTTCTATTTGATCCTTTTGGGTCTTGGGCTCCTTCTGTCGGCAGTGGCTTTCGCCGTATTCAGATACACAGCTCTTATCTTCATATCCCCACTGCTGGACTACCTTCTCGGCGCGGGAATAGTCTTACTGTTTTCGATGGGAATCAGAAAAATAGTAAGAGCAGTCAGGAGCATAAAGCTGGCTCAGGACAGTGATATGTTTACCTTCATGAAAAAGAGACAGGGGTGATCATATGGATACTTTAGTTCTGGTAATGTATATAATCATTTCGGTGTTTGCTCTCGGATTGGGATTCGGCTTAACATTCTGGATCTTAGGAACAATTATCGATAAAACAAACAATATCGGTGACAGCCAAGGTACAAGCGATGATTACAAGGCGTTCATCCGCTTCTCCTGCAGGAAGGACAAATTATCTCACAAAGAAGAAAAGGACTTCATAAGCACGTACTTTGTTAAGAACGAAGACTCTTCATCCGGGCCTGAGGGAAGCGATCCTGTAAGAAGACTATCCGGTGAAGAACTTGCAGAATATGAAGATGCGACAGCGGAAGATGCTGCAGCCAAAAGAGAGGCCATGTTAAAAGGTCCCGGCAAGAATCACCACCAATGGGATTCAAATGATCTTTCAGGTGTGTTCAGACCGCTGAAGGAAGAATAAAACAGATCTGTTCCTTTATGAAAGCTGTTTCTGGATAAGCCCGATCTGTCTGCTGTAATACCTTAATGTATTGTTGTCAAAGCACACCCATCTGATCATATCAAACTCATCAGGGTGATCTTTAACAAACTCATATACTGCCGCCACTGCCACATTGCTGGCGTCTTCAACGGGATATCCGAATGCACCTGTCGATATTGACGGGAAATCAATGGTCCTGATCCCGTTCTTGACGGCAAGTTCCAGGCAGCTTACATAGCAGGATCTGAGAAGTCTTTCTTCACCATTATTGCCGCCGTGCCATCTGGGTCCAACGGTATGGATTACGTATTTGCATGGCAGGTTGTAAGCACCGGTGATCTTGGCTTCACCCATCCTGCATCCTCCAAGCGTCCTGCACTCCTTAAGAAGTCCGGGACCTGCCGCGTAATGGATCGCTCCGTCGACACCTCCGCCTCCCAAAAGTGATTCATTCGCAGCATTAACGATGGCTTCAACATCCGTCTGTTTTGTTATATCGCCCTTAATTGCACTTATTTCCATAGATTACTCCTCTCTCAGTGATTCATTGTTCATGATCAGATAGAATCTGCAGTATCCGTCTCTGAACATTCCGCCGGTTATGCAGTAACAGCCGTCAGAATCCACGCGCACCAGGACTCCCTCGTACGCCGGATGGTTCCATGGAATGAAAGCGTCACCGTAAATTGTCTTAAGTTTTTCCTTGAACAGCTCATAATGGTCCGGTGCTTTATCAAAACCGTCCATATCATTAACGATATCGATCTCGTAAACCTGGCCCTGGCCATCTTCTTCATTAGTCTTCATAATGATCTGATTGAACCCGACACCTTCAACGGATGTATCAACGGTATAGTAAATGTAACCCGTGTTGTCGATCTGCTCATTTGTGAATTCAACACCGAGCGCAGCTTCTGCCATTACCTTGGCGGTGTCCTTATCCTTGCCCATGCAGTAGCTGAGCTTGGATATCAGGATCTTAAGATCTTCTTCCGGAACGCCGGCAAACGTGCTGCCAGAAGGATATACATCGATCCTGAATTCGTTATTGCCCTCTATCCCATAGCAATCAACGGCATAAGTTACGGATATCTCCGTACCGTTGTGCTCGAAAAGAAAACTGTCACCGTCTGCAGGTTCCAGATCCGTGCCGCCCGTATTACGGTAATCGCCAAACACCGCCTCGAGAGCCGGCACAAATTCGAACATGGCACCGAGCGCATCGTAATCCATATCTCCTTCAGCACCCGGAATCTCAGCTTCTGTCGTCGGCATATACTCGTTATGCCTGGTCATGAATGTTACTCTCGAAATGTTTTCACCGTCTTTCCAGAGATAGATCTGGTCGAATTCATAACCGTTGATCCTATAGCCTTCTTCAGGGATCATTGCCTGACGGCTCATGTCTCTTGAGAAAGCACATCCGCCGTTCCCGGCCCAGAAATCATTCAAAGTGCCGCTGCTCAGGACTTCATCGACATTCTTGCCGAGGCATTGACTTGCCAGAGCTGTAGCTCCAACGATATTCCCCGCGTCAGGTATTCCTTTCCAAGGATCTTCGGCAGTCTCTTTCACAGACTCAGAAGGAGCCATGGATTCTTCCCCGCTCCCGCTGACTGCAGTGGCAGCCAGTCCCTCACTCTCACCGGTCGCTCCGGTCTCAACGGGCTTTTGACATGCGCACAAACCCATGCACATTGCGAAGACCAGCATTACGGAAACAATAAGCCTTATCTTTTTCATTATTCCATCCTCCCCTATTCCGTTTTCGCTTCTGTCAAAGCAAATTTACATATATTATACAGCTTCCGGCGGTAACGGTTCATCTGACCGTTTTTATCCCGGACAGGCCTGCTGATTTATATATGTGGCTGTCACATTGCCGTTACCGTCGATCTCAAAGCGCGATATGGAACCCGATGGGCCTTTGAATCTGTATTTGGCTCGCTCATCCAGAGTCTGACCCATCATCATGGACTGAAGAAAGCTTAGAGCTGTCCCGTGTGAGACTATAAGGATCTTCTCATGATCACAGGATATTATTTCCTGAAAGAAGGGATAAAGACGGTTCCAAAGATCCCTGTCCGATTCGGCATCAGCGAACGGTCTGTAGTCAACATCGTAAGCTTCCGGCTGTGGGATCTTGTTGGCGTCATACCATTCCCATTTCTGCCCGTTTCCGCTTCCCGCATTAACTTCCCTTATCAGTTCATTGTATTCAGGAACCACTCCGATGATCTGCCATATCTCTCCGGCAGTCTGTGCCGCTCTCTTAAGATCTGAAGATATCATCAGCCAGCTGCCGTCACAGCCCTTTCTCTTAAGAAAACGGCCGATCTCTCTGGCCTGTTCATGACCTGTTACCGTCAGTTCCCAATCTCCCCATGCACCGGCATGTCCGTTCGTATGATGAACAGATTGCGTATGCTGGACCATAATGACCGTTTTGCCTGCCATTCCCTGCTCCCCTTTCCTTGATCAACCGTTTCCCGAGAACCGGTTCCTTATATCAGATATATTTTACATCTATATTCCGTCAGTTCAAAAACACCGTTTATTACAGGGTTAACCATTGAAGCAAACAAAGAAAAAGGCCGTCTCATTTGTTTTGAGACAGCCTTATAAATTTTTTGTTTTCCTGTCAGGAACTAAGTCCCAAAGCCCTCCGGTCAATAGGTAATTACGTTATCCTTCAAAGCCTCGTATGCTCTCTTTGCAACTTCCCTGGAGTTAGGATCCGGATCCGCGAAAGCCAGTTTCTTGATGTATTCTTCGCAGTTCTTGGCGTGGATCGCAGTTGCGGAATTGATCGCAGTCGCTCTTACAAAAGGTGACGGATCGCGCAAAAGTTCGATCAGACCCATTCCGGAATCATAGGTGGGAATCATTCCCAAGGCCATGGCAACAGCCATTCTTACGTCATCACTTGGATTGTCCAGGTATTTGAGCACTGCCGGAAGTTTCTGTTTGGATCCCAATTTAAGTATCTTGTCCCTCAAAGCGTCTTCACGTGCCATAAAAAATAGTTCCCTGCCTTCATTTGTTTGTCTTAAGTATTATAGAACAAGCATCAAAGGCATGGTTGAACAAATTTTGCTTTGTTTTCCACGATGCAAATCCGCAAAACACCTGTTATTCTGTGTTTTCACTGTCCGATAATATAGCACTTTTGGTCAAATGGGCTTTTCGGACCCCCTTCCGATGGCTTCATCCGCTTCCTCCGGAGTGGCAAACGACCGGGAATGATCCTTATCTTCCTTTTATCTCGATGCGGTCAAGGATCCCCTGAACGGAAACTCCGGGGTGAGTCACATACATCCGTGTCACATCCTCCACGAACACCGGATCCGCGCCGGTCCTGGCAGCTATGGCATCTTTTGGCATGCCCTTGTCAACACATTTCATTATCCGCTTCACCAATGCATAAATGTCATCCGGTGCACTTCTCCCGAGAAGCCTTCCAAGCGGGTTGGTCTTAAGATCTGCCGCTGGGGCATGGCCGTAATATACTTTCTTTGGATGCATGGACAAGAGCATGTTCCAGGTAGTCTCTATCTGCGTGCCTCTGTGAAGTTCAAGTTCGTAAAGAGGATTCAGGTCACCTACGAGGAGTTCACCGGAATCAAGCATCAGGCTTATGCTGTCATCGGAATGCCCCGGCGAGGCACACACAACACCTTCGATCCCGATCTCTTTAAGAAAAGCACGGCTCTCTTCGAGCGGGAAGAATCTTATGTTCTCATCTTTTATGGGAATGAAACCGGCTTTTTTATCTCTGGCAAGGATCCTGTCAGACGAATGAATGAATTCCTTCTGAACATCAGCTGCGCATATCACCGGTCCCATACCTGCTATTTCCTGCGCGATACCCATGTGATCCGGGTGAAAGTGCGAGATCATGATAAAGCTGATATCCTGAACCTTCTCTCCGGCCTCACCGATGGCATGGCAAAAAGCCGGAAGAGTTCCTGCCCATCCGGTATCAAAAAGAACGGAACCGTCCGTTCCTTTGATCAGATAAGTATTTGTCGAGCCGTATTTGATTTCCTTGATCATAGATATACTCAGGATCATCAGCTTTGAGCCGCACCTGCACGGCAAACACGCTGCCGGCGCAGCGCAAAGCTGACACGAAGAACAAAATTACTCAGATAACTTATGCCGGATTAGCTTTCCGTTTCTCGCATTCAGGACAATAAGACAGCGGCGTCATCGAGAAGACTGATTCCTTTCTGAATCCGCATTTGGAGCAGATAAACACGTATTTTGTAAATACTCCGCCCATGGTGGTACTTACTATCCATGTGCCGTCCGTATCATCATTCTCCTTCAGAGGCTCAGTAACGGCAACCTCCTGGGGCTGTTCGGCAACTTCAATGTCTTCAGACTCCTCAGCAACAGGAACTGCAGGAATCTCAATGGTCTCCTCATCGAACCAGGTCCTGGGCCTGGGTTCCCCGAAACTACACTTGCTGATATAGAAAGGACAATCATTACAATCGTCCCTGTTAACGCACATCCTGTAAACGCCTCTTAATAACTGATCGACCTGTTGTTCTTTGTTCTCATTTATCATTGGCATTACTCCTTTACAAGAATAAGAGTATATTTTCGCGTTCACCGGGACCAAAACATCTTCGGAGTCCCGTTGAGGAGTATTATTCATAAGCTTACGTCAGATGCTTATATTATATCACCTGAAAGGATTAATACCATTTGCTTTATCAGGAAGCGTTATCCGGGATATCATTCAGATAATGTAATACCATTCCTCGCCGGGCTTGACCTCTTCGCTCTTAACATGATCGCCGTCAGACTTATTCTCTTTCTCAAGATTCTTCATGCTGACTTTTGAATTAGGCTCGACTGAAGATGTGATGAAAGAGTTGCCGCCGATAACCGTATTCTCACCTATCACGGTATTTCCGCCCAGGATCGAGGCATTGGCATAAATGGTTACATTATCGCAGATGGTCGGATGACGTTTCTTTCCCGAGAGGCGCTGTCCGCCCCTTGTCGAGAGAGCGCCTATGGTGACGCCCTGATAGATCTTTACGTTCTTTCCGATGATCGATGTCTCGCCAACTACAATACCGGTTCCGTGATCGATGAAGAAATATTTGTCGATGGTCGCGCCCGGATGGATGTCGATACCGGTAAGTGAATGCGCATATTCAGTCATGAGTCTCGGCAGCACCGGAACTTTCTCAAGATAGAGTTCATGCGCCATTCTGTATACCGTAATGGCAAAGAGTCCCGGGAATGCGAGAATGATCTCTTCCAGACAACCTGCAGAAGGATCGCCTTCAAATGTGGCAAGAAGATCAGTCTCCAGATATTCGCGGATCCTTGGGATCCTGTCAAAGAACGTCTTGCAGATCCTGTAACTCTCCTCATCCAGCTGTTCCTCGGAAAGCGTTCCCTGACGCATGTAATACTCCAGGGCAAGCCTTATCTGCTTATTGAGATGATAGAACGAATCCTCGATGATGACGGCAAAACTGTTCTTCGGATTATAGATCTTATACGTCCTGTCCCTGAAATAT
The DNA here is from genome assembly GCA_017511005.1 of Clostridiales bacterium. GTDB lineage: Bacteria > Bacillota > Clostridia > Saccharofermentanales > Saccharofermentanaceae > Saccharofermentans. Next base: position 7,133 of record JAFWLP010000018.1, read on the forward strand.
CCGGGATAAACGATCTGGAACAGATTGTTGACCAGTTCCTGAACTTCAGACTTGTCCGGCTTGTTATAGATGTTTATCTCATCTATGTTCTTGCCGCCGTTGTAGTCTTCGAAAATCGTCTTGACTATCTTATCTATCTCTTCCTGTCTGATCTCTTTACTCATATGTTCCTCTTTTCCGGAAAACAGCCTGAATTACTATTGTTTTGATATGTTTCTTCAGATTATAACACGAATGGCATTATGCTCTAACCTATTCATACTCTCCTATAAAAGCAATATCCCATCCGCCATATTCCGTCCTCGCAAGCCAGAATTCATAATCGGTATATTCCTCATCCGGATTCCAGGAGATATTGCCCATTTCCGGAGAATGGAAATCGATGACAAACTTTGCGACATCAACATATTCCGTTCCTCCGTTAACCGCATTAAGCCACTCGAGATTATCTCCGTTGTCCGCTTCGTCTCCGTCATAACGTATTGCGTGAAGTTCACATCCTCCCCATGACGCGAATCTGCATTTGATCTGCACCACCGCCTCATAAAGTTCATCATCGGAATATATATCCGAACTGCCTATATCGACAGTAACGGGAGCCGACTTTACCGCACCGAGATATTCCTCAAGTGTAATGTCATTTGTCATGATAAATCTTGCGTCATAAGCACTGCCGACATAACGGAAATGCCATGGTTCATAACCGTATCCGGTGATATGTTCGCGGCCTTCGGGGTAACGGAGGATAAATCCGCAACCAGCCAGCTTGGCGTGGATCTTCTCCCATATCTCAGGATACTCAACCATATCCTCATTCAGGTTAACATTGGTAAAAGTACCGTCATCATTCTTAAGCCTGAAGTATATGTCTATCGCAAGACCCGTATGATGCTCTGAACAACCCGGCCGTGCTACCATCCTGGCTGCGTAATCGGCACCGTATTTCTCGGTGAAGCTGTCCATTATCTCCTGCTGTTCCGCCACGCTCCTGTATCCGGAATCAAGGTCGATATATATGCCGTCATTCTTTTCGAGATCATCCTTAAGACGCAGATAAGCATCGTATGTCTTCTTCTCCACCTCGACCGTATCACCGTCAGAATTCGCGCCGGTAACCATAACCAGTTCTTCATCCCAGCCGTCGGGCAGCATGTTAAGCTTATTTACCAGGACAAGATAGTCAAGGCTGTCATTCTCCGTTTCAGTCTCAGAGGTCTCAGAAGAAACCGGTGCCGTCGTTTCCGTCTGGATTATCTGCTCTGAAGTTTCCTGAACAGGTTCCTCCTTTGAGCAGGATGCCAGCGTCACCGGAATAGCTCCGGCCAGCACCAGACATATTATTCTCTTCATGACTGAGGCGTCTCTAAACACGTCTTTATCCTTTCAGTCTCCCAATACTTGATGCCTACCATTTTACCATTACTGCGGAAACATAGACCCCGGAACAACAAACATAATTTACAAATTGGTAAATCCGCATTAATACGAATAATGATTAAGAGGAGTAGACTTAGGTTGTTAAACTATAAAACATCGAAAAAACAAAATCTCAATGAGGTGAGCAAATGAAAAAATTATTAAGTTGTTTATGCGCATTTGGCCTTTGTCTCGGATTGGCCGCATGCGCCCCGCAGAGCAAAGAGACCGCTCCTTCTGCAACGGCTGCAGAAACGAAAAAGTCTTCATCGGATAACATCAGCCTGCATGCTGAAGGATTCGAGGTTCAACCCTCTCCCGACTGGGTAAAGGCACTTCCTGAAGCTCAGGATTCTTCAGTTAAGCAGCTCTTTGTCGTTGCGGCGTCTGCCATGGATAAGACGACAGCGTACATCACGATGCACGAGAGAGACAAAGACGGCAATTGGAACATGATCCTTTCCACACCGGGTTTTGTCGGAAAGAACGGCTGCTGTCTTGACGCCGATCACGCCGAAGGCTGTGGCCAGACTCCCGTCGGAAGATATCATTTCAATGCGGCTTTCGGTATTGCTCCTGATCCGGGATGCGCGATGAAGTATTTCCAGGTAACGGATGACACCTACTGGTCCGGAGACATGAATGAAGGAATGCATTACAACGAGATGGTTGACATCAAGGATTATCCGAATCTCGATCTCGAGAACAGCGAGCACATCGTAGATTATGAGTATCAGTATCAGTACTGCCTGAACATCAGCTTTAACGAAGACGGCACTCCGGGAAGGGGTTCCGCAATCTTCCTTCACTGCTTCGGCACCCAGAAGCCTTTTACCGGCGGCTGCGTTGCGGTTCCCGAGTATGTAATGGTAAAGATCATGCAGAACGTCGATCCTGACTGTGTCGTAGTCATCGATACGATGGAGACTTTGAACGCAAGCTTCTGAGAAAGACTGCGGACGGCACAAACGCCGTCCGCACTTATCTTTAACACTTATTTTGTTACGGTGTTTTTCGAGGGATTATGACACATAATCCCTCTTTTTATGTCAAAACCGCCGATTACTTCTTAATGCCTTCTCTCCATGTTGCGGGCTTGAATTCCTGTACAAGAGGGAGAAGACGCTTATCAACATCGATCTTGAATACGGAATTGAAATTGTTTGTTGCGATCATCTGGCCTGCGAAGCCGACAATGACAACGAGTTCCTGATCGTTAAAGAACTTTCTGAGCTGATCGAAAAGCCCGTCCGAGACTGAAGTGGGATCCTTAACGATCGATTCAGCCAGAGTTGTAAGAAGTGTCTCCTTCTCATCGTAAACGAGGTTTGCCGGATCGAGTCCCAGGCCCTTTACGTCACTGATGAAGAAAAGTGAGCATAACTGGCATGAATTCGTTGTTGAGATCTTGTGTGCGAAAAGGATGGCATCCTTCTCACCGATGACTTCAACGAGTCTGTTCCAGGATGTGTACCATGCCATGTATGCATCGTATGTTGCAGCATCATTGAGAAGACCCTTCTTCATGTTAGTTACAGCGTTTCTTCCTGCGAGTTCGTCATAGCGCTCCTTCTCTGCGCCTGTTGCTTCGTTCTGTTCCACCAATTTGATCCTTGCCATTGTCGTAATCTCCTTTGCTTTTTTCTCTCGGTATTTTTATTTTGCGATCTTCAAGATCTCAATGAACTTTTGTGAATCGAGCGGAACATAGTGTCCCACGGTACCGCCCTTTGTCGCGCGCTTTGCCATGACTTCGAAGTCTTTATCATCTATTCCGAGCTCAGATAAATGCGTCTTGAGTCCCAGCTTCTTAAAGAACTTTTCGAGTTCTTCCGATAACAGAAGCGCACGTTCCCTTTCTGAATAGTCGTACGGATCTTTTCCATAGACTCTGCTTGCGAGAAGCGCAAGTCTCCACGGCTTGATATCTGCCATATACTTTGTCCATGCCGTGAAAACGATTGCCATGCCTTCCCCGTGTGTGATGTTGTACTGCGCAGACAGCTCGTGTTCGATACGGTGCGATCCCCAGTCAGCCGTTCTTCCGGCATCAAGGAAATTATTGTGAGCCACCGACGCAAGCCACTGTATCTCAGCCCTTGCATTGATATTTGAAGGATCTTCGATAAGCCTGTCTGCGTTTACCAGCAGTGCCTTTATCGCGCCTTCTATCAGGTAGTCTGTGGTATCCGAATTCTTCTCGTCTGAGAAATATCTCTCGAGCAGATGTGACAGCACATCCGCGATACCTACGAAGGTCTGATATGAGGGAAGGTTTACGGTGTACTCAGGGTTCATGATCGCGAACTTCGGAATGATGCGGTCATCTTCAAAACCTTTCTTCCACTCACCGTATGAGAGGATCGCGCAGTTTGACGTCTCGGAACCGCTCGATGCCGTTGTCGCGATTACTCCGATGTTAAGGACATGCTCGGGAGAAACACCCTTATCGAAGAAATCCCAGACATCGCCATCGTACGGTATACCGAGAGCTGTCGCCTTGGCTGTGTCGATGGAGCTTCCCCCACCTACTGCCAGAACGAAGTCAACCTTGTCTTCCTTGCCCTTAGCAACAAGTTTTCTTACGAGCTCGATGGACGGATTCGGTACTACATCCCCGCTCTCCGAGAACTTTATTCCGAGTTCTTTTACTGCTTCCGTGATCACATCGTATATTCCGAGAGTCTTGATGAAGTCACCGCTGTAAACCAATAGGAGTGATGTGACTTTATGCTGCGATAGAAGTGACTTCAGCTTTTTCTCCGATTCCTCGCCGAAAACGATCTTCGCGGGGTTGTAATACTCAAATCCGATCATCTTGCCCGTTCTCCTGATCTCAATTTATTATCCGAAAAGAGGTACTACCGCACCGTCGTATGTATCCTCGATGAACTTTGCGACTTCTGGTCCCTGAAGTACTTCTACGAGTGTCTTTATTGCCGGATCGTCAGCCTTTGCAGGTGATGTTGCGATAATGTTTCCGTATGTCTGTGCAGCAAGACCGTCATTAGCCTCAACTGCGAGTGCCTGGCTTACGTGAAGTCCGCCCTCGATCGCGTAGTTACCGTTAATAACCGCAACGTCGACGTCAGGAAGCGCTGCAACGAGCTGCTCGGGTGCAAGTTCCTTGAACTGGATGTTGAGAGGATTCTCAATGATATCTTCCACAGTGGCATTGATGCCTGCACCGTCCTTGAGCTTGAGGAGTCCTTCCTGGGCGAGGAGCAGCAAAGCTCTTGCTTCATTCGTTACGTTGTTGGGTACTGCAATTACGGCTCCTTCTTTAAGATCCTTAAGGTCCTTTACCCTGCCTGCATAGATTCCGAACGGTTCATAGTGAACTGCGCCTACTGATACGAGATCGGAACCGTTCTCAAGATTGAACTGGTCAAGGTAAGGAACGTGCTGGAAATAGTTCGCGTCAAGTGATCCTTCGATAACGCCTGTATTAGGTGTGACTGAATCCTCAAGTCTTATGATCTCAAGCGTGATGCCTTTCTCTGCGAGGATCGGCTTTGCGACTTCGAGGATCTCCGAATGGGGTGTGATGTTAGCGCCTACCTTGAGCACCGTGTTCTCAGCCTTTGCTTCCGTCTGTGCGTCACTAGCTACTGTGGCTGCATCAACTCTTGTTCCGGTTGTCTGAGCGCATGCAGCAAGTGATCCTGTAATTGCGAGTAAAAGTCCTGCGGCTATTGCCTTCTTAAATATGTTCTTCATTTTTAGTAATCTCCTTAGAATTTGTTTTATGTATTGTTTTTGCTTTAAGAATGATTTTTGTCAGGCATAAAAATGCCCGGCGAGCTGATTCAACTCCCGGGCACATGGCATATGTTCAATTGCATATTACTGCTTTAACATCGATCGTTCTCAAGGCGTGAGGAATGACTTCTTACGCCCTGGGCCATTTCGCGCACCCGGGAGCCAAGCATTCGACAACACATCATGCTAACTGTTGTATTAATTGTTCTGTACATTTCTCACTCCTCCTTTCGTTGTGATGGCGATACTTTACTCCTATTTGCCTACTATGTCAATAGGTTATTTGAAATATTTTTCTGCCTTTCAAAAATCCGGTTCTCAGTTTGTCAACTGATGGATCCCGTATGGTTTCCTTTTGCGTTGACTTTCGATGAAAGTCAACCATTTTGTCAACTTGAAAACCCTATCAGGTTTCCTTTTCGCGGACCACAGATGTTTAACAGCACATCGTGGTTCATTTTCCTTTTCGCGGACCGTATTTAATCAATTACAAGTTCAGGATACAGCCGTCTTACGCTCATCTTTACGGACTTCACTTTCCCTGTATCTCTCGAAAAGCTTAATGTACATAATAGGCACTGCTCCTACAATTGCCGCGCTTGCCTGGATCCCGTTGGGAATGACCGAACCCAAAGCTGCTTCAACACCATACATGAACGGCAGGGATTCGAATGCAAAGTAACCGGCGATCATGATCAGCTCCGCAATGAAAGAAACAATGATCTTGCGGATGAGTGATGTCTTACCCTGAGCATTCCTCTTAAGCAGTATTCCGGCAACTAGCCCCATGATCCCTTTGATCAGAAATGTTGCAACCGCGTACTGCGGGTAACCCGCAAGAAGATCTGCAAGCGTGGAACCTATGGCAGCGGGGAAAAACGCAACAGGCCCAAGCAAGTATGAACTTACCAGTATCAGCACGTCGCCGAGATTGATGTGACCGATCGCAGTCGGTATGTGAAGTTCCGTTCCAACAAAGACCAGTGCCGCAAGCACGCCGGAATACGCTATCTTCCTTAAGTTGTTTTTATAATCTGCTCTATTGTTCATATTCTTATTCTCCATATTCTTTAGGTTTTTCTGTGTTTTTTTGACATCCATATTCCGAATTCCTGTATGAGCATCACCATGATTATCAGCAGCGTTACCGTAGTCCAGAGAACATCTTTCTGATAGCGGTAATAACCGTACTGAAGTGCGATGGCTCCAAGACCGCCGCCGCCGATGACACCCGCCATTGCTGAATAACCGAGAACAGTGGCGACGTTTATTGCGCCGCCCTGAAGGAGCGAAGGCATTGCTTCGGGGATGATGAAATGCAGTATCGTGTATAAAGGCGACGCGCCCATTGAAGTTGCCGCCTCAATGATACCGGGCTGGACTTCATTCAGGGATGATTCAACCATCCTTGCAACGATCGGGATCGCACCGATGGTAAGAGGCACGATCGCTGCGGTTGTTCCGATGGACTGTCCGACCACAAATCTGGTAAACGGTATAAGTAATACCAGCAGGATCAGGAACGGCAATGAACGCGTGATATTCACGATGGTACCGATAACGAAATTGACACCGCGGTTCTCGAGCAGGCGGCCTTTGGATGTCGAATATAAAAGCACGCCCAAAGGCATTCCTATAAGGTACGAGAACAGCGATGCGAAGAACGTCATGATAAACGTCTCCCATACACCAGTAACAATTGCTTCTCTTATGTAATCACTCATTTCTGCTTACCTCCGATACGGAAAGTCCGCCTTTCCTGAAGAAATCGATAACAGTCTGACGGTCTTTTGCAAGAACGGGAAGTTCTATGATCATCTGACCGTAACCGATGCCTCCGACGCTCCTCGTATTAGCGCTCAGGATATTCACCTTCAGTCCCGTTTCTTCGACAAGGTTTGCGATGAACGGCACATTGGACTGCGTTCCGTCGAAAACGATCCTCACCAGCTGTCCGTTATCATCCGAAGGATCAAAAGGATTGCTTGGGAACACGAGTTTCTTCGCGGCCTTCGACTGCGGATTCGAGAATACTTCCTTCACTTCACCGATCTCGGCAAGATTGCCGTCATCAATGATGGCGACGCGGTCACATATCTTCTCGACGACACTCATCTCATGAGTGATGATAATTATCGTCAGTTTTCTTTCATCGTTTATCTTCTTCAACAGGTCTAATATCTCACCTGTGATCTTCGGATCCAACGCGCTTGTCGCTTCATCACACAAAAGGACTTTGGGATCAACTGCCAGCGCTCTTGCTATCGCCACTCTCTGTTTCTGGCCTCCTGAAAGACGCGCAGGGTATTCATTTGCTTTCTCGGAAAGTCCGACGATCTCAAGCATCTGCTTAGCTTTCTCACGGCGTGCGGCACGCGGTGTCCCGATGATCTTCAGTGACTGCTCAACGTTCTGAATCACCGTACGCTGATTGATGAGATTGAAGCCCTGGAAGATCATGGAGATCGAGTGACGCACTTCCCTCAGCTCGCGCGCCTTCAGCTTCGCAAGATCTTTTCCGTAGAAACTGACTGTTCCCGAAGATACTTCCTCAAGGCGGTTAAGGGTCCTTACCAGAGTGGACTTGCCCGCACCGCTCATGCCGATTATTCCGAAGATCTCACCTTCACGGACTTCAAGGCTCACGTCCTTGAGCGCCGTGAATTCCTTTCCGTCGTTCTTGTATGTCTTATATACGTTTGTCAGTTCAAAGACATTGCTCATTTATTCATACAATCCTTTGCTCAAATATCTGTCACCCCTGTCAGGGAAGACAGTTACGATGTTGCCGGAACCGATCTCCTCAGCGAGCTTCATCGAAGCTGCAAGTGCCGCTCCGGAAGATGAACCTGCAAGGATGCCTTCGTTCCTCGCGAGGAGCCTGCTCATCTCGAACGCTTCATCATCATTGACCTTGATCACTTTATCAACCAACGTGATATCCATCGTGTCGGCAATGAAATCATTGCCGATTCCTTCTATGTTGTAATCGAAATGCTCTCCGCCTCCGATCGTTGATCCGTACGGGTCAGCGAGCACTCCTTTGATATCCGGATCCTGTTCCTTAAGGTATTTGACGACCCCGGTGAATGTTCCGCCGCTTCCTGCGCCTGCTACAAAGTAATCGATCTTTCCGTCAAGCTGGGAGTAGATCTCAGGACCTGTCGTCTCGTAATGTGCGAGAGGATTTGCCGGATTTCTGAACTGTCTTAAAGAGACAGAGCCTTCGATCCGGCTTAACAGTTCTTCGGCTTTCCGCTCTGCTCCGAGCATTCCTTCTTCTCTTGATGTATGTACTATTTCCGCGCCGAGGGCGCGCATCACCTGCTGCTTCTCGATCGAGAATTTCTCTGGAACGGTGAATATAACGCGCACGCCCTGGTTGAGGGCAGCAACGGCTATTCCGATTCCTGTATTGCCGGCTGTGGCATCTACGATCGTTCCGCCGTCTTTTAATATTCCGCGCTTTTTCGCATCATCGATCATGTAGACGCCGACACGGTCTTTAACGCTTCCGGCAGGGTTCATGAGTTCAAGTTTTGCATAGATATTTACTCCGGGCCTGACGCCCATATGATTGAGCTTAAGTACCGGCGTATTGCCGATCATGCCTCTGATGTCTTCATATACGTTCTTCATGTGTCATTACCTTCTTCACTTAGCTGAATTCTCGATAGCCTGCTTAAGATCTTCGATAAGATCATCGACGTCTTCGATACCGACGGAGAGTCTTATCAGTTCGTCAACGATGCCTACTTCCTTCCTGATATCAGCGGGGATTGCGGCATGCGTCATAGAAGCGGGATGACATACGAGTGATTCAACACCGCCAAGGCTTTCAGCCAATGTAATGACATTAAGTGATTCGAAAAACTTCTTATAATCGTATCTGTCGTCAAGTACAAAAGAGATCATTGCGCCGGCACCGTCAGCCTGCTTTCTCTGGATCTCATAACCGGGATCGGACTCAAGACCGGGATAATAGACCTTGCTGACATATCCGCTCTCATTAAGCCATCTTGCGATCTTCCCTGCGTTTGCAACATGTCTGTCCATACGGACGCCGAGAGTCTTGATACCTCTGATGATGAGGAAGCTGTCCCAGGGAGCGAGTACTCCTCCGATGGCGTTCTGGAGATAATAAAGACGGTCGGCAAGAGCCTTGTCCTTTACAACGACAAAGCCTGAGATCGTGTCGGAATGACCTCCGAGATACTTGGTGCCGCTGTGGATAACGATATCTGCGCCCAAGGTCAGAGGACGCTGCAGATAAGGTGTGAGAAATGTGTTGTCGACGATAACGAGCTTGTCGTGCTTTCTCGCGATCTTGGAGACTGCTTCGATATCGGTAACCGTGAGGAGCGGATTTGCGGGTGTCTCGATATAGACAGCTTTTACATCGTCATCGATGGCATTTTCGACCGCTTCAAGATCAGAAGTGTTTACGATCTTGTATGTGATATTGAAGTTCTTGAAAACGTTATCGAGGATCCTGAACGTTCCGCCGTAGATGTTGTCGGATACGACAAGCTTGTCACCGCTCTTGAAGTATGAGAGGACAGTGTTGATGGCTGCAAGTCCTGATGCGAATGCAAGACCGTATTCGCCCTGCTCAAGGTCTGCGATCAGCTTCTCCAGAGCGGCTCTGGTCGGATTGCCTGTTCTTGAGTATTCCCAGCCTCTGTTCTTTCCAAGACCGTCCTGCTTATATGTCGATGTCTGATAGACAGGAACATTGACCGCACCGGTCGTCTCATCTCCGTCAATGCCGCCGTGTATAAGTAATGAATTAAGTTTAAGATCATTTTTGTTGCTCATTTTATTTATTCTCCCGTTAAATTATTTTGAAATAAAAAGCCCGGCGCTTTATTCAGCTCCGGGCATAAAGGACATGAAGTCTGCATGATTCTATCTACATCGAACCATATCAAGACAGCAATGGTCAATTGCCCGTGCATACAATAAACAACAACACATGCACATCTTCATCATTACTGTCTCCTTCCGTTTCTCGAATATGGGTGTGATTATAATTCTATTTACCTACCGTGTCAATAGGTTATTCTGATCATTTTTCTTCTTTCTTTTCCTGTCTGCTCTCGTAATCCTTAAGAGCAGATTCGATGGCTTCCTGGGCCAGGACCGAACAGTGCATCTTGTAATCCGGAAGTCCGTCCAAAGCTTCTGCCACAGCCTTGTTGGTAAGCTGTCTTGCCTCGGACACCGGCTTTCCCTTTATGAGCTCCGTAGCCATTGAGCTTGACGCGATCGCGCTTCCGCAGCCGAATGTCTCAAACTTGACGTCCTTAACGATATCATCCTCGATCTTAAGGTACATCTTCATTATGTCTCCGCACTTGGCGTTTCCGACCTCTCCGATCCCGTTTGCATCCTCAAGAACGCCTACGTTTCTCGGGTTTCTGAAATGATCCATTACTTTCTCACTGTATAAAGCCATGATGTGCCTCCCTTATAAGATAAACTTGCTCTTGCCCTCGACCAGATTGCGCCAGACCGGTGAGAAACCGCGCAGATACTCAACTACTTCCTTAACTGATTTGATTATGTAATCAGCATTCTCATCCGTTATGTCCTCTCCGAGACTTAAGCGCAGTGACCCGTGAGCAACATCATGCACTCTGCCTATCGCAAGGAGCACATGGCTCGGATCCAGGGAACCTGACGTACAGGCACTTCCCGAAGAAGCTGCAATACCTTTATCATCGAGAAGGAGCAACAGAGATTCGCCCTCGATTCCCTCGAAGCAGAAATTGATGTTTGAAGGGACTCTGTTTTCCGCATCACCGTTCAGCGCAGAGTGGGGGATCTCCGAAAGTCCGGCTATGATCCTGTCTCTTACCGGTGTGAGTTTTGCCTTGTATTCATCAAGTGAATCGACGGACTCCTTAAGCGCGGTTGCCATCGCTGCTATGCCGGGAACATTCTCGGTTCCGGCTCTTCTGCCCTTCTCCTGGGCACCGCCTTCGATCAGGTTAAATACCTTGATGCCCTTCTTCACATAAAGGAATCCCACACCCTTCGGACCATGGAACTTATGGCCGGAGGCTGAGAGCATGTCGATATTGTCATCTACAACATTTACCTTGATATGGCCTACTGCCTGAACGGCATCCGTATGGAATGTAACATTGTTACTTCTGCACACTTCACCGATCTCTCTGATGGGCTGGATGGTTCCGATCTCATTATTGGCATACATTATTGTGACAAGACAGGTGTCCTCGCGGATTGCTTCCTTAACCTGCTCTGCTGTAACGAGACCGTTCTCATGTACATCGAGAAGCGTGATCTCAAATCCCTCATTTTTAAGTTTATTCAGCGTATGAAGAACTGCATGATGTTCAAAAGCTGTTGAGATGATATGCTTCTTTCCCTTGAGAGCTCCCATCCTGGCAGCAGATAGAATGGCCTGATTATCAGCTTCGCTTCCGCCTGAAGTAAAGATGATCTCATTGGGCTGTGCACCTATGCAGTCAGCGATATCCCTTCTCGCCTGCTCAAGCACTTCCTTGGCTTTCTGACCGAATTCATAAAGGCTCGAAGGATTGCCGTACGTATCACTTAACAGACCGGTTAATGTCTTTATGGCCGCATCGCTCATCTTTGTGGTGGCGGCATTATCTGCGTAGATCAATGTTCTGTCTCCTTTTCGAAAAATCACAGCGATATCTTAATTCCTATTTCCTACTGTGTCAATAGGTTTATTGTCTTGATTTACCCTTTTGCCTACTGTTATAATAGGTAATAATTTCGAAAACGGGGTAATAAGATATGATCTCAACAAAAGGCAGATATGGTCTGCGCGTTATGATAGATCTGGCTCAAAACGACAATGGCAGCTATATTCCTCTTAAGGATATTGCCGACCGCCAGGAGATCTCCAAAAAATATCTGGAGATCATAATGAAGAAGATGGTAGACGGCGGACTCGTAAAAGGTTCAAGCGGCAAAGGCGGCGGTTACAAACTGGTAAAGAAGCCCGAGAAGTATTCCGTAGGCGAGATAATAACGCTCATGGAAGGCACCATCTCATCTGTTGCCTGTCTCGCAGACAAGAACTATGAATGTCCCCGGAGGAAAAAATGCGAGACGCTTCCCATTTGGAAGGAATTTGACGGCATAATCCATGACTACCTTTACAGCAAGAAATTAAGCGATCTGCTGTGATATAATCTCCACGGTTTCCTTTTGAACGGATGCTGAACTTTTTTCAGACCATGGAGCAAAAATGATAAGAGCATTACTTACGATCGATGATGTCTCATCAGAGAACACACCCGCTATAGTCGACTACCTGAATTCAAAGAACATCCGGGCAATAATGTTCATGGTAGGCCAGTGGGCGGAGAAGCATCCGCAGGAACTCATCTATGCCCTGCAGCACGGAATGATCGTCGGCAATCACAGTTATACCCATCCTCATTTCTCTGAGCTGAGCTTCGAAGAAAGCATAAATGAGATAGAGAAGAACGAGGAAGCTCTTAACCGGTTCTATGAGCAGGCAGGCGTGGAGAGGAAGTACAGGCCTTTCCGTTTTCCCTATGGTGATAAAGGCGGTTCAAACAAAGAACGGTTACAGGAATACTTTGCCGCGAACGGATTCGACAAGGTGGATGACACCCGATTCAGTTATCCCTTCTGGAAAGAACAGGGGCTTGATAAGGATATAGACACTTTATGGACGTTCGATTTTGCGGAATACATGATCAGGCCCGGCAGCGGATTTACATTGGATGATGTTATGAAGCGCATATATGATAAAACTCCGGATAACGGTGCTCCCCTTCTCATCGAAGGCAGCAGCCATCTGATCCTTCTTCACGCACATGACGAGACAGAGGAAATGCTTCCGGGTTATTACAGGATCTTCATAGAGGAATTGCTTAAGAACGGCGTCGAATTTACGGAACCGGCATTTCTTTGATAACCAGACACATTATTCTGCACGGCTGTTTTATTCCCACTTAACTTTGCGGAACACACCGGGAACAAGAACTACATCTGCCATCATATAACGCTTCCTGTCCCATTTCTCCGGGAAGAAACACGGCACTGCTTCAAACACTTCTCCTGTAACGGCATCAACAAGAGCCCTGGCATTATCTGCCGTATACAACCTGACGTGTGCAGGTCTAATGTCATCCTTAACATACCTGTACAAGATCATGCTTCCGTCACCGTAAGTAAACATGGAGAAGCCTTTTCCGGATGCGAAGCAATCGGGACTGATGATGCGCTTAAGCCTGTCAGTCACCGGATCCGGTATCACGTACATATCCGAAGGATTGTCAGGAATGGACAGGATGAAGATCCTTCCCTTTCCATAGTTGCTCTGAAGCAGTATCGGAGTATGATAATCCCCGTCACCGCCGTTGATCAAAGACCACGATGCATTATTGCCGTGAACGATCTCGGGAAAAACGACAGGTTTTACGTCATCGATATATCCGGCTCTGTCATCGGTTATCTGATATCTCGTAACTCCAAGTTTTCTTCCGGTGACCTGAGCCTCCGTCAGTCCGATTTTATTGATGGAATCCCCAAGCTTATTCATAAAGCCTGTAGTGATAACCGCATCTCCTCCGGCTTTAACAAAACTCTCCAACCTGTTGATGATCTCAGGGTCTGAAACTGAACTCTCAGTAAGCAATATCAGTTTCCCGTCAGAGGGAAAGACAGGCGTGGGATCGACGGGAATGCCGAGCATGCCAAGTCTCATCTCCAAATGATTCTCACCTGACGAAGCATAAGGAATATATGAGGGAATGCCGGCAGGTTCTCCGGTACCTTCAAGCATGCCGTCGATCTTCTTAAGCTGTATTCCGGCACCTCCGGCAAAATAATTACCGATAAGGTCATCCCACTGGAAGAACATGAGTTCCCGGGCTTTTGCAAAAGCCGTCAGGTACGCCTGCTCAAGATAACGGTCAGCCGACCAGCACTGATAAGTGTCAAACCATCCGCCGCCGTTTCTTCCAGGCCATGCGTTTTCGATGTATCTGACAAGTGAATAACTCAGGTATTCGGGAAGATGCTGATCAGTATACTCCGGGCTTCTGGTCTCGGTTCCGATATATGTAGCATCGAAGATCTTCTGCTGTTCATCCGGAAGATAACCGGTGAAATGATAAGATTCCCGCCAGTTAGGATATTTCACGATCATCCTGACTCCGGGATTGACAGCCTTTGCAGGTCCCACGATCAGATTCTCCGAGACATCTCTCATGAGGTCTCTTCTGAAAGATACCCAGTCCCTGTCACCTTTTTGCTTTATGCAGCTCTCACAGGTGCAGTTTGTAAAATAGAAATCATCCAATATGACTTCATCGAAAAGCCCCGCGGCATATCCGGAGATCTGCTTTGCTTTATCTTTCATCGCGGGATCCGTATAACAGAAAGTATTGAACAGTCTTCTCTTTCCCGGAACAGCTCCGTCGAAATCCGGCGTAACAGTCGTTATTCCGCCTGATACCTTTACGCCTTTATCCTCAAGAAATCTCTTGATCATGAGGATCTGTTCCTTATTGACCTCGAGACCGTCCCTGAAAGTCTCGAGATACACTTTATCAAGCCCGATATACTTCTCAATAAAAGCATAGTCTGATCCGAGCTTCTCCTCCGTCATCAAAGAAGCAACCAGTGCGGGTATATAAACGGCCGTATCAAAATTCCTGTAATGCATATAAACCTCATTATGCTTTTGATGCTTTTATCTTTTCGCGAATTACAACAGCAGATTCACATCACAAGACAGCTGTCGTCAATATCACTGACACGGGCAAAACCGGTACAGCTCATGATGTATCTCAGCTCATCGTTTACACCCTTAATGAACTTCTGCGCGCCATCTACACCGCCCTCTTCCAGCGAAGGCAGCATTGATCTTCCGACGGCAGCCGCATCTGCGCCCAGGGCAAGACACTTATAGACATCCGCGCCGCTGCTGATCCCGCAGTCAACGATTATCTTTACGTCTCTTCCCTCAAGTGCTTTCTTTATCGCGGGCAGGATCTTCATGGGCGGAACCGCATAAGGAAGTC
The DNA here is from genome assembly GCA_017511005.1 of Clostridiales bacterium. Taxonomy (GTDB): domain Bacteria; phylum Bacillota; class Clostridia; order Saccharofermentanales; family Saccharofermentanaceae; genus Saccharofermentans. The sequence continues at coordinate 22,372 of JAFWLP010000018.1, forward strand.
TTCCGTGATGGTGACTTACGATGACCGCCCTCGCTCCGAGATCCGCGCACTTCACTGCCTCTTCTTCACTCAGCACGCCTTTGATAAAAAACGGCAACGAAGTCGATTCAATATAAGATCGGATCATGTCTGATGTCTGGACCGCCATCTGTTCTCCGATAACGACATCGAGTCCGTCGTTTCCGAAAATATGATCGATATCCATGCCTATGCCGAATGCTCCCGCATCTTCGGCAAACTTCATCTGATCCATTACCTTTGCGTTATCGGCATACGGTTTAACTATGCGGACCGTCTTTGCTCCGGTATCGATAATGCGTTGGAACATATCGTTCTCCATCATGCCGACAAAGTTAAGTATGTTCAGATTCTTGGCAGCAACGGAGTATTCTTCAAGCCCGGTGAGTTCCCGTCCGTTGAACTGCTTAAGATGCGAGAATGCAGGCGTCATGACTGGACTTGCTAACTGTTCACCGAACAGGCTGACACTTGTATCGGCAACAATGGAGTCAATGAGACGTTCCTTGATGAGGATGCTGTCCATGTATCTTGCCGTTATCTCATTGGCGTCGGAAACTCTACTGTATGCCATAAAGCACCTCCTTAAGATAGTTCATATAACGGATATATTCTTCATCAGTATTAAGATGTTCCAGGATAACCGGCATATCAGTATCCAGACCGTTCATCTTCTCCACATAATATCTCAGCGGATACTCACCCTCACCCGGAGCACACTCCTGAAGCTGGAATGTATATTCCTCCTTAAGATGAACATCCTTGATATGACAGCTGCGGATCCTGTTGCCAAGGAGCTCCGCGCAGCGGTCAACAAAAGCTTCCGCTTCATAATATCTCTCAAGTGAATTGGTCATGTTTATGATGTCCATGTGAACGGCAAACCGGTCGCGGTCAACTTCTTCTATCAGCCTCGCGTAATCCTCAGGGCCGGAGGGGACCATCCACGGCATCGGCTCCAGAGTAAAGAAAGTGTTCCTTACATCCGCTCTGTCTATGATCTCCTGCACCATCCCGGCGATCTGTTTCCTGGTTTCCTTCGAGAAGTTTTCCTTATAATGTCCGTCCCATCTCTCACCAACGGCACCTGCAACGTTAACCGCACAGCGCGCACCGATCCTGTCCGCAAGCTGCAGCTGCCTGACGCAGTAATCTCTTTGAGCCCTGCGGTCAGCCGGATCCAGCGACATGGCATTGCGCCATATGCCTACTTCCGCAATAAGAAGATCATGCCTTTTCGCGGCTTCAAGATATTCATTTATCTTCTCTTCAGGATCATTTGCCGACAACGGAAAGACAACGGCACGGCAGCCGAGACCGGCCTGATTCTCTGCCCACTCTTCAGCAGAGCCGTGCTTCAAAGGACTTGATGTTCCTAAACGCATACTTCCTCCTTCTCAAAGCAACATTATGCGGATAACACCCGCAATTAACCCGGCGTACCGTGAATGATTATATCAGACACAAAACCGCCGGGTTGTTTGATAACGGATATAAATAACGCGTATGCGTACAGGAAGTGATGATCAGGTATATTTGCTGTAGTGATCGATGTCGTTCTGCAGAAGATCCATGACCGTCTGCTTCTGTTCGTCAGTCAGGTCTTCCGCCTTTATCTCTTCGGCGAATTCGTTATAAAGCTTTACCGCACCTTCCTCATCACCTGCTCTCCTTACAGAAACCAGCTTAAAGAAAGCAAGACTTCTTCTGACTCTCAGATAATGGTTCATGTTAAGGGTTTCCTTTCTGGTGGCAAATGCCTTTATGATCTTCTCGCACCATTCGATTACTCTTATTCCCTCTTCACGCTCTCCGTACCAGGCATAATCCTGCGCGATGGTATTCATCATGCTTGCGGTCAGATCGAACAATGCAACCGAACTGTCAGCGATGTCACCCTTCATCTTCTCAAATCCGCTCTCGAAAAAAGTCAGCTCCATTCCGATGTTCTCTTTTATGCGGCATGTCGAAATGCTCGGCAGCACATTAATGTGTTCTCTTGCATTATCGAAATCCTTATCATGAATATAGATCCATGCAACCGCGTAATGAGTCTTCTCAACAAGCTCTTTGTCACTGCAGTGGCTTATCAGATACACGCCCTTGCGTATCGCATCCTTGCAGAGCTTTTTTACGCGTTCCGTATCATCAGGAAAACAATTCTCGAGAACAGGATCGGCATACATGCTGAGGTTGGCCGTCTCCTGAACGTAATCCAGGATTATCTCGAAGCAGCCCGGATTAAGCGTGGTCTCTGTCGATAAATATTCGCTTATCCGGAGAGCTTTCTGTGCCCTGCCTTCGTCACTGTTGTTCATGCTTTCGATGGTACTTTTCACCCGGGCTATAACTTCATCATTCTCGGATAACGAATCATATCCCAGGAGAGCATCAGTGCTTACGCCAAGGACCTTTGCGAGCGGTATCAGCATTGACACGTCCGGCATGCTGTTCTCCGATTCCCACTTGCTTACCGCCTGCGGTGTTACATTCAGAAGATCAGCGAGTTCTTCCTGTGTAAACCCTTTGTTCTTACGATAATTCTTTATGTTTCTGCCTATTGTGTTTCCCATGTTTTTTCTCCTTGATCAGTCTTTCACGTAATTTCCGGTAACCATGCATGCATCTTGAGGATATCGTATTGCTATTCGTTCTGTTTTTCAAACAACGGGCAGTTGAGAGGGAATCAACCGGCAAAGCAAAGAGCCGCACCCGGTATTCCGGATACGGCTCATCAATGCCTGAATACTGACCGGCCGTCAGCCCAATCCTCCGCCTTCTTCGATAAAGCAGACTACTATCTGCGTATCGGCGTGATATGTGATCTCAAAGGTCATAAACCGCGCACTGTCCGAAGGCAATAACTTCATCTCAGGTTCAGGTCCTGTCCACGAACCTTCATATACGGTATTACCATCATCATCCGAGCTCTGAGACCAAAGCATGTTAAAAGATACTTTTTCCTGTCCGTGTTCTTCACGCTCATAATTGATCAGCGCAAGTTTGTTCTCAAGGAACCCGTTAAGCTGTTCTTCCGTAGCCTTAAAAGCCATGATCCTTCCACTGTGACCTGTCGCGTTATCACCGACATGGAAAGTAAGGAAAAAGCCCTCAGAGAACCAGTCTTCCGTATTAAATTCGTGCTCGTAATCCAGAAACCTGGAATCCTTCTCGAGATCGAGGATATTGTAACCCTGCTGTGAATAATAATTCGCGAGTTCATTGAGATCAGGGTCCGCGTAATAATCTGCAGTCACGATTACCGATTCCAGATAATCATCCTCTGCCTTATCCTGTTCGGATACTGCCGCTATGATCTCTTCCGCTTCGGATTCAGACACCATATCCGTCGGGATCACTCTTTCCTCTCTGCCCTTTTGGTCCTGCTCGACACCATCGACAGCACCGTCGGGGACAGTAATGCTGAAGAGGCTTCTAACACCTGCGTATATGGTATTTCTCGTCGAAGGAACCAATAACAATACTCCTGTCGTTACTGCTACTGCAGCTGCAGCTGCTATTCCAACCTTAGCGCCCGTACTGAGACGCGTCTTCTTAGCGGGCTTCCTGACTGAAGCCATTTCCATTTCCAATGCTTTTCTCATTTCCAATTTCCTATCATCATCAAGCTTGATCTTCTCAAAAGTCTTTACATACTCATCCTGCATATTTGCGGCCCTCCGTGAATCTGTCTCTAAGAACTTCCTTTGCCCTTGTCAGTCTCATCGATACTGCTGACGGGGCTATGCCCAGGATGTCGGCGATCTCTTTGAGAGAATAACCTTCATAGTAGTGCAGATGCACCGCGATCCTGAGTTTCCCTGGGAGTTCAGATACAGCATCCAGCAAATCCGTATCTTCTTCATCAAATGCAAGTTCCGATCCTGCCTCGGCCGCGTCATCAAACGGTGCCCTGAAGACCACATCTCCCGAGCGGAGGAAATCCCTGCACATGTTTGCGGTCATGGTAAGGATATACGCTTTTTCCTTGCCTTTTTTGATCGTGATATCGGACTTGATCAGTTTAACGAAAACATCCTGAACAACATCTTCTGCATCAGGTCTTGATCCAAGATACGAGTATGCCAGCCTGAATGCATCATCGGCATACTGATCGAAGAATCTCAACACATCTTCATTGTTCATTTAACCAACCTTCCTTTTCCCGTTATTTGAGATCTCACCTATAAGACGAACGGGAATCCCCTTTTCACACATTTTCGCGAAAAATATTTCAAACAATATAAACAGCCTCAGATCAGCCAATCAGCTTGCCTGCAAGATCCGTGAAATCCTTAATGAAGGAATCATGATGTGCTTTGACAAAAGCAATATCATTATTCTTGGATGCGTCCTCGAGTGCTTTGGCCTGAGCAGACAGATCATCGGCACCTATTGTTTTTGAAGCACTCTTTATCGAATGAACCAGGATCTCATAGTTCTTAATGTCATTATTATCTAGATATGAAGTAAGCTCAGCGCACTTGTCCGACGTGCAGTTCACGTAGTCTGACAGAAGTTCAAGATAAAAGTTCTCTTCTCCGCATGCGTATCCCATTCCGGCATCGACATTGAGGCCTGCGGAACGGGCCTTGTCCAATGTGAGCGTCGAAGACGTTTTCTCATCCTGTGAAGCCGCGAATTCAAAGACGGCATTACCGTCATCATCAGAACCGGCAACATCTGCGGGCAGATACTTCTTAAGAGTATTCTCAATATCCTCAACCATTATCGGCTTGGACAGATAACCGTCAAAGCCCGCATTCAGATACTGCTCCTCTGCCCCTACCACCGCATTGGCAGTAAGCGCTATGACCGCCGCGCCGTTAAGGATATCATCATCCTTCAGCACCTTAAGAGTCTCTATGCCGTCCATTTCAGGCATCATGTGGTCCAGAAGGATGATGTCGAACTTTTCTTTCCTGAGGATATCGATCGTTTCCCTGCCTGATGAGCAGGTAACGGGAGTAATGCCGAACAGCTTCAGGAAGTTGCACGCCACCTTGAGGTTCATGCCGTTATCATCAGTTACAAGGACTCTTGCATCCGGAGCATAAAGATGTCCGTTCTCATCATTTTCTACTGAACTGATCTTTTTCTTCTCGTCAAGCCTGCCAACCGGTTCCGGATCGACGACACGCAGTGACAGATCAAAACCGAAAGTGGAACCAATCGCATATTTGCTGTTGACTTCAAGTTTGCTGTCCATCATGGAAAGGAGCTTGACCACGATCGAAATACCCAGACCGGTTCCTTCGATATGGCGGTTGCGCTTTTCCTCGATCCTCTCAAAAGACTGGAAGAGCTTATCAAGATCTTCTTCCTTAATGCCTATGCCCGTATCTGTTACATCTATCCTGAGTCTGACATTTCCGTCTTCCGTTCCCTTGTTGGCGACACGCAGAGTAACGCTTCCGGTCTCCGTATACTTTACGGCATTGGTCAGAAGGTTCATTATTACCTGGCTGATCCTGACGTCATCCCCGAAAAGCCTTGCAGGAACAGACTCATCTATGTCTAGCCTGAACTCAAGGCCCTTCGCCCTTGCCCTTTCGCTTATGGAATTGACCAGGTTGTTTATCAGCTCCGCAACATCGAATTCAACCGGAACGAGAGACATCTTCCCGTCTTCGATCTTGGAGAAATCAAGAATGTTGTTTATGATCGACAGCAGCGTGTTTCCGGCGCTCTTGATGTTGGATGAATACTCAAGGATATTATCGTCCTTTGATTCACGCAGGATCATCTCGTTCATTCCGAGAACGGCATTGATCGGCGTTCTTATCTCGTGAGACATATCCGCGAGGAAATCGCTTTTCGCTTTGTTCGCGCTGTCCGCTGCGGACTTCTCGAGCATGAGGACCTTTGCCTCGTATTCCCTCTTTCTCTCAACCTCTTTCATCTCCTCAATACGCTTATTGGTCTTGCGTTCATGCGTATAAGCGATGATATAGAATGCCGCTATCAACGCGAAGACAAGGATGCCAACCAGCACGCTTACTATCAGCACGGATGCGGTATCCTTATAAAGTGCGGCAGTCTCAACGACTATGACGAGGTGCCACTGGTCGAGGACTTCATCAACAAAGACAACACACTTTCTGCCGTCAATGTTCATGTCGAAATTACCCTTGCCTACACTCATCACTTTTTCGAACAGTTCGGCTTTGTCAGGCAGCTCACTGTAGTTCCTGCCCTTCTCGCCGCTGTCACGGTGGGCGACGACAGTGCCGTCATAATTCAGGATAAATCCGTATCCGTTGCCGTTTATAGAGATATTCTCCACGGTCTCCTGCACGCCTGTAAGAGTGAGGTCGAGACCCAATACATTGTTCGTATCGGTAAGGGCTTTACAGACCGAGATAATGACATTGCCCGTCTGGGCATCAACATAAGGCGATACCACAAGGGGCTGACCGCCTGCCGCAACAGTATCTATATACCAGTCCCTTACAGTGGGATCATAGTCGTCCGGAGGTGTCCAGCCGACACCGTCAACATATCCGCCGTTAATGACACCATACAATCCCGTATAGCTCTCATCGAACTGGGATGCGGTATTGGCAGACTCTCTTGTGATATATTCGACGATCTCCTCGTTCGTGGCACCGTTCGCAACCATGTGGTCAACAGTATCGGCAGCTACCCAGAGGACCGATCTCGCAGTCTCTAGATAATTCTCCAAATCTGCCGTGATCGCCGCAGCTTTGTCATTGCCAAGTTCATTTATGTAGGAATAGGAGGACGTGTACATCAGACGCGTCGTATAGGTTACGAGCATTGCCATAAGGACAAAGGTCGCACCAAGGGTCAGTAAAAGCGTCTTCCTGTTGTTATTCATATAAACCTCATTTGAATCCTGTTGCGATAATATTATTATATACAATGAGTTTTTCAATCTGTTTATATGCACAAAAGGTGCATTTATTCGGCGAGATCATGTATTGAAAGGCAAATAAATGGATTCTTTCACGCATTTCTGTCCAGAACACACCGGCATGCTGATATTTATCGCCGCGGCAGTGACTGCAGGCCTCCTTATATTACGGAAAAGCTCTGACAGGACCGCCATGATCACCGCGGCCGTGCTCTCAGTCCTTACCCTGACAGGCGAAACTGTCCAGGACATCCTTCTGGTAAGCGAAGGCGGAGACATCATGGGATTCCTCCCCCTGCACCTGTGCAATCTCGGGATCTTTGTAAACCTGGCAGCATCTTTCACGCGCGGAAAGACACAGCAGTTCTTTGCGGAGATATCGATGCTCCTCATCATGCCGGGCTCGGCAGGTGCCCTGCTCTTTCCGGACTGGACGTACAGACCTTTCTGGTCTTACCTTCCGTTATTGTGTTTTTTCACCCATTCCCTGACCGTGTTCATACCGCTCATATTCCTTGTCAGAGGCAAGGTTCATGTGTCGGTCAGGCACATATGGTATCCGTGTCTGTTCCTCCTCGCGGTTGTTCCTCCCATATATCTCCTGGACGTTCTCGCAGGACAGAACTATATGTTCCTCTTATATCCTCCGCAGGATTCACCTCTTGAATGGATCTGCGGCATGGCAGGAGAGTCCCTCTATACTCCGGGACTGATACTCCTTGTCATCGTGATACTGATGGCCGAATATGCGCTATACGGGCTCGCCGGAAAGCTGGCAGGAAAACTCAGCCGAACCTGATGACCCTGTCCAGTATTCCTTTCATCTTGCCGATCGCGATACCGTAATTGGTCATGGGAACACCCTGTTCGTCCGCCTTTCTGTAACGGCTTGCAACCTCGGTCTCACCAAGCATGCATGCACCGCAGTGAATGATGAGATCATAAGAGGACAGATCCTTCGGAAATTCAAGTCCTGATGTGAACGAGAACTCAAAATCCTTTCCGGTATATTCCCTGATCCAGTTTGGGAGCTTTACCGTTCCTATGTCTTCACACTGGCGGTGATGAGTGCATCCTTCGCTGATGAGTATCTTTGCGCCATCCGTCAGTTTATCAAGCATGTTGGCTCCGCCGATCGACTGGTCAAGGATTCCCTTGAACCTTGCCATGAGTATCGAGAACGATGTCAGCGGGATCTCGGGAGGAACTATCTTGGACACCTTACCAAACGCCTGGCTGTCGGTGATCACCATTCTCACCTTGCCTACTTTTTTCAGAGCAATATCCAGTTCAGTATCTTTTACAACGATGGGAATCGCCCCCTTTCCCAAAAGGTCACGTATAACCATCTGCTGGGGAAGGATCAGTCTGTCCTTAGGAGCAGACTTGTCGATGGGAACCACGAGTATGATGAGGTCTCCTTCTTCGACCAGATCCGATACCAGAGGACGGGATTTGCGCTGGCTTATTAGCACAGCGACCTTCTCCTTCAGTTCCTCTATTCCTTCACCCTTAAGAGCGCTGACCACTATTGCATTTTCAGGCATATCCGCAGTGCCGAGATCACTCTTATTAATGACAACAAGATAAGGTATCTTGCGCTTCTTAAACACATCAATAAGCTGCTTCTCGTCATCTCTGATTCCGATGCTTCCGTCTACCACAAGGATTGCAATATCAGTCTCATCCAGTACTCTGATACTCCTCTCGATCCTCTGGTTCCCGAGAGCTCCCTCATCATCGATTCCGGGGGTATCGATTATCACAACCGGACCTAACGGCAGCAGCTCCATGGTCTTGCGCACGGGATCCGTCGTCGTTCCCGCGATATCGGAAACGATCGACAGTTCCTGTGAAGTGAATCTGTTTACAAGGCTTGATTTGCCTGCATTGCGGCGCCCGAAAAATGCGATATGTGTCCGTTCCATATTAATCTCCTTGAATTCAATACCCCGCAATTCTGATATTGATTGTACGAGCGATTTCCGCACAAGCGAAGCGCGGGGGACCTAAGCGAGTACAACAATATCAGAATCTGAAGTCGCGTTCTCCGTTCTCGATCGCAACCAGTCTGTCACGCAGAACGGCTCGTGCTTTCTCATTGGTAACGTCAGGAATATTCTTCTCGATGAGCTTTTCGCCGACTTCACGTGTCTCGGGAGATGCATAGTCAACTAAGTATTCCTTCAAAGTCATAAGCGCATTCGGCAGGCAGCAGTTCTGGATCTGCTTGGCTTTGCAGAGTGCCATAAATCTGTCGCCCGTTCTGCCTTCGCGGTAGCATGCCGTGCAGAATGAAGGAACGTAATCCATGTCGATCAGCCACTTCATTACTTCGTCGAGAGAACGTGTATCAGATACATCGAACTGCGCCGTCTCATCAACTCTCTCCTCATGCGTATAACCACCGACGGATGTCCTTGAACCGCCCGAGATCTGTGAGATACCGAGATGGAGAACACGCTCCCTGGATTTCTGCGATTCACGGGTGGAAACGATCATACCGGTGTAAGGAACCGCGATCCTGATGCATGCCACGATCTTCGCAAATGTATCGTCATCGATCGCGTTGGAGAAATCATTGACATCAATATCATCCGCAGGACAGAGTCTGGGTACCGAGATCGTGTGCGGACCAACTCCATGAACTGCTTCAAGATGCTCTGCGTGCATGAGTATTCCCGCAAACTCATAACGGTACTTATCAAGTCCGAAGAGAACACCAAGACCGACATCATCGATACCGCCTTCCATAGCCCTGTCCATGGCCTCTGTGTGGTAAGCATAATCGTGCTTGGGTCCCGTAGGGTGCAGTATCTCATATGACTCTTTGTGATATGTCTCCTGGAAGAGAATGTATGTGCCGATACCGGCTTCGTGAAGCTTGCGGTAATTCTCCACGGTCGTAGCTGCAATATTAACATTTACACGTCTGATCGCACCGTTCTTGTGCTTAATCGAATATATCGTCTTGATGCATTCAAGGATGTATTCAATGGGGTTGTTGACGGGATCCTCACCGGCCTCGATCGCAAGTCTCTTGTGACCCATATCCTGTAATGCAATGACCTCATCCCTAACCTGTTCCTGGGTAAGTTTTACTCTCGGAATTGTCTTGTTCTTGCCGTGGTAAGGGCAGTAGATGCATCCGTTGATGCAGTAATTGGATAAATACAGAGGCGCGAAAAGAACTATCCTGTTTCCGTAGAAATCCTTTTTGATCTGCTCCGCAAGGGCATATATCTCCTCGTTCTTTTCGGGGATCTCACACGCCAGCAGCACAGATGCGTCACGGTGCGAAAGGCCCTTACGCTCTCTTGCCTTCTCCAATATCTCATCGATCAGTGCGGCGTTGTTTTTATTCTCATCCGCATACTTCAGAGACTCAAGGATCTCGCTGTCGTCGATGAATTCTTCTGCTTTCATTGATTTGGGATCGTACATGTTATTTACCTTCTTTCTTTTTCAGCACCGGTATTCCACCCTCAGTGCTCTCTTTTGTATTTGACGTTGTCACCCCTGTCGGTGACGATCTCGTAACCTATGTTGTTTATTCTCTTCTTCAGACAGATCATACATTCAGCCGCTTCCTCACCCGTGCATATCTTGTTGTCGTAAAGTTCATATTTCTTTCTGACACCCACCGGGGACAGATTAGGCATTACTACGTTCGCGCCTGCAAGGATACCGAGTTCTCTTCCTCTCGGATCGATCGTGCCGAGTGCTGTCGTAGCAGGAAGCAATACCTCCGGAAGCATCAGTCTGATCATGCTGAGCAAAAATAATGTGAGTTCCAGCGTACCGGCCTTCATATCCGCAAACGGCGTCTCTTGGTGAGGAATGAACGGACCTATTCCGATCATCTCGGGATCCAGCTTTTTCAGAAACAGCAGATCATCTGCAATGTTCTCAACCGTCTGATACGGTGAACCCACCATGAATCCGGCACCGGTCTGAAAGCCGATCTTCTTCAGGTTATACAGACACTGCTGTCTGTTCTCAGCGGAAAGATTGGACGGATGCAGTTTTGCATAGTGATCAAAGTCAGCTGTCTCATGCCTCAGGAGATATCTGTCTGCGCCTGCATCATAGAATGCCTTGTATGACTCATAGCTCTTCTCACCGACCGACAGAGTAACCGCGACATCCGGATGCTCTTTCTTGATCGAACGGATGATATCAGTCATCATCTCATCCGTGAAATACGCATCTTCACCGCCCTGCAGAACGATCGTCCTGAAGCCCAGATCATATCCGTAAGACGCACATTCCGTAATCTCGTCTTTGCTGAGTCTGTACCGCTGCGCGTTCCTGTTCGAGCACCTGATACCACAGTAGTAACAATCGTTCCTGCAGTAGTTGGTAAACTCGATAAGACCCCTCACAAAGACCCTGTTACCGTAATTATCTCTTGCAACCGCAGAAGCTCTTTCAGCAAGAAGAGACTGCAGTTCGGGAGTATGGTTTTCGAGAAGACAGATGATCTCATCACGAGTGAGACTGCCGGTATCGCAAAGCTTTTCTGTTATTCCGCGGATGTCAGTCATTTTTGGCAAGTCTCGAATACGTTATCTTCGCAGAAACGCCGTCGAGCATGCCGAGCTTGCCGGATACCGAACTTATCAGATTCTCGGGCGCATCGACAACGACACTGATGATGGAGATATTCCTCTCACGATATGGAATACCCATCCTTCCGACGACATAATCCCTCACATCGTGAAGAATATCGTTGATCTGCGCAACTGAATCGGGATTCTCGACAATAATGCCGATAATAGCAACTCTCGTCTCCATTTGACCTCCTTTCGCCCGTTCAGGCAAACAAGGTTCTGAAGCAATTTAAGTATAGAAAGATTTACTTAAAGCCTTCCGCGTCAGGGCATGCCCTTCCGCACTCAGAACTATCAAGCATAAGGTAACATCTTGGAATATCAAAAGCAATCGGGAAAGCCGTTAATTCTAAAAGAAGTCAGGTTTCATTATGATTATTTCCGTTTCCCGGATTCCGGGTACGGCAGTGGTGTGCTTTTTGGTTAGGTGTAACCGGGAAAAAGCTGACCAAAAAGCTGGATTTTGACAAAAATCAACTTTTTGATCAGCTTATCACAGGAAAAACATAACCAAATACGAACCGCTGAACACTCGCTCCGAACCTCAGCCAGCGTGTCAGATGTTCTTCTTTTTCTTCCCGATCATGACACGCTTGGCGGTCTTCAGATAGATCTTCTGCCACCACGGACGAAGTTTTTTGTCGGCTTCGACAAGCTTTTCCCTGATCGGGATGCTCTGGGGGCAATGCTGCTCACACTTGCCGCATTTTACGCAAAGCGATGCGTCGGCAGGTGTCATCCTCAGTGCGACAGTCTGGAAATATTCAAGACGGCCGGAACTCTTGTTCTCGGAATACATATGGTTATAGCACGAGAAGATGGCAGGGATATCCACTCCCTTGGGACACGGCATGCAGTATCTGCAGCCGGTGCAGTTTACCTTCGTGCTCTCGATGATATACGACTTGATCTTCTCGATGAAGGCTTTCTCTTCAGGGCCGTAATCCCCGGCCTTCGCATCTGAAGCGATACGGCAATTCTCCTCGACCATCTCAATGGAATTCATTCCGGAAAGAACGCATGTGATCTCAGGCTGATCCCAAAGCCACCTGAATGCCCATTCCGCAGGAGTTCTTCCGTGACGTTCATTCGCTATCTCACGCTTTGCTTTCTCCGGCAGGAGATCAACGAGCTTGCCTCCGCGGAGAGGTTCCATTATGAATACTTTCAGGCCTTTCTCAGAGGCGGCTTTGACACCCGCACGTCCGGCCTGTGTGTGTTCATCGAAATAGTTGTACTGAACGAGACACATATCCCAGTCGTAAGCATTCAGGATACCCTTGAACGTGTCTGTATCACCGTGAAACGAGAACCCGATATTCCTTATCTGTCCGCTCTGCTTTTTCTCAGCGATCCATTCTTCGATTCCGATGGCCTTAAGCTTCTCCCATTGGGCAAGATCCGTCATGTGATGCATCAGATAGTAATCCACATAGTCAGTGCGGAGACGTTTTAATTCCTCGTTGAAATACTTGTCCAGACCAGCGCGGTTTGTGATCAGATACTGCGGTAGCTTCGTTGCAAGGTTTATTTTTCCGCGGATGCCGTTCTTCTCTATTATGCGGCCTACGAGCTCCTCACTTCCGGGATATATATATGCCGTGTCAAAATAATTCACTCCGAGTTCATACGCACGCATGAACTCCCTCTCGGCTTTGTCAAAGTCGATGGAGGTGCCGTTTTTGGTAAATCTCATGCATCCGTATCCCAGGATGGAAATACCTCTGCGTTGCTGCATAATCTCAAATCCCCTTTTTTCTGATTATACACATCGCGTTTTCAGATTTTATTAACCTTTCGAAAACAAGTCATTTCAATGCGTCTATGACTGCCGCTTTAACCTCATCCATATCAGCCGTGGGTTCGAATCTTGCAATGACGTTTCCTTCACGGTCAACGAGGAATTTTGTGAAGTTCCACTTTATGTAAGCCTTATCACCATACTTCTTATTGTTTGACTCCGCAAACTTGTTCAGCGCGGCATTCTTCAAGCCCTTGCCGAATCCCTCAAAGGGTTTCTCTCCCGCCAGATATGCAAATAGCGGTTCAGCCGTATCACCGTTAACATCGATCTTCGCAAATCTCGGGAATTCCGTTCCGAACTTGACCGTGCAGAACTGCTGTATCTCTTCATCTGAACCCGGTGCCTGGTTTGCAAACTGGTTGCAGGGGAAATCGAGTATCTCAAAGCCCTGATCCTTCAATTCCTTATACATTGCCTCAAGCGGTTCATAATGTGGCGTGAATCCGCATCCGGTAGCAGTATTGACGATCAGAAGCACTTTGCCTTTGTAGGTATCCAGGCTTACGTCATTTCCTTTTCTGTCCTTAACCGTGAAATCATAAACATTACCCATCGATATTACCTCCTGCAAATTGATTACCGCATATGTGATTAGCTTAGGCTAACTTTTATGATTATTCTATTACATCCAGAAGGATCTCTCCCTGACATTCATTGTTTTTTTATTATTTTTCTCACTCTAAATTTTCTCTGATACCATTCGGCTAAACAACAAAATTTTATTGTATTTCGATAAATAATTGTTGCAAAACAGATTTTCGAAGTGTATGATTACCTCAACAGGGGAATACGGAGGTTCATGAAATGAACAGAAAACTTAAAGCTGTATTGATCGTAACCGGTTCGGTCCTGACACTTGCGGCATCGCTCATATTCCTGATGGTATACGGGGCGGTCGATTATACAAGACGATGCGCACACATTGCAGAAAAGCAGGGTATCGCCTGCGAAGCCGGCGACACGCTGTACATAGATGATCTTGCTTATTTTTCCAATTACGATGAGCGGAGGATCACGGGGATAACCGGCGGTGAAGGCCAAATCTCGGATGACGGAATGAGCGTGGTCATAACAAGGGCAGACGGATTCGCAACCGTCCATGTGTATGCTGATAACGATAAAGCACCGGAATCTACGGAACTCGGAATAAAAGTAATGATCAAGGATTCATAATTATACGGGGATGAAAGGAATAGGAAAAATGAAACATATCAGATCAATAGTATTGATAATGTGCGGAGCACTCATTATGTCGGGATGCTCTTTTGCGGGAAAAGACATCGGTGTACCGGATCTGCCTCAAAACGCGCCCTCATTCGAATCAGAATATTTTGAAGACAGCGGCGAGACGGTATTCCGGTATGGCGGCAGATCTTATTCATATTTCGGAAGACTGAACGGCTCGATGTCAAAAAACTCGTTCAATGAATGTCTGGGCTACGTTGATGATGACATGGATACGCGTATGTATTCGCTTACAGAAGATCCGCTGAACAACTATCTGATGATCCGTCATACAGGCGGCATCATGGACCAGCCGGAATTCTTAAGGGCAGACGATACGAAGAACAAAGACATCTTCACTCCCTCATACATCAAGTCAGGCAGTTACGAATCCTGGAGTTCATCAGGCATTCATTACGGGATGCAGTCCGTCAGCATCGGATTGGTCTGCAATACGGAGAATATACGGTCCATAACTTATGAGGCTGACATCAACGGAACGTCCGCATTCAGCGGAGGCGTTGAATATGCCAACAAAAGCACGATCAGGAAAGGCGATCTGTTTACTCTCGATTTCAACGAACTGGAACTCGCTGACAAAGCTGTTGCCGGTGAGGTATTCAATATCAGTCTGAGATTCAATGTTACCGATGCTGAAGGCACAGTGCATGAAGTTGACGGAACGTATTCACGTGACATGATGTTCGGAGCTTCACTGAACGGACTAGAGATAAGAGCTGACGGAAACGGCAGATATTATCTGCTGGAAGATATCTGAGCGGCAAACCGGGTTAAAGCATATGGTATCTTTCGGCGTTATCTTTCTATCAATGACCGTTGCGGCAATCCTCGTACCCGGCATCATACTGATCGTAAAAGGTATCAGGGCCGGAGGGATAAGACGCAGACTGGCAATCCTTATCCCCTGCATAGTTTTATTCACGGTTTCCCTAGCCGGTGCCAAAGCTTACTTCGGCCATAACCGTGTCATCGGCACATTCGGCGGAGCCGAATACGATGTGATCACGATAGGCGGAGAAACTTACAGAGCAAATTACGACCATGACCATAGTGCCGCGGATACGGGCAAGGCATTAGGCAAGGTCACATACAGCGGACCAGCCTCCGGTCAGCACATCGATCCGATGTATGTATGGGAAATAAAAGGCTCGGATGAATACATCTATGCCGTTTGGGATTATGAAGGAACTATCTACAAAAAGGTTCCGGGATAATCTCTTCAGCCCTTCTCCAAATATACGAAGACAAGTTCGTCGCTTATCTCTTTCCGGTCAAAGATCTGATAACCAAGTTTCCGGTACAGGCGGATATTGTCTTCACTCCTCGTACTCGTGAAAAGCTCATAACGCATGCCGGGATAACACTTCTCTATCTCAGCAAGCAGCATGCTTCCGTAACCTTTGCATCTGTGATCAGGATGGACCATTAGCTTGCCGATATAAGCTGTCCCGTTCTTTTCGTGAGCACGGACTGAGCCGATGATCTTATCACCGGTGACCATCTTCAATACAGTGCCAATGTTAAACTCTTCTGTCAGATCCTCAATGGTTTCCCTGAGCGGCGGAATATCCTTGTCCTTAAACAAAGCCGCCTCGCTCTGATAAGCAAGATACTGCAGCTCCAGGATCTCCTGAAGGTCTTTTTGTTCAGCTTTGATAATGTTCATGGAACCCGTGCCGTCCTGTCAGTTGATGACGATCTTATCAAAATCGCACTTTACGTTCGAGCCGTTGAGCACTGCAGGGAAATAAAGCATGACCTTTCCCCCGTCATCGTCATCACAAAGAACGATAATGTAATCTCCGTCATCCAGAGCATCGACTGATTCATTGTCAAACTGGAAGAGAAAGTCTTCTGATGCCTTTTTCTCAGGGTTCTCGATATATGCGTAGAGAACATCGTATTCATCAGCGTCCTCTTCATTCTTATATCCCTTTGTACCCGGGAGGAATCCCAGCCAGGCATTCTGCGTCAGTTCGATGTCCTTATCGACTGTAAAAACTACCTTTCCGCCTGTTTGCTTAAACCCAACGCCTGCATCGTCAGCAGTATCTTCTGCGGCTGCCGCGGTTGCCTTCGGCTTATCATCATCATCGCGTACTTTACCGCTTCCGCTGTCCTTCTTACCGCATCCGAACAATGCAATGGACATTGCACACAAAATAACCAAAGCTGCCAATCTTTTCATATTATTTCCCCCTGTAGCTCAAAGCGTTGCCAAAACCGGGAACAATAATGTTCACACGTGAAATGCATATCTTAATTTTAGCACAAAGCGGCAAAACTGCCTAATTGCGAAGCCTGAATATCCTCTCAGTTTACAGATCCCCGTAACTGAACTCCTCTTCAATTCCGTCTGATGTGACATAGACTATCAGATTTCTTTCAGTATCCATGCTCCTGAAAGTTGCCCAATCGTGAAGAGTGACAAATCTTCCGTCTGTTGCAGGAAACATGCTTCTGTCATAACCGGTATTCCAGTACCATATCCAGTCAGCTTCGAACTCTTCCCTGTTGAATCCGTCAGAAATACGTTCCTCATCTGTTTCCATAAAATAAGTCAGACTCAGGACTCCATATTCATCGCCTCCATAAAGAACCCAGGTCGGATCAGCATGATAGCCCTTGCCGTCCAGAACGACATAGGTCCAATCATGATAACCGGCTGAACCGTCTCCTCCGTAAACCATTGCTTCGACTCCGCACTGAAGCAGAAGATAAGAGTATGCACCCGCTATCTCGCAGCATATTCCCTTTTTGCTCATGAGACACGCATAAGTGCTGAAATCATCGACACCCTGACCGTCAATCTCCGAATAGTCATATTGGAAATTTGCGGTCATATAGTCATAAAGGCCCATACACTTCTCAAAGTCAGAATAATCAGAACGCACCGCCTCATTAAGCATCCGGCAGACCTCATCTTCGAAAGCCTGTTCCCTGGAAAGGAACTCATCCTTTGCCATCATATATTTAATCCTGCCGACACCATCTTCATAACCATCCGGTTTAACAAGCGTACATGATGGCGGAAGGAAAGAACCGATAACCGTATCATCCGTACACCACTTGTATACATCCTCACCGGCACACACGAAAGTATCTTCACCGGATCTTATCGCATCAATTAAATTATATAAAGAATCCCAATGATCATCAGTACAAATGCTTGAGAGAAGGCCGCAATAAACATGGGGGTTGAATGTAAGCGGCTCCGTTTTTTCTGTAGTTTCCGTGACCGTGGTCTCTACTGATTCTGTATCAACAACCTGATCAATGACAGTGTCGCTGACCGGCGCACTGTCGGTTGGCACTGCCGAACTGCAACCGGTAACCATAAGCGCCAACCCCAATAAGGCACTTAACAATTTACTTTTTTTCATAGGCTTTTTCCTATCATCCAAAATTCTATTTGTGTAATTATATCATCGACGATAAATCAACAGACTGATACACGTACAATGCCTGAAAAATGCCTAAATCACATTGTTATCAGTCTGTTTCCTCAGTTTCCGAAAGCATATCACCCTTAAGGGCATAGAATTTTGCTTTCAATTCATTAAGAAGTTCGCGGTCATTCGGGGTATATATCTTGTATTGACCTATGCTGTAATCATCATAACTGCTCCCGCCGACAGCGGAACAATCGAAAACGATGTTAAAGTTCCAAGGACTGTGATCACAGATGAACTCTTTGCTTTTCAGACGGTTAGCCAGGGAAATAACATTCTTTTCTTTAATGAATCTCTCAAAATGAGCAGCCTTCTCCTGATCAACGGCATAAGTGGTGACTATGACCGGAGCGCTGTGATATTCACGGTTCCTGCTGACGATTATCCACTCTCCGGCATCATTCTTCTCTAGAGTGTCCCGGTGACTTTCCCCGCGCATATCACTGTAACCCGGACTGTACGAGAATGAATCAAGCTCTCCGGCATTGCCTTTTTTACTGCTTTTGAAAAGACTCATGACACGGCTCCATTTCGCAAAATCTTATATGAGATAAGAATAGCACAATCTCATAGCAAATATCGTGTATTGACGTCTTCACGGTCCTGTCATTCACAAGCAAGCACTGACTGCTTAGTCTTATCCTTAGCTTTCTTAAGCCTTACATATATAACCACTGCAGCAAATGATGTCAGTTCCCCAATGAGCACGCGCATAATCTGGTATTCGTCAGTTCCGGTATCTGTAACGACATGAAGCAGATTGGTTACGACACAATTATTGAAGAAGTGGTCTGCAAGACCGATCCATACAGAACCCGACTGTTCGAAGAGCAGTCCCCACTTGATACCCATCAGAGCAGAAAGAACAACATAACCGATGCTCATTACCGCAAAAGCAGGAAGCGTCATCTGACCGTCAATAACGCTTCTGAGCGGTGTGACCAGATGCCACAGGCCGAACAAGAACGCTGCAATGAGCAGAGCTCCTTTAGAACCGATCTTCTCCTTAAGGTATGTGATGTAGAAACCTCTGAACAATCCCTCTTCCATCCACACATTGATGATATTGAATCCTATGCACATAAGCACAAACCCGATACCGGTCTGTTTTGTAACATCGCCGGTAAGAGAGAAACCCGTAACAAAGAATTCAAGATGACCGGGATTGCCCTGAGCAGAAAGAATGACAAACTCTGCTGCAAAACCTATCGTATAGAAAACGGCACATATAAGCAGGCCCTTTATGCAGTCAGGCAGGATCCGCGATACCTTAAAACCGATATCACTCCATTTCCTTCTCCCTATCCCGAGAAGAACAAAAAGAACGATGATACCGAACACTTTGTTGATAAAGCACTCTGCGAATACCGTCTCATCAGTTCTTATGAAGAAAACCTCCGCTTCATGAACCGCAAGACAGATAATGAATACGATTATTGAATTAACTATGCTGTTTCCTCTTAAGATCATATGAAAAGATTCCTTTCGCCGTGTTCTGCATTCAATATACAGAAAGGCACAAAAGGAATCATTACGTGAATCTTGTACGATCCTTAACTGTTTCTTACATGATCAGTCTATTCCGATCTCAGATCAGGTCCACAGCGAAGTGATGCACATTGGCGATGCCCCTTCACTGATCCCAAAACCGCACTTCTCATAAAATTTGACTGCAGTATCATATGCGATAACACAGATACGCATATAATCCCTATAGTATTCTTTGACCATCCCGACAAGTTCCCAGCCTATTGATCTGCCGTGATATTCGGGATCGACCAGAAGATAATGGACGTACGCATTCATTATCCCGTCATCCATGGCACAGATAAGTCCGACGAGTTTATCACCGTCCCAGGCAGAATAGACTGCCTTGTAATTTCTCATAGCAACAACGAGTTTCTCGGGAAAATGTCCCGAAGACCAGTCAACTGACAGAAATAGTCTTTCCAATTCTTCTTTCTCGAATTCATGCTGTTCACTGTATTCAATATTCATGATCACACCAGTATCCTTTCATCAAGATCATTCCAGTCAATCGAGGATCTTATTCCCTTCATGCAAGCGATCGAAGCCATGCCGTGAACGATCGACCATATCTTTACCATGTCAATCTCCTGCTCTTCATATGATTTATCAAGTCCGTTCTCTTTCAGGTGCTTAAGATACATCCTTCGCAACAGAAGAAACGGCGGATAATCATTCTTATATTCTTTATTCATTTTAAGATGAGCGGTAATATTCTGCTTGCCGAAAAGGAACACATAATAATCAGGATTCCTATGGAAGAAAGTAACATAAGCTTTCCCCATCGCGATTATGGCTTCGTCAGCAGTGGCTCTGCCTTCTATCGCAGCTTCAAGTTCATCCATAAATCTCTCGGTTACGTTATTCTTAATAGCATCGATGAGTTCTTCCTTATCCTTAAAGTGCGCATAGGGCGCGGCATGTGATACTTTACATGCTGCCGCAACTTTTCTGAGTGACAGATTCTCTTCCCCGTTCTCATTTATCAGCTTTATTCCGGCATCTATCAGAGCCTGTCTGAGATTGCCGTGATGATAACTGTCAGCCATATAAAGTCATCTCCTTTATCTCTCTTAAAGCATTTTGCGTCTGTCCCGGGTTTTCCCACAAAGGGCTGTGAGCGGAATCGGATATCTTATAAAAACCTTTTTGCGGTGCTTCAAGAACATCACAATATTCTTCAGCCAGTTCCCACGGACAGTTGTAATCATATTCACCGCTGATAAAGAATACAGGAACATCAAAATCAGTCATTGTCTTTCTATAATCAAAACCACTGAGTTCTTCGTAAAGCGGAGTGGTACGGTATTTCTTCATTGCAGTTATATAATTGATCTTCTCCTTAAGCGTGTAACACCCGCAGGTAATTACAGGCCATACGATACCTTCGAATTCAGTCTTGTTATATATCGTACCACCGCCTGCCTTATGAAGCAGATCAACATACACATACCAATCCTTGCACTTAATATTGCCACTGTCAAGATGCTCCACTGCATCATCAAGTTTTTTGAGTTCTTTCTTATCGCCGCGCTTCTCGAACACTTCCTTCATGAAATTATACATCAATGTATCATTCTCTTCCGAATCGGTTACACACTGCGCCATTCCAATGTAAGCATAGTAGTTTTCGGGATGTCTTTGAACTTCCATCAAAGCGATCTTCGTCCCGCCGGAGAATCCCATTATGTAGATCTTCTCCTTCCCGAAGCGTTCCTTCAGATATTCGGTAACAGTATATGTGTCATTTAAAAGGTTATCCATGTTTACACTGTCAACATTCATTCCGTTATCATAAGCAATGCCCATATAACGGTAATCCCAGTAAACCAACGTAAAGTCATCTTCGATATTCATGTCCTTATACTTATCCGTGAACACATAATCATCAGTTCCCGGTCCGCTCGACACAAACAACAGCACCGGATTATCCGTATTCCTGCTATTGATGAAGAATCCGTTGGGCGCACCGTTTATGTCCATTACAAACTTCTTGGACAGACTCTCCGGTTCATCATAAGTCCTGATCCTTCCCGGACTCATTATCCACCAGATAATGAGCAATAGAACGGGAACTGCGATTAAAACTACTATTGCCGTCATGACCATCTTTTTTCTCATCGATACCCTCTCTAATCTTTACATTGTCAACATTGATTATAGCGGCTATCTTTACATTGTCAAGTTTACACACAAAAAGCAGCCGCTATTGTTCAGCAGGCTGCTTTTTGCTTTCTATATCTTGAGGGGGTTGAAGAATGTCTAGTTTATCCGATCGTCTTGCCGTCTTCTATCCTTACGATCCTTGTTCCGTACTCTGCGCACTGTTCCGAGTGTGTTACCTGAAGAATTGTCAGTCCCTTCTCCTTATTCAGTCTCTGGAAGAGTTCCATTATCTCTTTTGTGGAAGCCGCATCGAGGTTGCCCGTCGGCTCGTCTGCAAGTATGATCGAGGGATTTCCGATTACCGCTCTTGCGATAGCAACTCTCTGCTGCTGACCGCCGGACAATGTATTCGGCATTGCCTTTCTCTTTTCCGTGAGTCCCGTGATCTCAAGTATCTCATCCAGAGCCTGCTTCATCTCAGATCTTTTCTTGCCGTTGATCGTCTGCGGAAGAAGGATATTATCAGATACATTCAGATTCATTACGAGGTTATAGAACTGGAACACAAAGCCCATGTTCTTAAGTCTCAGATCAGAGAGCTCATTATCCTTCAGTGAACCGATATCCTTTCCGCATACTGAGATATTGCCTTCAAAGCTCCTGTCCAGACCTCCTATGAGGTAGAGCAGTGTTGATTTTCCCGAGCCCGAGGCACCCATGAGTGATACGAACTCACCCTGCTCAACACTCATGCTTGCTCTACTCAGCACCTGATTGAGATTCTCGTTCTTTCCGAATGCCTTACTGACGTTATTTACTTCAATGATCTTATTCATTTTATTATCCTCCATATAATCACTCATACTTGATCTGTTCTGATATCTTCATCTTCCTTAAGTTCTTTATCGGGAAGAGAAC
The DNA here is from genome assembly GCA_017511005.1 of Clostridiales bacterium. Taxonomy (GTDB): domain Bacteria; phylum Bacillota; class Clostridia; order Saccharofermentanales; family Saccharofermentanaceae; genus Saccharofermentans. The sequence continues at coordinate 44,932 of JAFWLP010000018.1, forward strand.
AGTTGCCGTAAATACTGCGGTAAGGATGAAGAAGAAAAGCAATGTCTTTACAGGGTCTATTGTGAGATCAACTACAATCGTTTCCGCATTATCCAAAGCTGCTTTGATGACCATAGTCAGCACACTGCCTACTAAAGTTCCGACTACCGAAGCAGTGACGGAAGTTATCAGTACTTCTTTAAGAAGGATTCCGGAAAGCTTTCTCTTATTCATTGCAGTGGAAAGCAGAACCGCACACTCCTTCTTTCTTCCCTCGAATCCGATCAGCTGGTTGGAGATCATGCCTACCGCCGTCATTCCGAGAGCTATTACGATGATCGCTGTTATCACTGCAACAGTCTTCGAATTGCCTGACTCCTGTTCCTCAACGATCTCATCAAGTGTCTTAACCTGTGAATATGTTCCCTTGCCGTAGGTCTCAATTGACTGCTTTACTGTCTCGGCATCACCGCATTTGATCAGTATCTGTCCCGGAAGATCCCTGAACATTGCCTTATATTCGTTTTCCCTGATTAACACCGCATCGACACCCTGATCATAAGGATTGCCTTCGATTATCTTCTGTATCTTATACTCTCTTTCGATCGGGAAAGCCCCGTTCGGATTGATCGTAAGGGTCATGACATCGCCTTCCGACAGGCCTTTCCTTGATGCGTACTTTTTGTCGATGACAACATTACCCTCGTCTATTGATTCAGGCACGTCATCAAAACCTTGGAAGTACGTGAAGCCGTCATCAGGAAGAGCATAGAAGTATCCGATCGTAGATTTCTTCTCATCGTTGAGTTTGAATTCCTGCATCGAGAAATAGAGAGACTCCGTTCCCTCAACGCTTTCGAGATGATCGACATATGAGTAATACTTATTTGCCTTGATGGTATCCATGACAACATCACAATCATATGGGATAGTGCTTATCGTTCCCGCCATACCCGTTGCAACAGCATATACCACGATACACATTGCCGCAGCGGTTGAGCTGAGCACGCCGCTACCTACGGTGCTTTTTCTTGAGATTGCCTCGACTGCAGCAAGTGACCATGCAGGCTTGTTCATCTTATCGGCGATCTTTCCGACTCCGGCTGCAGCAAGTTTCAGCAGTCTCGGGAAAAGGAATGCAAGTGCTCCTACCGTTGAAAGCAGGCATAACGTTGCGGCAATCAGATGGTGTCTGAAGAAAAATGATATTACCGCTATTCCGAGGCAGACCAGGCCAAAGATAAACGTCGATCTGCTGAACCTGTATTCCGTATCCCTGTTGTCGAAAATGATATCCCTTATAGATGTCTTAAGCGCTTTAAGTATTGCCTTGAGAGGGATCAGGCACTCGATCAGAACGGCACCCAAAATGACTCCCGCAATGAGTGCTGCAGACAGCTTCGGAATCTCAAAGAGAACCGATCCGCTCTCACTGTCTCCGATGAACATCATGTTCATGATCGGATCTCTTACAAGAGCATAAAAGACCGTAGCGGGCAGGCTTCCGAGAAGCGCATACAGAACATTCTCCAAGAGAAGGATCCTGCCTGTGCGTGCCGTACTCATGCCGAGGCTTCTGAGCGTTCCTACAAAAGACATTCTCTCGCTTACTATCCTGTTGCAGATGGATGCCGTTACAAATATAACGAGAAGGAATGTAATGGCGAAGAGCAGATAGAAAATGGCTTTGAACTCGTTAACTATCGCCATGTCTGATTCACTTAAGAAAAGATCCGTTATTGATACGTCAGGAAACGCATCCTCGAGCATGTCCTTTGCCTCATCGATCTTAGTATCATCTTTAAGATCGATCATAAGGACGTCTGTCTCCCTGTAGCCGCATGAGAGATCGTCACTTGTCTCAAGATTTACGATACCTGTATTACCGCTGATAAGAGGATTCTTGTTATCGTCTGAGACGAAGCCGCTTACAGTAAGTTCCAGCTCTTTGTCAGCTCTGTCATGGAGAGTGATCTTATCTCCGATCTCATATCCGTAATCATCTGCAAATGTCCTGGTAACGACTATCTCACCGTAACCAACTTCCATGGGCTTGATGAACTTCATGTCTATGGCCTCATCAATATCAAGACCATATATATTCAGCGAGTCTGTCGTCACATAGCAGTATTCACCGTCGATGTTCTTATAGAGCATCTCAGTATTTGATACCAGCTTCATATAATCAGATTCAGGAAATCCTTCCGGTAATTCTGACAGATCGCTTCCGCCGGATACGACCATGAAATCGGCCCTCGATACACTTGCGAACAGATCAGCAAAGAGTCTGTCAAGGCTTGAGCCGAGATCGAAGGAAAGCATCGCGCAAAGCGAGCACATGAAGATCGCAAACACGACGAGCAGCGTGCGGAAAGGCTTTCCGAAAATATTTTTTAATGAGTTTTTCAGTATAATATTCATCTTCCGTTACCCCAATCAATACCAGCGTGAGATCCTGTCTTCCGGAGCGATATACATACCGTCTCCCTCGCTGACCCCATAAGTCTCATAGAATGCTTCGAGCGTTGACAGGACAGCATTCACCCTGATGAGCGCAGGGCTGTGAACGTCATATGCAATCAGGCCGATGATCGTCTCGTCGGTGCACATCTCGCACCAAATGGTTGCATAACTCTCGAAGAGATTGATCCTGTCTTCCTTAGTCTTCGTAAGCGAAGTGATGCATTCCATCGCGCCCAGATCCGCATAGTTCTCACCGAGCGTCTGTTCACCGTCAACATGATATATGCCAAACACGGTGAAATTGTCCTCGAAATATCTGACAGCCTTTTCGTTACGCTCATCGAGCTTCTTCATGTCTTCGTCAGGTATCCATGAAGGATCGTATTCGCCTTTTGAATTAAAGAGAATACCGTTGTTGTCAAACGCATGTCCCATCTCATGAGCGATTACCATTCCGAGTCCTCCGAGGTTCGTGTAGTAATCTGCATTAACATCGAAGAAAGGTGCGTTGGTTATCGCCACGGTGATTGTTATGTTGTTGAGCGAAGGATCATAGCAGGCGTTAAATATCTGCATCTCCATGATGGTATCGGTTCTCGATACAGGCTCATCAAGACCGGCTATGAGATCCCTCCAGGCGATCTTTGAATAGTTGCGGCAGAATTCATAGTAGTTGTTGCCGTAAACTTCCGTGTATTTGGAATTATCGTGTCTCTTTATATTTGAACCGGTTACATACACGATGTTCTCGAGTTTTTGGAGAAGCTCTTTTCTGGTCGGCTCGCTGAGCCAGTCCGCATTTGAGATCAATTCCCTGTAACCTGCTCTTATGTCATCGCACATGCCTCTTAATGCGGCATCGGTCTCAGGCGTATAGTAACGTTCAACATAGAGCGGATCGGTCTCTGACTTAAGGCCCATCCTTACCTCGTCGATCGCCTGATCGTGCAGGGAGTCATAGTTTCTCCCGACCATTCCCTGGAGCTGAGGATAGTGCGGAGCAATGTATCTTGAATACTGACCGTAAAGGTTGCCGAGTTCCAGTGCCTTAAGCGCATTGAGATTCTTTTCCGTCAGCAGCGAATTCAATGCTTTCAGCTGTTTCTCATCACTGAGGCAGAACGCATCGGCCTTGGAGGCATCGATCCCTATCACTGAAAGATACTTGTCCACATCCACATTGTTCAGCATCTCTTTTATCTGAGCGGAGGAATATACCTTCACGTAATCATAACCGTATTCAGCTTCCATGATGTCAAGATCGGTCTCCGCGTAAAGGTCCATTGCCAGATAAGCGAGTTCCTTGCCGTATTTCTCGGCGGTTTCCTTGTCATATCCCCGTGTCGACAATATTACCTGAGTATCTTCTTTTATCGAATCCAGCGCATACGGGTAATCCCTGACATCAGTAAATGATGTGTTGAGAATACCTGAGATCTGTGAGAAAGAAATTAGTCTTCTCTCGGGCTCGAACAGATCAGTATCGATGTAGATATAGAACAGTCCGTCCATGTCATAATCTCTTACGAGTTTTGCATCCACTTCCAGAAGCCCGTCTATGGATGAAACACCGTCTATCTCTTCTATCATTGCCATGAGATCATCCGGGATCGGCTCATTCTCAAAGTCATAAGCCATGAAAGATTCATAAGCGTATTTGATGATGTCTTCCTCGCTGCCTTTGGCGTATCCGTCCCCGGCGATCACGTCTTCAATGATCCCGTTAAGCTCTTCCTCTATGAGTTTGCTGTCGAATGCCATCTCAACGCTCTGCTCACCGTATTCGAATTCGGCAGTGTCAAAGCGTTCCTGATTGATAAACCTGTAGTAGTCATCCTGTGCTCTTGCAGGTCCCAATTCTTTTACGGTTGTCTCTTCGGATGATTCCGACGGGATTACGGCAGCACCGCATCCTGTCAGGACAGGCAAAACCATTACGGCCGCCATTACGGCCGCGGTCATCTTTTTCATACTCCTACTCCCCTTTGCTTTGTTTTGCAAGCTAATCTTACAAAAGCAATCTTAACCTTCCATCACACAAACCTTAACGTAACCTTAATCTGCAGATCAGCAAAGATCCGCTTTTACCGGAACACACTCTCTGAACGCATCTATAGTACTGATATCCTTAATTCTTTCTTAAATAATCTAACCTAAAGAAAATCCGGTTTTTCCGAGTGCTATAATGCAGTCAAAGCAAATTCGGGATGGAATGATCATATGGCCAAGAGAAATCAGAGATACAAACTTCCAAAGAACTGGATAGCGGTTCCGTTAATCCTTTATGCGATATTTTTCTTTTTTGCGATCGCGATCATATCCGTATCCATAGATACCTTCTCTGAGTATTCCTCCACACTTAAGGCAAGGACCGAGACCGAGAGAGCGGCACAATATGCCAGTTTATACGATACCGCATCCGCTGATTCATCAGACCAGCTTCTTGAATATTTCAAGAACCTTAATTGCGAATGCATTGTTTTCGATAACAATAAAAACATTATCCGAGCCAACACTGAAGCAACCGCGATATTGACGGTTCCAAACGATAAAGATAAAGATAAAGATAAAGATGAAGAGAAAGAAAAGAGATTCCGTCTTGTGAACATTTCCGTCTTAACTGACGAGGATGAGGATTATGATTTCACTTATTATCCCGACCAGAACGGCACGCTCATCATAGTGGAAGAAAATGTCATTAAGCCGGACATAAACGAGATCCTTTTGCATGCCCCTCTCGAATTCTTTAAGAAGCTCGAAAACAAGGAAACCAACTACATCCCTTACTGGACGGCTTTCAATGTAAAGAAAGGCACAGAGATCATTGCTTTCAAGACTTATCACGAGCTGTCTCTCAAGGATGTCGGTTATTTCGCACTGTATTTCGTTTCGGCATATTTTCTCGTATCGCTTATCTTCATTCTTTTTGTGGCTAACATATTAAGAACGCATAAGAACAACAGAAACATGCGCAAGCTCGTCTTCAGGGACAATATCACCGGAAATCACAACTGGTTCTGGTTCGCACTCAACAGCAAAAACATAATCAGAAAAAGAAGAGGCAATACCCAGTATGCGATCGTAAGTCTCTCATTCATCGGGTACAGGAATTACGTGCTCTGTCATTCCGTCGATGCCGGTGAGAGAACACTTATAAACCTCTGGAAGACCATCGAGGTCTTCCTGGATAAGAACGAGCTCTGCGCGCACAGTACGGCTTCCAATTTCCCGATGCTTATCAAGGCCGCTAACGAAGATGCCGCGAGAACAAGACTTGAGAGGATCATCAAGAGCCTTGAGACCATCGGCGGAGATCACGACTTCAAGTTCCATGCCGGTGTTTACATGATCGATCCAAAGATCAAGAAGAATGCCGACATCGATCTTCTCTACAACAACGCTTCCACTGCCAGGATGACCCTTGAAGACAGTGATGACACCGGCATCGCATTCTTTGACAACAAACTCGTCGAGGACACAAAATGGATTGACAGGGTCACCGAGAGACAGAGAGAGGCAGTGGAGAAAGAGGAATTCAAAGTCTATTACCAGCCGAAGTATGATCCGCGCACCAACGAACTCATGGGCGCAGAGGCTCTTATCAGATGGATCTCAGATGACATGGGCTTTGTGTCACCCGGAAAGTTCATCCCTATATTTGAGAAGAGCGGTTTCATCACGGAGATCGATCATTACATGGTCACACATGTTGCAAGGGACCAGAAAAAATGGCTTGACGCGGGAATGAAATGCGTGCCGATATCAGTCAATATCTCCCGTGCGCATTTCGCGGAGACAAACCTTGCGGAACAGATCAAAGACATGGTCGACAAAGAAGGTGCTCCTCATGATCTGATCGAGATCGAGCTTACCGAGAGTGCATTTTTCGACGACAAGAAAGTAATGCTCGCAACGATAAGGAAACTCAAGGAATACGGTTTCCTCGTCTCCATGGACGACTTCGGTTCAGGCTACTCATCACTCAATTCACTTAAGGATATGCCGCTCGACATCCTGAAACTCGACGCAGGTTTCTTCAGCGGTGACAAGGACAATGAGAGAACGGAGATCGTCGTATCCGAAGCGCTTCAGCTCGCGAAGAAACTTAATATGACAACCGTAGCAGAAGGCGTTGAGGATCAGGCACAGGTTGATTTCCTCGCGGCGGAAGGCTGCAGCATGATCCAGGGTTATTACTACGCTAAGCCGATGCCGAAGGAAGAGTATGAGTTAAGGATAACTTCCGGATATTCACAAAACCAGGCACAGCAGGACACTCAGCCGCAGCAGCAGGCTCAGACACAGACTCCTGAAGTTCAGCCTGTTCCCGTTCCGGCTGTTCCTGCTCCCGCAGCAGAGCAGAGCCGCAGTCTCACGGCCAGACGGCTTGAAGAACGTGATGCAGAGGCGGTATCCGCGCTCATCAGGAAGACCATCAGCATCTCAAACACCAAAGATTATCCCAAGGAATTGATGGATCAGCTGATAGAGACCGAGACACCTGAACACGTCCTCGAGAGAGCTTCGTGGACTCATTTCTACGTTGTAGAACTGCAGGGCAGCATCATCGGATGCGGAGCCATCGGACCTTACTGGGGCAAGGAAGACGAGAGCAGTCTTTTCACGATCTTTGTACTGCCTGAATACCAGCACATGGGCGTCGGGCATTTCATCATCAGCACTCTTGAGAAGGATGAGTTCTTCACCAGAGCCAAGCGTATCGAGATACCTGCTTCGATAACGGGCGTTCCCTTCTATCTCAAGATGGGCTACGGTTACAAGAACGGAATAAAGGAACCTGACGAAGAACATCTGATAAGGATGGAAAAATTCAGAAAATAATGTAAAATATCTCTTATATTTTGAATAAGGGGTAACTTAATATGAAAAGGACATTAGCAACTATTCTGGTTGTTACTTTTTTGGTCACCGCAATTCCGGTACTGACAGGATGCAAGATCAAGCCGAAGAACTGGTACAAACAGACTTTGGATTATTATGGTGAAGGCATCAGGACAAACTGGGTAAACGAGGATCCTTCATTAGACCTTAACATCGCCAAGGATCTCAAGTCATATGAACCCAACAAAGAGATAGGATATCTTCTCACCGATCTTGACGGGGACGGCGTTGATGAACTTCTCATCGGATTCAACGACGGTTCCAACACGACGAAGTTTACGGACCTGATCGTTTGGCACTCCGATCTCGGAGCATACAAACTGCTCGGCGGCGGAGAAGGATACTACATCTATCTGTGCGCGAGCAATGTCATCGCTGTGGATTCCTGGTACGGTTCTCAGACGGAGAGGACTTTCATGCAGTGGAATTCCAAGACAAACTCCTTCCCCGTTATTGAAGGAGAAGGAAAATATCTTCCTAAGAAATGGGAACTGACTTCTTTCTGAGATATCAGACCGGCTTGCTGTGCCATTCGTATTCGGGATGTCTGGAATAGTATTCTTCCTTGATCTCGTACATTCTGGCATCGGCTTTCTGCATTGCCTTACGGATGTCATCGTGCTCATCGCTGTGGCATGAGCCGATGGCAAAGTGGGCCCTGCCCGGACGCTCACAGTTCTTCCTGAGCTCTTCTTCCAGTCTGACAAATGCGTTCATGTCGGTATCCGGGGTGATGATAAGGAATTCGTCTCCGCCTACGCGGTAGATCTCGACATTCCTGTCCTTGATCTCTTTAAGTGTCGCTGCAACATCCTTGAGGAGATTATCACCTGCAAGATGTCCCTGCGTATCATTGATCGTCTTGAGACCATTAACATCGATGAAGAAAACACCGAATGGCTTCTTTATAAGATTGACTCCGCTGACATCCTCGCTGATCCTGTTGTTCATGGCATTACGGTTAAAGACACCGGTAAGGAGATCCGTAGAGCTCATTATCTTCATCTTGCGGACGTTCTGATCGTTGGCTATTTCCGCGGAAAGAATAAATGAAGTCAGTCCGAGAGTCTCTTTGATCATGAGAGTCTTGTCTGTCGGGAAATTGCCTGCCCAGATATATCCGATGGTCTTGTTGTCAGATCTCAGCGGATAGATAACGAGGCTTTTTACGCCGGCAAACTTAAGAGAGTCGATCCATTCCGGAGCGATCTTATGTGCTTCATCCATGTCCCTTTCGCTGGTCATGACATAGCAGTTGCTCTTATTGATAAGTCTGGGCCATGTCTCGATCACGGCGTAGAATTCTTCAGTAAGAAAATCCTCCAGAGGGACCTGTGACGGATCGTCAGGATCGTAGTCTTCACAAAGAAGCGAATACTCCCTCTTCTCATAATCGGTAAGAAGGACACTGCATCTCTGTGAGCCGCATTGCTGACGTATATCCTTGATGACCGCCTTCATGGATTCACGGAAATCCGCCGTCTCCCTAAGCTTCAGACATGTCTTGATAACATTGGTGGCCGTCTCGGAAGAGATATCGGCAAGCTTGTCGATATCGGCCTTGGGATTCATCTCATAGGAGAACAGGAGCAGTCCTTTGTCCGGATTACCTGATTCGAGAGGCATCAGGAACACTTCCATCCATGCGTTGTACAGTTCGATATCGAAATAGGTATGGATAGGAATGTTCTGCTTAACACAGGTATCACAGAGAGCCTCAAAATTGGCAGTCTTCATGATGTATCTGGTATAAGGGACGTTCGTCATAAAATCGTCCAGCGACTTAACGACAGTTCTCCTGTAAGCATCATTTGCGTCAATGATAATATACCTGTTATCATCATTTCCCGCCTTGAGATCGACTGAAATGACACAGGCAACGCGCTTAAAATTCTCGGCAAATCCCTTATAATCCACTGTGGTACCTACAAAATAAAAAAACTTTTACATTATTATACTACCAATTTACTCGGTTTCCACATTCCCGGAGTTTGTTTATGAATTGTTAATCTTATTCACAATGACAGTGTTTATGAGCCTTCAAGCCACTGGTGCATGCCGCACCCGTAGAATTCCGTCGGTCTTTCAATGAAGCCGAACTTCTTGTAGAATCCCTCTTTTCCCTGCGCGGCCATGAGGGATATCATTACCCTGTAACCGGGTTTCAGGGATGCCCTGATCCTGTCCATGATCGTATTCATTATCTCTCTGCCAAGTCCTTTTCCCTGATATTCCGGAAGCACGATAACGTCTGCGATATAGACAACATAACCGCGGTCCGAGATTGCTCTTCCGATCGCTATGGGCTTGCCTTCCTCCCGGAAACAGACCAGGATGAATGAATTCTTCAGACCCTCAGCAGCTTCCTCCAAAGGAAACGCGCTCCATTCGACGCTCTTACGCATCTCCATGTATTCTTCAGGTGTAATGTAATCTGTTATCTCATATCCGGACATCTTTATTCCCCTTTTCCGCGAAAATCATACTCCGATAAGCAAAGCCCTGCACGGTGCTCCGTCTGCCCCGCCGAGATTTACCGGTGCGGCATTCAGAAGATAAACATCTTCCTCAACTCCGCTTAACCTTATTCCTTCAAGGAGCACTATCTCAGCTCCGAGCATTATCAGATGGACCGCCATGGGTGTTTCAAGCGGTCCCACCGTCTGTGATTCATTTCCAAACAGCAGGATCTTATTATCCGCAAAGACCCTGGCAGCTTCTTCAGAAATGGTAACATCTCCGCCTACCAGGATCCTGTTATGGCAGTCACATTCCGTTATACCGGAACCCTGTTCAGCTTCTGCTGCCCTGCAGAGGATCGCTTCAGCATCTTTTGCGGAAAGATCGCCTTCATGGAACGTTACATAGGCATAACCGACGAATCTCTTCAGCTCCACCTGATCGATCGTCCTGCCGCTGTCAATAAAATGATAAGGCGCGTCAACATGCGTTCCGTTATGCGCGCACATCTGAAAATCAGTAAGATTACAGACCGCGCCTTCACTTATCTTAAGCTTGATCTGCCGTTCCGGTGACGGGTCACCGGGATAGACCTCACATCCGAACACTTCCTGTGAGATATCATAGATCTTCATGGGCACATCTCCTTCGAATGATCGTATAAACTGATGACTTATCCTCTCGCGGGTTCTGACCAGGCTCCGCTTGTATCATATTCGACCTTGTTCTCGAACTCGATTGCATTTACATATCTGTTGCCGGAGTTGTAATCGTAATCGTTGAAGACCGTAAGGTTATGACCGAACATGCCCGTTGCACCGATGAGAGAGGAGGAATAAGCATCATTCTGCTTGAAGAAGTCTGTCTTGTCGGCATCCTTGAACTTGAATCCCTGTCCCTCGAGCGCGCCGATGACAGACTCCCTGTCCGCGAATCTCATGTCGATACCGTTGAACTTCACGTCAAGATAACCGGTCTCGCCGCTGTCATTGGCATAATCTCCGCAGTCATATTTGAAGCCGTACACACTGCAGTCTTCAAACTTCGCGGCATTAACCGATTTGTTATAGACATAGATCGCAACATGCGAAGGCTTGCCGTCCTTGAACAGATAGATGGAACTCCGGATGAGCGTTCTCGGTTCCATATCAGGAAGCTCGCTGATAATGCCGTTCTTGTGGTCTATTTCGGCAAGTTCAAAACCGGCATCAAGGATCTCGCTGACCTTGCAGTCAAGCTGGAATTCGGATCCGTCAATCGAGATCTTCATTGACGGATCCAGCGAATCACAGCCCGTAAACAACATTGACAACGCCATTACCAGAATGACAACGGCAGACTGAACCTTTAATACTCTTCCTCTCATTTTTTCCTCCTGTTATCTCCATAGATCAGATAAACATCTGACATTCCCATAATTGAAGATAATCATAACCCAAAAGCCTGATTATTCAAAGAATCCTTCTGATCCTCACAACGAGAATACATACCCGGCCAAAGGTGACATGACGATCATCAGGACCGAGAAGCAGAACGAGTTGACCGATATCAGCGTTGCCCGCTGTTCGGCAGGAACCATCTGATTAAGAGCAATGTCGGATCTGATCTGGATCAGGTCATCGGCAAATGCCGTTAAGAACCCTCCGAGCGTCATGAGATACCAGATGCCCGTAAATTCGCTTACGAGGCCTATCAGAGCGAGCGAAATGCAGAAAGCAAACAATTTGCCGAGTGTCGTCTTCTTCACTTTACGCGCAGCCAGAGCGCCGAATATGCCGCCCATCGACATAATGAACAGGAGAGGTCCCAAAGACCAGTCGGGAATCCCTGTCATCGGGAGCTTAGCCTGGAGGAAGAAAAGCAGAAGGACATCTATGCCTCCCACAAGCGCATTCCTGAAGATCAGTCCCGCAACCTTCTTATTGCCCTTAAGGAAGCTGAAAGCGCCCTTATATACGTCTTTGAAACGTTGGGATAGCGAATCCCCGCTCTTTTTCAGTATCACCTTGTTTTCGCGCAGGAAAAGAAGGAATACCATGTTGACGGCGGATATCCCGAGCGAGAGGATCTGCGCGTTTCTGTTGCCCATTATCACGGCAACTCCGGCAAAGAGCGTGGCGATGCCGTTCGATATCCTGTAGACCGCGGTCTGTGTCGAGATGTATCTGTCGTAACGTTTCTCCTGCCCTTCCTCAAGCAGCGAATCGTACGCAAGAGCGCTGTCGCTTCCTGATATGAAGTTATACGACAGTGCCGCGAATCCTATTGATATGAGCACGCAAGGAAATCCCGGCAGAAAGCCTCTGACGGCAGCCGAGAGCATCGACATGACACAGCTTAAGATGAGACTCTTCTTGCGCCCGAAGACATCGGCAACCATTCCAGACGGTATCTCGGCGATAAGACTTACTATGTGAAAGACCGTCTCGGCAAATCCTATCTGAACGAGCGAATAGCCGTCAGATACCAGGAGCAATACCCACGCCGCGCCCACGATCGAGATATTGAACATGAAGTTTGATATGTAAAGCAGACCGAGCTGCCTTTTGATATTAAGTTTTGACATAAAAAAAATCTCCTTTGATTCAGCTTGGGAACAAAGGAGAAGTCATCGAATTTTATTCTGTATCAGGTTGTTTATTTCCTGCAAACAGGCAGACTTCTCCTATAGGACACCCTGTAGAAACCGTTCATAAGCTGAATGTTAGGTGTGATCCAATACATATGAGAAGCGCCTTTCTTTAGATTTTCGTCAGGTGAAATATATCACATGCTCCGGTCTAAGGCAACACAAGCTTGATCAACTTTTTTCACCAGTTATTCTCTTCGTGGAAAGCGAGCCTGTCGCCTTCGTAGCGGAACTTCATGGTAAAGACACCAGAATCCTTCATGCCGCCGAACAGGTAGTCGAACATAATCCTGTCGCCTTCCCAAATAGGCAGATCATTTATGTCCGTCAAAGGCACCCAGCAGAGTTCGCCTTCGTCGCAGGCACGCTCAGGCAGTTCAAAATTCTCCGCAACGGATGCCGTGAACACGTGCATGTATTCCGTCGGGTATTCTGATGAGATAAATGTTATGAGGCCCCTGTAGCGGAAATCACCGATCATGGAAGAAGTGATTCCTGACTCTTCCTTCAGCTCCCTTAATACACATTCTTCAGGTGATTCATCCGATTCGAAATGTCCGCCGATACCCAGATACTTATCAAGGTTCATGTCGCCTTTTCTGGTCTTGCGGATAAAGAGACAGTCACTGTCTCTGGTTATGTATATCAGTGTTGTGAGATTCTCAACGCGCATACAAGTATTATACGGAAGATAATACCGGAACTACAAGCCTTATCAGACCTCCATAGCGGTCTCGCCGTAATCGATGGAATAATCACCGTTGGCAAGCGCGATGCGGAAATTGATGCGGTAGATAATATAAGAAGAGACGTCGATCTTAAATGTCTCTGCCAGAGCGCACCACTTATCCGCAAGGCTTACGATATAGCTCTCGCGGTGCATGGGAAGAAATGGCGTAAGAGGAAACATGTGCTTTGCGATGATGTCCTTCTCTATGTCGTTAAGCTCAAAATCCCTCTCGGCATTAACCTTGGCAATAGCCGGGTGTCTGAAGCCGTGGAACCTTGCGGCCTGATCCTTGATATGCCAATCGTAAAGGAAATAATCGTGAAGGAGCGCGCCGCGTACCAGACTGTCCTTATCGACGTTGATCTTCAGGGTTCTCTCTAGGAAATATGCCATCAGGAGACTGAATTTGGCAACTGCCACGCAGTGCTCGAAAACGGTAGTCTCACCATGCTGTATGTATTTTTTCATCTCCTGCGCTTCAGGACTTAAGATAATGCTCTTACCGCGGGTAAAAAGGTCCTTCGCGAGTTTATATTCAGTTATGCGTTTTGCAAAATGTAAAGCCAATTTAAACCTCTTGTGCTTTGATATTATCAAAGCTGAATTTTCACACCTCGACAAGTATAACGCAACATCGCGTTTTTTACTCGGTAAATTCTTTACATTTTCGGGTCAGCATGCACGAAAAAGTGTGGCAATTTCCGGCATCTGTAAAGACGCCGTTAAGTGCTCAAACGCAGTTAAGATTTAGAAGTAATTTTTCCTGATCCTGAGGTTCCACCAGATCTTCCAGGTATCGGTAAACATCTTCCAGACATCCCTGAACCTGATCCTTCCGAAAGACTTGATCCTGGAGAAATTCAGTTCGACCGGCATCTCTATGAGCTTGGCTTTTTTCTTCGAAGCAAGTGCCAGCAGTTCGATGTCAAAGGCATATCCGTCTATCCTTCTCAGAGGAGCGATCTCCCTGATGAGAGTGCCCCGGTAAAGCTTAAGTCCGGTCTGGGTGTCGTGGCACTTAAGGCCGAACAGGACCTTGAGCATAATGTAATAGCAGATCGAGAATACTTTCCTTGCGAAGGGATACTCCAGCTTCGAATCCTTGTGCATCTTTGAGCCGATGACTATATCCGCATTTTCGAGCTTCATCTCGGTATAGTATCCGCTGATGAGATTGGCTGACAGGTCAAGGTCGGCATCTATGAAACCGACGATATCGCCCTTGCTGTTTATAGCGCCCCATGTGACTGCACCGCCCTTGCCGCGGTTCTTATCATATCCGAAGTCTTTTATGTTGGGATTATCCGCAGCCGCCCTCTTAACTTCGGCACCGGTATTGTCACTGCTGCCGTCGTTGACAGCGATGATCTCAAAGTCAGACGTGAACGCACGGAGCGCCTGGTCAATGGTCATGAGATTATCGTAGATGTGTTCGCCTTCATTATATGCAGGCACGACGATGCTGAGCATAATTATCCTTCGCTATAAAAAATTTCGCGATATTTTAACACATCAGAAGCGTCCGCCGCCACCGCCGGAGAATCCGCCTCCGCCGCCACCGGAGAATCCGCCGCCACCGCCGCCGGAGAATCCGCCTCCGCCGCTTGATGAAGACTCGTGATGGATGACTCTCTTGTTCTTGAAGACGTCATTCTTCTCGACTACATTGCTGCCGGGAATGGAGTATGTGCTGATAGCCGGCACCTTATCAAGTTTTCTCCTGGGAGAAGCGATAAAGGTAAAGACAAGCGCCAATCCGACGGGGATGACTATCGTGAAGAACACGATCGCACCGTAATTTTGGTAAGAAAATTTCCCTAGATCCTTGGTGATGCCTTCCACTGCGGCACCATATTCACCGCTGCCGAGCTTGTCAATGTATTTTCTGAACAGGCCGTAGCAGTCATCGTCATCAACGGCAAAATGAGCCGTGCCGTAAGTATAAAGCCAGAAGAATCTTCCACCCTGATAATCGAGCGTAACATCGATCAGGATGCATACGCCGGAATTGTTCTGGAGCGGAACGGTCTTGACGTTATCCATGTAGTAATCCTCGGCGAACCTCTTCTCGTCCGCATCGGAATTGGAATACTTCCTGCCCTTGTCTTTGGTGGTAACGATAACCACGTTGATATCTTTCTCTTTGGAAAGCTTCTTTGCGGCAGCGGTAATGTCATCCATTTCCTGACTCGTGAAAAGATCCGCGTCATCAACGACCTTAACCGTTTTCGCAGGAGAAAGGTTCATGAAGATATAGAAAATGAGGCTTGCGACCATGATCGCGATGAGACCTACGCCGACACCTATCGAAGCTCCGTTAAGCTCGGAGAATACCGAGAGCTTCGGCGCTTTCTCCTTTGCCTGATTCATTTCATTAATGTCGATATTTTCGCTCATCCCCAGAACCCCCTCATGATAAGTCCCAAAACAAATCTTGTGATAACGGCCAAGATACCGAGAACTATAAAGAAGAACATCATCTTCTTGACGGGGCTGACGGGAAGCTGTCCCGCAACCTCACCCGTCTGTCCGTTCATGGCAAAATAATAGAACTTATTGCGGTATTTATATGCGAGGAACCAGACAGGAAGCAGCGCGTAATTTGCTTCCATCGCGTCGATCTTGCTGTTGTTCTGCTTAATGTTGAATCTGTCGAAAGTACCCTTCAGCGAACCCTTGAGAGACTTGTCGATACCGTCCATGCCGCGCTTGGTCGCGCGTCCTGCAAGATCCTGCGGCGACTGGTCGTATCTGTCGGCATAGAATCCGGGAAGATATCTGTAGTCGTATGGGATGAGAGCGTTGAAATCGAAGGGCTCGATTGCCTCCATCAGGGCATCATCGATCCTCGTCTCACCGTCAAGCGGAACATGATTCCAGCTGAGCTTCGCGTTTCTGTCGAAAGTATATGTCTCGATGATCTCATCATCACCCCTGTAGTGGACCTTATCTCCCGTTCCGTGTGCATCAAGAGTCGCATTGATGTTGAACAGCCAGAACGGCACGTAAAGGCCTGTCATCTTCTCAACATTCTTCTTTGAAACAAACCCGAACGGTGTCCACTTTCCCTTGCCTGCCCATTTGATGAAAGCAGCTTCTGCTGAACTCCTCGAATACTTGAAAGGGATCATGTACTGAGGCTGGAACTGGTCGGTAAGCCTCTTTCCGACAAGTGCCGGAGATCCGCAGAATGCGCAGAATGTCGCGGAAGTATGCGCATCGGTAACGAGCTTTGCACCGCATGCGTTGCACACAAATTCCGTCTGCTCGGGAACTTCCTGCGTCTGTTCTGCCTGCTGCTGAGCCGGCTGGGGCTGTTCCGAAGGTTCCGGTTGTTTAGCTTCAAGTTCCCCGACTGTTATCGCCAAAGATTTGGGATCGAAAGAAGATCCGCAGTTGGGGCAGTCGAGCATCTGGGTGTCAGCATTAAGTGTGAGATTGGACCCGCAATTCGGGCATTTGATCGTATCAGCCATATTATCCCTCCCGATTAATTAGTATAACACAATTGCTGCGGCGGGATAATCAGATTTCCGTCTCAAGCAATGCCTTGAGAGTCTTCTCGTGGCTCCTCTCGGTCCGGGGATAAACAACCTGTTTGTATTTCACGCCTTCGCGCTCACATATCTTCCTGACAAACGAATCGGCAAGTCCGGGATTCTTGACCAGAACGGGGCCTATCAGGCTTATGCCGAGAAGATTGTTCTTACGGACACCGTCCTTCTCGACCGGAACGTCACCAATGACCTTAACGACGTCGAAGACGAATCCTTCAGACTGCTCCGGGATACCCGCCCTGTTGATAAAACCGACATAACGTTCCTTTGTATCCGGATCCTCAAGGATCACGTCACCTGTGTAACGCTTCCTTCCGGTATCCTTGAATGAGTAATCGAATATCCCGAGGCCTTCCACAAGAGAAAAATCCGCCGTGATGATACCCTTGCCGAGAATGTCGTAACTGTTGCCGGTAAAGAGCATCGGGACACCGTCATCAATTGCCTGCGTAAGCTCTTTTAAAGATCTCTTCAGATGATCCGCAGCCATGTTCCTGTTTGACTCAAAGCCTGAACCCATGTAAACAAAATCCACGTCTTTGATGCTGATCCTCGAATCGGTGATTGTCCCGCTGACTGTCTCCACGTCAAAGCCCTGATCACTCAGTCTGCGCTCCATGATCCTTACGTTTCCGTTATCGCCATAGAGATTCATGTAATCGGGATACAGGTAAAGGATCCTTACTTTCATTCAAGTTCCCTCCTTGTCACGAGTGAAAGGATCTTATCCTTATCCGAGAAACAGGTTATGACATACAGGAAAGAATTAAGACTGTTCCTGCAATAATCCGCCGCGTCCTGTATCTGTTCGAAAACTTCAAGATCCTGATCACCGATCCCCGCCACACCGAATCTTATGGCAAGATCGTCGCAGTACTGTCCCGCGAGAATGATCTTCTCGATGCCGGCGTCCTTAAGCCTCTCGAAATTGATATCCCAGAGCCAGCTCGAATCGGACGTGTAATATTTCCTGCTGATCGCATCAACGATTATCATGACGCTCTTCCTGCGGCTGTCCTTAACCACGACATCTATCGACCGGTCATAGGACACGGAATTCTCGTGCTTCGACAGAAGCAGTCTTCCCTGTACGTTACCGAGGCTGAAATCAAGGATCCTTCCGGACTTGAGGATATATCCTCCGAGAGCTTTGGCAGCCTTGCCTGGCTCAATTCCGGCCAGGGTCGAAGCGGTAAACGCCGCAAGGATGTTGTAGCAGTGATAGATACCGTTGAAGAAAACCGGAATGTCATACCTGCCGTCGACCGTTATGTATGACTTGCCGTCCTTCTCGCCTGCGGAGGTCAGAGCATGCAGGGTCTCAGGTCTCGTAAATCCGCAGTAAGGGCACTTGTACTTGCCGATGTGGTTGTAGTGATAATACTCGTATTCCATCGGGCCCTTGCAGAACGGGCAGTATTTTCCGTCGTTATAGATGCCTACGTGTTCTTTTGTGTCCGTGGAAAGCCTGTCTGCACCGAAATAGAAAGTGTCCTCCCTTTCCCTTCCGATGCTTGCCACCAGCGGATCGTCCGCATTGAGGATCAGCGTCATGTCATCGTAAACGGCTTCGCAGATGATCTGCTTGATCCATTCGGGATGACCGTTTCTGGTCATCTGATCCCTGTACAGGTTATTGATAACAAAATACTTCGGATGGAAATGCTTGAAGATCTTTCTCGCATATCTCTCATCGGTCTCAAGAAGGATAACGTCGCTCTTCACCCTGCCGGACATCGTTGAATTGCCGATGAGGAAAGTCGTGACTCCTTCGATCTGATTGGAACCTTCTTTGTTATAGGCGACGTTAAGTCCGTTGCTCTTAAGCACATGGGCGATCATTTCAACTGTTGAAGTCTTGCCGTTCGAACCGGTCACGGCAATGGAGATCTCCGGAAGATCCAGCCTTGAGAGGATATCGGGGCATATCTTGAGAGCGTATTTACCCGGAAGGCTTGAACCGCGCCCGAAAAGCTTTGCCAAGCCCCTTACTATCTTGCAAACAAGGATCGCTGTAAACACTTTAATCTTCATCGGTAGAATTTTAGCATAAATAAACATTTTTAATATTACATGCATGACACATGATCTTTACTTTTGTTTTTCGAAAAAGCAGACAGTTATCGAACAGATTTGAATAAAAGTGTTTACAAACCCGCATAAAGGTATATAATTGCCACATGACTAATTTTGCATTTACATGGCGTGTTTTCTTTTTTGCCTTTACGGATAAGGGTAATTAGTTCACTGCATGTAAATAACTTGATTTACGGAATAACAGGGCCCCGCAGTGAACACACATGCGGGGCTATTAATTTGTCGGAGGAAAATGACCATGACACAGAAACAGGCAGGAAAAAGGATCGAGGAGATCGACGAGCAGATCAGGGAGCTTTTCGCGGAGCGTCTGGAAGCGAGCAAGACGGCAAACGAGACACTGAGCAAGTCCGAGATCGCGCTGAAGAGCAGACGTTACGAGAGAAGCTATCTTGCAGGACTTGAGAGCTCAAACTCACTTATAGACAATTACGAGCGTGTCCTTTTCTCCACCATGTTTAATCTGAGCCATTCATACCGCAACACAGAGTACGGTACGCGCACGGAACTTGCGGATCAGATCCGCAAGGCACTGGAGACGACTCCCAATGAATTCCCCAAGTCACCCATGGTCGCCTGCCAGGGCATCGAGGGAGCCTACTCACAGATCGCTACCGACAAGATCTTCCGCCACGCTAACATCATGTATTTCAGGACCTTCGACGGTGTTTTCCAGGCAGTCGAATCAGGTCTTTGCAAATTCGGCATCCTCCCCATCGAGAACAGTTCCTTCGGTTCGGTCACCCAGGTCTATGACCTTATGGTCGGCCACAATTTCCATATCGTAAGGGATTACAAGCTGAGGATCAGCCACAAGCTCCTCGCAAATCACGGAACAAGGTTCGAAGATATCCGCGAAGTATATTCGCACAATCAGGCTATCGGCCAGTGCAGCAGATTCCTCAAAGAGCACCCGGACATCAAGGTCAACATAGTCGAGAATACCGCTGTCGCAGCCAAGAACGTAGCGGATTCCGGCCGCAAGGACGTTGCCGCGATCTCCTCATCCGACTGCCAGCAGCTGTATGGTCTTGAAGCCATAAAGGATGACATCCAGAACACTGATAACAACTACACTCGCTTCATCTGTATCACCAAGGAACTCATGATCTTCCCCGGCGCTTCCAAGACATCCGTCATGCTCGCTCTTGGTCATACGCCGGGCGCACTGGCAGACACGCTCGCGAAGTTCTCTTCACTGGGACTCAATCTCACGAAGATCGAATCACGTCCGATCGCGGGAAGGGATTTTGAATTCATGTTCTATCTTGATTTCGAAGCTTCGGTCTATTCCGAAGAGGTTATCGCGCTGCTTTGCGAACTCGACGCGGAACCCACCGAGTTTGCATATCTGGGAACCTATATCTGAGAGAACAGTTCAGATATCAAAATCCTTGAATCCGCTGAGGGCCAGTTCTTCATCACCGGCCCTTTCATATGCGACGCCGGCTTCGGTCAGTTCATCGCAGAACGCCCTGACAAGCTCATCGGAAGAAAAACCCTGTGTCAGTGAAATATAGAACATGTGGTTTACACAGGATATCTCACAGACAGCATCTATGGCACCGGGCTCAGCCAAGGCATAAAACGATTCAATATACGGATCCAGCGGACCAAAGCTTCGGCTGTTGGCATAGGATACCGCGGCCGACCATCTGGAAAAAGACGCAGCCGCAGAGAGGATCTCCTTCTTTTTCGCAAGGGGAAGCGGCTTCATCTGCTCGAAACCGAGTTTGCTGTTCCTGATATACCATGCGGAATTCTCGGGCTGGGCCTGAAGCATTATCTGTCCTCTGGCGATGGTACACATCCTCGTGATATCCTCATCCGCACGCGACTTGGGAAAATCGACATCTATAACGCTGGCGAACATTCTGTAATTGCTGTAGTTTCCGAGCATCGCTTTATGGTCGACTGCGATTCCGATGTTAATGGTCATATCACTAACGGGATCGAGCCTTCTGAACGCCCTTGCGAGCAGGACTGACATAAGAACATTGGGGCTTCCGTCTTTCTCCCTGCAGTAACGCATTACGTCTTTCTCGGGCAGCTTAATGTAGAACACGCGTGACGGACCTTTCCCTGCCGTTCCCAGTCTGAAATAATCCTCTACCGGTTTCTTCTGGTAAAACGGTCCTTCGACCTGATCAAGATCGACATGTGCAAACGGATCACCGGTCTCTTCAGCGGTTATATCATCCCCGGGAAGTTTGAAACCGGAAGGATTGAACTCACAGCCTGTCTTCCTGCTCAGATAAAGGAACAGGATGCTCTTCAGATACGGCAGGAATCCGGCACCGTCCGAGAGGGGATGTGACATCTCAATAGCAAGCCTGTTCCCTTCATATTTGAGTGCCATCAGATGATAATTGGATTCCTCCGAATTCAGCATGACCGGAGCCCATGTGTTCCTTACCTTGACAGGGAGAGGATTGGGAATAACAATGACCTCATTTCCCTTTACTTTAGTCCTCACGTAATAATACGGAAAGCGCGCCCTGAGTTCCTCAACGCATTCAGCCAGAAGACTGCCGTCAACAGGCTCCTTCAGCATTACCATGATCGACATCGTAAAGGGATTGTCTGAAGAACTCAATAAGAGCGTCGGGTCGTAATATTCGGACATGTCTTACCTCCGGATCATCATGAAGGCCGGTCTTTTTGCCTGAACCGTGCGGGCATAGTATCTACAGGTTCAGTATAGCACATGGTCAGAACGTGTAGCCGGCTGCCAAACAGATATCTATCTTAACTGATTGGCAAAAGGCAGAATAACCGGATATTTTATATATCCATATCACGGATAATGTACCTGTCATTATCGCTTCCGTTCGTATAATCAACATAAAGGGAATCGATTGTGTCCTTCTCATTCATCAAAAGCCTATATTCCACAACACAGTGTTTAATTGCTTCATCCTCCGTATATTCCGCATCTGAGCAGAATGTGGTGACGTTGTAAACATGAGGCTCAGACTTGACCAGATCGACAACATACTCTTTCATCTCATCTTCCGACGGTATCCCGGATACGTCATCGTAAAACAGGAACAGATAGCATCTGTAGTCCATGTATTTCTCTATGAATTTGTCAGCACTGATGTTCTTTACCGGATAATCCATATAGTAATCAAATCTCTGAACATATCCGCCGACAGTGTAATACGAGCACGGGAAACGGCTGCCGAAAACGCGGTCAAATTCATCACGGCATGCTTCTTCGTGAACGAACGCGAGATAATTGCTGAATAGCTCACCGTCTCTTTCACATATGCATATGTTGGTAGTGTCATACAGTTCAGATGAGACCTGAACGCGGTCGTAATCCTTTATGAGGACAGATGTTGAAGGATTGCCGATATATTTGAATTCGTCATCCGGGAACTCCTCACTCATTTCCTTTATCCATTTCTTTTGCTCAGCCTTTTTCCAGGGTGTGCATGAAGCAAGCAAAAGTGCGGCAACAAGTGTTGCCGCAGCTGTCTTGATCAGATAGTTTTTCCGCATTCCCATATCTCCCGGTTCTTATCTTTTCCGTCCTTCAATATACACTACTATGCGTCCCGTGTCAGGAATACCGTCTTCATCCAAATACATTTTCATCAGATCCCTTTGTCCGGAGATATCATCAAAACGTGTATCCGAGCTCCCCACAGTATTCTATGATCTCCTCTACCGTAAGCTCATTCAGGACCTCATCAATATCCTCTTCCGTAATACCATCGTCAGCATATCTGACAAGTGCAATCTCCTTGAGGAAGTTCTTAGCTGCAATGATCTGATCTTCGGTCAGCTCACGGACCTCTCGGCCTCCATCAGTCTCCTCAGCGGCCGGTTCATTTTCGACACGGCTGATAAACAAAGTCACGATCGCAGTGTTATAGTATCCGTCACACTGGACAAAGATCCTGCACGGAACTCCGCCTTCAAGATGTACTCTTATCTTAAAATTCAGACCGTCAGCGCTGTTGAAATCCACCCAGCTGTTTCCGTTCTGTTTCACTTCGATCAGAGGATCAACAAACCTTGAAGTAGTAGGCATCGGAGCAACGGATTGAAAAATGTACTCGCCCGTGCATTCAGGAATGAATTCAACCGTCTGTGTAGGCACATACTGTCTGAAATAAAGGTCTATCTCCTCAACGTCTACGATCTTCTCATCCGCCAAAACGGTTGCGCCGCATCCGATAACCATGATGCCTGCCAGTAAGGCTGCTGCGAGCTTTCCTGCTAATCTTTTTCCGAACATCTTTCCGTCCTCCTTTGTTGTGATATTTCTTATGGCTTCATTATCATGGGAATCAGCAGTCCAAACAATCAGTAATACAAGGCTGTTCCGACGCTTAAGCAGCAGAATGTACACGGGATGTTGATTAGCGGCAAGATGATATAATTGTCTCATCCAAAAACAACTGGCACAGCTAATTGAACAGAAAGCGAAGGAGCACACATGAAAATATTGGTTTTGGGCGGGACCAGATTTTTCGGGATACACATGGTCAATGACCTTCTGGAGAAAGGTCACGAAGTCACCATTGCGACCAGAGGATTGACACCTGATGATTTCGGTGATTCCGTTTCCAGGATACGTTTCGAGAGAACGGATGAAGACAGCATCAAAGCGGCGATCTCCGGTACGCATTATGACGTGATCATAGATAAGATCGCTTACTGCTCGAATGACATCAGAAAGCTCATAGAAGCGGCCGACTGTGACAAGTATATCTACATGTCCAGCACGGCAATCTATGACCCCAAGCACATTGATACTGTCGAAGATGACTTTGACGGCAACGGCGGAGAACTCATCTGGTGTGACAGACAGGATTATCCTTACGATGTAATAAAGAGACACGCTGAATATGCCCTGTGGCAGAAATATCCCGAAAAGAACTGGATCGCTGTCAGATATCCTTTCGTAACCGGCAGGGATGATTACACAAAGCGTCTCTATTTTTATGTTGAACATGTTCTGAAGCAGCTCCCTATGAAGGTGGATAACCTTGATTCGAAGATGGCTTTCATAAGATCTGACGAGGCAGGAAAGTTCCTGTCATTTCTTGTGGATAAAGACTTCAGAGGTGCCGTAAACGGCAGTTCAAAAGGCGCAGTCTCCATAAGGGAAATACTCGGTTATCTTGAGAAGGCGACCGGACTCAGCGCAGTCTTAAGTGATGACGGTGAACCCGCCCCCTATAACGGCGAGCCTGAATACACCATCAATACAGACAAGGCAGAATCACTCGGCTTCAGTTTTACAAACCTGAACGACTGGCTCTACGGTCTGCTCGATTATTATATCGACGTGGCTCACGAAGGCATGCTTGGCTTATATGATTACCTTGACTGACAGAACTATACAATAACTGCTGAATAATTGAATGGAGGAAAAGTTATGATCGATCCTAACGAGTTTGTTGTATCAGAGAAGAACGGTTGCTTATCTTTGGAAAAATACACAGGCACCAAAGAGAATGTTGAGATCCCTGACGGGATAGCCGTCATCGGACGGGAAGCTTTTTGCGGATGTGAAAGCGTAAGATCGGTTACTTTCCCTAAATCAGTTAAGACTATATCCAGGGAAGCATTTAAGGGATTGATCAATCTGGAGAGCGTCGTATTCTCAGAAGGTCTGGAAAAGATAGAAAATCAGGCATTCCGCGGATGCAAAAACCTGAAGGAAGCGATATTGCCGGATTCATTAAAGGTCATGGAATTTGCGGCTTTCTATGACTGTGAGAATCTCGAAAAGATCAGGTTCGGCAAAAAACTGAAATCAATGGAAGCAACTGTTCTTAATGGTAATAAGGGCATTCAAAGACTGGTAATACCTGCTACCATACAAAAAATCGACGATTACAGCATTGACTGTATCAAAGGTATAAAATCTCTGACTTTTGAGGGTAAGCTCAAGAACAAAAAGATATACATTATCAGCTGCCCGAATCTTTCTGAGATCACATTTGCTGAAGAAGTCGAAAACATCAAAGGCATCAGCGTTGTTGCATGTCCGCTTGTCAAAGAGGTGACTGTCGGGAACAAGGTTTACAAGGTTATTGAGAAGAGCCGTCCCGGGGTCGGATCTCTCGCCGATCCGGATCAGGAGGAACAGCCTGCAACTGTTGTTGATATGAGCACACCCGTGGAGTTCAGTTTCAATGAGGAAATGGAGCTGTTTGTGTGTGAATACAAAGGTCTCATGTTCTCCATTGACCATGAACCTGATGAGAAAGAATGCAATAAAGTCAGGATCCTTGCAGAGAACTATATCTCACATTTGAATGAGATAGTGAAGTTCATGCTTCCCGATCTGAAGGAGATATACGGCAACGTTACTGCAAAGACAGCAATAAGCAAACTGGGAAGACCGGTCATTGAGTTCATGAGCGGAAGAGTTGTGTATCTTGAGCAGACTTTTGACGGCGATCATATCTTCGAATTCGAATTCATGGGCGATGAGTTTGAGGACCTGGAAAACTTCAGCATAGACGGATAAAACTGCAGAAAAGAACTTAGGTGATATAATTATTGCGTTCAGGGTTACCCTGAACGTGAAAAAACAAGTTGGGAAATAGGACAGGAAAGGAAAAACATGAAAAGATTTATAGCATTAACAACGATTCTGGCTTTGGCCGGATGCATCCTGACAGGATGCGCCACAACAGCCACACCCACTACGGCTGCAGCCTCAAGCGTTCAGGCAACGGAGTCAACTGTTCAGACGGAAGCGTCATCCGGTAACGCTTCGGATACAACTGAAGCCCCTGCCTCTGCTCACATTGTGGAGGTTGCGGATATGTCTGTAACAACATTGACAGATGACAGCGGCGACGAGTTCAAAACGGTCATTCCGAAGCTCATAGTTGACGGCGTGGAAGCTGATGCCATCAACTCCGCTCTCAGTGACTACATCAGCAAGAATCACATCCTGGAAAAGATTGATTATATGGACGGAGACACGCAGAGATACTATGTAACCGGCGAAATCACAAGATATGCTTGGGGCGTTAGGGGCAATATCGTATCGATAGTCATCATCGCCAGTGAGACTTTCACGGATGGCGTACGTTATGAGATCTTCAACTACAACGTAGATACTCTTCAGGCCGCAGGCAACGAGGAGGTAATCAGTTCTTTGGGCATGACCACGGACGAGTTCAACAATAAGGTTGCGGATGCATACAGGGCATATTGGGACAGCACGCCGTATCTCGCTGAATACACATCAGATCTCGACAAGTCCATCAATGCGATATCCCCAACCACCGTTACCCCTTTCATCACGCCTAACGGTGACATCGGCGCAGCAGGAACGATCTACATGTCTCAGTCACAGTTCCCCGAGATGATCAGATGCTTTGATCTTGATACGCTCACAGATGAGTATTTTATTGAAGGGTAAAAGTCGAGGTGGAGGTCTTTGAGCTGATCTGCTACCAGATTTAAGACCTACCGTCAGCACTAATTGACTTACAGAAAGAGCCCCTTTCCTACCATTGGAATGGGGCTTTGGAATTTGGTATATCATCAATACTTGAAGCCCCTGTCACCAATTTGCACACCAAAACGCACGCCAAAGCTGTTATTATGCTTTTCGCGCACTTCTTAAAAGATCCAGCAAGCCTTTCTCTTTAATTACCGCAAGTCCCTGGCCTTCATCGCCGAGCACTAAAAGCCTGTCACCGGGATTGATGTCGAAGATCTTTCTGGCCTTCGCAGGTAGAACGATCTGTCCCTTGTCACCGACTTTTACGATGCCGAATATGTGCTTTCCCTTAGGAGGCACTGCCAGGCCCATACTCTCGCTGCTCATTGAATCATAGTTCAGAAGATCGTCGATCGATACACTGAAAACATCTGCAATGAGTTTGCACTTCTCAATGTCTGGAAGAGATTCGCCCGTCTCATATTTTGAAAGCGTCTGCCTTGATACACCGATCTTATCAGCAAGCTCTTCCTGGGACATTTCGTGGATCTTTCTTAATTCGACGAGATTATCCTTGAACATTTTTCTTCTCCTTCTTCTTAGTGATTCCCAATACTGCCCATCGGTAAACAGGTATTTTCGAGATAACAAAAAACAGTACGTA
>JAFWLP010000019.1 GCA_017511005.1 Clostridiales bacterium
CATTGGTGGAAACTACAGGGCTCGAACCTGTGACCCTCTGCTTGTAAGGCAGATGCTCTCCCAGCTGAGCTAAGCTTCCGTTAGCCACACCTTTATTCAAAGCGCGAATGAATTATAAAACAAATACCGAAGATATGTCAACAACGAATTTGCAAAAAATCCGAAGAAGTATTATTTCAGCGAATAATACATGTACAGATAACCCTCGCCGTCGCCCTCAAGAGTAATGATATACACGATATTCTTGGTCGAATCCTGCTCAAGAGGAACACCGAGCACCCAGATAAATGAATCCGTTCTCGGGTTCGGCCTTACCGATACCTTCTCCATAACATCGGCTTCGTACTGCTTATACTGATTATAATCGAAGAGCTGTCCGCTGCCGCCGTATGTCTCGGCTATGCTGATAATATAGTGATCCGTCTTTCCGTCCTTGATCCTGAGCTTGGCCTCATATCCGCCCCGCATAAAGAGAAAACCGTATTTGTTCATCTTTACGATCTCAAGGTTCTGGTCCTCGCTTACAGGAAACTGGTTGGTCCTCGCGAGCAATGCGCTGTTCCTGTCATAGACAAATCCGGCGATAAGGACGATGACCAGGATCACCGTGACAACGATCAATATCAAATCAGTCTTTTTCTGCATATCAGTTCACTCCGTATAGCTTCTTGCCGTTATCATAGGTTATTTGGGCTGCTTCATCAATAGTAACACCTTTTATCTCAGCGAGCCTGGCGCACACAAAGGCGACGTGACAGGGCTCATTTATGAGGCCTCTGTTGGGTTCGGGCGTCAGGTAAGGACTGTCCGTCTCGATCACGATCCTGTCCCACGGCGTGTTAAGAGCCACCTCAGGTGTCTTTTTGTTGTTCTTAAACGTCAGCGGACCGTCAAAGCCGATATAGAATCCCATCTTTATCAGTTCCTGCGAAGCCTCCAGAGAACACGAGCAGCAGTGACACACTCCGGGAACGCCCCTGAGTCTCCCTTCCCTGTAAAAGCGTCTCAGGATGTCAAGACAGTCGCCGGTCGCATCCCTCTCGTGAAGGATAATGGGGATATCATATTCATAAGCCAGCTCAAGCTGCCTTGCGAAAACATCCCTTTGGACGCTTCTTTCGGAAAGATCATAGTAATAATCCAGACCGATCTCGCCCAGTGCCCTGATCTTTTGCTCTTTACGGCTCTCCAGACAGCTTCTGAGGTACTTCTCAGTGTCATCTGTATATGTTTTCGCTTCGTGCGGATGAACGCCCACAGAGGCGTACAGCGTGACGCCTTCACAGCCGTCATACTTATTTGCCATCTCAACGGCTATCCTGCTCGTCTCTTCGCTGTCCGCAGGGATGAGAACGCTTGTAACACCGGAAGCCCTGCATCGCTGCAGGATATCTTCCGTGTTTGTGTTACAGGTCTCAAATCTCCTATCGTAAATATGCGCGTGCGTATCGAAAAACTGAGCACTGCCGCTGTAATAAACGGGTTCTCTCACTTGTTTTACGAAATATCGGAACCGGGCAATACAGAATCGTCAAACTCGACAACGCGGTAACCGTCACCGTACTTGACGGATAAGATCATGCCGTTGCTCTCAAGGCCCATCATTTTACGGGGCTCAAGGTTGACGATCATCGCAAGAGTCTTGCCGATCAGATCTTCGGGCTTGTAGTACTTAGCAATACCGGAGAGCACCTGTCTCTCGCCGAATCCGTCATCGACCTTGAACTTCAGGAGCTTGTCGGACTTTTCGACCTTCTCGCAGGAGATGACCTTAACAGCTCTGAGGTCCAAAGCTGCAAAGTTATCGAACTTCGTAAGAGGCTTCAAAGGCTCAAGATCCTTGCCCTTCTCCTCTTCTGCCGAAGGGAACATCTTATTTAGCTCCTCGATCTCCTTGTCAATGTCGATCCTCGGGAAGAGGACTTCGCCCTTTGTAACCGTTACGTCAGCGGCAAGCGCGTGTCTTTCCTTCGAAGCTTCCCATGTCGTGTTGGCCTCATCTGCGCCGATCTGCTCAAAGATCTTGGGTGATGTATGAGGCATTACGGGCTCCAAGAGGATTGCCACACGTCTGATGGCGTCAAGCAGATTGTAAAGGACAGCTGCAAGCCTCGGCTTTGCCGTCTCGTCCTTCGCGAGCTTCCAGGGCTCGTTCTCGTCGATATACTTGTTGGCTCTTGCGATAACGCTGAAGATCTTTGCAAGGCCTTCAGAGAAACGCATAGTCTCGAATGTCTCTGATACGAAGTCAGGAAGCGCATCCAGCTGCTCGAGCAGGTCGTTATCGGCATCGGTGAATTCCTTGTCCTCAGGAAGAGTACCGTCAAAATATTTGATGACCATCGCCGTCGTTCTTGAAACAAGGTTGCCAAGGTCATTCGCAAGATCCGAATT
The DNA here is from genome assembly GCA_017511005.1 of Clostridiales bacterium. GTDB lineage: Bacteria > Bacillota > Clostridia > Saccharofermentanales > Saccharofermentanaceae > Saccharofermentans. The sequence continues at coordinate 2,395 of JAFWLP010000019.1, forward strand.
GATCCTTGCGAACATCTGCTCATTGGAATAAGGGCAGTCTGAACCGAATACCATCTCTCTTAACAGATGATATCTGAGAGCGTCAACGCCGTATCTCTCGCAAAGCACGAAAGGATCGATAACGTTGCCCTTTGACTTACTCATCTTTCCGCCGTCAAACGTGATCCAGCCGTGGCCGTAGATCTTCTTAGGCAGCGGTTCGCCCAATGCCATGAGGAATGCAGGCCAGATGAGCGAATGGAATCTTACGATCTCCTTCGCCATTACGTGCATGTCTGCAGGCCAGTATTTCTCATAATCATCATAGGTATCGTTCATGAAGCCGAGCAGCGAGATATAGTTCGTAAGAGCGTCCATCCAGACGTAAACGTAGTGACCCTCGTCAAATGTAACCGGGATGCCCCACTTAACGCTCGTTCTGGATACGCAGAGGTCCTGCAGACCGGGCTCGATGAAGTTATTGATCATCTCATTGACTCTGGACTTGGGTTCGAGGAAATTCTTCTCAGGATCGAGCAGGAGCTCCTTGAGCTTGGGACCAAACTCCGAAAGCTTGAAGAAATAAGCCTCCTCGGAAGCCTCCGTTACTTCTCTTCCACAGTCAGGGCACTTGCCGTCAACTAGCTGGCTCTCTGTCCAGAAAGATTCACAGGGTGTGCAGTACTTGCCCTTGTATTCGCTCTTGTAGATGTATCCATCCTTGTAGAGCTTTTCGAACATGTTCTGAACTGTCTTGATATGGTAATCGTCAGTAGTTCTGACATATCTGTCATACTTGATGCCGAGTGTTGACCAGAGTCTCTTGAAATTGGCAACGATATCGTCAACATAGGCCTTAGGGGTAACGCCCATCTCAATAGCCTTCTTCTCGATCTTCTGACCGTGCTCGTCTGTACCTGTGGAGAACATTACATCATAGCCCTGCATTCGCTTCATTCTCGCGATAGCGTCGCATGCGAGAGTCGAATAGCAATGTCCGATATGCGGATTGCCCGACGGATAATAGATCGGTGTCGTGATGTAGAATGTCTTCTTTTCTGCCATGATGTTCCTCCCCGCGCGTGTATATTAATATTCTAAGCGCGTAATTAAATGATTATAGTTATTTGTGCGTTTGTTTTCAAGAATGGGGGCGCGAATCTGATGCTTAACGCTATTTGAAGAGTTCAAATGTAACCCTGCGCTGTGCTTTTTGAGGTTTTCAATTGTCAGCCCGCCCTCTGCGCTTTGTTTTTTCAACTACCACCCCGCATTTTAGTCAACACTAGTGCACAAATCTTCATTTTCGTGCACTAGTGTCGCTTATCTTTGGGGGTCTTAGTGCATTTTCAAGTTTTCCCGAAAATTGAGACCAGTCTCAAAATGTCCCTCTCAGTCTCAATCTGTCCCCAAAAACTGTTTTCGAGCAAACCAGGGCTATATAATCCGGTCAAATGCATCAGGAGGACACCCGATATGACAAATGCAGTCTTAGACGTAATGCGTGCCCGTTATCGAGTGCTGATGCGTTCGATAGGCATGCTGGAAAAGCAATTGAACAAATATGGCACCGGCAGCATAAATATCAAACACCACAACGGTCGTCCGTATTACTATCTTCACACCGGAAACAAAGACAAATACCTTGGCAGAAATGACACTGAAGTCATCAGGCAGATGATCCAGAAGGACCTAATAAACAAAACTCTGACAGCGGCAAAAAACGAGGCCGAAGCCCTGAAAAGCAACATCATAGAATATCCCAAAAGAACTATGGAGGAAGTCTATGATTCACTCCCTGAAGACCGGAAACAATACGCTTCTCCCCTTATTCTCAGCAATGCGCAATACGCAAAGGAATGGCTCTCGATACCATTTAAACCGAAACCGCCCGCAAAGGATGCGCCGGAATTCTATACGATGAAGGGCGAGCAAGTAAAATCCAAGTCAGAGGTCATCATTGCTGACAGACTCTATGCAAAAGGCATACCGTACAAATATGAATGTCCGGTTCTTATAGGCGAAAAGGTTTTCCACCCGGATTTTACCATCTTAAGGCTCAGTGACAGAAAGATCCTTTATCATGAGCACTGCGGCAAAATGGGTGACTCAGGCTACGTAAACGATATGATTGGGAGAGTTAACGATTACGGCCGTACCGGGGTGTTCTGCGGTGACAGGCTGTTCTTCTCTTTTGAATCATCAGATCAGCCTATGGATATGAGCTGGCTTGATGATTTCATCGAAAAGAACTACAGATAAATCTGGTGCTGCAGATCATTTTCACGGGACCGGTTTTCGCGATCCTGCATACACTTAATCCTGCAACAATCAACTTTCAGAAGCTATCTTATATGCTTCCTTCTTATTCATTCCCGTGTATTCTGATACCACGGCAGCTATATCCTTGGATGACATGCCCTTCTCCTTCAGCATTGCAATCAGATGCGCAGGATCTCCGCCCGCAGCGGATGATGTCTGTTCCAACGGTTCCAGACAGATGCAAAACTCGCCGCGGGGCTCGGTAGTCTTATAGTATTCGCGGCTCTCATCGACCGTCATTCTCAATACTTCCTCATACTTCTTGGTCAGTTCGCGGCACAGAGCGATTTTATGCGAGCCAAAGCCTGCTTCGCTTAACTCATCAAGGAGTTTTCTCAAACGGTGCGGAGCCTCGTATAACACGATCGTCTCACCGATCGAGGCCAGAGCTTTCAGCCGCTCGCGCCTTTTCGAGCCCTCCGACGGAAGGAATCCCTCAAAATGGAAATACCTGGTATCCAGTCCCGATATGCTCAATGCAGCCGTAACCGCCGACGGACCGGGGATTACGCTGACTTCAATGCCGTTAGCGGCCGCAAGCGATGCAAGATCGGCTCCGGGATCACTTATCGCAGGCATTCCCGCATCGGACACTTCGGCGATATTCAAACCCTGTTTGAGCATATCTATGATGCCGTTTCCGCTGGCAGCCTTATTATGCTCGTGGTAAGCGATGAGACGCTTTCCGGCAATTCCGAGCTGAGAGAGCAGGATTCCCGTAACTCTTGTATCTTCACACGCGATAACATCAACACTCCTGAGCACTTCGCATGCTCTGGGTGACATGTCATCGAGATTTCCGATAGGTGTTCCGACTAGATAAAGCAATCGTCATGTTCCTCCTCATATATGTGAATGACTCTCTTCGTCAGAGCCGAAGACCCTTCCTCATTGATAAAGAGAGGAGGCAATACCTTGAACTCCGCAGAGGGCGAGCCTTTCTTTCCTGCGATAAGTGCCAGAAAAGCAGGCTTTGAAGCATTGGCGTGAACGGTAAGAAGTCTGACAGGAGTCAGCTTGTATTTCTCATAAAGACCGAACACTTCCGGTACCCTGTCGGGGCATATGCACATCACCGCAAAGCCTCCGCTCGTACGGGTCCTCAGCGACTGTGCCCTGATAAAATCCTCCAGTCCGCCCTGCTCAGAAAAACGGGCTTTTGACTCATGCTCTGATTTAATGCCCGTATCCGTGACAGAACCTTTTGTTCCGTCATAGAACGGCGGGTTCATGAAGACGACATCGTAGGCCTTATTCCTGATCTCCGGCGGCAGTTCCCTCAGGTCGCAATTGTATGCGCAGATACGGTCTTCAAGTTTATTGAGCCTGATGTTTTCGCAGAAGACCTTATACGCAAGCTCAACCAGTTCAACGCCGTCGATATGGGCATTTCCGCATCTTGCGGAAGCAAGCAGGGACACACCGCCTGTACCGCTTCCCAATTCAAGCATTTCGCAGGACTTGCCGGCGCGCGAAAACGAAGCGGCAAACCATGCAAGAAGAACGCTTGCGGTATCAAGCTTATAACAGTCTTTATGCTGCAAAAGCTTTAACCCGCCGCGCCCCAGTTCCTCGGGCACGACAGTGTCGCCTTCGATATTTATCTTGAGATCATCATCCATGTCACCGCTCTCATTTTCCGTAAAACTCACAGTGACATTATACGCTTATGGAAGCACCGAATAAAACAGGCACGTTCCTAGTTACCGGAAGTCTTTATCCGCTTCCAGTCTTCCCTGGTGATCACACTAACGTTGACATTGCGTTTCTCATGCATCATAGGGACGTCGACATTCTCCTTCTTCCCCTGAAAGGCGAATCCGATCTTTTCCTGGGCTCTCATGGACTTGGAATTGCCGTCATAGTAACCGCACCAGACCTTCTTCATGCCAAGGTCTTCAAAAGCGTGACGCAGGAGTTCTCTTGAGGCCTCAGGCATGATTCCCCTGCCCCAGAACGGCTTCCCAAGCCAGAACCCGAGTTCGCATTCATCATCGGCATTTGCAAGATCAGCGCGGCCTTTCAGTCTCAGCTCGATAGCCCCGATCGCTTTATTATCAGTCTTCAGGCAGATCGCATATGCCTCTTCGCCGTTCAGAACGTTCTCTATGACAAAGAGGCTTTCCTCAACGTTCTTATGCGGCGGCCATCCGGTGATAGGTCCGACATCAGGATCGGAAGCATATCTGAACATATCCTCAGCATCGCCTGCTTCCCAGCGGCGAAGTATGAGTCTTTCAGTCTCGAGTATCTTTCCGGGCATAATAAGCACTCCGTTATTTGTTATATTTTTTCAAAGCCTCCTGCATCTTCTTATTCTCAGCTTTCTCCTCAAGACGCATCAGAAAGGAACTGAAAACGGCACAGACCGAGAACGATACAATGAATCCGATCCATGAACCCATATCATTGAGCGGGAACCAACCGAATACAGCCGCAAAGACCGTAGTCGTAACCATTATAACCGCGAAAAACAGTATATTGCGGACGATCAGCGGCATATTCTTAATCAGGATATCCGTATGGAACACATTGTCATCTATGGTAACTATTACGACCAGAACAAACAGTTCTATCAGCGTCTTTGTGGATAATCCCGTTGAACCTAACGAGAAGAGGGTTGATACGCTCCCGGCCTCATTTCCGATTATAAGACTTATCGCAACAAAGATCGCGACAACGACACCGTAGATTGCAAACAGCTGACTTATATAATTAAAAACTGTTTTCTTATCTTCCATTATCTTAACCCCAGCTTTCTTCTGAGTTCATCAGAATACATTCGCGAAACGACGATCTGCTCACCGTTCTGCAAGGTGATCCTTATCTTGCGGTTAACGTCTGTCTTAAGACTTTTGATCTTTCTCAGATTCACGATGCTCTGCTTGCTTATGCGCAGGAAATCCCGCTCCACGAGTTCCTGCTCAAGCTCGTATAGCTTTAATTCCGACTCGTAGTTTTCGCTATTCGTATATACAAACGTTTTCCGGTCAACGGCTTCGATGTAAAGGATCTTATCCGTATCGAGAAGATAAGTCTCGTTATCTTTTCTCACGGCGATCTGCATGTCGATCATGCGCATCATCGCGACTATCCTCTCGATGTCGTTATTCAGATGCGGAGCTCTTATGATGACCTCGGTATCATCATACTTGCCGTCTATGTCAAGATTGATCTTCATCCTTCAAGTCCTTTTCTCCTGAAGACCGCGAAAAAGAGTATCAATGCAAGCACCGCGTTTACTGCAACAACCGCAATGTTCTCCGGTCTTATTCCGTCAAGAGTCATGTTGTTCAGCAGCATCCTGATCTGCTGTGTATAGAAGATCTTTGCCACCTTCTCTATTTTATCATTGAACATGGCGAGCATGGGCGCAAATGAGAATACGAGCATCACCGGCATTACCATCGATGTCGACACCATCTGGTTCGGAGCCGCTATCCCGACACATGCACCGACCGCAATGGAGATCAGGAATCCTGTTGCCATAACGCCCAGGAAGAACGGTACATCTCCGGCAGGAAGTGACGTTGCCATAACGCCCGCACCTGCCATGCAGATCGTCCACACATAGATGCCGATACCTGCAAGATATTCCCACGGCTTTACATTGGCCATCATGAGAACGCGGAGAGTATTCTTTTCCTTCTCTTCTGATATGATCGCCGCAACGGCCGTAAGCGGTGCCATTCCCATGTACATGACGGAGAAAAGTTTTGTGAAGAACAGTTCAGGCATGTCGGGAATGCTTATGGCATGCTCGAAGATCAGTGTCAGAACGGGAAACATCACAAACTGTATCAGAACAGTCTTGTTCTTTATCGTATCCTTTAGCTGCTTCCTAATGATGACTCCTATGTTACGCATACTGTGCCTCCTCACCGTTATCAAGTTTTCTACCCGTAAGCTCTATAAATACAGTCTCCAGTGTCGGTTCAGAAGAATGGATCGTCTCTATCTTTCCCTGCGACATAAGCTTTTCGAGCTCTTCCGCAGAACCTGCCTCATGCGCAAGTTCGATGTCTTCTCCGGATACAAGATGGATGTTTATTTTTTTCTGATGATTGTATCTGCGGCAGACCTGATCCGGTGCGCCTCTTTCAACTATCTTTCCTTCATTAAGGAGCGCTACCTCATCACAAAGAACAGTGGCTTCCTCCATGTTGTGTGTCGTAAGAAAGACGGTACACCCTTTATCTTTTTGCTCTGTTATGAGCTTATGGATATATTTCATTGTCATGGGATCAAGGCCGCTTGTCGGTTCATCCAGAAATAAGATCTTTGGTGAGATCATAAGCACTCTTGCCAGATGAAGTCTTGCGCGCATGCCTTTGGAAAGTTTCATGGCAGGCGTCTTCGCCGCATCCCCCAGCCCGACTTCTTTCAGAGTCCTGCTGATCTCCGAATAAGGCACTCCGTAGATATCGGCAAAGATCTTCAGGTTATCCGTGCATGACATGCGGTCATACATTCCGTGATTGTCCATCATTATTCCGATCTTTTTCTTATCTTCACCTGTAAGTTCAGAGACATTCCTGCCAAGCACATTCACTTCGCCGGAATCGGGAGCCAGCTGTCCCGTGATAATCTTGATAAGTGTTGTCTTTCCAGCTCCCGAAGGTCCAAGCAATCCGAAGATCATTCCCGGCTTGATATCGAGATCTATTCCGGATAGAACTTTCCTGTCAGAAAAACTCTTGCATATTCCAATTGTTTTGATCATGTGCATTCTCCTTCAGACTTGAACGTTGCTTTGTTGCTGGCACAAAACTAACAAAGTCCCCGGAGGTGTTCAACAGCCCGATGCACAAGTTGCCGTTTACAGGTGATAAGTTGCCAAAAAGGCATCATTCATATACATGACGCGTTATTGTCAGAGTGTCGTTTACTGTAATGATCCCGATGAGATCCGTCCCGTACGAGACGACCGGAGGAACGAAAGCAATATCCCTGATCCTGAATCTTCCGTAGTCAGTCCTGATATCAGCTCTCATGAGATTGGTTATGCTGATATCCCTCTTCTTTTTGCCGTAACACATGATGTCGGCAAACCTTGCCGTTGCTTTTGTATGGTATGCTCCGGCTGCCTCAAGACTGAGCGTGTCGACAAGCGTGGGATCAAGACTGCCGATCAGCCGGAGAACACTGTATTTCACCTTCGGATCGGCAAGTTTTCTCTTCATCAGCGAATTGATCTTAACGGCGTTCTCCATGACGGACTTATTCCGGTCATATCTGCAGTTTATGTGTATTCCCGTCGCGAAGTTGCCAATGGTCCGGCGGTCATCGAGCCTGCCGTCAACAGCATATCCGGCATCCGCTTTCCGCGTCATGTCCTTGATCCACAAAGCCGAAAGATAAGACGTCAGCGAACAGCCCGCCTCACGGCACTCTCTAAGCATTCCGTCAAGCTGTTCCTTGCCGTATGTGTCGATGACGGTGCGGGTCTTATGTGTCCGCCAGAAATCCACGTAAGCCTTATCCATGTCTTCGAAAAAGAACACGCGTCTCATCTTCGCCCAGCGCCTGTTCCAATGTCTTACGAAAAGACCGTAAAGATACGGCAGTCTGCTTTCTTCCGGCAGTGCTTCGACAGGCAGATTGGCGAACGGGATCCTGTCAGGGCATTTACCGTCAAGAATGCTCATGAAAGTCTCTATGAAAAAGAGCAATGATCTGCCGTCACCGCCCATATGATGCATCAGGAGGACCACTCCGTCCGGAGACAGAAATCCCCTGATATACTCGCCATTCTCGAGCCTGAAGCGGACTTTCTCATTTGCGTTTATCAGTTCTTCAAAGCTCAAGTCCGTCTTGGAGAAACTGCTCTGAGGATCGTCATTGTCCACATAAAAAGCGTCACCGTTCTCTTCGATCATCTTAGAATTGAGAATCTCATACGACGCGACTGCCTTGCTGAACGCTTTTTCGAGCTGCCCGAAAACCAACTCACCATCTATACGGACACGCATGGCGATCACCATGTTCACATCGAACAGCTCCTCGCGTTCCGTCCCGATCCTATGTCTCATATGTATTGTCTGATCGCCCTTACCCACATCTTCATAGTGACACGGTGCGGCGTGACCTTGCTTAAGAAACGCATATACCGGTAGTAGAAAGAACAAACGGAAACGTCTTTTCCCTTATGGCAGTCCCTGAGCGCAGACTCTACGACTTTTGCTGCCGTTACCATTCCCGGATACCTGATCGATCCATTGCGGCCTGATTTCGGAAGCATCTTCGTATCGACCCAACCCGGACATACCGCCGTACAAGTGATCGCCTCGTTCTCGACGTTGAGACTCCGCGTAAAAGAAAGCAGGTATGCCTTGCTCGCAGAATATAAAGCTATATAAGGATTGGGCTGGAAAGCTGATGCCGAAGCAATGTTGAGGATATATGAACCCTTAGCCATATACGGAAGACATGCCCTGCAGATGAGAGTGGCGGCTTTGTCATTGATATCGAGCATGTCACTCATCTCTTCAAGCGTGAACTCCGATACAGGTGCCATTCTTGCGACACCTGCGTTATTGACGAGATATCCGATTTCGGGCCTGCTGTCCGCGATCTTCCTGCAGAATTCAAATATGTCTTCTTTGTCGGACAGATCAGCCTTAACGGGAACTATCTTCTCACCGTAGGTATCCTTTAGCGCGGCAAGCTTGCTCTCATTCCTGCCGACTGCCCATACGGAATCGACTTCATTTATCAGCTTCTTAACGAACTCTTCACCGATGTCTCCGGTTGCACCTGTTATGATCGCTATCATTTCCTGTCCTCCAGAAGGACCCTCGCAAGGTCAGCTGAACTTATCATGGCTGCGTCAGCCGTATAAAGGCTCTTGACCGCATAAAGATAGACTATGCCCCAGTAGAACTCGGATAACTTGCGCGCGTTTCCCGCAACGACGGTACCCTCCTTCTGTCCCTGCTTAATGATCTTCTCGGTTGTTTTGTAGAACGACTGATCGGCTTCCCCTTCAAGAAGTCTCTGTGTGTAGAGCGCGATCCCCGCAACGAACATCTCGTCTTCCTTAAGGCTCCTGATAAGATAATCGGACATCTTCTTTATCTTCTGGTCAGCCGGAACCGGGAGCTTTGCAAGCATGGTCAGCTTATCATTTCCCGCGATCTTATCCGATATTGCGAAGATCTCATCGTAAAGCTCCTCTTTTGACTTGAAATAAATGTATATCGTTCCCTGTGCTATCCCGATATGCTTTGACAGATCACTGATCCTGGTTCCTGCAAAACCATTTCTCGCAAAGTACAATACTGACTTCTTCACGATCAGATTCCTGGTCTCTTCCCTTATCTCCTGACAGCGTTCCTGTGATTTCGGCATATTGACCTCTTTATGAATGAATTTTTATTCATCCATAAAATACACGAACGGCTGCCGGCTGTCAATGGAGGGAATCCTTAAAAATGCCGTTAAGATTTCTGTGGAGTCACGGAAAAAGCAACGGCTTTTTTGAAGTTTTCGCGAAAATGCCGTCAATCTTTCTGTGACCTCACGGAAAACCTAACAGAATTTTTGAGCATCACGACTCTTCATCCCGAAGACATGAAAAAGGGCTGTCATTAGACAGCCCTTAAGATATTAATTTGTTATTCTGACTGATCATTCCGATTATCGGGACGATCCAAGGTTATCGGATCACTATGCGGAGGTTCGGGTTCCGTAGGCGTAGGATCAGGCTCATCTGTAGGCGTAGGCTCCGCGGGCGTAGGACTAGGTTCATCTGTGGGCGTAGGACTAGGCTCATCTGTGGGCGTAGGACTAGGCTCATCTGTAGGATCAGGTTCTGTCGGATCAGGTTCAGTCGGAGCCGGAGTATAGTAATTGTAGTATGTATTTCCGGAATCGTCGTCATCATCGTCATCGGCTTCAGTTTCCTGAGTCGGCTTGGGTGTTGGCGTCGGAGTATTGAGCTTTCTTCCCGGCTTAGGAGTCAGCGTGGGCAGAGGCTTCGTCGGAGTGGGTGTCGCTGTGTTCTTGGAAGGATCCTTGGGATCAGTTGCCGCAGAAGAGGTCTCAGCGGGCTCGGAACTTGCCACAGTGGCCTCTCCGTAAATATCAGCTGTTGTCCTGCGATCATAATAAGACGCCATAACAAAAACTGATACCAGGACCAGCACCAAAGGGGCTACTATCATTATGATCTTCTTAGTTACCACCGTTCATAATTCTCCTATTATTTGATTATTACAGATTATACCAATAACAGCGAAAAATGTTCAATCAAAAAATGGGCTGAATAATAAAAGTTATTAGTCATTCTGCTAAACCATAAACACATCAAAAATAATTAACTTTTACATCTGATGCCTTACGGTCTTATACTCGTCGCCGTCTTTGTAAAAAGGACATTCCTTATACGTCCGTCCCGAGAATCTGACGATCTCATCCTCGTCAAGATCAAGGTCACAGACCGCCTCGCCCGTTTCCTCATCCATGAACGCATACTGGCATGTCTCACAGCTTGCCATTTTTCTTACTCCCCGTCTTCCCCGCCCGGAAGGAATTCCATGACATCATCATTGGGCGAATATTCGGTAATGTTATCGTTGTCGGGATCGAGCGCCGACTTGGGGATCACGGAACGGATCACCGCGGTCATCAGTTCATATTCCTCCATCATGGAATCATGCTCAGTCTGAATGATCCCGGTCTCTACGGCGTTAGCGGCGGCCTCGAGCTTCGCGGCACGCATCGAAAGTGCCGAGGCACCGATCATTTTCGAAGAACTCTTGAGAGCGTGAACATAGATGGAATAATCGTGCCAGTTCCCGGCTTCAAAACTCTTCTGAAGGTTATGGGCTTTCTCGAGTTCTCCGTATGCGTATTCTGCAAGCATGGCACGGTAGAAGACCTCATCATCCTGGCAGTACTTAAGTCCTGTCTTAGGTTCGATGCCGACAGAACGGAGAGTTGCAAAGTATTCCTCTTCGTTGCCGTTCAGCCCGGATTCATCCGTTAACTCCTCGGTAACGTGTTCGACCTTGTCTTCGGGGAGGTATTTCATGAGCATCTTCTCAAGAGCAAAGTTGTCGATCGGCTTGGTAAGATAATCCGAGAATCCCTCCGAGAGATAACGCTCCTTGGCCCCGATGACGGCATCTGCGGTAAGGCAGACGACGGGGACATCCCTGCTTGCGCCGTCAGGGGTGTTGCGGATATTGTGGAAAGCTTCCGTGCCGGTCATCTCAGGCATACGCTGATCCATAAATATCAAGTCATATCTGGTCTTCGATGCCATAGAGACGGCTTCGGCACCTGACGTCGCCGTGTCGATCTTCATCCTGGTATTCTTCAGCAGGTTGACCGCAACGGTTAGATTGATCCTTGTATCGTCAACGATGAGGATGGTTGCCTCAGGCGCACGGAATGACTCCCTGTACGGTCTGTCACCCGGCAGATTCTCTTTAAGACGCGTCTGGAAATCACCGATGGGCGTATCTGCAACGATCTTCTGGGGGATGTTAACGGTAAATATCGATCCCTTACCGTATTCACTCTCAACATCGATCGTTCCTCCCATCAGTCCGATAAGAAGCTGGGTGATCGCAAGTCCGAGACCGGTTCCCTCCAAGGTGCTGTTGCGTTCCATCTCAAGGCGCTGGAACTTGGTAAACAGGATCTCCTTGTCCTCGGGCTTAATACCGATACCGGTATCCCAGACAACGATATTCAGAGTCAGGACGCCGTCACTCTGATTTTTCCCGCGGAGCTTGAGACTGACCGAACCCTTGTCCGTGTATTTGACCGCATTGTTGAGCAGATTCGTCAATATCTGGCGGATGCGGACCTCATCGCCCTGAAGCTCATCAGGAATTGACGGATCCACTTCAACGGTAAACTTCAGGCCCTTATCCTGAGCCTTGAAAAGTATCATGTTGTTGATATCGTTGATAAGGGAACTCAGCTGGTAAGGCGCTTCGATTATGTCCATCTGACCGGACTCGATCTTGGAAAAATCAAGGATGTCATTGACTATCGCGAGCAGGTTGTGGCCTGCCTTCTTAACGTCTCCTGCGTAAACGCTGATATTCTCCAATGCACCCTGCACCGCGAGCGGATCTCTTTCCGCAATATCCAATGCCCTGTTGTCTTCCCTGATGATCATTTCGTTCATGCCGAGAACCGCATTTATCGGTGTTCTGATCTCATGCGACATGTTGGCAAGGAAATCGCTCTTGGCATTGTTGGCACTCTCAGCGCGCACTTTCTCTTCCAGAAGCTGGCCCTGTGCCCTTACGAACGGTCTCACCGTAAGCATAGACAAAACTGCCGCAACCAGAAGCGAGAACAGAAGGATAATGATATAACTGATGACCGTGGATCTCGTCTGTTCGGTCAGCTGCCCTTCGAACCAGTCTGATGAGAAGTCCACTACAACTATGCCGACCACCGCTCCGGTGGTATCGAAAACAGGACTGTAAGCACTGTAGAACTCACCCCACTGGTCCGTATACGGAACCTCATCCACAGCAGGCGTTCCCCTGCCGGCTTTCGCAAGAGCTTCGGTATATTCTACACTGTCACCGTAGCTGGCGGGGCTTACCTGGTCGAGGTCCATTGTGAAGATAAACCTTCCGGGCTCGGCTTCCCTGATACAGTAAACATATTCAAGTTCAACGTTGTCCCTGAAGACAGCAAGCGTGTCATATATCTTGTTGTAAGCGACACTTCCGACCTGATCTTCCGTCAGGTTCTTCATTACTTCACCGTTTACAGAACCGGCTGCACAGTTGGCGATATCGAGCATACGCTGCTGTATGGCTTTGCGTATGCCGACTCTGGCCCTGTAGATCGAGACTGAGCAGAAAAGGATACTGGAGATAAGCAGAATGAACTCTACCATCATGATGATCTTAGTAGACAGTCTGTTCCTTGCTGACACGAATCATTCCCTCCCCGTTCGTGCACTGTATATCTAAATTATAGTAACTTAAAGGATAAGTCTTATCAATGTCATCAAAAATAAATGAGGGTTATCCCCGAAAGGACAACCCTCATGTTCTGCTAATCGATTAACGCTTTACGTTATCAGCCCTCAGCAATAGCGCCTGTAGGGCAAGAAGCTTCGCAAGCACCGCATGATACGCAAACATCTGCATCGATGTTGTACTGTGTATCACCCTGGGAAATAGCTCCGACAGGGCAACCGTCAGCGCATGTTCCGCAAGAAACGCAAGCATCAGAAATTACATATGCCATAGTAAATTATCCTCCTATTCGGTTAGTGACTTGATTATTCCACAAAATACCGAAGTCAACAAGTATCAAATCGGAATTGACTCAAAAGAACCTGATTTTTTGGTCATTCCTCATCATCGTCGTCATCATTGTAAGAGCCGTTCATGTCGGGATAATCCTTGAAACCCGCGCTGCCGGAAGGCTTGCGCTTCGACATATCCCTGTTGAGGTCTTCCAATTCCATCCAGGTATATTTGTTTATCTCGGTGTCGCTCTCAGAGACGAATTTGACGTTGAGCGTCTCCTCAATGTAATTCACATCGGTGACAACACCCATTCCGACCGGAGTCCTTACGCGTGCGCCCGGTTCCGGAAGCCTTCTGTGCGCATCGTCATATGCCTCCTTCTCAAACTGCAGGCAGCACATGAGCCTTCCGCACGCACCGTTGAGCTTGCCGGGATTAAGCGACAGACCCTGTGATCTTGCAAGCTTAAGGTTAACGGGAGCAAACTTGTTCAGGAAAGAACAGCAGCAGAGTTCCCTGCCGCACATTCCGATGCCTCCGACGAGCTTTGCCTGATCTCTTGAACCGATCTGTCTCAACTCGATCCTCGTACGGAAAGTATAAGCGAGATCCTTTACGAGCTCTCTGAAATCCACCCTTCCGTCAGCCGTGAAATAGAATGTCAGCTTCCTCATGTCGAATGAATACTCACAGTCGACAAGGTTCATCTCGATATTCCTAGCCGCAATTAGTTCCTTGCACTTGAAGAATGCTTCTTTCTCTTTGGCGCAGATGTCGTAGTATTTCTCGAGTTCCTTCTCGCTTGCCATACGCTTGATGGAGGGAATGTCCTCTTTCGAATCCTCGGCATAAGGTTCCTGTGCCACAAAAGCTATCTCTTCGCAAGCCTCGGTATCTATCATTACGGCATCACCGAGTTTGAGAGAGAATCCGTCACAACGGTATCTTAACGTTACGCCGGCATCTCTTGTTCTTAGATTTACGATCTTCATTTCTTCAGCTCCTCATGTATCCGGAGAAGCATGGCGGAGGCAGAGGAATCAAAATTGGCATTGACTTCCATAGCCCTTAGGAAAGTATTCACCGCTTCAGTGCATCTTCCGAGTTTAAGTGTGGTTATATGTTTGTTGGCGGCAACGAATTCCTCTATTGCCTCTCTGTCCATCTCATTATTTATCTTACGGCAGTCAGGATAATTGATCAGCCTTCCGCAGTCATCGAGAAACATAAGGATCGAAGACGCGATTATCTTATGATCATCCTTGAATCCCGTCAGCACCCCGCACTGATCCTCAAGCACGTCTATGTATGAGCTCGAAGGCATCGCGGTCATGATGCTGTTTATCTCATGTCTGATGCTTACACCGGAGTCCTCCTTTGCCAGGCTTATCGCCTTACCGGGATTCCTGCCGCTGTTGTATACCGCAGCTCTTACCTTGTCATCCTCAAGACCGGGGCAGTTCGCCCTTACAATCTCTTCGAGTTCCTCGTCGGAATAGGGATCGAGCTTGATTTCGGTGACCCTTGACATTACGGTGTCGAGTACCGCATCGGTATTCGAACTCGTAAGGATGAACACGACATCTTTTCCCGGTTCCTCCAAAGACTTGAGAAGCGCATTCTGGCTCTCCGCGCCAAGGTAATCAAAGTCTATGATGAATGTCTTCGTCCTTGCGAACTGGGGCTTGAGATAAGACTCCGCAACGACGCATTCCTTGATGAAATCGACCTTAACATTCTTTGTTTCCGAAGGTTCATATACTCTGGTAACATCGGGTGTCGTGAAATTATCGAAATACTTGCAGTTCGGGCACACGCCGCAGGCTCCGTCCGGGCCGCAGTCTGTACACATCAGCGCTTTTGCGAATTCCTCCGCGAGAAGCCTTTTGCCCATCCCTTCGGGACCTGAGAGCATGTACGCGGCACTGCCGCGCCTCTGCGCTTCGGCAGCCAGTCTGATCTTTATCTGTTTCTGTCCCGTGACCGCGGAAAACGCCATCAGATCTTCCCTTCCAATGTTTTCATTACGGCATCGAAGATCTCTTCGATGCCGAGCGTGGCATCGACCGTTACGATACGGCCGTTCGAGTTCTTTGCGAGCTCCAAGTAACCCGTTCTGACATCTTCCTGGAACCTCATGCCGGCAAGCTCTATCCTGTCGGATGCTTCGCCTCTCTTACCTCTTCTTGCCAGGGCTTCTTCAACGCTGATGTCAAAGAAGAACGTAACATCAGGCTCAAGGCCTCCGGTTGCCGCCATGTTAAGACCTGCGACAAAGTCCATTCCCATGCCTCTTGCCATTCCCTGATAGGCAGAAGACGAATCGAAGAACCTGTCACAGATAACGGTCTTTCCTTCCTCAAGAGCGGGTCTGATCACTTCTTCAGTGATCTGGGCTCTTGCAGCTTCGAAAAGAAGCAGCTCAGTCCTGGCAGTCATCTGCGTATTTTTTTTGTCGAGAAGGATCTCCCTGATGCGTTCACCGATAACGGTTCCACCAGGTTCCCTGACAAAGATGAAGTCTTTGCCGTTTGCCTTAAGGTAATCCTTAAGCAGTTCGCATTGCGTGCTCTTGCCGCATCCGTCAATGCCTTCGAAAGTGATAAACAAACCCTTCATCATCAGTTAAGATTGATATTCTTGAGAGATGCTATCTCAAGATATATCTCCTTGGTTATTCTGGCATTGTCACTTCTGATGTCATCGATCGTCTCGACCTTCTTGACATTCTTGGCAACTTCTTCACCGAGCTCTCTGGTGCGCTTGTTCTTCGGCTTGCGTTCGGAAGAGAACTGCTGGTTTCTCTTCTCCCCGCCCTGATTCTGCTCACGCTTGAAGTTATTTCTCTTGTTATCGCGGCCGTTTTGTCTGTCGGAACTGCGCTCGCGGTTCTGATTCTGGTTCTGATTAGGATTAGAATTCTGGTTCTGATTCTTATTCTCGGACTGCTGTGCGTCCTGATTGTCGCGTTTCTTATTGTCGTTTCCGCCCTGGCCCTGTCTCGGACCGTTATTCCTTCTTCTGTGGTTCGGATTGGAGTTGCGGTTACGGTTCCTGCCTCCATCCTGCTGCTTTGACGGATCAAATCTCTGGCGTCTGTTATCCCTGCCCTGTTCGTTATTGCGGTTATCCTGCTGCTGGACGGGCGCGCCCGAATTATTCTCTGACATATTTTCCTCCATCTTCTCTTATATGACGCTTAATTATAAACTCTGGCTCCCGATAACTCAATTATCGCGCTTCCGATATAGGGACACTTCTTTGTAATCAGGATGATCTATGTCCACATCTTTAAGTTCCTTCAGGGGAACGGTGACAAAAGATCTGACATTCCACCTGGGATGCGGTACCGTAAGCTCAGGCTTCATTATCACCTTATCCCCGTAGAAGATTATGTCGATGTCTATGGTCCTCGGACCCCAGTGAACTTCCCTTGTTCTCAGCAGATCGTTCTCAATGACGTGTATCCTGTCAAGCAGTTCAAAAGGTTCGATATCCGTATAGAAACCGACGCATGTATTCAGGAAATAAGGCTGATCTTCAAGGCCTACGGGTTCCGTCTCATAGATCGACGCGTATCTGAAGCCCTCAGTTCCGGGGAGTTCCCTTAACGCCTGCTCGGCGGCGGCGATATTGGCTTCCCTGTCGCCCAGGTTGCTGCCCAGCGACAATACGACGAATTCCTTGCGGAATCTCTCGATTGTTACTTCCATGGTCTCGAAAATACCCTTTACGGGAGCTTCCGGCTTCGATACGGTTACCCTTACCTTACCGATCCTGTCATCAGCCTTCAGAACACCGTCAGCTATCTTCTGCGCAAGGCACTCGATGAGATTGCCTTTGTCTCCGGACACGATTTCCTTCGTCACGTCAAATATAGCGGCGTAGTCAACCGTATCTGCAAGCTCATCAGTGTAGCACCCCTTAATCCTGTCGATGAAGATGTCCAGTGAGACGATGAACTTCTGACCATCGGCTTTCTCAAAATCAAGGCAGCCGGTATGTCCTTCAAATTCCATTTTCGAGAGAGTTATCTTATCCAAATCCCCGTTATCCTTTCCATATCACATGTCAGCAAAACAGTAGAACGTACTGTCGAAGCTGTTCAGAGCCATTCTCGTTGCGGCGACGTTATGGACCCTTACCATCGAAGCGCCCACTGATGCGGCGGTAAACGACAGTCCCGCGGTGACATTGTCGAGCTGCATCTCCGTAGCCTGATCGCCGCCTGCGAAGAGCCTCGTGAAACGTTTTCTGGAAGCTGCATACAGCACGGGATGCTTTCCCTGGAAACCGAGTGACAGCAAAGAAGCCGTAAGCTCAGCATCCTGTATTCTCGTCGTTCCGAATCCGATCCCCGGATCAGTCATGATCATATCATCCGGGATGCCCGCTTTCCTTGCAATCTCTATGCTCTCGCCGAGTTCTCTCACGGCGCGCCTGCTGACCGGTTCGAATGCCGGGAAATCATCTCCCTTCGTTCTGCAGTTGAACATCAGAACGCAGCCGACACCGTTGTCCGCAACGGTCTTAGCCATGTCGGGATCGCCCATGAAACCCGTAATGTCGTTGATTATGTCGCAGCCCGCGGTGATAGCCTGCCCGGCCACTTCAGACTTGAAAGTATCGACCGATAAAGGAATGTCGAATCTGTTCCTTATTGCTTCAAGAGAAGGCATGAGTCTCTCGAGCTCTTCTTCTGCCGTAACCTGAACCGCGTTGGGGCCGGTGGCTTCCGCGCCAAGATCGATGCAATCCGCACCTTCTTTTATCATCACGGCGCATCTGTCGACAGCCGCGTCTTTATCATTGAATCTCCCGCCGTCGGAAAACGAATCGGGCGTGAGATTGAGTATGCCCATAATCAGGGTCTTCCTGCCCATGTTGAGCGACCTCGATCCGCACCTGTAAATTCCGCTGAATCTTCCGTCAGTAGCCTGCATAAAATATTTCCCCGTTTATCAGATGCCCGCGCGCTGTCTGTTGATCAGAGCAAGGGCTTCGTTTCTTGTCCTCAGGTCAGATCTGCAGCCTCCGCGCATTGCGGAAGTGACAGTCTTGGAACCCGGTTTCCTTATTCCCCTCATAGTCATGCAGAGATGCTCAGCCTCGAGAACGACACATACGGATCTGGCATCGACTGCTTTCTCGATCTCGTCGGCTATCTCGGATGTGAGCTTCTCCTGGAGCTGCGGTTTTCTGGAGAGCGTATCGACTATCCTTGCGACCTTGGAAAGACCGAATATCTTTCCGTCCCTGGGAATATAGACAACATGCGCCTTGCCGTGGAACGGAAGCAGATGATGCTCGCACATCGAATAGAACGGTATGTCGCCTATCAGGATCATCTCGTCATTGCCTTCACCGTGGAAGACCTTGATGTCCTTGCTTATATCCCTGTGAAGACCCGCGAAGACTTCAGCATACATTCTTGCAACTCTCTGTGGTGTCTCCTGCAGTCCTTCCCTGTCAGGGTCTTCACCGATTGCTTCAAGGATCTCCCTTACCGCATGCTCAACCCTGGGAAGATCCATGTTCTTGCGGCTCTCCTCCGGTATCGAACTGTCATTTGCGTAATCGTACATCTGATCTCTCCTTTATCCTCACAAATACTTCTTCCTGTATTCCATTGGTGTCATGCCCATCTGTTTTCTGAATGCGACATTGAACCGCTGCGGCGAAGAAAAGCCTGACTGCAAAGATATAGCCGAGACCTTTATCTCGTTGTTCTGCAGGAGCTGGCAGGCTTTCTCGATCCTCTTCTTCATCAGATAGTTCATGGGGCTTATTCCGGTATCGTCCCTGAAAGCACGGGTGAAATACCCCTGACTCAGGAACACATAGGAAGCCGCCTCCGACACTGTTATTCCCTGATCGAAGTTCTCGTCCATATACTGCTTTGCGATCGCGACAAGTTCCTTGGCCTTGCCGTTCTTGACCCTGAGACTCTCTTCCCACTCGCCTCTTATCGCTCTCGAGAGTATGATCATGAGCTCTACCGTAAGCGTGTGGACCATGAGGTCTTTCGCGTAGAGATTCTTGGAATCCTCGAAAACTATGCGCTCGGCAAGCTGGTTGATCTCCTTCTTCTCGCTGCCCTTGATGATGAAGAAAGGCTGTCTCGTGATCTCGTTATCCTCGGTGATGCCGAGGTCTGCAAACTTGAGGAAGCTCTCAAGCGATATTTTCGCGAGAGACCCCGGGATGGAAACGCTCGGACCTGCGTTATTGCTCTTGCCGCGGTTATCGTTGTTGGACTTGCGCGATTCCTTCGTGAGCTTCAGATCGGACGTGTCGTGAACAAATCCGAAATACAGATTGAGCATGTCGGCTTTGCCGCTCCTGATCACTATCTTATGCCTTACGAGAGGCCTTATGACCACAATGTCCCCCTTGGTGAGAGTAACGGACTCACTGCCCAGGACGAGATCGATCTTGCCCTCTCTCAGGAAAAGCAGTTCATGGGAATTATGCATGCTCTCATCAGGCAGGGAGTCCTTCTCGTCATAAGAATGCTCCAGACCTTCGATTACTATCGGAACCGATCCCTCGGACAGAAAAATATCATCTTCGATTGCGGAAAGAAGCTTGTTGGCCATTTACGTCTTCCTCTTTTCAGATAAAATTGATTGAATCGATATAGATCTCACCGTTGCGTTCTTTGTCCTCGATGTAGATCCTGAGCTTGTCGAGTCTGATCGGACCGTCTTCGGAATATTCGAGGGTGACCGTCTGCCAGGTGAGCTGCTGCCTGATCTCAGCCTCGCCGAAGTCTTCGACGATGAGCTTTTTCTTCTTCTGATCCGGATTGAATACCGACAGCTGTATGCCGGATTTCCCGTATATCACGATAGGCGCGAAAAGCGACGCATACTCAAGGCAGGGTTCAAATCCGTACAGTGACTTGTCGGTCTCATAACGGATCCTCAGTGACGCACTTCCGGTGAGCTTGTGGATATTGTCCTGGGATATTATTCCTTTGCCCTTGAACGTCCTGTATATCTCAAGTGTCTCAAACTCAGATTCGGGTGTCTTCTTTCCGACGAACTCGAGACTGTCGCAGCGTGTAAATCCGAGATCCGGAGCGAAATAAGCCGGATCCCTGTCGAACCTGAACGGAAGGATCGGAAGGTCCTCACCGTTCTTCAGTGTGGCATCGTACGGGAAAGGCGTGAATCCGTAAGTGATGGATACGGGATCCTCGATATCGTCCCTCCATACCATGATGCACATTCCATAAAGGCTCTTCGCATGGGCCGGATAGAAGATACGGTCGGGACCCGCAATGGCAAATCCCGTAATCTCTCCTGCCGAATCCTGAACACTGAGACCCGAGCCGAGATTGCTGAACTTGATAATCCTCTTGTTGCCCGCGATCTCGATGTCATTCGGTTCCGGTGATGACTTGCTCATCTTCGGGGAGAAATGGGTTCCCAATGCGATGGTCGCAAGCCTCAAGCCCAGGATAAAGCTGATGGTCTTATCGGGAAGCAGCATATCGTGCATGCTAACTATTCCAGAAGGCATGCTAAGCATCTTGGTAAACGCGGTGAAGTTCTCGTTGAACTCAAGGACGCCATACGGATTATCGAAGTCAACGTCCTCAGGATGCATCGACACGAAAAGGATCGACGGCATCAGCGAATCGTCATAGACTTCCTTCGGCTCGAACACTTCGGCAAGAGTCGTAAGAAGTCCCATGAGGAAAAGGTCGTACCTGTCGAACAGGAGCTCACCCTTATCAGGCGAGAAACAGAATCCCCTGACCGCGAGATTCTTCAACGGCACGAGCTTCGTCCTGTAAAGGATCGACATCCTGTATTTGAGCTTTATGAATCTCTTCTCGTCTTCCTCACTGAGCTTTCCGGGATTCTCCTTCTTATCGGGGATCATGTTGAAGTCAAGCTGGCTGGCGCTGGAGAAAGAGATATTCTCCTTATGGCCTTTCGCGCTGTTGAGCGAACTGTCATCCGATGTCGGGAAGTCTATATCAAGAGGCTTTATGTCGTCAGGGTCTTTTCCCTCGAGCATCTTGAGCTCGTCCTGCATGGAGATGTCGATATCACCTGTCTCCTTGGTCTTCTGGAATTCCTCCTTAAGCTGGACGACCTTCTTCTTGCGCTCATCTATCCACAGAAGTCTCTCATAAGCCTCCTTGTCAAGGTAGAGACCCATTTCCTCAAGCACATCCTTAAGCGCTTCGACTCTGTCCATCGCAAAAGGCGCGATCCAGTTAAGTATCGTCGAATCCTTATATGCGAGATCGACAACACCGACAGGATAAGAGATCTGGTCACTCAGACGGTATGCGAACGCGAATACCGAGGATGAGACCTCTGCAAGCTTCTCTGTCTCGGTTACCTTGATCCACTCGGCGTTCTTGTAATGTGTCTTATCATCAGCGGGATATACCTTCTCACCCTCTTCAAGACCTGATCTTGCAGGTGAGAAGAATCTCAGATAATTCATGACCTTGCGCTTCAGCGGTGCCTTGGTCGCATTTGCTTCCTTCATCGGGATCGAGAGGAAGTCCGAACCAAGGAAAACCCATACGTCACCGCACCTGATGTCGGTGAGCTCGGTCTGATCCGTAAGGCATTTGAACGTGAATGTGTAAGCGTCTCCAGATGCCTTGTAAGGCGGTATCGTAAAGCTGAACCTTCCCTTGGACGAAGTCGTTGTCTCACGGCTCAGGATGACACCGTAATCAGTATCGAGCTTACTGACCTTTCTTCCGTCAGTAGGGTCTTTGACGATCTCGAGAGTAATTGTCGCAGAAGGTGCCGCAACACCTTCGATCTTGATTTCGACGCCCTGCTGGAAAACACACTTGCTCGTGAGCCAGCTGGGTAAAATAATCGGATTGATCTGCATCTTCCTAACCTCATTTAAGCGAAAATGACTTTATCCGAACATTATACAATAAAATTAAAAATAAAAGAAAATTTGATTGTTTTCTGACAACAATTTCGGTTATCCGTTATTGATTCTCCCGGTCAGCCGGTATTTGAGCAAGTTTTCCAAAATATTTCAAGAATGGCCGGATTCGGGAAATGTTTTCGGTAAAACCACACAAAATTACCAAAATCATTTTCAATAATTGCAAGATCAGGAAATTTATAGGAAAGAGCGAAAATCAATCTTTGTAAATGCTGCGTAATTCCGGGAAGTCGGATATATCCTGAAACGCGGCCTGCAGACCCCGTATCAGACGTCAGCAATAAGCACTTCTATGCCTTTCGCACGGCACATCGCGACTATCTCGGGATCGGCTCCGGAATCAGTTACGAGATAATCGATCCTGTCGGCGGGAATGAACGAAGATGCGGAATCTGCCCCGAGCTTGGTGGAATCGATCAGCGCGACGATCTTTTTCGCGCGCTCGGCACAAAGCCTCTTGAGCTCAAGTTCAAAGAAATTATCACCTGAAAGGCCTGCATCCGCGGAGAAGCCGTTTCCCGAAACAAAATAAAACTCAGCTGAAAGCCTGCCTATCATTTCCTTGGATGAAAGTCCCTCGATCGCGCCGGAATGCGGCCTGAGCATACCGCCCAATATGATGATCGATTTGAAGTTGCTGTTCCTCTGAAGCTCCATCGCGGTATGAATTCCGTTGGTTATGACAGTAACATCCTTAACTTTCTTGAGGTACGGTATCATATGAAACGTTGTCGAGCTGGCATCCATGAATATCGAGTTGCCGCTGCCGACTAGAGTGGCGGCCTTGGCGCCTATGGCATTCTTGAGATCAACATGGGTGATCGCCCTGACCATATAGTTCTCGCCGCTGTATGAAGGCATCTTGTGCGGGAGCTTGATTCCCCCGTGAAACCTGACGATCGCGCCGTCACGCTCAAGAGCTCTTATATCGGTCCTTATGGTGGCGCCCGTCACGCCGAGCCTAGTAGAGAGAACGGTCGTATTGATCTCGCCCTCCTCCTCAAGTATGTCCAGGATCTGTTTTCTTCTGTCAGGAATTATCATTCCAAAATATTATCAAGTGAAAATCAGATAGTCAATTACCTTTCATTTGTCATGACAACTGAAAGTGCTGATAATCCTTGGGGCTCGACCAGCTTCCGCCCCACGTCCAGCCGTAATCGGTGAAAAGATCGTACGCCCTGTCCGAAGTGGTAATAACGTGTTCAGTATCAGAAGACCTGCCGTAAACATAAGACGAGGCATTATCGTGTGAGTAGTGTGCGACGCCGTCGGAATCGTAGGTAACGTAAGGATTCTGCTGCGGATTGATGTCTATCGCCTTCCCGAGCGCATGCTTGGAGAGATTGCCTGATCCTGTCGCAGTCCTGTAGCAGAAGCAGGAAGTGTTGTTCGCATCTATCGAATACCAGTCGGAATCATCGGGATCACCTGCCCAGTAATCATCGATGAGATGCATGGAATTGATCTCATAGCCTTCCGAGCAGAGCATCTCGAAAATCTCCAGAACTTCAGACGCAACATCAGCATTCACTATCATCTCACCAACCTGGTAATCGCCATCGAAATTGACGTGGAGCATCTTCAGGTATCTGAGATCATCAAGGCCGATGTTGTCATTATCAACATAAGATTTCCCGTAGATCCTGTCATAAACGCTGTCGCCCTCAACAATGGTCTGCGAAGTGAAATACTGCGAGAGATTATCCCTGTCGATCTTATCGCTGCTTATGACCGTTCCCGCACTGTATCCCTTGATGCTCGTGAGTTTCTCAGGCACCGGAGAAGGTGTCGGAGTCGGTTCATCCGTCGGTGTCGGACTCAGCGTAGGCTCAGGTGTCGGTGTGTTCGTAACCGAAGCTGCAGATGATACGTCAGGGGATGCAATAGACGGTAACGAAGCCGGAGCACCGGTGCTTTCCGTGGTGTTTTCAAGTGAAAACCCCGTAGCTTCGGTCATTCCGGCAGTCAGCTGCATTACTTCGTCCTCATTCCTTGTCAGCTTTATGACGACAATGATCGTGGCGCCGATAACGATGCACATTCCCGCAATAAGCAGGGCCGTGATTATATTCTCTCTGCGCCTTCTTCTGTCTGACACCGGCAAACTCCTCTATTAAACACAATTTTTCATATTATCACGGTCAATATTATCACAGTTTTCTTTTTACCATTGCTCCGCGGGCCAAATGTCACAGACACGCAATTTGCACGACATTTAACTAACGAAGTGATATAATACACGCCGATAAGCGCCTGTGGTGAAATTGGCAGACACGCCAGATTTAGGTTCTGGTGCCGCGAGGTGTGCAGGTTCAAGTCCTGTCAGGCGCACCAGCAGAGACCCCGTAGAAGAACCTTCTCGGGGTTTATTGTTAAATCTACTCTGCAGGCTTAATGATCCATTTCCGGGCACCGGGGCTTCTCCCGGAAAGCAGCAGCGCGTCCCCTTCCCTGTACACCGTGATAAAGCGTCCACTCTCTAAAACAGTCCGTATCAGATAGTTCCCTTTGCTGTCAGGAGTCAGTTTCCATCTCTGCGCATCGTAATACCCTGTATCCTTCCACAGCTTGACCGTGTTGCCCTCCGAATCACAGGCGTTCGAGAGATCTATCCTATGGGCAGGCATATCATACGGAGAAAGAACAAAACGCCCCTTTCCGGAATACATTATGTTCCACCTGTCCGGGGCATCCGAAAGTGTAAGTGACGGTGTACCGGCCTGACCGGACAGATAACCCCGTCCTTCCGCATCCTTTATCGTAAAGCTTCCGAGCCTGAGGGTGCTGCGCTTTGTAAGGATCCACATTTTCGGATAAATTCCGACATACCTGGTGAACTTATCTCCAGAATACGGAACTCTTCCCGAAAGCACCTGTCTGTAGAATTCGAAGAAATCGTAATCGTTTTTGTCTGCTTCATATTTCATGTATCCAGGATACTTCTCCGGGCCCATGTATGAATGCGTAGGGGGATACTCAATATCTAACAGGGTCCCCAGATACTCAAGCTGGTGCATCCATTCGTGAACAGCCACAGCCGTTGCGTACAATGACGGTTCTTCCGGATCTGCCAACGGAAATGTGCCGTATCGCGGTCTGTCCAGCTTGAAGGTCGAATACGGCATGGGTGCCGAGAGACCAGCCATGCAAAGACCCAATATGGCATAATGCGCACCGTAACAGCTTTTGAATGCGTTGCGTGTACGGTTCTCTTCACCTTCTGTCTGAATGGTGGTAAACACTGTATCGTAATCACACTCATCCATATAGTTATCTATTACAGACTGAACAGTTTCCTGAGCCAGATAGAGCCAGTCCTCACCGTCATACAGGGTAAGCGGGAAAGCATCCTCGATAAAATGAAGATTAACAGTAATATCCAGATTATGCTCAGTTATGCACTCAACCGATTTCTCAAAGTTCAATGCAACAGCCTTGAGATATTCCCTGTCGGAAAGGTTCATGCGGAAATCCAGATCACCGAAAGTTACATGAGCAAAACCGAGCCACAGTACATTGTACTTTACGGGTTCGGAAAGAGGAGTATAATCTCCTGCACGGAACTGCTCCACAGCCTCTCCGATCATCCTGTCAATGTCTGCCGCGGCAGATTCAAAATAGGATGGCTCCTTACTTCTGGCTGTACTGTTCTTTAGAAATCCGATCATTTAAAGTGAACCATTTACTCCTTAAAACTGTTAATAGGCTACGCTCTGTTACGTGCCTTTTGAACGATAATAAACAGCTGTTGCCTGATACATCAGATTATCCGATCTTTTGACAACATCTTCAACACTATACTTCGGATCACAGGAAGCATAACTCGTGGAGATATTATAAACGGAAGTGGCAACATCAACGTTATTTTTTCAAAATGAACGATGAAACAGGTTTGGCGGGTCGTACAGCTATAATCAAAGCTGAATTATTCTATAATTCAAGTAACTAATACTCATAAAAATCTACATTATATCAGACACACCAGTAGAGTCCTCGCAAATGAAAGCATTACAGAGTCTCATTTCTAAGATGCAAAACACGGTTCTAGTTTTATTCATATTTTTATAGTAGTAACAATTGTGTTTTATTCCCTAATAGCATAATTGCACAACCCAAACCAAAATCAATTATAATGCTGATATAATTGTTGTGGAGTGCTACCAGTACGGTAGGCGGTTGTCCTCCTTAAATCCATGATTCAGTTCATGGTGAAAGGAGGTGCAGTATGACTGATTATGAAATACTGAGCGAGATGCTCACAGTCGGTATATTGATAGTTTCGATTATTGCTCTTTGTTTCAAGGCAAAGAAATAAGCCGCCCTTCGTCCAAAAAGATGCGGCTTAACAATTAAGTTCTCTTGGAGGCAACCGTCTTCCGGTAGCACTCTTTCTACTATATTTTACCCTGTATCTGCCAAAATGCAAATTAGGTTCTCGTTATCTTCTTACCAACACACATCTGCAAATAATTGATATCTCACAAAGCCCGAAATTTAATACGACAAAATCACTACAAAAGGGTTTGTTAATCTAAATCATAAACTCTTCAAGTGGGAGTTGGCATAACTAAAAAAACTATAACGATAAGCATAAACCATACTCCTAACAAAATATGAGCAGAAATAATACGATGTCGCTTTATCCAACTTAAAAAGGGTACGGATGGTATCAATTTAGACAAAATGGGATTAATTATGATTACTTGGAGCGCACTGACAATTTGTGAAACTATAGTAATCCCTATATCAGAAGCTTTGGTTGCATTAGGATAAGCTATGAACAACAGCAGAAAAAACAGCAATAAAACAATTGACACAATCCATCCCATAACGTTTCCAGCAACGGATACGGTAGCTTTGGCTCCATTTTGAAATTTCTCTGAAAAATCATCTCGTTCTTTTTTCTTCTGTTCTAAAATAGCAGCCCATCTTTCAGCTTCTTCCTTTTGCTTTTCCGCTTCAGCCTGATTATCGACTTGTGGATAATCAGCTAAATGATTATCCTCGAGATGTTGTTCTGATTCATTATCAACTATTTCTAATTCTACATCTCTAAGTGAGAGCATATATGATTTGTAATTTTGATAAGCCTCGTCAATATTAGCTAGAGCATTATGATCAGAGGTTTCAAAATCTATTCTCAAACCTTCACCATAGACAAGAAGCAAACCATATAAACAAATGGGGATTTGCCTATTATTATTGAATCTCTTATCAGGTGAACCATTTGCATTAACGTATTGCCAAGTTTGATCCACAACTAAAGCATCACTGCACAGCTTCCCGCTTTCTACAAAATTAATAGTAGATGACACCAACTCAATCTGTTCATAAGAATATGCTCTTATTTTGCCAGCTTTCTTTACCAGTATCCCACCTGGGAAGAATAAAACTCGACATTTCTTACTGTTAAGAATAAATGTTGGCACATCGACCTTAACTCTAAAACCAGTATGTGCATTGGCACTTAATAGTCTAGCAACTGCATTCCCTCTGGTAACACTGCGTTGCGCACCTGCATTAACTTTTACATTTCTGTTATTCAAAGACGTTTCGACAATCCACACCTTTTGACAGCAACTAACTTCGCATAAAACATCAGTCAACTTTTTCCACTCAGATTCAGCATATTCATCTAAATCACAATTAATTGGTGCTGAAAAAAAACGCCAAAGGATTACACCTACTAAAACAGAAATAATAAGTCCCCAAACATTAATCCAAACTGAAATGACAATTGAAATAAAGAGCCACACAAAGAATATAAATCTTGATTTGGAAATGCTTTTCAAAATTTCTTTTCCTAATGCAGAATCTTGAGAAGCATCTGTAACTCTGATAGCATCTTCGCCTTCTTCAGTATCTATTGGAGGTTTATAAGCTTGTACTCTACCAGATTGGTTGTTTCTGATTCCATTTTTTCTGTTACCAATTTTCTGTCGATAATAGAGACCATGTCTGCCGAGATGAACATAGGTACCTCTTGGACCAAAAGAAACTCTGGCTCCCTTAACTCCGGTAGATACCCCAACACCTGATTTAGAGAAATTGAGCCTGAAGGGACCAACCGATTTGCTTTTCCTGAAATATAAACCCATCGTCAACCTCCCATATATCTGTTATATATGAACCTTTGTATTTCGTGAAACCAATAAACATTATCGAATAATAAAATTATATAGTATCGCCTCTGAAAAATGTTAGTTGGTAAATGAACAGACTTTTAATTGATTCAAAACTTCTATGGTTAGTTCAAAGTCAAAACCACATATTCTTGAAGCCAAAGAAAAAAAGATGATATGTTTGAAATAAACAATTATCTAAAGCTAAACATATTATAATCAGGCAGGTGTACAATAAGGTCATTGCAAATTCTTGTTTTTCGAAACATCCTATGCAATTTCTTGTCCTTTTTGCTGACACTATTGCACAGATTCAGGCGCACCTAGTGCGTGCCTGGTTTGCCAGCAGTCAGTCTTTCGTCCCGCACATCATTCATTGAACTTATAAAGCGATGCATACACACCATTCTTGCTCATCAGTTCGTCGTGGGTGCCGCTCTCTTCGATGCCGTTCTCAGTGAGGACGAGGATCCACTCGGCATTGCGGATCGTGGATAATCTGTGAGCGATGACCAGTGTTGTTCTGTTTTTCGCGAGCCTTTCGAGGGACTCCTTGACGATGTTCTCGCTCTCATTGTCGAGCGCGCTCGTGGCTTCATCGAAGATAAGGATGGGAGGGTTCTTGAGGAACACCCTTGCTATCGAGATGCGCTGCTTCTGACCGCCGGAAAGCTTGACACCCCTCTGCCCTATGTCCGTAGCGTATCCGTGCGGAAGCGACATGATGAAGTCATGTGCATTGGCAAGCTTTGCCGCCTCAATTATCTCTTCTTCCGAAGCGCCCGGTCTTCCGTAACTTATGTTGTCGTAGATCGTTCCCGCGAACATGTAGACATCCTGCTGAACGATTCCGATGTTGTCGCGGAGGCTCTTCAGGGTAACATCCCTTATGTCCTTGCCGTCGATACTAATAGTTCCGTCCGTAACATCGTAGAACCTCGGAATGAGGCTGCAGAGCGTCGTCTTGCCGCCGCCTGATGAACCTACCAGCGCAACATATGAGCCGGCGGGAACTTCAAGGTTGATGTGACGGAGGACCCTGTGGGCACCGTCTTTATATCTGAAGGATACGTCCTCGAATCTGATATCACCTTTAACATTTGTCAGCGGTTCGGCACCTTCTTTATCCTTGATATCAGGTTCTATGTTGATCATCTCAATAAAACGCTCGAATCCCGTATAACCGTTCTGGAACTGCTCGGTAAAATCTATCAGCGTTCTGACCGGTTCCGTGAATACGTTTATGTAAAGAAGGAACGCGATAAAATCAGGAATCTCAACAAGCCCCTGTGTCATGAGAACGCCGCCCGCAATGATAACGATTATATTGATGAGGAGAGTGAAGGCGGTCATGCCCGAATGGAATATTCCCATGTTGAGATAGCTGGCTTTCTTGGCAACCAGGAAACCGTCATTTCCCACCTTGAACTTCTCGTTCTCTATCTCTTCGTTCGCGAAGGATTTTACCACTCTGATACCTGAGAGATTGTCTTCGATCTGCGTATTGATCTCAGCGATCTTCACCCTGTTCATCTTGAACGCTTTCCGCATCCTCCTGTTGAGTATGAATGCGAAAACAAACATCAGCGGAAGCATGATGAAAGCAGCAAGCGTAAGGTATCCGCTGATGCCTGCGAGGATAATGAACGCACCGGTTATCTTAATGAGTGAGATGATGATGTTCTCGGGGCCGTGATGCAAAAGCTCGGTGATCTCGAAAAGGTCATTTGTGATCCTGCTCATGAGCTGGCCGACCTTCTGATCGTCGTAGAACGAGAAAGAGAGCTTCTGGTAATGCGAGAATATCTCGGCTCGCATGTCGTATTCCATTTTCGCACCCATGACGTGACCGACATAGGAGATGAAATAATTGGCGAAGAACTGTACGACCATGAGAACAATAAGGATGATGCCCACGGTGATTATCCTTCTCAATCCCTCCTCAGACGTCATTTCAGGAATCTCAGAAGTGATCATCCTGACAACGAGCGGAATGACTAGTGCTATGCCG
Organism: Clostridiales bacterium; assembly: GCA_017511005.1. Taxonomy (GTDB): domain Bacteria; phylum Bacillota; class Clostridia; order Saccharofermentanales; family Saccharofermentanaceae; genus Saccharofermentans. The sequence goes on from JAFWLP010000019.1 coordinate 33,006, forward strand.
GATGCTATGATCGCGAAAAACATATCCAGGAAAAACGTTCCCAGATAAGGCTTATAGTAACTCATCATCCTTTTAAGATTATCCCTCATATATCCCCCTGCATATCTCAAATACTGCTATTTTAGAATGCTATCATTATAATCATAAAGGTGAAACATACGATATAATGCTTTATGCAAAAAATGTAAGCATTATCATATAAATCTTTGGAGCAACTTATGACCATTACCGCGATCAAATACAGATTCACGATGTTCAACAACAATTCAGACCATATAATGGAAACCGTTATACCGCTTGCCGGAGACGGCACCGCGATTACACAGATAACGAGAAGTTCTTATGAAACTACCGTAAAGACATACCCTCTTACGCAGGAAACGGCAAATCAGTTCCTTGCGTTAATCAACAGATACGGCATTACTGACTGGATCGGAAAGACTCCCGCCGCACCCGTGGTATATGACGACGGGAATCTGCACGAGACATCCGAACTTACGATGGAATTTGATGACGGAACATATGCAGTCGTCACCTTCAGGGAAGTTCCCGGAGAGACTGGAAAAGAAGCTGCAGTTGAATTCAGGAAACTTGTTTTCGCATCCACCAAGATGGGTACGGAGCTGTCAGAGGAGAAACAGTATCCTGATCTGAAAGCATGCCGCGGGATGAGAGAATCACACGGTCCCGTCATTGCCGTCGAGACCGGTCACTTTTCCAGTGGAATGATGTATAACAGCAACGTTACGGTCAAACAGAAAGTCGAACAGATCCCCGGCAAAGAAGGCATGGTCCTGGTCACCGTCAGCAGGAAAGCAGGCAATCAGCCTGAGGTAACAGACAGCAAGGAATACGAATCGGACATCATCTCAAAAGTTCAGGAACTCTCTGATAAAGAGAACCTTCCCTGCTGGCATTATGCATGCACCGATCCGTCCATTCCCGTTGACAGTTCCATGATGCCTTTGGACTATTCATCCAATTCATGGCTGAACATTTATTATGACGATTCACTTGTCACGGGATGTCCGCGTGTCATGCGCACCATAGGCGAGAAAGCCTGTGAGATGGGCGGCCGCGAAGCCGACAAGGCTATAACCGATATGGTTAATGAATGTGTACATGGTTCCGGAGCCAAGGTAGAAGCAAATGACCTCAATTCATATCTTGCTTCAGTTCCTCAGGACAATGCTCCCCAGCCTCAGCTTAACGGCTTCATTGGGATGGGCATGGGAATGTTCAAGATGCCCGGGTTTGTACAGCAGACTGCTAACGTTCAAGGGACGGCCGGTCATAGCGCAGTTGATCAAGCAACTGTTGACAATGCTCAGCCAGCGCCCGCTTCCACCGGCCCGTGGGACTGCAACTGCGGAGCGAAAGGCCTTACCGGCAAGTTCTGTCCTGAGTGCGGCAATCCAAAAGCTAACCGATGATTATCACACCGAGTAGTTGTATAATTATCGGGTTTGAAGCAAGTTTTTCCGGAGGGGTTTTCGATGATCGAGAAGATAGGGATTATTCTTTGGTATGTTGCGCTGGCGGCATTACTCTTTGCAGGTGTTAAGTTCAGCAAGAAAAAAGAGTGGAACACTGACAATATGTCGTTCGACCAAACCAAGTGCTTTCTTGGCTTCTGCGCTGTCATAATTTGTTTCCATCACATCGCTCAGTTCACATGTGCGGGATGGCTCAATCCGAAGTACATCAGACACGGTCTGGATGTTTTCGTGACCGCAGGATATCCGATGGTTGCGATGTTCCTTTTCTGTTCCGGATTCGGTCTCTACAAGAGTGCCAAGGCAAAGCCGGATTTCTTCAAGAGATTCCTCCCTGTCAGAATCGTTCCTCTCCTGATCCCGACATTGCTTACGTACCTGGCATATATCTATTTAAGGCATTTAAGAGATATACCTATCACATTCAACAAGATCTTCTCCGTAGGCAACCATAATTTCCTGCACCCTTTCATCTGGTACATTCCCTGCATGATCGTGCTTTACATCGCTTTCTATGTTGGATTCGGACTTTTCAAAAAGGACTGGGCCGGAATACTTACGGTCGCGCTCGTGACCGCGGGCTGGATCGCATTCTGCATCATATTCAGATACGGAACATGGTGGTTCAACACTGCGCACATGTTCCTCATCGGAATCCTCGTATCGAAGTATGAGCAGAAGTTCTTTGAGAGCTGCAAAAAGCTTTACGCATTAAGGCTCATCGGAACGATAATAATCTGTCCCATACTGTGGTACGTCGCAGATAATGCGGGCGGATATTATATCACGTCAAACAAGCTTGTCTGGAACGAGATCAACGGCTATAAGGGCGATCTTGTCGGATGCGTCTTCCAGATACTTTACACGCTCGCTTTCATGTCGCTTTACTATCTGATCAGCATGAAGATGAAGGTCGGAAATCCCGTGTCAAGATTCTTCGGCAAGTTCACGCTGGAGCTCTATCTCATTCATGGTATTTTCGTGAACATGTTCGGATTCTATATGATCCAGGAGCCCACGAAGCCTATCTATTACATTAAAAGTGTACCGCTGTATGTGCTCGTAGTACTGGCATGCGCAATACCGGTCTCGTTCGGACTGAGCATACTCGACAAAAAGGCCGGAAAACTTTTCCGGCCCAAGAAAGCGAATAAATAATCAGACGGATTACCCTCTGTACTTCCGCTCGGGATTCCTCTCGTAATAATCCTTCTTGTCGGCATACATCTTCTCGTCGGCGATGCGCATTGCCGTGCGTATGTCCTCGCCTTCGTGAACCACGTATGTTCCGACTGACAGACTGACATTATCCTTGTCACTCTGCGCTTCAAGCCTCTTGATCTTTGCATCCGTTTTCTCCTCATCCATATCAGGTGCAATGATCATGAATTCGTCACCTCCGGCACGGTATACGTCGGCATCGAAGAAGACTCCGCTGAGGAGGTGCGCAGTCGTCTTGAGAAGATGGTCGCCTTCATTATGTCCGCTCTCGTCGTTGACGCGCTTCAGACCGTTCAGGTCCGTGAAAATGACTGCATAAGGATATCTGATATCAGATTTGCCCGCGATGATATCACTGACGACATTATTCATGGCATTACGGTTCTTGACTCCGGTAAGCATGTCCATCGTACTCAGCGTCTCGAGCTTCCTGAGGAGCTGGTAATTGGCGATCTCCGAAGCTATGAAGAAGGTCGTAAGCTCAAGCGTCTCCTTGATCTTGACGGTGTTTTCCTCATTAAAGTTCAGAGCCCACATATAGCCCAGAGTCCTGTCGTTATATACCAGCGGGAAAAGAACGATATTATAAACTCCTGCTCCCGTAAGTGACTTGTACCATACGGGATTGACCGATTCGAGCCACTCCCTGTCCTGCTGATTCTTGACGATTACGCATGTGCTGCCGCCGATAGTATCATCCCACGTCTGCGTGATATCGAAAAAACCTTCATCGAGGAACGTGTCCATCGGAAGAACGTTGCTTTCCGGATTAATGGATTCGCTGAAAGTGGTGCATGCACGGTTCTCTTTGTCAACAAGCAGGATACAGCAGTGATCGGATTCGCATATCTTCCTGATATCGTCTATGACTTCGCCCAATGTTTCTTTTGTGTTGCCGGAAGCCCTAAGCTTGATGCATGTCTCAAGTACTGCGGCTGAAGTGTCCGCTGAGACACTTGCCCTCTGCTCCGCATCGGCTTTCGGTGTGACATCATACGAATACAGGCAGTATCCCGTATTCTCCTTATCGGATTCCAACGGCAGAAGGAACATGTTGAGCCAGAGATTCATGAAAGGAAGGCTTACATAGGTATGGAGAGGCTGACCCAGAACCGCGCTCCGGTAACAGAAATCCTCGAAATTCTTGTTCTGCGGAAAATACTCCTCATATGGTGAACCAGGAACGAATTCCTTATGCATCGTGGCCATCATGTCATCACAGTGCGCCTTATTTCCCGCGACTATGCGGATGTTTCCGAAACGGTCTTACGGAAGTATGTCGACTGACATTATGCAGGCCTTGGATCTGTAAGCGGAAAGCACTTTATCAAAATCCATGACGTTTCTCCTTTCACAGTCACCATAGGTTAAGAATAGCATATAGATCCGGCACTTACATTTGAAAACGGCAACTGAAAAGAATTCTTTACAAAAACTGCGATTTTTCTTCATTTTCAACCCCGCCGTTCAGGCGGTCAAAGCAAATCAATTTTAATTGACAAGAATTTGAGCGTTAGTGTATATTTGGTAAGGAATAAGTAGAAAAAGGGGTAGTTTATATGGCTATTTGGGACAATCCTGCAAACAATGCGGGCAGGTTTGGCACATCAAAAATCAAGACATTCTCGGCAGATTCAGTAAAGTGTCCGAACTGTGCTTCGAACCTTGTTTTCGATATTACTCACGGAGCAAGCATCTGCAGAAACTGCGGTGGCCTTTTCGATCCGGAGACGCTCGACAAGGTGGGTTCATTCGGACTGGCAAATCCCGAGAAGAATTACGACGGAACGATAGAGATCAGCGAAGAGGACGCCACACGTATTGAGATCGTCTGCAATTCATGCGGTGCCGAGATCGTCACCGACAAGAATACATCTTCAACTTTCTGCGCATTCTGCGGTTCACCTGCCCTGGTAAGCAGAAGGCTTACACGTGAATTCAAGCCGGACTACATAATCCCTTTCAAGTTCGATCGTGAAAAGGCAATCAGCATTTTTGAAGAGTACTGCGCAGGCGTCGATCATTTACCCAAGGATTTCAAATCCAAGAAGACCCTCTCAAAGATGACGGGCCTCTATGTGCCCACCTGGATAATCTCTTCCGAAGTCGAAGTAAATGTCGTCGGAAAAGGCAAAATGGGAAAGATGACCGATACCGCTTATGAAGCCAATCACTCGTCTAACCACGGCAACTATGCCACGCTCACATACGGCAAGGTCAAGTTCAGACTGAAGGATATTCCCTTCGACGGCGAGATTAAGATCGCAAACCGTCTGATGGCAGCCGCCGAGCCTTTCGATTACTCCGAGCTTGTCAGATTCAGACCTGAATTCCTTCAGGGATTCTTCGCCGAGAAATACGACGAAATGCCTCTCGACATGACAGACAGGATATATAAGCGTTTCGACAAATATGCCCTGAAAGTCTGTGATGAAGTCACATTCGGATACGATGACTTCGTACCCGAAGCCGACGCATGCGTTGCCAGATACAATAACCAGGAGATCAAGTATGCCCTTCTTCCCTGCTGGTTCTTAAGCCTTGATTACGACGGCAGGAACTATCAGTACATAGTTAACGGCCAGACAGGCAAGGTCTCGGGCGAATTCCCTTACGCAAAAGGCTGGGAGACCATCGAGCGCACAGGAAGACGCGCAAGGATGGAAGCCGTCAGCTGGAACACGAGCATACGCGCGCTTCTTTATTTTGCGCCTGTCGCTGCCTGGGGAATCCTCAGAGTGATTGCAAGCTTCAGCAGATCCTCCTCATTCACGAGGTTCATCTTCAATCATCCGCTTGATCTGCCGCTCATTCTCCTAACACTTGGAGGAATTACTTATTTATGCGCCGAGATCCTGCCCAAAGTATTGCGCGGCAGAGAGAAGCACGATCTTGAGATCCTATCCCGTTCAAGCAGTCACGAGCTGGCTCCCGAACAGGGCGTCGAAGCATATTACGATCCCTCATTCCCGATAACGGCCTATGAGACGACAAAAGACTTTGTCTCTCTCGAATCAGGCTGGAAATACGGCGACAAGGAGAACTTCGACTTTAAGACCGCAATGCCCGAGATCGAAGATGAAGGACTCGACGAAAATGCCACCGACTTCGAGAAACAGGGCTTCGACAGAAAGATGCTGCAGTAAGATCAAAAACGCATTCCCGGCTCAGGTCCTCCGCGCGGGCATACCCGCTTGTGCGGAAGGGCCGGTGAATACGGTTTAAAAATTTTTGGGTGAAGTATTACTCGTCATCGAGCTTCAGAACACTCATGAAGGCTTCCTGCGGAACTTCGACAGAACCAACCTGTCTCATACGCTTCTTACCTTCCTTCTGCTTCTCAAGGAGCTTCTTCTTACGCGAGATATCGCCGCCGTAGCACTTGGAAGTAACGTCTTTGCGGTATGCCTTTATGGTCTCACGGGCAATGATCTTGCCTCCGATGGCTGCCTGAACCGGGACCTCGAACTGCTGCCTCGGAATGTTCTCCTTGAGCTTCTCGCACATCCTTCTGCCGCGGCCGTATGCCTTGTCCGCATGTACGATAAACGACAGTGCGTCGACAGGATCGCCGTTCAGCAAAATGTCGAGCTTGACGAGCTTGGAGCGCATATATCCGGCTGGTTCATAATCCAATGATGCATAGCCTCTCGTGCGTGATTTGAGCGCATCGAAAAAGTCATAGATTATCTCATTCAACGGCATCAGGTAATGAAGCATTACACGCTTCTCGTCAAGATACTTCATGTCGGTATATTCACCGCGGCGTTCCTGACAGAGTTCCATGATGTTGCCGACATATTCCTTGGGGAGCATTATCGTGGCCTTAACGATCGGCTCTTCCATATAATCGATACTGGCGGGATCAGGCATGTTCGTCGGATTGGAACAGTCAATGACTGAACCGTCAGTAAGATAGATCTTGTAGATAACGGAAGGCGCGGTACTGATGAGATCGAGATTGAACTCGCGCTCAAGTCTCTCCTGGATAACCTCGTAGTGAAGGAGTCCGAGGAATCCGCATCTGAAGCCGAATCCGAGAGCGGCCGAAGTCTCCGCTTCGAAGGAAAGCGCGGCATCGTTGAGCCTCAGTTTCTCAAGAGCGTCTTTGAGATCGCCGTATCTCGCGCCGTCAACAGGATACATTCCGCAGAATACCATCTGCTGGATACCCTTGTATCCGATGAGCGGTTCTGCCGCGGGATCGTCAGCCAGAGTGACGGTGTCACCGGGCGCAGTGTCCCTGACGTTCTTTATGGAGGCGCAGATATAGCCTACCTCGCCTGCTTTAAGCGTTTCAGTGGGAACAAGTTCACCGGGATGGAACATTCCGAGTTCGGTTACCGTGAACTCTTTTCCGGAGTGCATCATCTTTATGCGGTCACCGGTCTTTACCGTGCCATCCTTAACTCTGACGCTTACGATAACGCCTTTGTATGAATCATATTTGGAATCGAAAACAAGTGCCTTCAGAGACGCGTTCTCGTCGCCTTCAGGAGCGGGCAGATACTGAACGACCTTTTCGAGGACCTCCTCTATATTGATATCGCTCTTTGCTGAAATAAGCGGCGCATATGAGGCATCGATACCGATGTCATCCTCTATCTCCTGGCGGACCTCCTCAGGTCTTGCTGAAGGAAGATCGATCTTGTTGATTACCGGAAGGACCTCCAGATCGGCATCCACTGCAAGATAAACATTCGCGAGAGTCTGGGCTTCAACACCCTGGGAACTGTCGACTACAAGGATCGCGCCGTCACATGCGGCAAGCGATCTTGAGACCTCGTAGTTGAAGTCAACGTGGCCGGGAGTGTCGATCAGGTTGAAGAGATACGTATTCCCGTCTGACGCGGTATAAGGAAGCCTTACAGCCTGCGATTTGATGGTTATGCCGCGCTCACGCTCGATATCCATGTTGTCGAGGATCTGGTCGGTCATCTCACGTTTCTCGCGCACGTGGGTATGCTCGATCAGACGGTCGGCCAGAGTGGATTTTCCGTGATCAATATGCGCGATAATGCAAAAATTCCGGATGTATTTTCTATAGTCGCCGCTCATTAAGTCCATTCCTTTGTTCAGAGCACCTTCATCTCGTTAAAAGGGTAGACTCTGACTATGGCAACTCCCTTGATCCGGTCACTGGTAAAAGGTCCGAGGTAACGTGAATCGTTACTTACCGGTCTGTTGTCACCAAGAACATAATATTCGTCTTCGCCGAGAGTTACCTCGTCGTAACCCTTGTCAAGACCTGCGAGCATCATGATCGTTTTCGTTCCGGAAGGAAGATAATTCTCCTGGAGGAGATAGTACTCGTCGGCGTCTGCAGGCTTGATGTAGACATTGCCGTCAGCGATCCTGACTGACTCTCCCGGAAGTCCGATGACTCTCTTGATAAGGTATTCCTTCTTCGTATAACCTTCCATGTCATGGCCGTCAAGAACGACGATGTCGCCTCTCTTGTATGACTTGAAATAATTGGATATCTTCTGCGCGAAAACTGCATCACCGGAACTCAGCGTAGGCGACATGGAATCGCCGTAAACGTTGTCTTTCTGAACCAGGAAGACAACTATGAAGATACCGGCAAGAACACCTATGCAGATCGTACGGACCCAGTCAAAGATCTCATATGCGGTAGTGCCCTTCTCGAGTTTAAAGCCTTTTGATGCCTTCTTACCTGAAGTCTCCGTCTCAGCTGCGGGAGTACTCTCAGCAGGTTTCTCCTCAGCAAAGCTCTCCGCTGCCGTATTCACCTCTGCCGTAATGCCTGCAACGTTCTTCTCCTCAGCCATGATATTGCCGAGTGTCTGAACCTCTGCTTCTTCTGCCTTGTCAGCCTCTTCCGAAGCTCCGTTTATCCCTAACTGCTTATTCTCGTCTTCCAACATTATTCTTCTCCACTATTATCCACGATTTCCCTGATTGATATTGCAAGCTCGTCGAGCTGCTTGTCCGCTACAGGTGCGGGCGCTTCCGTCATGAGATCGGAAGAATTCTGAACCTTCGGGAATGCGATGCAGTCCCTGATGGAATTCATCTCTCCAAGGAGCATTACCATACGGTCGAGTCCGATAGCGAGTCCGCCGTGCGGAGGGACGCCGTAACGGAATGCATCCAAAAGGAATCCGAACTGTTCCTGGGCTGATTCTTCGGTAAATCCCAAAAGCTTGAAGATACGCATCTGAAGCTCCCTGTCGTGGATCCTTATGGAACCGCCGCCCAGTTCGCAGCCGTTCAATACGATGTCGTAAGCCCTTGATCTTACCGAGCCCTGATCTGATTCGAGCCTGTCGATATCCTCATACATGGGGCATGTGAAAGGATGGTGCATGGCCATGAACCTTCCCTCTTCGTCCGACCATTCGAACATCGGGAACTCCGTAACCCAGCAGAGCTTGAAATCGCCCTTCTTGATAAGGCCGAGCTTCTCTGCGGCAGCGATTCTTACCTGACCCAAGCTTCCAGATACTGTCTTGAAGTTATCAGCAACAATGCAGATAAGATCATCTGCCGAAGCACCGACCTTTGCTGCAAGAGCAGATATATCGTCAGGCTGCAGGAACTTGAGGAAAGATCCCCTGGGCTCCGCGGAAGGAACTACCCATGCCATTCCCTTTGCCTTGTAAAGCTTTGCGACTTCGCCCAGCGCATCGATCTCCTTGCGTGAGAAGGAAGCTCCGCCGGGAACTACTACTGCCTTAACGAATCCGCCTGCTTCAAGCGCACCCTTGAAAACGACGAAATCTATTGTCTTTGCCCAGTCAGAGATATCCTGGAGCTCCAGGCCGAATCTAAGGTCAGGCTTGTCGGAACCGTAACGCTCCTGTGCTTCCTGCCATGTTATGCGTCTGATCGGAGTGGGAATGTCTATTCCCAATGTATCCTTGAACACCTTAACGATGAAGCCCTCGGTTACATCCATAACGTCATCGCAGTCAACGAAGCTCATCTCGAGGTCGATCTGCGTGAACTCGGGCTGTCTGTCAGCTCTCAGGTCCTCGTCTCTGAAGCACTTTGCGATCTGCATGTATCTGTCGTAGCCTGCGAGCATGAGGAGCTGCTTGTAGAGCTGGGGGCTCTGAGGCAATGCAAAGAATGAACCCTGCTTGACTCTCGAAGGAACGAGATAGTCTCTTGCGCCCTCAGGCGTGCTCTTGCCAAGCATCGGGGTCTCGATCTCAAGGAACCCCTTCTCATCGAAATAATCTCTTGCGCTCTTTGCGATCCTGTGACGGAGGATCATATTGCGCTGCATGTCAGGACGTCTTAAGTCAAGATATCTGTACTTGAGCCTTAACTGCTCGTTGGCCTCGCAGTCCTCATCGATATAGAACGGCGGAGTCTGGGACTCTGAAACTATGCGCAGTTCCGTGAGATTGACTTCGATCGTTCCGGTCTTCATTTTCGGATTCGGTGCCGATCTGAGGGCAACCTCGCCCTGAACGGCAAGAACAAACTCGGATCTTACCTTAACTGCCGCTTCTCTAACTGCTTCGGCACTGTCAGGGCCTGCAACGAGTTGGATCTCTCCTGTCCTGTCTCTCAATGTGATGAACGTGAGACCGCCCAGGTCCCTGTTCTTGTGGCACCAGCCCATAAGGGTAACGCTCTTGCCGATATCAGCCTCGGTAAGCTCGCCGCACATGTTGGTTCTCTTAAGTCCGTTGATCGTATCTGCCATTTCTATCTCCTTTTAGCGGATGTTTTCCGCACAATATTTAACTAATTCATCAAGCTTTACAGGGGTCTCGGACCCGTCGCCCATGTTCTTGACCTTTACTTCGCCGTTAGTGAGCTCATCGTCGCCGATGACGGCAAGGAAAGGTATTCCCTGCTTGCCCGCATACTTCATCTGGGCCTTGAAGGATCTGCCGGCCATGTCGGTCTCGCATCCGATGCCCTCATTCCTTAACGCGTAGCAGAGCTTGAGTGCCTCTATCTTCGCGTTCTCCGACATCGAAGCGATGTAGATCCTGACATAGGAAGGCTTCTCTTTGAGCACGCCCTGAGCCTCGGCTTCCAGCAGGAGTCTCTCGACGCCCATTGCAAATCCGATGCCGGGAGTCTCGGGGCCTTCCATGAGTCCGACGAGTCCGTCGTATCTTCCGCCGCCGCAGATCGTGCCCTGCGTTCCGACATTCTCCGAAACGAACTCGAAAACGGTTCTCGTATAATAATCCAAACCTCTGACGATATTCGGGTCGATTGTGTAAGAAATGCCAATGCCGTCAAGTCTCGCCTTAAGGCCCTCGAAATGCTCCCTGCACTCGTCGCAGAGGTGATCGATGAGCCTCGGCGCATTCTTAACGATATCCTTGCCGCCGTCGACCTTGCAGTCGATCATGCGCAAAGGATTCTTCTCGAATCTTGCCTGACAGTCCTCACACATTGTGCTCACGTGAGGTCTGAAGTAATCCTTGAGCAGTGTGTTATACGCATTGCGGCATACGGGGCATCCGATCGAATTGATGTGCAGTCCGATGTTCTTAAGACCCATCTTCCTGAAGAAGACATCAACAACGGAGATGATCTCAGCATCGATATCCGGTCCCTTTGCGCCGAAAGCCTCAAGTCCGAACTGGTGGAACTCGCGGTATCTGCCCTTCTGCATCTTCTCATAACGGAAAGCCGTGATGTTGTAGAACATCCTTACCGGAAGAGGCAGACTCGTCATTCCGTTCTCGATATAGCTCCTGACGACACCTGCCGTGCCCTCAGGTCTTAAAGTGATGCTCCTTCCACCCTTGTCCTCAAAGGTGTACATCTCTTTGGTTACAACGTCAGTGGTATCTCCCACACCTCTTGCGAACAGGTCCGTCTGCTCAAAAGTCGGGATCCTTATCTCCTCATAGCCGAAGGAATGGCAAACATCAGAGAAAGTCTTCTCCGCAAACTGCCAATTATGTATCTCTGAAGGAAGTATGTCCTTCGTACCCTTCTGTGCCGCGTATCTCATCGCAATTCTCCCACTCTAAAAATAAACACGCGTATTTTAATATTAAAGGGTGCAAAAAACAACCTTGGCTGTGCGGAAGAAATCAGGTATTTATGCTAAACCTCTTTTCCGGCTGCTCAGACCAGCCCTGTTTTTTCGATTTTTCAGCAGGATATCTATTACAAAGCGCACTGATCACACATTTCCACAATTTTTTTTGAATGGCCGGATCCTGGAAATGATTTTGGTAAAAACACGGAAAATCACCAAAATCTTTCCAAAAACAAGCAATTCAGGTAATTTTCAGGAAATGAGATTGCAAACCGGAAACGCACATAATAATGAGCTTGCATTTCTGCACAAGCGAACGAAGTGAACGCGGATGCCCTATGCAAGCGAATTGTTATGCGCGTTTAGCTATATACGCCATCCAGTCATTTTTGGACTGTTCGGCAATGATTTCCATCCCTGCGGCCTTCAGAGCCTCAATGACATGTTCCTTCTTGTTGCTGATGATGCCGGAGCACACGAAAATGCCGTCATCGGCGAGGTCTGCGGGAATGTCGCATGCTATCTCCGCGATAACGTCAGCAATGATGTTGGCGACTATAAGATCATAAGGCGCATTCTCTACGCTCTTGAGCTCGCCCGTGTAGCATTCGACATTGGTGCAGCCGTTGATCGCACAGTTCTCTTCTGCAACCTTGACGGCCATGGAATCGATATCGACGGCATCAACGCTCTTTGCGCCCAGTTTGCTCGCGATGATAGCGAGGATACCTGAACCCGTACCAAGATCCAAAACGGACGTATCGGGTTTTATTACGCGGTCAAGGATCTCCGCGCACATGGCGGTCGTCTCATGAGTCCCCGTACCGAACGCGGAACCCGGGTCAAGAATGATCTTAACCGCATCCTTCTCGAGCTCTGCGTCACCTTCCTCTATCCACGAGGGACAGATGACTATCCTGTCGGAGAGCTTGAACTCCTCATAGTATTTCTTCCAGTTGTTCGCCCAGTCCTCATCGTCAACGTAACGGAACCCTTCAAAACCGGTGCCCACATCAAGGAATTCCCCTATCTCGGCAAGCCTATCCTTGATAAAGTCCATCGCCTCTGCAGTGGGAAGCTCCTTGTCGGTGATCGAACCGTATATCATGCCCACGCCGTCGGGATTTGCAAACTCCTCGCTCTTGGCACCCATGCGGATCACGCCGTCATCGGTCTCTGCGAAATATGCCTTGATAACGACATCCTGCCCGTAACTCTCGATCGTGCCGTCATCGCAGTAGCTCAGAGGGTCATTGTCAATGGTGTTCCTGAATTCCTGAGGATCCTGTGATGCTATTCCGTCAGCACCCACCTGTGCGAGCATCTCGCAGATCGCTTCGGAAGCTTCTTCTGTGGTCTTGATCGTTATCTCTGCCCATCTCATAGTCTTGTCCTCTCTTTGCTGCCCGGCCCCGCAGGAAATACCGCATTTAACGGCCGTAGGAATAAAAACGCGGGAACTCAGATACAGAATTCCCGCGCAGGTTCATTGTCTTGTATTACTTGAAAAGATTCTTTATCTTCTGAATAAACTGGCTTCTCTTCGCATAGTTGCGGTCTGTGAGCGTGTCATTGAACTGCTTGATCAGCTGTTTCTGCTCGCGTGAAAGTCCGGTCGGGACTTCGAGAACGAACTTAACGACATGGTCACCCTTCATCTTCGGGTTGTTCTTGTTCGGAATGCCCACGCTTCTCAATGTGATCGTGTCACCCGGCTGGGTACCTTCCTTAAGAGTGTACTTCTCCTTGCCGTAAATGGTCGGGACCTCGATCTCGCCGCCCAGAGCTGCCTGGGCAAACGTTATGGGCACACTGCAGGATGTATTGATCCCGTTGCGCTCGAAAACATCGTGCTTCTTCACCTTGAATTCGATATAGAGATCACCGTAGGGACCGCCGTTAGTGCCGGGCTCGCCCTCGCCTCTTACAGGGAGCATGTCGCCCGTGTCAACACCGGCGGGAATTACTACCGACAGGTTCTTGATGGTCTTGAGTCTTCCTCTGCCCTTGCACTGCGTGCAGGGAGTCTTTATCACCGTTCCCCTGCCGTTACATGTGGGACAGGATTTGGTTACCATCGTCATGCCGAAAAGTGTCTGTGTCTGCTGCTGGACTCTTCCGGCACCGCGGCACGTAGGACACGTCTCCGGCGTCGTTCCCGGCTGTGCGCCCGAACCGTTACAGGACTTGCAGATATCCTCCTTGGTTATCTGGAAAGACTTGTTGCATCCGAAGGCTGCCTCCATGAACTCAAGAGCCATGTGATACTTAAGGTCAGCGCCTTTCTGGGGGCCTGTACGTCTTCTGGAGCTTCCTCCGAAGCCGCCGCCGAAGAATGAGCTGAAGATATCGCCGAAGTCGACATAATCACTGCTGTAGGCTCCGCCGCCACCGCCGCCGAATCCGTTCGGATCAACGCCCGCATGACCGAATCTGTCGTATTTAGCTTTCTTATCAGGGTCAGACAGGATCGAATATGCTTCGTTGACTTCCTTGAACTTAGCCTCAGCCTCCTTATCGCCCGGATGAAGGTCCGGATGATATTTCTTGGCCTGCTGTCTGAAAGCCTTCTTTATCTCATCATCGGAAGCACCTTTGGTGACTCCCAAAACCTCATAATAATCTCTTGCCAAAGAGGAACCCCTCCGATCTTATTTTCGCGCTCCGCAAAGAAGCCTTACATACATTCATCCGGCACATCAGATCAGACGTGCCGGACTATTGTATCAGATATTTTTTGAATTAGAAGTCGCCGCCGGCGCTCTTGAATCCGTCTCCGGAACCGCCGTTGTCGGGACCTGCAGACTCATTGCCGTATCCTGCGTAATCCTCAGGTGAAGGCTGACCCTGCGGGCCTGCAGCGCCCTGTGCGCCGCCTGCTGCCTGATAGATCTTCTCGCCGAGCTTCATGAGAGCCTGCTGGAGATCTTCAGTACCGGTCTTCATAGCCTCGGTGTCATCCTTGGAAATGGCATCCTTGAGCTTTGTGATGCAGTCGTTTACCGGAGCCTTGTCGCTGTCAGAGATCTTGTCGCCTGCATCCTTCATGGTCTTCTCAGCCTGATATACTGCAGTCTCAGCCTGGTTCTTGACTTCGACCTTCTCCTTGTTGGCCTTATCCTCAGCTGCGTGCATCTCAGCTTCCTTAACGGCCTTCTGGATGTCTTCCTCGCTCATGTTGGAAGAAGACTGGATTGTGATCTTCTGCTCACGGCCTGTTCCCTTATCCTTAGCGCTTACGTTAACGATACCGTTGGCATCGATATCGAATGTAACTTCGATCTGAGGAACGCCGCGGGGTGCGGGTGCGATACCGTCAAGGATGAAGTTGCCCAGTGTCTTGTTGTATGCAGCCATCTCACGCTCGCCCTGGAGTACGTGAACCTCAACCTGTGTCTGGCCGTCAGCAGCCGTTGAGAATACCTGGCTCTTCTTTGTAGGGATCGTCGTGTTGCGCTCGATCATCTTTGTGCATACGCCGCCCATTGTCTCGATACCGAGTGAAAGAGGTGTAACGTCGAGGAGAAGGAGGCCCTTGACGTCGCCCGTGAGAACTGCTGCCTGGATGGCCGCACCGATTGCAACGCACTCGTCAGGGTTGATGCCCTTGAAAGGCTCCTTGCCGAAATAATTCTTAACTGCATCCTGAACTGCAGGGATTCTTGTAGAACCGCCTACGAGGAGGATCTTGTCGATGTCAGAAGGAGATACTGAAGCATCGCTCATGGCGCGCTTGACAGGATCCATCGTCTTCTGAACGAGGTCAGCGGTAAGCTCATCGAACTTTGCTCTCGTGAGAGTGATGTCCATGTGCTTAGGACCTGTTGCATCAGCCGTGATGTAAGGAAGGTTGATGTTGGAAGAAGTAACGCCGGAGAGCTCGATCTTAGCCTTCTCTGCAGCTTCTCTGAGTCTCTGCATGGCCATACGGTCAGATCTCAGATCAACGCCATCAGATGTCTTGAATGACTCTACGAGGTAGTCGACGATCTTGTTATCGAAGTCGTCACCGCCGAGTCTGTTGTTACCTGCCGTTGCGAGAACCTCGAAAACTCCGTCTGCGATGTCGAGTACGGATACATCGAACGTACCGCCGCCCAGGTCGAATACGAGGATCTTCTGGTCGGATTCCTTATCAAGACCGTAAGCAAGTGATGCTGCCGTAGGCTCGTTGATGATTCTCAAAACCTCAAGGCCTGCGATACGGCCTGCGTCCTTTGTAGCCTGACGCTGTGAGTCAGTGAAGTATGCGGGAACCGTGATAACAGCCTGTGTAACAGTTGTTCCGAGATAAGCCTCTGCATCGCTCTTGAGCTTGCTGAGGATCATTGCGGAGATCTCCTGAGGTGTGTACTGCTTGTCGTCGATGGATACCTTATAGTCGGAACCCATCTCTCTCTTGATGGACTGGATAGTACGGTCAGGATTTGTTACTGCCTGTCTCTTAGCGACCTGTCCGATGAGACGCTCGCCTGTCTTAGTGAAACCTACAACTGAAGGTGTTGTTCTGTTGCCTTCCGGATTCGGGATGACTACTGTCTCCGAACCTTCCATAACTGCAACACATGAGTTTGTTGTACCAAGGTCAATACCAATTACTTTTGCCATTTTATTTTCCTCCCGGTCCTTTACGGACCAACAAATTTATCTATCTCTTAATTATGCTTTCTTACTCTCAAGGATCTTGTCGACGATACCGTATTCAAGGGCTTCCTTTGCCGTCATCCAGTGATCTCTGTCAGTATCCTTCATGAGGGTCTCAAGGTCCTTGCCGCAGTTGTCTGCGAGGATCTGGTTGAGTCTTACTCTCGTGTCCTTGATGTGATCTGCTGCGATGAGGATCTCCGTTGCCTGACCCTGAGCGCCGCCAAGAGGCTGGTGGATCATGACTTCCGCATTAGGAAGGATGCATCTCTTGCCCTTTGTTCCTGCCGAAAGGAGCACTGAACCCATTGATGCTGCCATACCCATGCAGATCGTCTGGATGTCAGGCTTGATCAGACGCATCGTGTCGTAGATCATGAGGCCGTCGGATACGGATCCTCCGGGGCTGTTGATGTAGAACTGAATGTCCTTATCTGGATCCTCTGCCTCAAGGAAGAGGAGCTGAGCCGTGATAAGGCTTGCAGTTACCGCGTTGACCTCTTCTGAAAGGATTACGATCCTCTCCTTGAGAAGTCTGGAATAAATGTCATAGGCGCGCTCACCGCGACCTGTGGTCTCGATTACTGTAGGCACCAAACTTGATCTTAAGTTATCCATTTTCTGTCTCCTTTATTTTCAATTTGTTTTTTACTTAGTTAGCCACCTGGACCTGGGCATGTCTTATTACCCTGTCCTTGTACTTATATCCCTTGGCGAATACCATCGCTATCTCCTGCTCGCCAAGATCGTCATCATCAACGTGCATCATGGCGTCATGCAGATTAGGATCGAACTTTGTTCCGCGCTCCGCGGGTATCTCTTCGACACCGATCTTAGTGAGGGTGTCCTGAGCCTGTCTTCCGACGAGTTCCATTCCCTGAATGACTTTGTCAAGCGAAGTCTCATCAGACTTCTTTGCTCCGTCGACCGCCCTGTCGAGATTATCGATAAGCGTCAGGAACTCCTTTGTTACAGTGGCGATCGCGTCAGCGTAGAGGTTATCCTTCTCCTTCTGTGTACGTCTCCTGTAGTTGTCATACTCGGCATAGAGGCTCATGTATCTGGCTTCGAGCTCACTTGCGGCACTGTCGGATCCTGCCTCTTCAGCAACCTCTGCTTTTGTCTCTTCTTTGGTCTCCTCTTTTGCAGTATCAGCTGCAGTGCCTTCCGCGGAAGCCTTATCGGAAGCTGCGGCGTCTTCCACGGAGCTGTTACCGGCGTCATCCTTTACAGGTTCGTCGTCAGCCCCGAAAAATAACTCTTCATCTGCCATTTTTATCATCCTTTCCCTTTTGTTTATTCTGCATTTAATGTGTCAGGTAAATCTTTGCATCTCTTTGTTGAGCTTCTTCTTAACAAAGTCGATCTGCGATATTACCTTCGAATAGAGCATTCTCTTCGGTCCTATTACTCCGATGTTGCCCGAGACGGAATCAGTAAGATTGTATGTCGCGGTAATGAAGCTGCAGTCATCAAGACCTTCGAGGGCGATCTCCTGACCGATCCTGATCATGAAGGAATCATCCGTGCTGTGATCTCTGGAGTTCTCCATCTCGTTGACATAGCCTGCCACCATTCCGGAATCGGAAAGCGTTCCGAGAAGATCCCTTGCACGTCCGAGAGAACTGAAGTCAGGAAGCTCCAGGATCCTGTGCTCACCTTCAAGATAGATATTGAGCTCATCGGCCTGCTTGATGGCCGCATAAGCTTCATACAGTACCTGCTTGAGGAGCGGCTCGGGTACTTCCGTTCCCTTGCCTGCAGTCTCAACCGTTACCAGCGTTATCTCATCCAGCGGCTTGCCGGTGAGATTCTTCTCGATGGCACCGGATATCTTCATGATCTGCTCATCACTGATGAAATTAGGGATCCTTACGACCTTGTCCTTGACGACGCCTGCGGAAAGAACCATGATCACGAGCGCCTTACCGGGCTCGATCATCAGGATCTTGAGCTGCTTGAGAAAACTCTTCCTGAGCCTCGGACTCATCGCGAGCGATACGAAGCCCGTAGCCTCAGAAAGCGTATGCGTGGCGTTCTTTATGAGATCAGTTACCTCATCAACGCTGGAATCTATCCTCTTCTCGATCTCGAGCTGCTCCCTGGGCGACAGTTCCTCAATGGTCATGAGTGAATTTACGTATTCACGGTAACCTTTGTCCGAAGGGATACGGCCGGCCGATGTATGGGGCTTCTCGATGAGACCCATGTGCTCGAGTTCCGCCATGTCATTACGGAGCGTTGCGGAGCTGACCTGGAAATTGTGACGCTCGATCAAAGACTTCGAACCGACAGGCTCGTTTGTGGATACATAGTCGTCAACAATGGCGTGCAAGACTTCTTTTTTACGGTTGTCCAACTGCATCTTTTGGTCTCTCCCTTCTCCGATTAGCACTCTATCCCTTCGAGTGCCAACAACAATATACTCTTAAAGTCAAAAATAGTCAAATGAATATTTGAGTGAAATCAGAGGCACCGGCATTGAGGCCGTAAAAAGCCTGTAAACACGCTGTTTTCGAGGCGCAGATAAGACTCAATAATTGCGCGGATCATCTTGTTTTCGCGGTGCAAAATAATAATCAATGAGCGCGCAGATCATCTGTTTCCTAAAGTTTTTCTAAATTACCTGATTCAGGAAAAGATTTTAGTAAAATGTAGCATTATTACCAAAATGCTTTCCAAAAATCGACCAAACAGGTAATTTTCAGGAAATGATTAAAAAGCCTTTCCCCGTATAGCATATTATCTTACGAACCCGTCTTTATAAACACGACAATAGTTTATATAATACATTGGTTTTTAAGACTGTTATCCGGAGGCACAATGAGAGGGATCGTTTTCGACATCGATGACACACTGTACTGCAGACAGGATCTGCTCGTAAAAGCAGCTGAGGACGTGCTTGGCGTCAGGATAGATGACTGGCGTGAGTTCATAAGGATCTTCTACGAGAAGAGTGACGTCAACATGGCCGGACTGGAATCCGGTGAAGTAACGACAAGAGAGACCAACGGCTGGCGTTATGAAGAGACTTTCAGGATCATGGGGCTCCCCTTTAAACACGGTGACGGGTGCATTGCCGCTGACGTTTACCTTGAGCTTCAGAGTCATATGTTCCTGAGCGAAAATATGAAGAAGGCACTTGACGCGTTTGCTTCTGATCCGTACACCAGGCTCGCAATACTCACCGCAGGTGAATCAAAGCACCAGTGGCACAAGGTCGACATGCTCGGACTGGACAAATGGTTCGACCGTGCAAACATCATAGTCACCGGTGACACTGATTTCTCCAAACCCGATGTTAGACTGTGCAGGATGATAGAGGAGCAGTTAGGCCTGAAGCCGGATGAGCTCTGGATGATAGGCGACAATTACGATAAAGACATAACGGCGGCCCTTGATGCGGGCTGGCATTCCGTATGGCTCAACAGAAGAGGTCTTCCGGAACCGGAAAGAAGAGCAGACATCGAAGTCTTCACCGATGATGAGCTTACGGATATCCTTATCTCGAATAGACTCCGGTAAGCACCTCTGTTTTGTAGGCTTCACGGTTTGGCAGTGGGTACGCATCAGCGATCCTGGCTGCAAGCTCATTGTCATAGGGTATGCTCAGGATGTTCATGCTGACAGGCGATAATTCCTCAGAACCGGGAATTCCTTCGATCAGGAGAGCGTGGCAGCGCGGAACACCGAGAGAATTGCCGATGCTTCCGGTATTTATCGCATATCCGAGATCAGTGGAACGTATATACGGCATGTGACAGTCTGCACTGATAAAGCCGCCGTGTGTTTTTCCTTGGGTATCCGTGAATCCGGGCTTAAGTTCATCCATCGAAAGATAAGAATGATAATTATCATCAACGGGTCTTCCATGGAACAGCCTGAAACTGATACCGCTGATCAGCACCTCGTCTTCCAGAGGAAGTGATTCAAGCCAGTCAAGACGCTCCTGACCCAATTGTCCGCAGTAGAAAGCATTCGGTCCGGGATCCGTGCAGTCGGGTTTGGAGGCCCAGACACATCCGTCATCCCAGTTTCCCTTTATAAAATGCCTGCAGTTGGCCCTGACCCAATCCAGAGTCTTATCACTCTCGGGGCCTTTCCCTACTGCATCGCCCAGAAACCAGATGTCATCAGGACAGATCCTGTCCAGTTCTTTCTCGAGCGCGAGCGTTGCAGGCATGTTGCCGTGAAGATCGGCAATAAAAAGTATCTTTGACATTATTATCCCTTTTCCGGTGAATTGATGGAATCTGTTACGAGTTTCTCTGCATCCTCTGCGGACAACGGGCGTCCCCAGATGTATCCCTGGATATAATTACAGTTTATGCTCTTAAGTGTCTCAAGCTGCTCGATATCCTCGACACCTTCCGAAATGACGTCGAATCCCATGACGTGCCCGATCGAGATTATCGCGGCAACATACTCCCTGGATGAATCACTCGTATTCATCTTATCGATAAAGGATTTATCGATCTTAAGGAGATTGGCCGGGAATCTGTGGAGATAGCTGAGCGATGAATAACCCGTACCGAAATCGTCGATCGCGATCTGAATGCCCATGCGCCTTAATTCATCAATGCAGTTAAGGGCCTTGTCAAAAGACTCGATCATGATGGATTCCGTGATCTCCACCTCAAGCTGTCCTGCGGGAATGCCGCTGTCATCGAGAAGTCCCTTTATCTCATCAAGGAAGTCGCTCTTCATCAGGTGACGGACCGAAGCATTGATGCTGAGTGTCAGTTCCGCACCGGTTTTGCGGAGGAGTTCACCGAAGAACAGTGAAGCTTTCCTGAAGACCATGCCGTCGACCCTGTCGATAAGGCCGACCTTCTCGGCAACCGGGATGAACTCAGCCGGACTTATCACGTTGCCGTCGCTGTCCTTCATGCGTGCGAGAGCCTCAAAACCGCGCAGTCTGTGCTTTATATCGTACTGTGGCTGCAGATTGAAATAGAACGTGTCATTCTCAAGCGCAGTTCTTATAATCTTCTCGATCTCAAGTATATGCTCGTCTCTGAACAGATCTGAAGTATATCTGAGAACATGTTCACTGCTGTTGACCTTCTTTATTTCGTTCATTGCCGCATTCGCGCAGGATATGAGAGGATCCAGACCGTCTGCATCCGTCGGGTATTCCGCATAGCCGAAGCTAGCGGAGACATAAAGGTCATAACCGTCAACGGTCACGTTGCCGCCAAGGGCATCAACGTAACACATTATCAAGGATCTGACCTCTTCTTCAGTCTGATAACCGCTGATAACGATTATGAATTCATCACCGCTTACGCGGGCAAGGTATTCCTCATGTCCCGCGTCTTCCCTTACGGCAACGGCTTTCCACCGTTCGGTCACAGCGGTAAGAACACTGTTTCCGGCTTCAAATCCCAAGGTGTCATTAACGCTCTTGAAATTATTGAGATCGATCGAGACTACGGTAAACTTCTCTTTTCGGCTGATAAGACCGGAAATGTACTCGGTTCCGGAAAAGCTGTTCGGCAGACCGGTCAGCGCGTCGTAGTAACTCATATGCTCAAGGCGTTTAATGACTTTGTAGCGCGCGATGTGGGATGAAAGGAAGAACGTCGTAAGCTGGAGTGTCTCCTTGATCCGTGTCGTGTTCTCGGTATCGAAATTGACCGCCCATATAAATCCGAGCAATTCATTGCCCTGGCGGAGCGGGAACAGAACAACACTCTTAACACCCGCCTCGATCAGTGTCACATACCAGGGGTGATTGATCTTTCCGATGTGTTCCATCTCCTCATCATTCCTGATGATGATGCAATCCCCTTCATCGCCTATCATGTCTATCCATGATCTGGCGACATTGTAATATCCCTCAAACTCGGTAACACGCTTGATCGTGCTGTTCGGAACATAATTTGTAGCAAGGATGGAGTATTCCTCTTCATCATTGTTCAGCAGGAGCACGGTGCATCCTTCCGCCTTGCAGATAAGACGGATCTCGGATATGACGCTTTCCATGGCTTCCTGAAGATTGTTGGCTTTATGGAGCTTTATGCAGGTCTTGAGAACGTCATTTGCGGTCTGTGAAGTATTGATCGTATCAAGCAGTGAATCCGCAGCGGAATTCGGAATGGCAATATAGGAACAATAGGATAAGTTTTCTTCTTCGTAATCCAAAGGCATGACATAGATGTCAAACCAGACATCTACGTTATGGATATGCGCATAGGTGTGTATCTCTTTTTTCTCTATGGCAGCACGGTAACATACATCCTCAAAATTCGTGTTCTGCGGGAAATAGTAAGTGTATAGCATATCCGGAACGAACGTATAAGTCTTTCCGGACTGACCTGAGCCGTCGTCAGGCATCACCCGCGCGGCAATGATATCTTTATATTTCGTGTTGCCGGCAACAATACGCATATCACCGTATCCGCCGTCATCCTTTTTTTCGACAGACACGATACAGGCCGGTGAGAATAAAGAATCAACAAATTTCTGAAAAACCACTGGGGTTCCTTTCTGCATATTACATCTCAGATCAAATCTATTCTATCAAAATCCTATGCGTTTGATTTCCCTGATCAGGTTCGACGCATACGTTTCCGTTCCGACACAGTTCGGATGGAGGTTATCAAGGTAATACTCTTCAAGGTGCGGTACGAGAGTCAGCCCGTCGATTACTTTAATGTTCGGATAACTGCCCGCTATGGCTTTGATGTTTTCGCAGTATCTGTAGAAAACAGGCAGCGCATCAATATTGTCGCCTCTCCAGATAGGTGATATGCAGAGGACCGGGATATCCTGACCGTATATTTCTTCAAGTGTCTCATAGTATTCCTCGACATCAGTCATTGTCTCCGCCCCGTACTGATTCGTACCGAGCGCGACAATGATCTTGTCGGGAGTGTAGCCAGGCATCTTCATCAGTGATTTTTTGTCATAGATATATCCGCCAATTCCCTGATTGAGGATGTCATATTCAAGATAACGGTTTGCGATGCTTACATAGGATTCGGAAGAACGCAGCGGACCGTATCCCTGGGTTATCGAATCTCCGAGCCAAAGGACTTTTGTATTCTTTACGGGTATCTGATAATCCGAATCTATCGAGAAGTTTCTTATGAGCAGGGTGGCATCTATGGCAAGGTAGATAACGACTTTGTGAGTTCCTTCAGGCAGGGAGAACCTTATGCTGCCTTCTTTCTTCATGTCTTTGACATAGACGATCTGATGTGCAAGGCCGTCAACATAGATCTCCACGGAATCCTCCGAGCATTTCCATGTCATCCTGTATTCGAAAGACACTTCAGTCGCGTCAGTGGTGAATTCCAGTGTCTTGGCGGTCGAGGCGTCACATCTCTCATACCACATCTCAAGGGCTGACCGGAAATAATCCATCTGCTCAGCCGAATACTGGTTGGCCTTCAGGTAACCGTCAGCGGTCTCTTCGAATTCGTATGCCCCGAAATATATCTTCTTCAGTTCATCATTGGTCAATATCATTTTTGTGCGCTTCCCTCTTCATCTCATACATCGCTTCATCCGCCATACGGAAGTATTCCTCATTCTCAAGGTCATTTTCCGGATCGACCACCACGTATACTACACTGACACTTAACCTGAAAGGCATGTTCAGGTCTTCAGAAACCTGCCTTGACTTCTCTATTATCTCATTCTTTATGTCATTTACATCACCGGAAACATCGTAATCACCGATAATTACATATTCATCACCGCCGTACCTGACGGCTTTCCAGCTGAACGGAACGGTACTCTTGATCACGTTTGCAACGGTCTTGATCGCCATGTCGCCTCTGAGATGCCCGTGTTTGTCATTTATCTCCTTCATCTTGTTGATATCTGCAACCATGATGACTGACCGTTTTTTTGACCTGCGGAGTTCATCCAGATAAGGGATGACGATCTTCTCATATCCCATTCTGTTATATAGACCGGTAAGCTCGTCCCTTACAGAGATGTCGGCAAGCACCTTGTTAAGACTTTCAAGCCTTATATTCTGATGTGCCCTCTCAAGTCCGTATGCCACATGTCTGATCAGGGAATTGAGATAGAAATCCTTGATGATCTTCTGATTGTTCCTGCATACGAAATACCCGTAACTATCCGCTCCCATGTGAAGAGGCACTATGACGTATACGGATGTCTCAGCAGAATCCCCGTCATAATACGGGACCAGGTCGGACAACTGAATATTATGTCTCGGAACCGTAACGCCGTCCTTCATTCCATAAATGACATCAATCTCATCACTGTAACCTGAAGACTTGCAGCAGGCCTCATCTTCCATTGAATCAACAAAGTCCATGTCAAGGCAGACATAGAACTCTCCGCCTTCATAGTCATGGTTCTTTTCCCACATCTCTTTATATGCCAGGTGGATGTCCTGTGCAGATCTTACATGGGCGACCGCATCGTCAAGCTGTATCAGATGCCAGTCAAATATGGTTCTTTCAACCGGAATGAGGAACGCTCTCTTTCTTGCTTCCTGCTGTATTCTTATTCCATCCGCTCCAAGAGAACATCCGCAGCTCTCGCCGAGATCGAACTTCGAATCATAGATCATATCACCGAAGTCGGGGGCCCCGTTCATCAGGCCGGCAAGACTGTCCATTGCCTGATAGCTTCTCTCATCCCATCCGCGGTCCACCGATGTCAGAGCGGGAGAGAAATGATTGCCGCTCATAAGGTTATCGTAACCGGTAACGATTACGTCTCCCGGGACGTTTATCCCGGCCTTCTCAAGGACAACGCAGACCGCCAGGGCCATATTGTCATTAGCGCACATAAAAGCATCGGGAAGCTCCGTCAGACCCGAGACCACAGCCGGGAACTGATCCTCAACTATTGCATAGCTCCAGTATCCGTTGAAAGATCTCTCCGGATCAACCGTAAGACCGTGTTCTTCCATGGTCCTGACCAGTGTCTCATATCTGACGTTATTATCTTCATTATCCTCAGGGCCGCTGATCCAGAAAACGTCTTTGACGCCGTGAACGGTTATCAGGTGCTCCACAAGCTCCTTCATGCCGTTGGTGTTCTCGGTCCTGATGCAGTTTATCCCCTCAAGATCAAATTCAAGGCATATTGCGGGAACTCCGGCCTTAAGGATCTTCTCCTTCAATATCATATTCTCGCCGGCATTGTTCAGCGTGTTGCCGAGAAGCAGAACTCCGTCGAATCTGTCAAGCTGCGGAAGGTTAAGGATATTCAGTTCCCCGGTTATCTCATCCTCCGTTTTGTCATAGGACGTATAGTCAAGGAAAATGAACACGTCGATGTTATCCTCGGCAGCGCGCCTTCTTATGCCTTCCAGCGCGAAGTCCAGATAATCATCATTCCAGCCATTAGTAAACACAGCTACTTTCTTCTTCATCCTGACCTCCGTTAAGCTGTCTCCATTACCATCTGCTTCGTCAACAAACAATCTCAGATATTAATATCTTCGCATTAAGGCGTGATTATTACTTTATTATTGAGTTAATCATCGGAAAACATATGAGGAATACGAGCCGGGATCAAGAAGGCTGAACTTCCGGTTCTTTGTCAGGCTTCAGCTTTTTAAGCCTGAACACGAGCATCGCAAACAGCAGCGGCACCGTTATCTGAAGCAGGAAAATCCCTGCGTCAGCAAGCCGGGGATTTGCGAGGACGAGATCAGCATACGCAATGTCACCCGTCAGCTTCGGTACAATAAATCCCCCGATCCGGTATATATAGACGTCATAAAGATTATAACTGCCGGCAATATACGGAATGCCGATCATCAGGACTCCCTGTAACAGTACCGGCACAACCGGAAAAGCGAAAAGATAGAGCCAGAACAGCGAGATTGAATACATGGCGATCGAAGCCGCGCAATCAGTCACAAGTCTTGCAGCAAATGCTCCGGCCTGCTCTGCAGTGGTATGCGCACCGAGAACCAGCCCCATAAGTAATACCAGCAGCACCATAACGGCATAACACGCTATAAGGATGACGGAACCCGATATGAATCTGCTCATGACGCCGGCTGCTCTTCCCGTACCATGTTCCTCTGTCTGCAGAATGGAACTCCTTGTGTATTTTTTCCGGTAAACACTAAGGATCAGACTAAATCCCGCAAGAGGCGTGAACACGGTCGATATGTAGTTCTGCAACGCAAGGAAATACGTCAGGTCATTCCAGTATTTGTTCTTTGTTAACACTGCCGTGACAACGGCTCCGATAAAGGCGGCAGCCGTCAGTATGATGAATCTCTTCTTTTTGATCACGCTTAACAGTTCTTCTTTTATCAATCCGGTCATATCAGCACCTCACCATACAAACACACGCTGTTCCGGAGGCAGATACATGCCGTCACCGGGCTTGATGCCGTAAGCCGCGTCAAACTCTTCGAACTGCATCAAAGTATAATTAACCCTCAGGTACATAAGAGGATGATGATCGTTCTTTATCGCATCCATCTGCTCCTGTTTGGAGTTCATCGATCTCCAATGCATCGCATAACTTCTGAAGAACAGATCATAATCAAAATCCTCATAATCTTCAGCGATCATCAGACAGACCTTTACACCTTCAATATCAGCGATCACCTCACCTGATACGCCGGATGACGCATCGTACTTGCCTGATCCCTCAAAAGCTTCAAATGTGGACAGGTGATTTATTATCGTATTCTCCGCATCAGACCATTTAGACAATTCCTGCTCCGTTATCACTGTGGTGGGCAAGTAATCCGCATCCATGGAAATGTTATTGCTGTCAAATGCATGTGACATCTCATGTCCCAGTACTGTTCCGTATGTGGCAAGCTTAACCTCGACCGGATCATCAGGAGAATAGATCGGAGCTCCAAGGACACCCATCTGAATGTATATTGTATTCTCCCCTCTGTAATAATTCGAATTGGTACTGGTGGTCGACAGTTTGCCGTCGTAGATATCCCAATAAGACTTGCCGGTCTTCATCTGAACCATATCACCTATATGCTCATATTTGATCCGGCTCAATATGCACATCGCATCAAGATATGTTCCGCCATCTGCCTTGGACTTGAACTCAACACCCGAAAAATCAGCCATGTTGGAAGGTCTGATGATATTGAATCTCATTTTGTCGAGCTTATCCAAAACAGCCGTCTTGCTCTCATCAGAAAGATTCTCATTGGCATTGATAAGGATACGGTATTGTTCTCTGATCTCATTGAGAACTCTCTCAATCTCATCATAGGTTTCCTGATTAAAATAATAGTCCAGATAAGCCTGATCCATTGCAGCAGTCAATGATGACTGTTGTATCAGATAGAAAAATGAATAGTCCGGATCTTTGGTAGCAAGTTCAGCAAAGGGATTTGTACGGTCAATTTTGGACTCGAGAAAGCACCGGTACGCTCCTCCATCGAGATACAGGATCGATTCCAAAGCCAGACGCACTTTGAAATACGCCTTCATGTCCTCCACATTCTTTTGCGTATATATCTTCTCCAGATTATCAACATATACGGTATAACCCGAAAAAGCATTGCATGTGTCAATGGAATAATGTTCCAGCATATCCCTCAAAGGATAGTTCCCTGCCATTTCGAGTATCTCATCTCTGGTAACCACATCACGATAATCGATCGTCTCGACCATTCCGTCGAGATCATTCATCTTCGACTCAAACCGGAAACAACCGTCAAGGACATTTCTTATCTCTTTGTCAGAGTACCCGCACCTGTCCAAAAGATACTTAACCTTATACTCGACTTTTTCTTTTGCTTTATACGAATCCTCTGATATGTTGACATAATATCCGGAAGCTCCCAGCGTAGTCTCCGGCTTCTGTAAAGTGAGCACCTGATATCCGTCAGAGAAAATGTACGTGGCATTCTCGAGTTTTATAAGCGAGAACGCAAAAGGATTCTTCTCATTGTCCAGCATATAAGCGGTAACATCATCCAGTGTCTTAATACCGTCAATGAAATCCAGATATTTCTTTAAAGGCTCAACGCCGATCGAATCACGGTATTCCCAGTCACAGAACAGTTCATCCGCCGTGCGCAGCAGATCGATATTCTCATCCTGAAACGACTCATCATCTAAAAGCGCTCTCTTGTTCTGAATAACATTCTTCTCGACTTCACCAAATGCTGACACATGGAAAGTCATATCCTCCGTCTGCTGCGATAACCATTCATAATTTATCGCAGATGCAAAATCATCCTTAAGATCTGCATCCGCCATCTTTCCGGCGTTCTCCAGAAGATTGGAATCGAGCCACTGATACGGCAGTCTTTCCGAGGTTGCCAATGAAGCTGAATCCTCATCACAACTGCATACCGTCAACATCATTGCCGCAACAAGAGACGCGGCAAGCATTTTCCTTACACTTCCCCTTCCGATCGTTCCATACCCTTTCAAGCTTATACCTCCCGACAGCATACCCGGCAACTGTCAAGATATTCTAACACAATGGAAAACAAAAGAAGAAATATCAGTTTGAGTTCTCAGGTAATGTCAGTTATTTTGCAGTCTTTCTTTTTTCATCAAAGAAACTACTGCAAATGATAATATGCCGGCAGCAGCAAAGCATAGAAAAGCCAATCCTGCCGACATGCTTTCTGCCTCGCCCGTAGCCGGGATCGCGGCTTTGGCTGAGGAAGATTTTGTTCCACTCCCGGAAGCAGGTTTCATTCCGCTGTCCGAAGTATTTTTATTTCCGCCGGATGAAGCGGGTTTGCCGGAGGAAGATCCTGTTCCGCCTGCCGGAACATAACTGATCTCATCAGGGATCACAATACCCGACACAGTGATGCTTATTTCATAAGACGTTGTCACGCCCTCATACGTGATGGTCAGCGTCTGACTTGCCGCAGGTGCGGAAGTATCAAAACCGGTGACCATCTCAGCGGTTACAGGTATGATATCCACGGTTCCGTCAGAATATTCGATACTGATCTCCATTCCGTCTACATCAAGTGTGTCCCCGACTTCATAAGACGTCCTGCCGGGTGTCTCTACCGAAATGGAAGCAACGGTAACCGGCTCTTCCGGGATCTCATGAGATGAGCCGTTTCCAAGCGTATCCATCGGATCGTTCATGGTCCTGTGACAAAGAGGAAAATGCTTATCGGGACACTTCGAAAAATCATCATCCACAGGCCAGTCATTCAGATCATCGATCTTGGTAGGTTTCATATAACAAAACTTCCAGTTTCCCAATGCTTTATATTCAGGAGTGGTCGGATCTTCATAATCATCATCCAGCCAAAGCGGATCCAGACCATACCACGTTCCGTCAATGCATATCTCATTCCAGGCATGCGCTCCTGGCTCGCCATCGCGATAGAAGGCATACCCCACTATCAGATAGACGTCAATTCCTGCATACTTGAGAAGAGTGTATTCGAGAGTGGAATAGTCATGACATACACCTGTCCCGACGTTAAGGCAAAAGTCCAGCGTAGTACCCTCGAAGTCCAAGCTGTCAGAATCTTCGCATCTCATGTTCAAAAGCACATATTCCGTTATCTTCTCGATCTTTTCCCAATCGTCGGCCTGTTCCGGAATATCAAGCGATTCAATGATGCTGTCCACTTTCTCACGGGCATCTCTGTCAAATTGAGTATACCAGATCCCGTTTTCATCAAAAAAGGCTGCCATTGCGTCATCCACGAAGAGTTCGGTGTATGCTTCAAAGGTTATGCTTTCCAGATAAGGCATCTCATACAGAACATCCAGGTTGCTTACTCCCAAGGGAAGCACCACCCACTTCAAATTCTCAAGTTCTTTCAAAAACGAGATGTCATCAACATAAGTGCCGTACAGATTCAATCCTTCCAGCTCCTTCATGTATTCGGTAAGATATCCGGTATCCTTGTTCTGCAGGTTACAACAGTAAAGGCTCAGTTCACGCACATGCTGTATCTTTTGGAAAAATACCTGATAATCATCAATCCTGTGCGAAGTAAGAGTCAGACCGGAAAGGCGGGATAACCGGTCATAGTCTGCTGCGGAAAAACCTGTCACGTTGTCAACCGATAAATATTCAAGATTCTCAAATCCTACAACATCCGGGTAGTGTTCAACAGTATTCTCGCTCAAATACAACCAGGTAAGATCGGGATTATCAACACCCTCAAAATCGGCTGATCCCCATTGCAATGACAGTGTCAACGATTCAGCATTGGTTGAAAGCGCGTTAAAGAACTCTTTATCCAGTCTGAGGCCATCAACGCAAATTGATATATATTCGACATTGGTACACTGCGTTATCAGGTTAATGGTCTCCTCAGTCTCCTGATCACAATCAAACGCAACTGCAAATACTCCCAGCACCTGTGAAAGTGCCTCAGGGTCGTCCGCCAGTTCTGCCAGTCCGTCGAGATCAACATAAGAGTGATCCCCGTCTGCCATAACCGGCCTGCACGGCATAACAAAACCCATAAAGACAGCAATGATCAAAGCAATCGCCATAATTCTTCTGTTCATCATATTACCCCCTGAAGATCCCGGTCTTATCACGCTTTTCCGACACGGTTATCATGAATTCGATTATATACCAGAATTACCGTAACTAATAATCACACAAACCCGAATTTCTTCGCGGGTTCAGGCTTCTTAAGATTAAGTGGCAGCGAGAAATCTTCCGCATCCAGCAAAGCTTCGGGTACGGTATCGCATTCACCTTCAAAGTTTCTTGCGGCAAATTGAATAAGCGCATTCTCCACAAGGTTCCTGCAAAAGCGCCCGTTGCCAAATTCAGATATCTTTACGGCCTCTTTACAGAGTGCGTTGATCTTCCCTTTTGCTTCGGCGGTGATTCCGAATCCGTAATCCGAGGCCTTTATCTCCGCGATACGGACCAGCGTATCCACATCATAATCTTTGAACTCGACTGAGAAAGGGATACGTGATCTTAATCCGGGATTGCGCGAAAGGAAACTCTCCATCTTGTCAGGATAACCCGCAAAGATAACAACGGTATCCATCCGGTTGTTCTCCATCTGCTGCACGAGAGTATTAATCGCTTCATCACCGAAGCTGTTAGAGTAACTGTCCGCAAGCGAATAAGCTTCGTCTATGAAGAGGACTTTTCCCTTTGCCCTCTCGAAAACGCTCTCCACCTTGAGCGCGGTCTTTCCGACATACTCTCCGACAAGACCCGCACGGCCCACTTCGACAACATCATCGTATCTGGTGAGCCCTATCTCATAAAAGATA
Source organism: Clostridiales bacterium (assembly GCA_017511005.1). Taxonomy (GTDB): domain Bacteria; phylum Bacillota; class Clostridia; order Saccharofermentanales; family Saccharofermentanaceae; genus Saccharofermentans. The sequence continues at coordinate 64,529 of JAFWLP010000019.1, forward strand.
CCTGCAAGGATCCTTGCGACAGTGGTCTTTGCGGTTCCCGGATTACCGAGAAAAGACATGTTGAGAGCTATGGAGAGATCGTCTTTGCCATTATCGGCAAAAGCCTTCTTCATGCGCGCAAATGCAACGATGCGTCTTACCTGTTCCTTTACGTCTTCAAGACCAGCAAGACTCTCGAGCTGCCCAAGATAATCCTTTTTCTCTGCGGCGGCGGGATCTATTCCGAACATGTCCTTGAGTTTTTTCACGACCTCTTCGAATCCCTTATTGCCGATAAGACGGACAGCCCTGATATCGCTCCCGGTCATTCTGCTGAGCTGTTCTGCGGTATTTATCCCGGCTCTCTTGAGGCAGTTATATGTCCTGACCGAGAACTCCATTTCCTCGATCGTAACATTTTCAAGTGAAGCCTTATCCTTCATGTCAGCTCCGCTTTCGTCTGAATAGAGATCAGTTTCCAGGTCAGAACCGTCATCCATAAAAAGGTCATCATCTAAGTCATCCTCTATAAGACCCGGATCAAGATATTTGCCCGTACGTTCTCCGAGTTCGGTCAGAAGGTTCCATACAAACAGCCCCAGAAACGTATTATCCGTTGCCAGATCATCTTTGGCCAGCTTACTTAACGGCACAGGTCTGAAACCGCAGAAATAGGAAGTCAACTGTGAGCGCAGTCTCAATGGCATATCACCGCTGACGCTTATCAGGACCAGCCCCTTATTCCTGCCTGCCAGTATCTGCATGGAAGCTCCGCATTCATACAGAAGATCGAGCAATTCACCTGTATGGCGGGACTGATACATTTTCTCTTTCTCATAGGAGAATTTTGAAGATGCGGGAACCTTTAGCACGTATATATTGCATCCGTTACCGGCATCATCGATCCTGCTCAGAGGAAATTCATCCTGTCTGACAACATTTTTGAAGATCCAGTTAAGATCATCGTTATGGAGATAAGCTTTTCTGTCTGATACTGCACTTATCCCGAAGCCGCATTCCTGCGGTGTGAGCTACAACCCGAGGTGCCCTTCATCAGGCAGAACGTATGAGAATGAGACGAATCTCGCACCCGCGGAAGCGGCGGACCCGGATTCCATTAACGCACCCGGCATGATCTCGAGCTTCCTGGAAAACTTACAATTGATGAATTTATTCATATGCTGTCACCTCCTGAAACGGGACAAAAAACAAAACTAAAACTTCATTCTGGCCGGCAATACCGGCTGGTGCCTTCTCAAACCGCTGATCTCTCAGGATCAGTTCTTGAGACAGCACCCGGTCCCCGATGCCGGACGGCTATTCCCTGGCCCCGCTCCGTGTCTTGCAGCTGACACATCATCGCAGGACTTATCCGGTTGCCCGCCGTCCGCTCAGGGATCACATTGTCAAGGTACAGTGGTGATCAGCGCAACAAAAAAGCTGTTGCTTTGACACCTTCCGGATGTGCGGACATACTTGTCCCTCACACTCGGACTTCGTCAAAACAACAGCTTGCATTGCTTCATTCAATTGAGGTGCGTAGTATATCACTGCGCTTCACGGCTTTCAAGCACTTTTTTACACTGTTTTATTCCATCCGAATCCAATTGTCCCTGTAACAGTTACCGGAAAAGTATGATTAAATAAAATAAATACAATATGCGGGATATTTATCAGAGAACCGATCACTTTCTGATATGAAGGAATGGAGGATCAACATGGCAAAGTTACCGGTCAGGTGCACAAAGTGTAACGGAACTAATTCCATAGACATAGAACGGACCGCCGCAAAGTGCTCCTCCTGCGGAGCGGGAATCAACACCGCAGACGTTCTTGCCGGACAGCATCCGGAATGGTTCGAGTTAGACCAGAAGGAAAAAGAATTAAACAGAAAGATCAATGAGATCTATGACGGCACCGATCCGGTCTCCAAAGAATATGAGCGGAAAACAAAAAAAGCTCATTCACTTATCATTCTCGCCGTTATTATATCGGGGGCTCTTGCATCATATATTGCCTGGAACCTCACCAATGAAAACCTGTTAATTGAATTGCTTGCTTTCCTTTTCTTCATACCGTTTGCCGTCATCCCCATGAAGATAATAAGCAAAAAAATGAAAGAAAAAGGTGAGGAAGCCGCCAAGGCACAGCATCCGGAACTTTTCGAGGATCTTATGAAGATCCGTAAGGAAAAGGAAGAATACATAGAAAAGCACGGATAGCATTCGCATATCCGTGCCAAAAAATAAACTTGAAGCTTCTGCTCAGAATCCCAGAGAATCATTGACAAGGATAACGTGTATCCTGTCGGCATGCCTGGAGAACCTGGTGATCAGGAACTGGCAGCAGATAGTGTCAGGAGATTTGCAGTTCATGCAGGATCCAGTTTTGGAGCACGGCGTATCAAGACCGAACCTCTGGGCATTTATAGGTGCAGCCACATTACGTGCCCGCTTTATCGCACCGTCAACGTCATCGCAGACCTTGTTCATTCCGACGATGAACAGAACTTTCTTCGGTCCCTGAGCAATCGCCGATACCCTGTTGGAGTTGCCGTCGATATTAACGAGGATACCGTCTTCTGTTATCGCATTACAGCTCGAAAGGAAGAAATCCGCATCATAAGCCGCGAGCATCGCAGCACGCTTATCCTCAGCCGCATCCCTGTCAAGGAATTCGTAATTCCCTGCCTTGAGAGCTTCGACAAGCCCTATCTCATGTACGCTCATTCCGCCTCCCATTGTGACAGTCGAGCCTTCAGGGATCAGCTCAAGAGCGATCTTCCTGGCCTCTTCCGCAGACGAAGCGTAATAACCGCTCATATTCCGCGAATTAAGACCTTTGATAACCTTCTGTGCCAGTTTCTCATTGCGTTTTACGATGTTCTCATTCATGTGCCATTTACCTCATACTTTTCGCAGATTACAACTTTTGCCAGGATAAAATCTCATCCATAGTGTAATTCGTCTTAATATAATCAAGAAATTCATAAAGATCCATCAATGTTGCGTCCGGAGCCTTAATTACTATATCAGCCTTAAGATCATAGAACCCGTAATGGATCTTGAAACCCGTGAGTTGTTTAATCTTCTGATCCAACTGACTTCTGCCACGCGCATTGAGATCCGGAGCATCCCACATGTCAGCTCCGTTGAAGACAACGTCCAGAACATGCCACTCTCCTGCAGTTCCGCCATTTACTCCCTCGAGTTCCTCTAAAGAAATCTCCCTGTTGAAAATGTCATTCAGATCGCTCATGGATTTATCCTCCTTTCAGAACTGAGAATTCTAATTGCTGGTTACATTTGATTATCTCATAAAATAACCATGACTGTAATCTTCCGGGATCGCCCTGGAATAATCCCGGTCAAGTCCTCATGAGATCTGCCCTGCATACAAGTTTACAAAACGCTAACAGTACCGAAACACAATCTGCAATCAATGTCATGCCGCCGTTGGTATCATATAGACAGTTCCAATCCTCCTATGAAGATGATAATTTATTGATCTGGCTCCCGGCACTTCCTCTCCTTTCAAACGGGAGCTTTTTCATGGCCGGATTTTTCCGGAGCACCGGCATTACGCAAAAGCCTGCACATGTCATTACACGATAATCCGACGGACCTGCTTTCCGTCAAAAAGAAAACCCCCGGGATGTGGCCACATACCCGGGGATCCGTCCATTGTGTCGGTCGGAAGGAGTTTAATCCTTCTTCTACATTAGGATTATAACATTCTTGGTAAGAATCAAGAAATCATTTTTTGATATTATCAAATACCGTTCTTTACAGACAGCTATCCTCTGAACAGTTTTTCTTAAATCTGTTCCTGTATTCCTTCGATGAACAGTTCATTATATTGGCTATCGCGGTCAGCGACATTCCGATCGCGAGATAAGGCGTGACCTTATCAGTGACCATTGAGATGATTATGAATGCGATCGCTGCAATTCCCAAAACCAGTCTTACGATAAAAAGTGTTTTCTTAGATGTGTTCTTCATGTTCATATCCTCCTAAAATCTGTCCGGGCGGTCATTCCCCGTTGTCATGTTGTTGACCTCAGGATAGATTCCGCATGACCGGTTTTGAAGGACACGAACCGTCCAAAAGCCCGTATTTACTGAATGGGACATGCCGTGTCCCATTGATATTTGCTGGAAAAAGGCTGTCAGATGCGAAACAATGGATTCTCTGATGAGTGTAGATTACCTGCGACCGCGGGAATTTGATATTTTGCATAAATAAGCTATCTCAAACACACACGGCGTTCTGTGGGCATCAGAATTCCGTTGCATTTTCTGTTACCTCACGGAAAACATAACGGGAAAAACGCGGTTTTCGCGAAAATGCCGTTAACTTTTCCGTTACCTCACAGAAAATCCCACAGAAAAATCACTTGCAAAAGAGGCTGCCTCAACGCGTGAGACAGCCTCTAAAAACCTATCTAAAAACTCAGTATCAGAGATCGTAATACATCTCGTATTCCATGGGTGTGGGCATTGAGATGTGGCGGCCAAGGTCCTTCCTTCTGTTGGCGATCCAGATGTTGATCAGTTCGGGCGGGAAAACGCCGCCGGCGGTAAGGAAGTCGTGATCCTTTTCGAGCGCCTTGAGAGCAGAACCGAGAGACTTCGGAAGTCCTTTGATCTTTTTCTTATCCTCTTCGGAGAGATTGTAAAGATTGAAGTCATAGGGGCCGTAGCCTTCCGCTTCGGGATTGATCTTGTTCTTGATGCCGTCGAGGCCTGCCATGAGTATGGCGGCATAGCAATAGTAAGGGTTGCATGTGGCATCGGGATTTCTTAACTCGAATCTCTTCTTGTCCGGTGCTTTCGCATAAGCCGGAATACGGATTACGGCACTTCTGTTTGCGGTCGCATAGCCGATAGTAACGGGAGCTTCAAAACCCGGGAGAAGTCTCTTGTAGGAGTTGGTTGAAGGGTTGGAGAATGCACAGATCGCAGGCACGTGCTTCAGGACGCCTCCGATGAAGTAGAGCGCTGTCTGCGAGAGTCCCGAGTAACCCTTCTCGTCGTAGAATACCGGCTTGCCGTCCTTGAACATTAGCATGTGAACGTGCATACCGGAACCTGCCTCACCATATACGGGCTTGGGCATGAACGTAGCCGTCTTTCCTTCCCTGACAGCCTCGTTCTTGATGATGTATTTTGTGAGCATTGTCTTGTCGGCCATCTCGGTCATGGGTGCGAACTCAACTTCGATCTCCATCTGTGCAGAACCGACTTCATGGTGATGGTATTTGACCTTGATGCCCTGGTTCTCCATCATCATGCAGACCTGGCTCCTGTAATCGTACTGAACATCCTGCGGAGGCGCGATGTGATAGCCGCCCTGGTGAGGTGTCTGGAATCCGAGACTGCCGAATTCACCCGTATTCCAGAATGCTTCGGCACCGTCAAGAGTAAAGCCGGAACTGTTCGGTTTATTGTTGAAAGTTACCTCATCGAAAACATAGAATTCGAATTCGGGACCAAGCAGGAACGTATCTGCAACACCAAGTTCCTTCATGTATTCTTCGGCACGCTTGCTGACGTTTCTGGGTTCCTGGTTGAAAGGAACGTTCTCCTTCTCACCTATTATCCTGACGTCACCGATCATGGAGAGAGTCTTGATCTCGCAGAAATCATCAATTGCGGCACTCGAGAGATCAGGAATAAATACCATGTCACTCTTCTCGACAGGAGCAAAGCCGTAATTGCTGCCGTCAAAACCTATACCTGCCGTCATGATCGATTCAGTGAATCTGTCCGCGGGGATCGTCAGATGGTGCCATCTTCCGTTCAGATCGATCATCCTGAAGTCAATCATCTTGATGTCATTCTCATCGATGAAGACCTTCGCTTCCTCAAAATTACTTAGCATATATTCCACCTCCGCTAAAGTATTAAAAATATTTTATCATACAGGATTGGCCTATAGGTCCTCCGTATGCAATAAAATTAACGATTTCAGGCTTTTAGGCACATTAATGATTGAGAAACATTCCGCAATCTGTAAAATAGAGAAAAATCAATATCCACGGAGCGTTATATGAAGGTTGAATTCGGTTACGGCAAAGGTGTACAGACAGTTGACATTCCCGATAAGAATCTGGATCAGATCCTCGTTGCAAACGACATAGAACACGAAAGAAGAGGTCCCGATGCGGTTGTTTACGCATTGGAAAATCCTATTGGTTCACCCCGCCTCAAGGACCTCGCAAAACCGGGGCAGAAGATCGTCATCATAACAAGTGATATCTCAAGACCTATACCGAGTTTTGACGTCATCCCTTCCATTCTTGACGAGCTCTATCTTGCCGGCTGCGACAGGAAGGATATTAAGGTAGTTTTCGCGCTCGGATCACACAGACCTCACACAGAAGAAGAAAAGATAAAACTCGTCGGAGAACGTGTATTCAGCGAAGTCGAATGCATCGACAGCGATCCGTCTGACTGCATTCACATGGGAACCACATCGAGAGGCACGCCGGTTGACATTACAAGAAGCGTCGCGGAGGCTGATTTCAGGATTGGTGTCGGCAATATCGAGTTCCATTATTTCGCAGGTTATTCAGGCGGAGCAAAGGCTCTCATGCCAGGTGTCTCCACTCCTTCAGCGATCCAGGCAAACCACCGCATGATGGTCGATGAGAAGGCCTGCGCAGGCAATCTCAACGGCAATCCGATAAGAGCGGACATCGAGGAATCGGAGACATTCTGTCACTTGAGCTTTATCGTCAATCCGATACTTGATGAACACAAGCACATCGTCTATTGCGTAGCAGGTAACGTCACCGAGGCTCACAGGGCAGGCTGCAAATATCTCGATCAGATGTACAGGAAGCCGCTTAAGAGAAGAGCCGATATCGTCATCGTCTCACAGGGAGGCGCACCAAAGGACGCAAACCTCTATCAGACACAGAAGGCTCTTGATAATTCCAAATATGCTGTAAGAGACGGCGGAACGATAATTGTCATCGGTGCATGCAATGAAGGACTTGGCAGTGCCAAATTCGAAGAGTGGCTCACTACTGCAGAGACAGCCGATTCGCTGATCGAGAGAGTCGGCAAGGACTTCCAGCTTGGAGGGCATAAAGCCGCAGCCATCGCGATGGTATTGAAGCACGCAAAGATCGTACTCATATCCGAGATGGATGATGACTTCGTAAGGAGCATCTTCCTCAAGCCAATGCACTCGGCACAGGAAGCTTTCGACGAGGCATACGCAAGATACGGCGAAGACTGTTCCGTAATATGCATGCCTTTCGGCGGCGCAACACTTCCCATGCCGCCCGAGGAATAAAATTTCACTCATTTGTAACCTAAAATCACCAGGGTTTTGTATTACCATCTAGTAGAAGAATTAATTAAGAGAGGCTTACTATGGCTTGGGAAGCAGATCTTCTGCTCTACATACAGGAACACATAAGATCGGATCTTCTGACTCCGTTCATGACTGTCCTGACCCATTCGGGTGACAACGGCATTCTGATGATAGCCTTCGCGGTAGGTCTTTTGATCATACCCCGCACCAGAAAGATCGGTATAATCACCGCCATCAGTCTTGCGCTTGAAGCACTGCTCACCAATGTTCTCATCAAAAACATCGTCGCAAGGACCAGACCTTATGATGCGATCGACGGGCTGGTCAACATGATAGAAAAACAAAAAGACTACTCCTTCCCTTCCGGCCATTCCGGAGCAGCATTTGCCGTTATGGGAGCAATACTTCTCATAGCCATAGCAGGCCTTCCGGTCTTAGAGAAATCAGGTGAGTTTTCCCGCTCGAAAATGAGCACCGCTTACAAGATCTGTGCCGTTCTTGCGATCATTTACGCAGCGCTCCTCGCCTTCTCAAGACTGTATGTGGGTGTTCATTATCCGACGGATGTGCTTGGCGGTATCATATTGGGTGTCGGCACCAGCATTGCGGCATTCTTCATCTACAGAATAGCCATCAAAAAGATTTCCGGAATAAAAGCCAGGAAAGCTGCTCAGGATAAGTAAATCAGATATCCGGCTGGCGGCCGGTCTTTTTTCTTATCTTCTCCTGATACAGGAGCTGGTCCGCGTTGTTCATCATCTCATAGATATCGACTCTGCCGCTGATCTTAAACTTGTAGATACCCGTACTCATCTCGATCGGATAAGGCTTGCCGGCGAACTTGTTATAACGCTTGGTGACCTTCTCTATCCTTGCTTTCATTGAATCGACGTCACAGTCAGCTCCGGTAACTGCAAGGGACAGGAACTCGTCGCCTCCGATACGTCCGATGATGTCCATATCCCTGAAGGATTCCTGCAGGACCTGGGAGATGGTCTTCAGCGCGAAATCGCCGTCATCGTGACCGTATTTATCATTGATCAGCTTGAGGTTATCGAGATCCGCATAGCAGATGATCGCAACCTTGCCCTGATTCGAAGGCTCGTCCAGTACGCGCTCGGCATTGGATATGAATCCTCTTCTGTTGAACAGACCTGTCAGTTCATCCGTCTGTGCTATCTCTTCAAGCTTCGTATTGTCCCTGATGAATCTCTCAAGAGATATCTGAAGTGACTGCTTAACCTTATTCTGTTCCTCGATCATGAACAGCGATCTGAGCGTAACGGAGATCTGTGTGGCCGCGGAAGATACGCTGTATGACTCAGACATATTGAGTTCATTTACAAGCAGACCGTAAACGTCACAACCGACAAATAGAGGTGATACGATCATTGTCCTGCGGTCACTGCCGGTTATGAATTCATTGTCGAAGATACTCTCTGTTCGAAGGAGCTGCTGTTCATCAGGCAATGATCTGAGACCGTCATCATCGAGGATCGCTTTGAGCAGTATGGATGCTGGCGGCATCCAGTTGAATTCACCGTAATTCTTCACGTTGCCCTGGAAAAGATACAGAAGCGACTTCTTGAATCCGATACCCTTAAGGCTTCCGAGCAATTGCTTGTACGGAATCTCGGACTCGTTCTCTGCAAGGAACACGTCGCCCATCTGACGGTTGACGACACCCTGCATCCTCTCAGTCCTTCTTCTTGCCGAATGTGCGGGCAGGATTCCGGAAAATGCAAGACGTCTGAAGTATCTTGAGAACACATCGTTGATAAGGAATCGTTCGTCATAATTACTCACCGACTCCATGGCTTTGCTCTGTAAAGTCTGAAGGATGTTAAAGCATTTCTCTCTTGTTGAAAGCACGAAAAGATCCGTTCTCAGCAATACTGAGAACTTCACGTTCATTATTTCGATCGCCTTCTCTTTATCACCGGTTCTGATCAGCTCAAGATACGCTTCCAGGAAATCATTCAATGCCTCCGATATGGATCCCGAATCGACGAAATCATTAAACAGATAGCTCTTGACTCCATTGACGAATCCGTCTCTGTCGATCTCATATTCATTAAGCTTCAGCCGCTCACTTATAACGTCTGCATCAAAGTCATCGCAGCCGCAGGAATTCCTCTGAACGAGATGAGTCTCAACCGTCATGTCCTTCAGAGCCGTGCCGTTGATATAATTCTCGGCATTGAGAACGGCTTTATAAGCGAGCGACGCGGAACTGGCTTCGACAGTGGTAAGCGGCGGTTCGAGCGATATTGCAAATATGTCATCGTCGAAGCCTCCGCTCATGATATCTTTGCCGGGTACGAGACCTCTCTTCCTCAAGGCATTGTATCCGCCGACAGCCATCGAGTCATTAGCGAAAATTATCGCATCAAGATGATCGTTGCTGTCGAGAAGTTCGTCAACAACGCTCTCGCTCGCCATTGAGAAATCGCCGTAAACGATCTTGCGGGCATCGAACGGAATTCCGTTCTCCTTAAGGGTATCCCTGTAGATATCAAGCCTTTCCCTCGCATCACGGTTGGTAATAGGGCCTGACACGAAACCGATATCTTTTGCGTTGTGTTTATTGATAAGATGGTTCAGCAGACCGTTTAATCCGGAACGGTTGTCAAAGGTTACTGAATGATATCCTTCAAAATCCGAGAACAGGCAGACAATCGGCACGTCAGGCATGAGCTTAAGGAATCTGGTCTGTACTTCCATATCAGCTCTTGAACAGATCAGGCCCTGAAGGATGTAGATTATGTCGACGTTTCGTTCCGTAGGAAGATTGAAGATCGAATTGTACTGATACTCATATTTTTTGTCAGCATATCTGCTGTCGGTCTTTCCGATGTAGTGTCCGGGGAATACGAAAAGATTAGCATCCAGCGCCTTTGCGGCCTGCTCGGCACCTATCGCGGCCTGATTCGAGAAGAAATTATCTATATCATCAATGACTAAACCGATATTGAGCCTGCGTCCCATACTCAGGTACTCCCTTCAGAACATATACGGATATACTAACATAAATCTGTAAGCGTTGCCTTACAGGCTTAAAAAGCATTAACATTTGCTTTTTTATCTGCAGGTTCTCATTCAAACGTTAATACACTCACTCACACAACTTTTCCGGAAAGCAAAATATAATACCCTGTACGAGTTAATTGCGTAGCAATTACTGTTTGAAGTACAGGGTATTATATTTTGCGCCTTATGCGCCTCTGGATCTCTTTCTTGCCATCTTGTCGGCATACATTTTCGAATCAGCTTCAAGGATCATGTCCTCAATATCAATAGAACTGTCAATGGTACGCTCCGAAACGCCGAGACTTGCACCAACTTCAAAAGGCTTGTCGGTCATTGCCGGATCGCTGTCAGCAGACTCCTCGATCTCGCTCCTGATCTTCCTGATCTCGCCTTCAAGCTTCCTGTCGCCGATGATGGCAAAAGCAAATTCATCACCGCCGTATCTGGCTGCGATTCCGTCATCTCTGACGTATTTCATTATCGCCCTCGCGAGCGTCTGAATTGCAACGTCACCGTGCTCATGTCCGTATGTATCGTTGATCATCTTGAGCCTGTCCATGTCTATCGAGAATAAAGACAGTATTCTTCCGGAATTCGCGGGAGAATTGAGAAGCTTCTTGAGAACAGTAAAGAATCCTCTTCTGTTGTACAGGCCCGTAAGGAAATCCTGCTCGGACAGGAGCTCATTTGTCCTGCTCGTGGCGATAAGTTTGCGGTTGTTGTTGACCGCATTGACCGCAGCATTGATAAAGTGTCCGAACTCCTCGAATCTCTGCTCGGATCTCATCGTTACCTCATAATAACCGTTTACCACATATCCGAATGATTCGGTGTTCGATCTTATCTGCTTGAAAAGCAGCACGTTGATATTGCTGTCATTGCACAGGATCAGATCGTAATCTGGTATCGGATATCTCATCCGGTAGAATTTCTGGGCGAAGGTGTACTTGTTTGCCCTGCCGTGGAAAATGCTGTGACAGCAGCCCTCGGGTTCAATAACGCCGACAAAATAGTACTGGCTGCGCCACATCCAGATCGAGTTCTGAAGATTATCAGCGGCTTCGTCAAGGTTATCCGAAGATGTCATCCTCGAAACAAAGCGGCCCATCTCGAGCATGTGCCTGAATGAGTCCTGATTCTCCTCGGCCAGTTCGTCAACAATAGTTGACCACGGGAATTCCGAACGGTGTTTGCATCCGCAGGACTGCATGAACATCGATCTGTACGGTATCAGGAATGAATCTTCCTCTTTGTCCTTTATCTGATCCCAGTCGCGGATCCTCTTCAGTATCTGCTCCGATATCTGCTTATAATCAAGCTCGCATGTCGTTAAAACGGGATCGTTATACTGTCCCTGCCATATTCCGTCAAAGCCTGTGACTATTACGTCTTCAGGTATGTTCTTTCCGTTCTTGCGGAGCGCATCTATGACACCTATGGCCATCGAATCGTTTGCACAGATGATGGCGTCAGGAAGCTCGTAATCACCGCTCTCAAGGAGCTCGTTCATTACGGTATATGCCGGAGCCTGCCAGAAATCACCGTAGAAGATCTTCGCTTTCTTTGAATCTATTCCGTGTTCGTCAAGGACTCTCCTGAATATCCTGATCCTCGCCTCGGAGAACGGATTATCCCTGAATCCGCCGAACATGTCGAGCGTCTTTGCACCGTGTTCTTCGATGACGTGTCTGACGATCTTTTCGAACGCCGAATCATATTCGAAATCAGCATTGATGCAGCCTTTAACAGGATGCTGGAAAGTTATTACAGGAATCCCCTTCTCATGTCCTATCTCGGCGAGCCTGTCGATTACTTCCTTTGTCTTGATCATCTCTCCGAAGATTATGATGCAGGCAAGATCCATCCTCAGCAGCAGGTTCGCGAAATTGAGTTCCAGCTCGGTCTGGACCGGATCGGGATTGTCAACGTTGAAAGTAAAGCTCGATACTATGTAATCCTTGTTGATCTCTTCGGTCTGAAGGGCTCTTAAGAAAAGGCTGTAGTTATCGGAATCATCCCAGACGCCGCACACCGCGATAAGCTTGCGCTTTTCCCTGGGACCCTGTCTTTTCCTGAGAAGGATATTACGAATATGTATCGATGCCTTTGATATGGCATTAATGGCAAATATGATCGAAGCATTGTCGTAATCCTCAGGTGCCTCGAACATCATCCTGTGCTTCTGCCAGTTGCGGTCAAGCCTTATGACATAAGGCTCGGTTATCTGTTCGCCTTCCTGTCCGTCTTCCGCATTATCAGCCTTGAATATGCATCTGATGGTACGTTCCTCATCAGATCTTCCGTCGAAAGAAAACTCGTAGAATTCTCCTTTCTTAAAAGGGAAACCGCCCTGCAGAAGTCTTGTCTCGCCGGACACGCCCGAAATGAAAGACGGCGTGATGATGAGCTCGTCTTCCATAAAGCTCACATTCGCGTTCAGATCGCCTTCCGCAACATAGAAAGCATTGTTCTTGTTTGTATTGTTCCCGCCCTCTGTATCGAGCGTCAGTACTCTTGCAGGCCTTACGACCTTTCTGTTATAAATCGGTTTCTGGTAAAGCCTTATGTAATCAACGGCGTACTCCGCATCGTTGTCTTCAAGCTCTGCCTTGACTCCGTTCTTCTTGCCCATCCTGTCTTCACCGACAGAAACACCTATCACGACATGGAACGGCTTGTTGAACGGTGCAGGATATGGTTCCTCTGTCTCTCCGTTCCTGGCAAACCAGTAAGACGTCCGGTAATACTCCTTGCCGTCACATGAGAAGATTATCTCGTCCTGATCCCATTCACACGCGAAAATATGGAAGTCATTGGAAAAATCGGTATTAAGTCTGTGAAAGCTTCCGGAACGCTGTGTGTACGGATATCCGAATGCAATGTTGGAAAATGCCTCATCCGTTCTCGAACCTGATATCTCAACAACATTGATCTGGCCGTGAAGCGGAAATTCCTTATAATCGTCAGCATCAGCATCATAGCCTTCGGAAGGCATAAGCCTGATATAGCTGAGGAGACCTTTGGCCTTAGGAACCTTGATCCTTGCTATGAGCTTGCCGTATGTGAATTCCTTCTTGCCGAGCGTGGTGACCCTTCCGGAAAGATATCTCATCTCGCCGGAATTATTGGTAGTGATCTTAGGTCTTATGCTGAGAAAACCATCAGCTACTTTAACACATTTGCTGCCGCAGTATTCCTGACGCTCACCATTGATCCATCCGGGTGCGCGTGTCTCGGCACTCCAGACTTCCTCATTCAATTCACCACTGTTAAACTCTTCGGACCAGACAATGTGATATCCGTCCGGAAGCGAGACTTTGTTACTCATTCAAAATAATAAATCCGCAAATCAATTATCTACGGCAAAAATATCCGCGTCTCCGTTGCTGCGTGCCATAACATACTTGTAGCAGTCATCGGCACTGACCTCAAATGCTTTGAAAATTTCCTTAACCGCATCATAGATGGCCTTGCATCTGATGATGTCAACGGTATCGTGAGCCTGCGAGAAAAGACCGAAGATAAGCATGTCATACATCTTATAGAAATCGACCTTGAACGCATCAAATTCGTTGATGGCCCTGAGGAACAGTTCCTTGTTCTCGGGTTCATATGTGCGCAGGATATTAAGGAGATGCATCTCCTTCTTAACGCAGCCTGCGATGGCATTTACGCTTGCCTTAATACCGGGGCTTACCGTTCTCGTGTTGTAACGCACGATGGTCATGGAGAGCTCATCAATCATATCAACGCATTCCTCGATATGTCTTGCCATCTGAAAGATATTGATGCGTCGCTCGGGATCCGGCTCGACGGCATGCAGCCTGTCGGCAAACTCGTGGAATACGTGATCGCCGTCATCTTCAAGCTTATTAATGCGTCTTGATATCGCGACTCTGTCTTCAATCTTCTCGAGCATACCCATGAGCTCGACACATTCCTCGTTTAAGATCTCAGACAACTGCTGAGCATGATCAAATAAATATTCTCGATCCTCGCTTGTCATTAGATAAGCCTCCTGAACGGTCATTTGAATAATTATATAGTAACAAATAACTTATATTCAATAGAACACATTTGTCATGCGCTCTCATATAAGGACAAAATAATGCTTATTCAAAACTAAAAAGGGATGCCTCATGCGATAGAGACATCCCCGTTATTTGTTTAAGTTATTTTCGTTATCAGAGAGCGGAAACCTTTGTACCCATCTGCTCAACTTCCTGGTTCTCAACTACGAGGTTAACAGACTTAGGTGTGCATACAAAAGTTGTCTTAACAGGTGTAGGTTCAACTCTTCCGCCTAATGCATAAACACCGCCGGAGATATAGTCAACAACACGCTGATTCTTATCTGTATTTGTAAGGTTGCAGATTACGATATGACCTTCACGGATGTGATCGCAAACGATCTGGCTTGTTCTGATGTCATAAGGTGTAAGCATGATGACTGTTGCATTCTGCTGCATTACAGGAGTTGTAACTGCGGGCTCCTGAACGAATGTGCGAGGCTGCTCCTGAATATAAGGCTCCTCTGCGATAGGCTCCTGATCATATACTTCATTATCATAGTAGCCTTCATTCTCTTCTTCGTAATAATTATTCTCTTCAACTTCCTCTCCTGTAGGAACTACAGTGAACATGTTTTCGAAGAAACTCTTAACCTTGTTGCCCATTTGTTTTTTTCCTCCTTAAAAATTCGCCCGACCAAGGACATTCAATAACATAATGGGATATTAACGAAAATTGATTTTCGTCTCAATAGTTTTAGGCAATATGACACAAGAAGGTAACTTAAAACGGGGTTTTATTACAAAATGTAACAAAAATCACGGTTTCGTGACCGAACATTGTTACAAAGGCTTATATTCTGCCCTGTTTCCGAATATGGCCGTACCTATCCTTATGTGTGTGGAACCCTCCAGAATGGCACTCTTGTAATCCTGGCTCATGCCCATTGACAGGACATCAAAGCCTTCAAGGCCGGAATATTTCTTCAAGTCTTCGAAAATGATCCTTGTCCTGGCAAATACTTCCCTTGCCTGTCCTTCATATGTCTCTATCGGAGCCATTGTCATAAGACCGCAGACCTCAACGGCGGGCAGAGCCATTATCCTGTCTATCGCAGGCTTTAATTCATGAGGCGCAAACCCGTGCTTGCTCTCCTCACCTGACACATTGGCCTGTAAAAGTATCCTGGTGGTAACATTGTTACTCAGAGACCTTTTCGATATCTCCTCCGCAAGTTCGACCGTATTCACTGAATGGATCAGATGCGTCTTTCCTATAATGTACTTTACTTTATTCTTTTGAAGTGTTCCTATAAGATGCCAGTTGACGTCCAGATCAAGTGATGAGAAACGCTCTGCCTTCGGCACGAGTTCCTGGACCCTGTTCTCACCGAGATCCTTAAGTCCGCTCACGGCGGCAGCTTCCGCATACTCCACGGGGAAGACCTTGGTGACACCGATAAGCGTTACGCTGCCTTTCTCCCTGCCGGATGCAGTCTCGGCATCCTCTATGGCTGTCCTGACGGACATGATGTTGTCAGAGATCCTCTTCTTCAGTTCTTCCGTGTAATCAAATTCCATATCAATCTACCTTGTCTCCCGGCTTAACAGTCTTGGGGTTGGTAATGATGACCGTATTAAGGTTGGGTACAGAAGACGTTCCGACCTGATCGATGATCGCGAACTCTCTGTCATTATCAAGAACGATTACACGGACCTCTTCAACGAAGCCCTGGTTATTCGTATAGACGGAAGCAATGCCTGAGAAATCAGATACGACTATTCCATTCTGTTCAATCTTTCCAGTCTGTTCATTCTTAATCTTATTTACCGTCATTCCGAGACCTGTCGCAGTGTCAACAAAGGATGCCATATAACCTTCAGTATAGAGCCTGTCGATCTTCTTGAGATTTGTATAATCGTTTGGCGTGGAGAACGCCACAAGATAACCGCCGTCAGCCTGCGCCTCGGTATAGATCACGGTACATCCGCCGACCGAGGTATTCTGCTGCTCAATGACATTGCCTTCCTCATCCTTCTTATCTTTGGGGATGATGGTAATGTTGAAGATTGCATCCTTGGTAAAAGTATCAGGGCCGACAGCCGCATCGGGGGCAAGATATACGCAGAACGCGGGATTGCCTTTCGGAGCATATACCTCATTGACAAGGCTTGGAACGGAAACTCTCATGCCGTCTGTCTCGGTAATAACGATCTCGATGTCAACAGTTCTCAAGTCAAGAAGCGCTTCAACGCATCTCGAAGTTTCAAATGTGATCAGCATGCCCGAGGAGTCGCTCTCACAGCGCACAACCTTACAATTGTCGATCGCGACACCTTCCGCACGGATGTTGATGTCATGGAGCGTTCCAGCCGCGAAGTCAGATGCAGCCGCATCATTAGATGAAAGATACACGGACAGATACTGACTCTCATTCTGGGCGATCCTGACGACCGGAGTATCCGCTTCAACGCTCAGGTCAGAGGATATTGCACCGGTTGAATTGTTTATCATTCCCTTTACCTCAGAGATGGGGAGCGTAAGGAACGTGCTGTAATCCAGTGCCTCCTCCTTGCCGTCAAGACGGAATGATACGATGCCCGGTCTGTGTGCCTTTACAACGGACGCATATTTCTCGACCTGGGCCTCATATATCGCTTCATCGTTTCTTAAGACTGAAATCCTCGCATCATCGAAATCTATCTTGCTCATCTCGTCTTCACGCTCATCAAGAATAACGTTGACCGATGAAACATATGAGGACATGTTACTGAGATTTCCGCCCATGGCGTCATACCTTACAAGATCAAGAATCGACGAGAGGTTCTTGTTATAGTTTCTGTAGATGATGTCCGCTTCAGAAACACCGCCCGCGAGTATGATCTCCTGCTGGACGTCCGATATCTGTGACTGAACGTTTCTAAGATCCGTGACAACGGATTTCATCTCCTCGGGAACGACTATCGCAAGTTCCTGATCCTTTGCGACTCTGGAGCCTTCCGTTATCTGTGTAACGAGCTCACCCGCATTGACGCAGTTGATGGTATCCTCATCCCTTACGATAAGCGCCCTTGCACCGATCGTGTGCTCTACGGCACCGGTCGTGACGAATGAGAAATTAGGTTTCTCAGCAATATAGTCATAAAGGTGATGCACAACGAAAACGAGCACGAAAAGCGCCGCAGTCACTGCAACGGCACCGAGGATCCCGTTCCTTATCGCACGGCCCTCCGCACTCTTCTGGGACGGATTCTTGCGCTTAAAAGCATTCTTCTCTATCTTCGCCTGCTCCCTGATCCTGGCTTCTTCTTTCTGTCTGGCCTGTTCAAGGATCTTCTTCTGTTCCCGCTGTCTGGCAATCTCCTTCGCTCTTTCCCTGTCCTTCTGCGTCAGGGGCTTCTTTACGGCATTCACCGAAGATGTCTTTTGCGGGGTTCCGGAATACTTTGAAGCTGGTCTGTTTGCAGTGCCTTTCCTGCCGGCTTCCATCTTAGAAGGAGCCGTCTGAGGGATTATGCCCTTTCCGGACTTTATGCCTTTTCCTTTTATGCCCGGCTGTTTCTGAGGCACATTGGAACTGCCGGGCTGACCGCCCTTAATTGCTGTCTTACCGTTAAATGTCTGCTTGGCGCCCGAAGACGGTTTTGTCCCTGCGGGCCGTTTCATTGCGTTTGCAGACCCTGTTCCGTAGCCGGCCTTCTGCGGATTAACCATATTGCTTCCTGAAGGTCTTGCAGACATATTTCCAGCTGTTCTTGAAGGCATGTTTGCTGAAGTCTTTGCAGACATATTGGCGGACTGCTTGGGAGCCATCTTACCGGAAGGTTTTCCGGAAGTTTTTGCAGAATTAACCTGTGCAGATCTGCCGGGGATAATGCCTGCATTCTTGCCTGAAGAACGGAACTGACCGTTTCCGGCAGGCTTTACACCGGGTTTTGCCTGTTTCTTTGCGGGACCTGACGGCTTCCCGCCGTTCTTCCCTGCAGCTCCATCCTGCGGACTGTTATACCACTGCTTACCGTCAGCCATTTTTATTTACCTCCGACAGCAAGCATGCATGCAAGCTTAGCCTGCTCTTTTGCGAGGCTTCCTTGCATATAAGCAATGTAAGGCGGCTTCATGGGTCCGTCGCATGAGAGCTCGGTGGTGGCACCCTGAACGAATGCACCTGCCGCCATTATTACCTGATCATCATAGCCAGGCATATCCCACGGTACAGGCGTAACAAAAGAATCAACCGGAGAACATGACTGGATGGCGGCACAAAACTCCGACATCTTGCCCGGATCCCCGAATTCGATGGTCTGAACGATGTCTCCTCTTATTTCCCTTGAAGAAGGGCTTGTCTTATATCCTTCACCTTCAAGGATCTCAGCGGCAAACACAGCGCCCTTAAGGCATTCGCCTACGCATGCGGGCGCGGTGAAAAGTCCTCTGGCAATCATGGAATTCGCGCCGAGCGTGGGACCTACCTCACTTCCGAGTCCGGGTGTCGTAAGATGTCTTGCGGCGTTCTCGACAAGGTCTGCCCTTCCTGCAATATATCCTCCGGTCCTGGCGATACCGCCGCCCGGATTCTTTATGAGCGAACCTGCGATGACGTCAGCGCCTGCTTCAAGCGGTTCCCTCTTCTCCGTAAATTCGCCGTAGCAGTTATCCACTGCAACGATAATGTCTTCTCTTACCGAATGGACAAGCTCCGCGATCTTCTCAATATCATCGCACAGGAGAGCTCTTCGGCCCGTATATCCTCTCGATTTCTGGATGAAGACCATTTTGGTCTCCGGCTTTATCGCAGCCCTGATAGCCTCAAGATCCGGAGATCCGTCTCCGAGGAGGTCAACTTCCTCATAACCGATTCCGTAGGATCTGAGAGACATGTCGTTATTGCCGGCAGAAAGACCTATTGTGGCCATAAGGGTATCATACGGCCTTCCAGTGACGGAGAGCATGATATCCCCGGGTCTCAGGGCACCGTACAGCATGGCCGATATGGCCTGGGAACCGGTGCTGATCTGCCATCTGACATAGGCTTTCTCCGCTCCGAATACTTTCGCGAAAATATTCTCGATCTTCTCTCTTCCAACATCGTCATAGCCGTAGCCCGAAGTCAAACCCATGTGGGTATCGGAGAATTTCTCGCTCCTGAAAGCGTCGAGCACCTTAAGCTCGTTATAAGTCACAATATCGTCTATACGGGCATAAACATCAGAAAGCGATTCTTCAGCCTTAACCGCAGCCTCGACCGCCCTGTCACTGACACCGTATTTTCTGTAATTTTCGATACTGTTCCTAACCAAGCTATCCATAACTTGTAATTATAACATAAGAGGTCTGTTAACCCGCAATCATTGCCTGAAGATTGCTTATTATTTCTTGAATTCAAATTATAGCCTGCATACAGGCTTGACTTCCCGCCTGTTCAAAAGATCCTTCACTGCCCGTAAATGGCAAGCTTAAGTGCTCCGGGATAGCATTCAAATGATACTTTGTGTCCGGAGAAATCCTCGCCGTCATAGTTGCCGTTCAGGTCTCTGGAGCCGGTTGCCTCGACCGTTAGTCTGGTGGTAACGAAAACATCCGCTTCCTTATAGCCCTCGTGCCTGCCTTTCTTGTATTTGGTAAGCAGGAAAAGAGAACGGAAAAGATTGACGGATTCTATTGAACAGCAATTGATGAGGCCGTCATCGATCTTCGCATTGGGCGCGGGGCAGAAACCGTCACCATAGTAGGACGCGTTGCAGACGGCGATCAAGGTAAATACGGATTTGACCGATTCGGCAGGCTTGCCGTCTCCTCTTAAAGCACGATATTTGAATTCGAATTTTCTGTTGCCGAAAATACATCCCAAAGCGGAAGTGACATAGGCTGTACTCCTCACAAAGGCTGAATCCGGATGAGCCAGCACCTTGCCTTTGGCTCTCAGCTGCACTTCGGTGTCAAGACCTATCGATGCGACATTAAGACACCAGGCCGAACTCGAATCGATCCTGTTGCCGTCGCGGTCAAACGAAGTGACCTTTATGAGATCTGTATTCTTTATGCGGAAATTGTTTTCGAGAACATCCCTGACACATAACCCGCAGTCTGTCCTGTGGTCCTCATTCATGACGGATCTGGTGAAATCATTGCCTGTACCAAGCGGAATGACGGCCATGGGGGTCTTTGACTCAGCCAGGGCATTTGCGACTTCGTGGATCGTTCCGTCACCGCCGCAGGCAACAACGAGAACGTCATCTTCCGTTGCAGCCTTGCCCGCAACCTCGCTGGCATGGCCTGCAAACTCTGTAAATATGGTCTGGGATTCGCCCGGATGTTCTTCCGAGTACTGTGAATATGCCGCCTTAAAGCGCGCCAGAGCCTTGGAGTCAGCTCTGCTGTTAACGATAAAAAGCTTCTTCATGCAACGTCAGATCACTTCTGTTCCGAGAGCTTCACTACGACGTCGATCATGTCATCCACGGTCTTGACCTGGTCAAGAAGTTCGTCGGGGAGACGGACATTGTATGTCTCCTCAACATCTATTACGAATTCGTATAATTGCAAAGAATCAAAGGGCAGATCGGTATTAAACGCAAGATCGGACGTGATCTCCTCAGGAGATATCTCGAGCGTTTCAGCCATGATCCTAATCACGTCTTCTTTAACCTTAGCTCTCAGGTTGTCAGAGTCAGCCATCTTGTTTTTTCTCCTTTGTAGTATCTTTAGCAACCTGCCTTGCGGTTGCTCTTACGTTCTCGCTGCTGTCATAACGTCTGAGCTGCTGCTCAACATATCTGTCGACCTCGTCAACGAGATCGAGCAGATGTTTCCTGTCTTCGGCATCGTATCCTGCAAGAATGTGCTTGGCCAGCACTCTGTGGAACTTGCTGTTCATTCTGCATGCAAGCTTTCCGTTATGCGTAAGGCTTATCCTTACAATGCGCTTGTCGCGCTTATCACGTTCCCTGTGGACATATCCCTTCTTAACGAGCCTGTCTATCGCAACCGTCAGCGTTCCCGTGGTAATACCAAGGTCTTCAGCCGTATTCGTCATGGTGCGGGCATCGTAAGGGCCAATCGCGGTAAGAGTATGCATCTCAGCAATAGACAGATCCTTGAAATAACCTGCCTGAAGAGATTTCTCCTCTGTCAAAACAACATTCTCAAAGATCCTTACCAGGGCCTCTGACATCTGTTCTTCTTCTTTAAGCAAAACAGTCTCTCCCATCAATTTGACTTACGGTTTAATTATATCAAAAAATATAGCTAATTGAGCAAGTACCGTCAGCCGGGAAGTTACATATGCACGGCTTTCTTATCCCTGTTAACGAATACGACCGCAAATACCAGAACGATCAGTGCTATTCCTCCGGCGATCATGATAACACCGTCACCGAGTTCGAGACCGTCCAGAGCTTCACTTACATAAGTTCCCATAAGATTGAAAAGAATGTGAGTGACGATTGAGATCAATACGGAACGGTATTTGTATCTGAGGAACCCGAAGAACAAAGCAAGAACCGTTGCGTAAGCAACCTGTACGGGAATCAGATGCATGGCTCCGAAGAAAATGCTCGAGATAAGTATACATATCCACGGTCTGGCTCCGGTTTTTTCCAGGAATCCAAACACTACACCCCTGAAACACAGTTCTTCAAGTATTGGTCCCAGGATGATGCCATATATGATGGTAAGTACCGGATCTGAAATTATGCCGGCCGATTCGAGTATCTCGTTATAGGATTCGATCAATTTCGGGAAAAGCCAGCTGACCAGCGTCAATGCCGCATTGATCGCGAAAAAGAGACTGACGGCTATGCAGATGCCGGCCGTAACGGATCTTACTCCGAATACTTCGCGGAGCCTGACCTTCGGTTTCTTCTTTACAAAGCCCTTATAGTACCAGAATGCGAAAACGGCAACTCCGATAACACTATATACAAGATATGAATAGGCCGCATATTTCTCGGTAAAGAGCGTCATGATGTAATCCATCAGGCCGATCGCGTCTGCCGGAACATTTTCTCCAGTCATAGTCTCAACTGTGGCCGCCATCAGGAACGGCACCTGCGCCAGCGTCTGTATTGCCATGACGGCAGCAACAGGCACAACGGAAAGGAAGATATAACCGATCCTTACCTTCTTTTTTGCCGGTTCCTTCTGTACGTTTACGGTATTGTCAGGAACACCGTTGATATTATCTGCCATAACTTTCTTCCGTCCTTACCTGAACTTTACGATAGTAACGCCTGCATCTCCCTCGCCCTGTGCTCCTGCACGGAAGGAATCGACGCGGTCATCCTTTATCAGGATATCATGAACGCATGCTCTTAACGCACCCGTTCCCTTGCCGTGGACTATCCTTGCTTCTTTTATTCCTGCGAGCACGCAGTCTTCAAGATACCTGTACAGGCTTGATTCCGCTTCTGCCGTTGTCATTCCTATCAGCATGATCTCCGATGCCGTTGAAGACGCGCTGTTGAACTTGACCTTTGAGATATCCTCGGCGCCGCTCTTCGCTGCTGGCCTGCCCTTCGCCTTTGAAGCCGCCTTGCCGTTTCTGGTCCTCATAAACTCATCACGCTGGACCTTTGTCGGCATCATTAGCTGGTTCTTCCTGACAGCGATCTTCATGCTGCCGCAGAGGATATTAACGGTACCGCTTTTCGAGAGTTCCGATTCGGCAATACCGGTCTGACCCAAAGAAGGCACATAATAACATTCTCCTTTGATGACTTCCTTTACGGGCTCACCGCTCAGCGCAACTGAATCGACTGCCTCTTCGTCCTCTGCTTCAAGATCATCCAGGCCAGCTCTTATCTTGCGTCTTAACTTATCGAGCTCCCTTTCTCTCTCAGCCCTGTCCATATCCCTGGACCTGCGCCTTAATTCACGCAGTTCCTCACCTAGCTCTTTCTCCTGTTCCTGAAGGAGCTTCTTCTGCTCGTTTCTCATATCGTTCAGGATCTTTGTCTTGGACTGCTTGAGCTTTGCGTTCTCTTCTTCCAGACGTGCCTTCTCAGCTTTCAGTTCCACATTAAGCCGGTTGTTCTCCTCGGCCAGAGTCTGCGCTCTCTTGGATTCCACTTCAGCCCAGGCAAGAAGCTCCTCATACTGAAGCTCGTCTATTGACATTCTCGCCTTTGCATTATCCAGAATGTGCCTTGCAAGGCCGAGTTTGCTCGATATTACGAAAGCGTTAGAAGAACCGGGCCTTCCCGTTATCAGCTTATATGTCGGAGCGAGTGTCTCCGTATCGAATTCGCAGGATGCGTTCATTACGCCTTCCGTTGTCTCGGCATATCCCTTGAGCTCCCTGTAGTGGGTAGTGGACATGACGATGCAGTTCTTCTTTCTCAGTTCCTCGATGATGGATATCGCGAGCGCGGCACCTTCCGCAGGGTCGGTTCCGGAGCCAAGTTCATCGAGGAGTACCAGGGACTTTCCCCTTATGTTCTTCAGTATGAAGACTATATTTGACATATGCGACGAGAAAGTCGACAGACTCTCTTCAATGCTCTGTTCGTCTCCGATGTCAGCCAGCACCCTGTCGAAGACACAGACCTCCGAACCGCTCTCAGCCGGTACCGGTAGTCCCGCCATCGTCATGAGCACCAGAAGACCGCATGTCTTAAGTGATACCGTCTTACCGCCGGTATTCGGTCCCGTAACGATCAGTGCATCATATCCCTCGCCAATGCTTATATCGACCGGGACAACGCTGTCACGGGGGATCAATGGATGTCTTGCGCCCTTAAGCCTGATACGTCCCTCCGTATTGAGTTCCGCACAGAAAGAATCATTCTCAACACCGTATTCGCCTTTTGCGAAAATAAGATCAAGCCGCGATGCTATAGCGGTGTTGTTCTCTATGAGTCCGCCGATCTCAACAACTTCATTCGTAAAACTCTTCAGGATCCTCTGTATCTCAGCCTGCTCGGCAAAGGTAAGTTCCGCTATCTTGTTATTCGCGTCGACAACGCTCATGGGCTCGATGAAAAGTGTCTGCCCCGAAGACGAAGCACCGTGTACGATACCTTCTATCCTTCCGTTGAAATCCGCTTTGACAGGAATGCAGTATCTTCCTTCCCTGAGCGTTACAATGCTCTCCTGCAGCATGTCAGCATGGCTGGAGATGACACGGTCCAGCAGTGACCTGATACCGCTTGCGATATTCTTGCGTTCCCTTCTTATCGAAGACAATTCCCTGCTCGCTTTGTCCGATACCTCATCCTGACCGAGTATGGAAGCTTCGATCTTCTCAAGGAGCTTGTCACAGGTCTCGAGCTTGTCGATATAAGAGCAGATATCCGGCTCGGTATCATCGATGAACGGTGAACCCGCAGATCTGGCTTTGGTAAGTGACTTCCTGATCTCTCCCGAAGCCCTTAGAAAAGAAGCAACTTCAAGAAGCTGTCCGCACGTCAGCGTACCGTCAGCCCTGGCATATACCAGTGCTTCTCTCAGGTCTCTCATACCGCTTAACGGGATCATGCCAAAACGCATGACGTGATCCATTGCCTGTCTCGCACAAGACAACTCGGAAGCCACATAATCCGCATCACAACAAGGTGCCATGTCGGCGCATAGCTCACGCCCGTACTGTGTTCTCGCCTTGGATGTTACAGCTTCCCTTATCTTGTTAAATTCAAGCGTATTCAAGACACGCCCGCGGATCTTCTTCCGCTCCAGGCTTTCTTCAAAGCTCAAAAATTCATACATAGTTCTGCCTATCCCCTGCAAGACTCCGGCTGTCAGCCGAGTCTCTTCGCATTCGCTATGACTTCAGGCGTGATCGTCTTTGTCATCTCGAGACCTTTCTCGATGTCGACATCCGTGATCTCACCATGCTGCATGGCGACAATTCTGTTAAATCTCTTCTCGATGAGACAGTCGATAGCCCTTATGCCCATAAGACTTGCAATCGTTCTGTCCCTCAACGTCGGCGAACCGCCTCTCTGAAGGTGTCCGAGGATCGTGGGACGAGCCTCGATGCCGGTCGCTTCCTCGATCTGTTTTGCGATCTCCTCGGCTTTGCAGACACCTTCCGCAACGATAACGATGTAATGCTTCTTTCCCGTGTTGCGTCCGTCAAGTATGACTCTCAGAACATCCCTGTTAAAGTCATACGGGACTTCAGGGATCAGTATGCTCTCGGCACCGGTTGCAATGCCGACATTGAGAGCTATCCATCCGGCATTTCTGCCCATTACTTCGATAACGCTGCAGCGCTCGTGGGAAGATGCCGTATCCCTGAGCTTATCGATGCACTGCATCGCGGTATTCATTGCCGTGTCATATCCAATCGTATACTCTGTCGATGAAATATCGTTGTCGATCGTACCCGGCATACCGATCACCGGCATTCCGATCCTCGCAAGCGCTCTCGCGCCTTTGTAGGAACCGTCACCTCCGATGACGATCAATGCGTCAAGTTCATAAGCCTCCATCATGCGGGCACCCTTGAGAACTCCCTGATCGGTCATGAAAGTCTGGGATCTTGCAGTCATAAGGAACGTTCCGCCGCGCTGCAGAGTCTCGCTTACGCTTCTTCCGTCGAGCTGCTTGATCTCACCTTTCCAGAGTCCGTGATATCCTCTGGTAACACCGTACATCTCAAATCCGGCATTTATTCCGGCCCTGACAACGGCTCTGATGGCCGCATTCATTCCCGGCGCATCGCCGCCGCTCGTAAGAACTCCGACACGCTTGACCGGTTCGACCGTACTCTTGTCTATCTCATCGTAATCTATTGCTTTAAGGCTTTTGATCTCCGGGAGGTTACTCTCGTCATATAGAAGTCTGCCCATAATTATTCCTCCGAAACGTCGAAAAGATTTCAGGCACCATTATACACTAAAAAATTGAGCAGTTATATTGAGACGCTCCTCACCACGCGGCCTTACATCCATTCCCGTCCTCATCCGTGCATTCCGTCAGCGGAATGTGCCGTACTTGCTCTTGAACGAAGCCTTTTCTTCGTACATCGCCTCGTCTGCTCTCTTGAATACGGATTCAAACGTTACGTCATCGGGACCGTTCTCGGCTATGCCGACTGATGCCGAATACCTGAACCACGGATCCTTGTCCTCCTGCGAGAAAGATTCCTCAAAATCGCTCCTGAGCTTCTCGGTCAGGGCTATGCGGTTCTCATAATCATCGCCCTGAAGTATGACAACAAATTCATCTCCGCCGATCCTATATACGGTCGAATTCGCAAACACTCCGCTTATCATATCGCAGCAGCCGGTTATGTATGTATCACCGGCCTTATGACCGTACTCGTCATTAACGTGCTTTAAGTTATTAAGATCAGCCATTACCACGGCATACCTGCCGCCTTCCTTTGCACTTTGACGGCCCAGCATCTCGGACTTTCTGATAAATGCCGCCTTGCTCCCGACACCGGTCAATGCATCCTTTGCCGTCTGATCGCTGAGCTTGTCGATCCTCTGATCCTTGTTCTTGAGATCATTCTCGGCTTTTACCTTATCTTTGAGGTCATCGACTATGCTCATCTGCATGTTCCTGATGCCCTGATATATCTCGGATATCTCATCGTTACTCTGGATATCGAGCTCCATTACGCCTGCAGTCTCATAGTCTTTGTTCATCGTGGGATTGAATCTCTTCATCTCCTTTGTCATCGAGACGATGGGCTTGGTAATAACCCTGTCTACGAGTACCATTGCACCTGCAATGACGATTGCCGTATAAACAAGCGCACCCAGTATCATGCTTATGAGGAAGGATGTTCTCTCAAGCATGACCTCCTCCATGCTGATATCACATCCTACTATGCAGACACAGTTGCCTTCGGAATCATAAACAGGCTTAAAATCCGAGCAGAGCCATCCCCAGTCGCCATTAGTGATCGTGGGATCCGGAAGATCGGTGAGATCCGTTTCCCTGAGTTCTTCTTCCCTTAACTCAAAATACCCGGTCTCATAAAGAGGTGTCGAATCATCATCGATGAGGTACATATCATAGATTGCATCCGCATCACCGTGATCGATAACATAGACATATTCGATACCTTCCATGTTGGAAAGATAATCCGAAAGCAGTTGTCTGATCTTGATGTATTCATTCCACAGATCACGATCCCTGAGAAAATCTTCGACAAGTTCCTCATTATCCTCTTCCACAGCCTGCTTCCTAACAGCCTGGTATTCGCCTGACCTTATGGTTTTTCTGAGCCTCGCAAGATAGTCACCGTCCAGCATGGATGCGACGTTGCGTGCATTATCTGAAGCACTTTGCCTGTAGTAGGAATTAATCCGGTTTGCACTTATCGAGAATGTGATCGCGGCAGTACCAAAAGCAACTACCAAAACCGTAGTCGCCACGAAGATATACATCTTCAGCTTTACTGAAAAGAATCCCCTGCCGCTTTCCATTCATCACTCCTTACGGATCATGCGCGTATGCATAAAGTATAACATGACACAGGGTAATGCAGCGAAACGCATTTGATGGATCAGTTACTCACAGCCTGCATAATGACGGTCTACGTCATTCTTCAAGCTTTATAGAATCCATTACCTCTCCGATATTGTCATGGAACACGAGGGCTGCACTTCTGTCGGCAAAAGTCTTATCCCTGTTAATGACGATAAGATACTTGCCGCTGAAATCGTACGCAAGCGAAGCAGCTGGCTGAACCGCCAGCGAAGTTCCTCCGATAATGAGGCAATCGGCTCTGAACACCAGCCGTTTTGACTCTATCCACGCGCTTTGAGGAAGACCTTCACCGTAAAGCGTAACATCAGGTCTTACCATTCCGCCGCACTTAGGACACTTCGGGATCGGCCCTTCGGATTTGAAGATGAAATCATAAGGATATTTCTCGTGGCACTTCATGCAGTAATTGCGGAAAGTGGTGCCGTGTACTTCCTGAACATTTTTACTTCCTGCCCTCTGATGAAGGCCGTCGATATTCTGGGTTATGATCCCGTCAAGCTTTCCGGCTTTCTCCATCTCGGCAAGCTTGTAGTGAGTCCTGTTGGGTTCTATGCCTGCCGTATTGAGTTTCTGTCTGTAGAATTCATAAAAAACAACCGGGTGATCGACGAGACAGTCGATACTGAGGAGATACTCGGGACTGTACCTGTCAAACTTAACATCGTGCTGGTTATAAAGTCCGTCTTTGCTTCTGAAGTCCGGGATGCCGCTCTCGGTCGAAACGCCCGCGCCGCCGAAGAAGACTATATGCTTGCATTCTCTGATTATCCTGTTAAGTTCAGCCACTTTCTGTTCGTCCATGATGTTACCTCCTCTACATGATCTCAATATTGTCTTCACCGACCAGTTCAGCAAGTTTGTTAAGCACTGCCTGATCGGGAGCAACCCTGCATATGTCATCGAGTCTCGTTACACTCTGATCCGAATCGAAAACGATCTCCACTGCCATATTACCATGAAAATACGCAAGAAAATTCAGAAGTCTTGAGAAACCGGTTGAATCCGGTCTGCCCTTATAACGTATCCTCAGCACCTGTTCTCTGTTACCGTCAGCAGGCTGCGGGATATTCTGACGCGGTCCTTCAGACCGTACTGCTTCAGGTTCCGAACCGTTCTGTCTTACGTCATTCTGATTCGATACGTTCGTCTGAACGGCGGACGGAATTACCGCAGCAGACGCTGCCTGTCTTGACACCTGCGAATCGGGTCTCTCACTTAATGCAGTCTGGTATGCCCTGTCGTTCCTGATCCTGGAAAGAAGGGACGGATCATCGGTCAGTTCAAAACAGCTGTCGGCAAACATCGAGAGCTCACCGCCTTCCCTCATCTGCCTTCTTCCGATAAACAGATAGGGCTTATTCTTCTCAACCATTCTGTTGTATGTATCGAAATTCTTGCCGAAGAGAAGCACTTCAAACGTTCCGCTGAGATCTTCGCAACTGATGGTGCTCATCATGGTCTTTTTCTTCGTGTAACCTGTCTTCTTATCTGTTACCATTCCGCACATGGCAACCTGCCTGTTGTCATCAAGTGCATCACTGCCGGAAAGCGCAATGATATCAGCCGCTTCGGACATATCGAAAGTAGAGGTCTCAGATATTATCTTCGAATAAGAAGCCAAAGGATTGCCCGAGAGATAAATCCCTACCATCTCTTTCTCATATCCGAGTTTCTGGCTGTCCGGATATTCGGCTATGTCAGGAATAAATATAGAAGGCACGGAAACTCCAACATCACCAAGATCAAAGAGTGACAGCTGTCCTTCGATGTTACGGCTGTCCTCATGAGATATCCGCTCAAGTTCCGTCTGAACACAAGCCGTCATCTGGGCTCTCGTCAATCCGAATGAATCCATGCAGGATGCAAGGACCAGCGCTTCGGCGACATTCTTCTTAACGCCTGTCCTGGCAGCCCTTACGATAAAGTCTTCAAAAGACTTATATTCCCCGTTCTTTTCCCTGTCATTAAGGATATCGAGGACCGCACCCTCACCGACATTCTTGATAACGGATAATCCGATCCTTATCCTCCGGTCACCTTCGGTAGTAAACCGTTCGCGGCTCCGGTTGATATCCGGAGGAAGTATCTCAATACCCATGGATGAACAGCACGAGATATAATATGACGCTTTGCCCAGATCGTTCCGGAACGAATTAAGCGTTGCCGCCATAAACTCAGTCGGATAATAGTATTTGAAATAAGCTGTCCAGTAACCTACCACCGCATAGCAGGCGGCATGAGATTTGTTGAATGCATATCCTGCGAATCCGGATACATCGTCAAAGATCTTGGCAGCCACATTCTCCGGAACACCTCTTTTGATGCATCCGTCGATCTGACGTCCCTTGTCATCAGTTCCGCCGTACATGAACAGATTCCTGTAATTCTCCATCATGGACTTTTTTTTCTTGCTCATCGCACGTCTGATATTGTCAGACTGTCCCATGGAGAAACCGGCAAGATCCCTTACGATCTGCATAACCTGCTCCTGATAGATCGCGCATCCGTAGGTAACGTTAAGGATCGGTTCGAGAAGCGGGTGATCGTAAGTAATGTGAGAAGGATTCTTCTTGCAGTCAACATATTTGGGGATCTGATCCATAGGTCCCGGTCTGTAGAGCGAAATGCCGGCAATGATGTCTTCCAGACTGCCCGGTTCGAGCTGCTTCATAAACGAAGTCATTCCGCGGCTCTCAAGCTGGAATATTCCGACTGTCTCTCCGCGTCCGATCATCTTAAAAACTTCAGGGTCATCAAGCGGTATCCTGTCAAGATCGATATCCCTGCCGTAATTGTTCTTAACAAGTTCCTTCACGTCCTGCAAAACAGTAAGCGTCCTTAGTCCCAAAAAGTCAAACTTGAGGAGTCCGATGCTCTCAACGTCCGACTTGGCAAACTGAACCGCAACCGTATCGTCGTTAACGGCCAGCGGAGCAATATCCGTGATATCCTTTCCTGATATTATTATTCCGGCAGCATGCGTTCCTGCGTTGCGGGGAAGCCCTTCAACGCGCATTGCCATGTCAATGACTTTGCGGGCCTCGGGATCGGTATCATACGCCTCTTTGAATTCCGTGCTTATCTCAAGAGCCTGCTTCAAAGTCATACCGACAGAGAATGGTATCATCTTGGTCAGTTTATTGCTCTGTGAGACAGGCATGTTAAGAACACGGGCAACGTCCTTGACGGCCTGCCTTGCCGCAAGCGTACCGAATGTGATGACGTGTGCGACTCTGGTCTTTCCGTATTTTGCCTCAACGTAATCGATGGCGATCTGCCTTCTCTCATCATTGAAGTCAACGTCAAAGTCCGGCATCGATACTCTCTCGGAATTCAGGAATCTCTCGAAAACGAGACCGTATCTTATCGGATCTATATCCGTTATGCCGACAGCGTAAGCAACCAGCGATCCTGCACCGGAGCCTCTTCCCGGTCCTACCGTAACCTCATGTGTCTTGGCATAATTAATGAAGTCCCAGACAATGAGATAATAGTCGGTATAACCCATGCTGTTTATTACGGAAAGCTCGTATTCGGCCCGCTTAATATAGTCTTCTGAACTGCCGGTGGGAGGCGTGACTTCGAACCTCTTCTCAAGACCCTTATAGGTCAGATCGGCAAGATATTCCTCATGGCTGCTGTAACCTTCCGGGACTTCGTAAACGGGAAGATGGATAGTCTCAAAATCGTATTCGGCATGACACATATCCGCTATCTTCCCGGTATTGTCGATCGCTTCCGAAAGCTCCGGGAAGAACCGCCTCATCTCAGTCTCAGACTTTACATAGAACTCATTGCATGACATCCGCATCCTGTTCTCGTCATCTATCCTTGCGGCCGTGGATATGCAAAGCAGGATATCCTGCGCCTCATAGTCATCCTTCATCAGATAATGACAGTCATTCGTGGCAACCAGGGGAATGCCTGTCTCGTTGGAAAGCTTCACAAGAGCGGAATTAACCCTGGCCTGCTCGGGAGTGGTATTTGCCTGGATCTCCAGATAGTAATTGCCTCTGCCAAAGAGTCTGTCATACCATATTGCTGTCTGCGCGGCTTTCTCCGTCTCGCCTGCAAGGATAAGCGAAGGAACCTTGCCTGCCACGCATGCAGAGAGGCAGATCAAACCATCATGCCACTTCTCAAGCAATTCCTCGTCGATCCTCGGTCTCCTGTAAAAACCTTCGGTAAAACCTGCCGAGACAAGCCGGTTGAGATTGGCCAGTCCCTGATTATCCTTTGCCAGGAGAATGAGATGATTGTAGTATCTGTCTTCGCTTCCCGGAGCAACAGTCTTGTCAAACCGCGAACCTGGTGCAACATAGACCTCACATCCTATAACGGGATGAATGCCGTTCGCCTTCATCTCCCTGTAAAAAGATACGGCACCGTACATTACACCATGATCCGTAATGGCACATGACGTCATGCCCATATCCTTAAGTCTCTCGGCAAGATCCTTTATCTTTATGGCTCCGTCAAGAAGACTGTATTCCGTATGAAGATGCAAATGACAGAATCCGCTCATTATCTCTTTCCTTTAAGTTCGATTATAATGTCCCTTATCTCGGCCGCCCTCTCAAAATCAAGATCCTTGGCAGCCTTTGTCATCTCAATGGTAAGCTTGTCGATAAGCTTCTTATTCTCTTCCTCTGTTCCGCCTGATACGCCTTCGTTGATCAGCCTTGCAGCATCTATGCCGCCTGAAGACTTGCCTCTTCCCCTGCTTCCAGAAGATTCCCTGCTGTTCTCGGCAACGATGTCAAATACGTCCCTTACGGCTTTCTTTACGGTCCTTGGGGTTATTCCGTGAACCTCATTGTACTCGCTCTGTATCTTCCTTCTGCGGTTTGTCTCCGACACTGCATTCATCATGGAATCCGTTACTTCGTCAGCATAAAGGATAACCCTTCCGTGATCGTTCCTCGCGCATCTTCCGATTATCTGGATCAGTGATCTCTCAGACCTCAGGAAGCCTTCCTTGTCTGCATCGAGGATCATCAGGAGAGATACTTCCGGAAGGTCTATGCCTTCTCTCAGGAGATTAATGCCGACGATGACATCAATCTCATCGTTACGTAGCTGATTGAGGATCTGCATACGCTCAACAGCCTTGATATCCGAGTGCAGATAAGTGACCCTGATATCCTCCTTCTTAAGAAACTCCGTAAGGTCTTCAGCCATTCTCTTGGTGAGAGTCATGATGAGGCTCTTGTCACCGGACTTCTTCTGTTCCTTAAGTTCGGCGAGTATGTCTTCGATCTGCCCGTCAACGGGACGTATGAATATCTCCGGTTCAAGAAGACCTGTCGGTCTTATCACCTGCTCAACGGTCTGTTCGCTGTGTTCTTTCTCATATTCAGCAGGAGTGGCACTGACAAAAACAGTCTGTCCCATGCGCTGTTCAAACTCATTGAACTTCAGCGGTCTGTTATCAAACGCGGAAGGAAGTCTGAATCCGTACTGAACCAGCATCTCCTTCCTTGATCTGTCGCCGTTATACATGGCACCGACCTGAGGTATGGTCTGATGCGACTCATCTATGAACAGCAGGAAATCATCGGGGAAGAAATCCATTAATGTGCACGGGGGTTCGCCTGCCTCCCTGCCTGCAATATGTCTTGAATAGTTCTCTATACCTTTGCAGAAACCGGTCTCTCTAAGCATATCCATATCATAGCGGGTACGCTGTTCAAGTCTGTACGCGGCGATCATGTCACCGGTCTCTCTTAATTCCTTAAGTCTTACTTCAAGTTCAGCCTCGATCTTATCTATGGCCGTATTGAGCTTGGCTCTGCCGGTAGCATAGTGCGAGGCCGGAAACAGTTCGATGTAATCCCTTGTAAATTCGGTCTTTCCCGAGATTGCATCCACATAACTTATCTTGTCTATCTCGTCACCGAAGAAACTTATCCTGGTAAGCGTGTGCTCCGAATCAGGAGTCCAAATATCGATTATGTCACCCTTGCGCCTGAACGAGCCTCTGGAAAGATCAAAATCATTGCGCGTATACTGCATGTTCACGAGCTGTGCCATAACGGCATCCATCGGGATCTCAAGTCCGGTCTCGAGCATGAGTGCCAGAGAAAGATAATCATCCTTCTCACCGATACCGTAAATACAGGATACGGAAGCAACTATGATGACGTCGTCACGCGTAAGCAGTGACTTGGTCGCCTCATGGCGCATGCGGTCGATCTCGTCGTTGATCGATGAATCCTTCTCGATATATGTGTCAGTCGCCGCTATATATGCTTCAGGCTGATAATAATCGTAATATGAGATGAAGTATTCGACGGCATTCTCCGGGAACAGTTCCTTGAACTCGGCATAAAGCTGACCTGCCAAAGTCTTGTTGTGAGCAAGGACCAGAGTCGGTCTCTGGACCTTCTCAATGATGTTGGCCATGGTGAAAGTCTTGCCTGAACCAGTGACGCCCAAAAGTGTCTGGGCCCGCATACCTTCATTAATGCCCTTGACAAGGGAATCTATCGCTTCCGGCTGGTCACCGGAGGGCTTGTAATCCGAAACTAGCTTAAACATATTGCACTTATCCTAAAAACGCTGATAACCTGAGATATCTTCCAAGATGATTTTAGAACGTTTGTTCGTTGTTTGCAAGCCGTGCTTTCCTTATTGGCCGCAAAACGGGATACCGGCAAACAGCTCCATGACACGCTCCTTCGAAGGCGGCGTCGTTCCTTCGGTCTCGGCTGCGGCAGTAGCCAAAGCCATGCAGAGTCTGAAAGCATCATCCGAAGACATTCCGTTATCCATCGCATAGGCAAGCCCGGCAGTCATGGCATCTCCGCACCCGGTGGTGCAGTTGACCTTTACTTCTATAGCCTTTGAATAGAACCTCTCACGTGCGGCATTTGTAAAGACCGCGCCCTCTCTTCCCATGGAAAAAAGACACCACGATACTCCTTCGGAGATGATGTTGAAAGCTTCGCTGAATGCACTGTCCGGATCATTTGCAAGACCGAGTTCATCGCAGGTCGGCTTAACCGCAAACGGAACAGCGTCAATACCGGCCTGAAGATAACGGTCTGAGCAGTCAAGGATCACCTTGACTCCGCCGGTTTCCGAGAACTTCCTGATGAGATCCGCATAGATGTCAACCGGTGAACCCAATGGTGGTCTTCCGCTGATTATGACAATATCGCCCTTTTTCAGATTGCCTGATATCAGTTTCTTTAGTTTTTCGACAGACTCCCTGTCATATAAAGGGCCTTCGGCATTGACATCGGTCGTTACGCCGTTCCCGCCGGTTATCTTGATGTTGGTCCTTGTATTGCCTGAAGGATAATTTACTCCAAGCACCGCAAAATCCTTCTCGAGGCTCTTCAGGAGCCTGTCACCGTCTTCACCGCAGAAACCGATGCAGACTACAGACTCTTTGCCCAGTGCTTTGAGAGTCTTGGAAACGTTGATTCCCTTTCCACCGGGATCGCTCCTCATTCCGTAAGACATATTTACGCTACCGGGCATAAGCCCGTCCTTAACGTGCAGGCTGACATCAATGGCGGGATTAAGAGTAACCGTGTAGATCATAGCTTTATGCCTTTCTTCTGAGAGTCTTCAGGTATTCCTTCTGTTCCGGTGTGATGCGGTAACTTTCGACCGCTTTCTGTATAGCTTTGTTGTGTGTCCATCTGTCAAGTTTCTGACCTTCTATGTAAGGCAGGGCCACCTCATACTGCTTGGCGAGGGCGGTCGCAAAATACCACGCGGTCATCATGTTGACATAGTATTCGTCTGAACGTATCTTCGATACTTTTGCAAGATATGAAGGCTTGAAATCCTCATCCAGGAAATGCTCCATGAGCATCCCGACCGCAAATCGCTTAACATATGTATGTCCGGACTTCATCCACTTCTCAACATAACCTAACAAAAGGCTCTTATTCTTCCTGAATATCTTCGGTGACATCTGATCGCATGTTGCCCAGTTGTCAACATAAGGCAGGAACTGATCCACAAGCCGGATGCACTCTTCGGCATCCTTCATCCCGGACAGGATAAATGCGTGCAGCTGATTCTCCTCGAAAAACTTATGCGGAAGATCACTAAGAAAAAATGCTATGTCGTCCCTTTTGGAAAGCTCTTTTGCCAGCTGCCTCAATGCGGGAGTTCTGACACCTATTATCGATCCGGGATCGACCGTTGGAATGATGGTTACCTGCATGTCACGGTAACCTGTATCCTGAAGTTTTAATAATTCTCTGTGGATATCATCTGTGATCATGGAAAGATATCAGAATACGATGTACATGATCACCGCGGTCGCAACACCCAGGATGCATCCTGCCGCAACCTGAAGCGGAGTATGGCCGAGAAGCTCCTTGAGTTTCTCCTCATTCGGCAGATCCGCACCGGTGAGCTTCTCAAACATATCAGCCATGACATTCAGAAGCTCAGCCTGTTTGCCCGCCTGATACCTGACATTCATTGCATCATGCATTACAACGATCGCAACTATCATGGCAACGGCAAACAATGCGGAATCAAACCCTTCATAAAGACCTGTTGCCACAGCCACCGATGTCACGGTCGCGGAATGGCCGCTCGGCATACCGCCGTCACCGAAAAGTCTCTCGATACTGAACTTCTTGGTCAGTATCAGATTACTTATGCACTTGAATACCTGAGCCAGAAACCAGGATACAACTCCCACTATCAGGATCTTGTTTGTGATTATCTGCAGGAAAAATTCCATATTATCCCTTTCTAATTCCAAAATTCTAATTTATTTTACTCTACAAACAACAAAAATAAAGACTTGCAAATTTCCGGGAAGCCAAAAAAGATGCCGCAGGTCTTCCCTACGGCATCTCTACAAACAAACTCAAAACTTATATATTGCGGTCTCGTTCTTACGCTTATGATGATACATTACCATTAAGGCACCACAAGGAAACATCTGTTAACAATTCGTGAACAAAGACCGCCAATTTTGAAATCTCATACACAAATTGCCGTCTGAAGACTTAAGCCGCGGAAAAACAGCGTGTTTCCGGCTGCGCACCGTATTGGTGACATGATTCTTACAGGGTGGTGCTTGATGTTTTCGGACCTTGAGGTGATACTGTGGACACATCTGCAGGTGATTTTACGAAAGGAACGGATTTGACATGGTCGAATTTGGCGAACAGTTAAGAAGAGCAAGAGAAGCAAAAGGAATGACACAGCAGTCCCTTGCCGAACAGTTATATGTAACAAGACAGTCTGTTTCAAGATGGGAATGCGGCGACCGTTATCCCGATCTTCTTACAACAACGAAAATAGCTCAGATACTGGAAGTGAGCCTTGACGACCTTTTATCCGGAAAAGAAATGGAGAAAGTAGTAGAGAGAAACCCTGTAGTCGAAAACAAAGTTGCAAACAACATTATGACCGCGCTTTATGCGGTGGTCTTATTGTCAATGATCATTCCCATACTTAACGGCTTATTGACACGTCAGGCATTCGCCGATACCAATATGCCGGGATATGACTCTTATGTCATCATTAAGGCATCCATAGTGATACTTGAGATATTCTGCTTTACGTTCGGTCTCGTCAATGCAATAAAAGGGTCCCTGTCACCCAAAAGAATGGGCGCGGTAATAGGAGCTTATTTCGCGGCAAACTGCATTTCCGGCGCGGAATCGGTTATCAGATCATTTCCTCCCCAGTCGGTCGTATGGAACCTGAACAATGGAGATTTCTTAAAAGTATCATTTATGATCACGCTTATGATGCTTCCCGGCATTGCGGGAGCAACCGGCACATTTTTTTATTTCATAAGGAACAAAAACCTTCCCGTCTGGCCCGTAGTGATAACCTTAGCTTCAATTATCGGAATAAGCCTGAACATCTTTAGCAAAATGAACATTCTCACCAATTACAGCGATAATTTTTCGATGAATCATACACTGAGTCTGGTACTGGTAACAGCAATATACGTTCTGATCATCTATCAGACATTTACATTGGTGTTCAAGAGGAAAAGGGCAAAGGAAACAGCCGGCAAATAAGAGAGTAAGAACAACGGGCGGATTCATTGACGGCTTCTGATCATTTCCATCACAAACAGCAAACGGGGCATCTCATATGAATTTGAGATGCCCCATACTTTTTTCGTAAAACGGCCGTATCAGTCGAAATAGTCGAATTCGAGGTCACATACCTTAACGGTGTCGCCTTCCTTGCAGCCCATTTTCCTGAGTTCCTCAAAGACACCTTCGTTCTCAAGAGTTCTCTGAAAGAAGTTGGTTGACTCGGTATCTTCGAAATTGGTGGAATTAAAGATCTTGCTGATCCATTTTCCCGTTACTTCAAAGTTGCCGTCCTCATTGATTATGATCTCGAACTTCTTTCCTTCGTCAAATGTATAGACCTTCTCACCGCCCTGGGCGATATCATGAAGGACCGTCGGCGGAAGCTTAGATACCCTCTCGGTGATCTTGTCGGCAAGTTCCTGAATGCCTATCTGACCGGCAGCGGAAATGATGAAAACATCCTCATATCCGAGCTCTGTAACATTGTTAACAAACTCCTGAGCCTCTTCATCCGTCACTCCGTCGCACTTGTTTCCGACAACGATCTGGGGTCTTGATGCAAGTTCCAGACTGAACTCCTCAAGTTCTTTGTTGATCGTCGTGAAATCATCCATCGGGTCTCTTCCGTCAGTTCCCGAGAGGTCAACTACATGAACGAGAAGTCTTGTCCTCTCAATGTGTCTTAAGAAATCGTGTCCGAGGCCTGCGCCCTCGTGGGCGTTCTCGATGATACCCGGAATATCCGCGATGACATAAGAGAAATCATCCTTGGTTACCACACCGAGAACCGGTTCCAATGTCGTAAACGGATAATCAGCGATCTTCGGCTTTGCTCTCGTAAGCACGGAAAGCAGCGTTGATTTGCCTGCATTCGGGAACCCTACGAGTCCGACATCCGCAATGAGCTTGAGCTCCACCTGAAGTTCCCTTTCCTCACCGGGCGCACCGGGTGTGGCAAACTGCGGAGCCTGTCTTACTGAATTGGCGTAATGCATGTTTCCGAGACCGCCCTTGCCGCCTCTGGCCACAACGATTTTCTGACCGGCTTCGGTAAGATCCGCGATGACCTCGCCCGTGACAGCATCTTTAACGACA
Source organism: Clostridiales bacterium (assembly GCA_017511005.1). GTDB lineage: Bacteria > Bacillota > Clostridia > Saccharofermentanales > Saccharofermentanaceae > Saccharofermentans. The sequence goes on from JAFWLP010000019.1 coordinate 103,456, forward strand.
GTGCCTACGGGAACGCCTATCACAAGGTCTTCACCGCGTCTGCCGTACATTTTCTTGCCCATTCCCTTGGCGCCGTTCTCGGCAATGAACTTATGCTTGAATCTGAAGTTCTGAAGGCTCGTAAGATTAGGTGCCGCCTGCAGTATGACGTTGCCGCCGTCACCGCCGTCACCGCCGTCGGGACCGCCGTTGGTAATATATTTCTCCGTATGGAAGCTGAGTGCGCCGTTGCCGCCGTCACCTGCTTTCACATAGATCTTAGAGTGATCTATAAACATCTGATCCTCCCGCAAATACAAGAGCAGCCAATCGCTTGCAAGCGACAGACTGCTCCTCTTGTTCTTTACTGAATGCCTGAATTAGGCTACAGGATAAACGCTAACCTGCTTCTTATCCTTGCCCATACGCTCATACTTGACCTTACCGTCAATCAAAGCGAAAAGTGTATCATCAGATCCGATTCCTACGTTTGTGCCGGGATGGATCTTGGTGCCACGCTGTCTAACAAGGATATTGCCGGCCAAAACTGACTGTCCGTCACCTTTCTTCGCTCCTAATCTCTTGGACTGGGACTCACGGCCATTCTTGGTGGAACCCATTCCCTTCTTGTGTGCGAAGAGCTGTAAATTAAACTTAATCATAATTACACCTCCGGTGTTCTTGAATGAATTATCTCTACGTACTTCTTCTTAGTCTTGTTATAATCTCTGGCAATGCCGATAAGACCTAATTCGCAAGTTCTCATTATTACCTGAGCCCTGTCCTTTGTCTCATCGCCGCCTAAGTCCGGAACCGTTATCCTTAAGTTGACATCTTCAGTGCCTTCATTGCTGATCCGGAAGAATGATTCGCCGTCGTAACCGCAAATATCTTCCAGGGCGTTTGCTGCAGTATAAAAAAGTGTTGATACTGAGCTGCAGATGATGTCTCTGCCGGGATCGTCGTAACCTGCATGTCCGTTTGCGTAAATTGCGCGGATCAGATTGCCTTCCCTGTTGACGATAACGGAAATCATAAAGACTTACGCGTTGATAGCCTTGATAAGTACACGTGTGTAAGGCTGTCTATGGCCGTTCTTTCTTCTGTAGCCCTTCTTAGCCTTGTACTTAGAGACGATAACCTTCTTATTTCTTCCCTGCTTTACGATCTCACCGGTAACTGTAGCCTTAACATCACCTGCTACGATTCCGTTGTCATCAGATACTGCAAGTACTTCATCGAAAGTAACCTGGCTGCCAGCCTCACCTTCAAGCTTCTCAACGAAGATCTCATCGTCAACAGAAACCTTGTACTGCTTGCCGCCTGTCTTAATTACTGCGTACATATTCGTTCCTCCTGTTCTTCCAGTCTCGCTGCTTAATCCCTAGGCAGCGCCGAAAATAAGCGCATTTTAAAAAAGCCCGTCGCATGCGGTCACCCGCGTATAATAAACCACGGGCAGTTCAAAGTCAACAATAATTTTATATATAAAGGACTTTACCGGATCCGTCAGCCTGCCGTCAGCACGATGAGTGCCGCGACAAGTCCGAACAGGAGACCCGTGATCTCGTAAAAATCCGATATGCGCTTGATAGGCATGGCACAGCCGAACGGTATGACACCAACGGCTACACCGGTCAGCGATGCCCTTATGAGTTCCGCATTCTCCTGTATCAGTCCCATTACCAGCAGCACTGCAGGCGGAAGAAGGGCTTCGATGAAATACATCGGGCTTCCGAAATACGCCGAGGCTCCCTGCCCCGAGAATCTTGATTTCTTATCGGCAAGTATGAGTGCGGCAGCCGAGACGCTCATGAGAACGAACACGATCAGTGCTGCTATTGGATTGGCATCATTTTTCAGTGTGTCCTCAACATTGGTGAGATTGAGTGATGCCGCCACAAGTATCATGAGTTCGACTATTCCGGTAATGACCGAGACAAGAAAGATCGTAAGACCGTAGTCTTTTCTGGTGTACTTGACTTTATTGGACAGCAGGAGCTTTATCTGTGCCAGTGCCATAAAGACTATCATCAGCACAGGCGAATAAAGTGCCACATATTTTGTAAAGGACACCGTCTGCGGAATAAACGTCATTACGGCTCCGCACAGCGCTATCCAGCCTGAGAGCCCGAGGAATATTATCGCGCCGAGACTGTCACGGCCTTTAAGTTCCCTTGCGCCTTTATCAGGCACGGATACCGGCACCATGAAAAGGAAGAGCGCCAGCGCCGCAACTGACATGAACAGACAGAAGACGACACCGGTCATCCATATCATGATCCTTGAAGCCGAGAAACCCCTTCCGAACGTCGTTCCGAGATACTGGGCAAGCTCATTCTGGAACGAAGGCAGAGACAGGAGACCCGTCACACCGGTTCCGTTCTGCGCCAGTGACAGATATCTCATCTGATTATGGGATACGAACACCTTGGACTTGAAGATCTTTCCTCTCTGGGTGGAATGTCCGTACATCGTGTCTACACCTGAGATCTTCTCGAAGATCATCTGTGAACCGCCCAGTTCCGAAGAAGAACTTGCTTTGTTGTCAAAACCGAATATGGCACAGGGTACCGAAGGATAATCACTTGAATAGCCTTCAAGAGAAACGTTTCCCGGATATTCCGGATCGATCAGTATGTATCCCTCGATGTTTCCTTTATCCGAACCGAGCAGATCGTCCATTACCTTGAAGGCAGTGCTTCCGACAGCACAAACGACCACTTTGTCATTTTTATATTCATTCGGGATCTCATAAACATAGTCCGGTTTTGAACTCCGTCTGTCAGGTTCGATTATCTCAAAACCGAAGCCGGCGGCAGCAAGACTGTTTCTCAATGACACCCTGGAGATATCCTTGCCGTCAGAATATATGAGCAGTGTTTTGCCTGCCTGATCCTGACCCGACAGCGACATTCCGTAAAGTCCAAAAAGAAGAACGGCCATGATAAATGACAGGCCCAAAACGAACCAGGCTGCCCCTGGAACTTTCATGGGCCGCATCTTCCTGAATCCGTACTGAGGTGCGGTCTTCTCTTCCGGCTTGATGTCCGAGTTCTTCTTCATCATGCGTCAGGGGCAGAGCTCATCGCCAAGTGTCCTGATGTCTTCAGGTCCCAATATAAGAATAATGTCACCGGGGCTGATAAGCTCGTCGATCCTTTTTTTGAGTTCTTCCCTGTCTTCAAAGAATTCCGCGTCTCCCCCGCGCCTGTTTATCTCATCGGAAATGTCTTTGCTCGAGATATCGTGAGTGTTGATCTCCCTGTCGGAGAATATCTCTGCAAACAGCACTTTCCTGCAAGGCAGAAGGCTTGTTACATAATCTTCGAAAAGGCTTTTCGTGCGGTTGAAGGTAAGCGGCTGGAATACAACGAGGATATCATTGTGAGGCATGTTGGACGCCGCTTCGATGGTTGCTCTCGCAGCTGTCGGGTGATGCGCATAATCGACCACGACATCACAGTCCTTATACTTGCCCTTTACTGTATATCTTCCGTCAGCTCCGCTGAAGGTGTTGAGCGCAGTCTGAATGGCAGAAGCTGAAGCACCGTTAAGATAAGCTGCAGCTGCAGCATTAAGCGCATTAGCAATGTTATGGCTTCCGGGGATATTCAGACTTACTTTAAATCTCTCCTCTTCACCGATAACGATGTCGAATTCGGGAAGGCCGTTAATGAACTCTATGTTCTCAGCAATGAAATCAGCCTTTTTGCCTGTTGCTTCGCATACTTCATTATCTGTTGCACAAGCAACGACATGAGGGAACCTGCGTCCCGTCTTATCAAAGTATTCCTTAGCCTCAGCAAGAGACCTTGCAATGTTCTTATCATGTCCTGATACGACAACATAGCCGTCATCGTCAACTAGTCTTATAAAACGCGCGAAAACATCGATAACATCTTCGATCGTCGGATAGCAGTCGACGTGATCATGATCGATATTTGTTATGACTGCAGTAGTTGATGAGAAATTCAGGAAGGATCTGTTAAACTCGCATGCTTCAGATACAAGAAGCTCATGCGATCCTGTTCTGATGGTGCCGTTAAAGATATCAAGATCTGCGCCGAGATGAACCGTAGGATCAAGTCCCGCATCGATCATCATCATCGATATCATCGAGGTCGTTGTCGTCTTTCCGTGTGTTCCGGATACGTTTATCACGTTCCTGTATGTTCTCGTGAAAGCACCGAGGAACTCGGCTCTGTCAAATATCTGAAGCCCGAGTTCCGTTGCCCTTCTGACCTCCTCGTTATGAGGAAGGATGGCGGCGGTCTTGACCAGATAATCCGGTTTGAAATCATCGATATTGTCAGCGATCTGGCTGTTGTATATGGCGATGCCCTGTTCCTTCAGCATCTCCGTTCTCTCTGAAGGATGATTGTCGGAACCTCCGGCAACAAAACCTGCATGCGCGGCAAGTCTCGCGAGTCCGTTCATCGAGATGCCGCCGATGCCGATAAAGTATATCCTGGCACCTTTTTCTATGTCGTTCAATGTAAAAGTCTTAGGGTCCAACACTTATGACACTTCCCTGTCTGCAGTTTTTTTCGAAGTAATTCTATCATTTTAGGAGCGCATAGCAAAATCACCGACTACGGCATTTGTAAATGAAATCAGGTCGGCGGGCTTCATCTTAAGCTGAACGCCCCTCTGGCCTGCACTTACGCATATGCTGTCAATGAGTTCTGCCATCTCATCAATGAATGTCCTGTACTGCTTCTTCATGCCAATGGGAGAACACCCGCCTCTGATATATCCCGTAACATTGAGAAGATCTTTGACGTGTATCATGTTCACGCTCTTGCATCCGGCGAGTCTGGCTGCCTTCTTAAGATCGATCTCGTCATCAACGCTGATGCAGAACACAAGATACTCGCCTTTGTCAGAAACGGCAGTCAGTGTCTTGAAGACTTCCTCATATGGAATGCCCAGATATTCCGCAACGTGATGACCGTCCAGGTCATTCTCATCGTACTCATATTCCTCATATGTATAATCGATCCCTGCTTTATCAAGGATCCTCATGGCATTGGTCTTCTTGAACTCAGACATATTATTCTCCTTAGCGTTTGCTGAAGCATATTCTATCTTTATTGCCAAGCGGTTTCAAACTGTTAAAATAGACTAATCAGTGAATTCCGGGAGAATAATATGCTTAACAAAGAATACCCTTTACATGATATGAATCTTGTTTTCGACATGATCGAGAACGCCATAGCCAAAGGCGGCACGCATGACAAAACAGCCGAAGAGATGAACCTCCTGATGCATCTTTACGCAGGACTTCCCGCGGAAGCAGTGGAACAGGGCATGATGTTCATACACGGAAGAGCATGCGAGATCCCCGCAACATCCGACATCATTCCGCTTCACGTAAGACTCATGAACCTTCTTGAATATCTTGAGAAAGTCGAGTATCTGGCAGAGATCCCGAAGACAATGTCCAACGAGGAGATCACCAAAAGGAGTGACATATTGAAATCCCTTGATGATCACGAGAAGGTATTCGGAACGCCGCTTCTCGGCTATCAGTTCAGCAGCACGGACAACACGCCCAAAGAGGTAAAGGAAGGCGAAGAAAAGGAAAGCGACAGACTGCTCCTCATGAACAGCCAGGCAGCAGTATTTGCATGTGAAGACATCTACAAGACAGCTCTTTTCTACGAAAACAAGCTCGGCTTCAAAGCTTCACATCTGGACGATGAAGCCATGCCCCACATCAGGCTCTCAAGAGACAATATCGCAATAGTCCTTGTAAAGGGCGAGGGTGCCATAACAAAGCCTGCCAGGGAATTCGGCATCAAATACGATATGTATGTCTATTGCTCGGAACCTTTCCTTCTCCATAACGAGATCGCAGGCAACGGCATCAAGATCATCGAAGACCTCCCTGACGCAAAAGAAGCCCAAAAACAGAATACCAACCGGCAGTTCGTTTTCGAAGACACCGACGGAAGGCACATCTGCGTATCGCAATACCTTGAAAACAACTGAGAATTCTAAAAAGCCTGCCACAGCTAAGTGGCAGGCCTTTTTGTCGGATTTATTGCTGTCAGATCTTGTGGAATCCTACATTACCGGATGAGCAGTTGATTTCCATGTCATTGGTACCATTACCGTTAATGTAATCCTTGCCGTCCTTTGTGAAAGGAAGTTCGTAGTTGAATTCTCCGCTGGAGATCTTTACGTGAACCGTAATATCTGAATCTTCCGGAATGCTGACGTCGATGCCGCCGGAACTGCAGTTGATCTTTGATGTCTCCGGTGCTTTTCTGAGACTGATATCTGAATGACCGCTGGAAGCCTTTGTGGTGAGATCCTTTATCTCATCCGCATCAAGCTTAATTCCGCCTGAACTTACATCTACGTTAAGCGTGTTTACTGTACCCATTGCAGCTGTAACTCCGCCTGAAGATGAATGGATCTTTGCCTGGCCAACTGTCCCCTGCTGCTCGATATTGATCTTGCCTGAAGATGAATCAATGTCGAAAGACTTGCAGTCACCGTTCTGAATGATAACGATATTACCGGAAGATGCCTTGATCTTTAAGGAATCGCTGTTGCCGTTCTGTGTAAGACCGACATTGCCGGAAGAAGACTTCAATTCGATAACAGTTGCAGAGCAGTCGATATTCATGTTGCCTGATGAAGCATGAGAATTCAGATTCTCTGTGGTGAAACCGTCCAGATCGATGTTGCCGGAAGACACTTCGATTACGAAGTCATCCAACTCCTGAGCTTCCGGGATCGTGATCTCAAGACTTTTCTCTATCTTGTTGAAGTTGATCGACTTGGTTGAAACACAGTATCTGACATAGAGTGTATCACCGTCTACCCATGTGTGGACCTGATGGTCGGAATCGAGCTCTGTGTTGGCAGTCTCTTCTACCGTAACACTGTCAGTGTCTGTACCCTTAACCTTTACATTGCCTGATATGTAATCGATATTTATCTTTGTGATCTTGTCGTCGATCTCACGGTCGCCTGCCGTGTACTTTTCGGCGTTCTCGTACTGGTAACTGAATGTGTTGAACAGACCGAACGAGCAAGCTGTTAAGCAAAGTGCTGAAGGTACGATAAGAGCCATTGCTCCCGCTGCTAAAAATTTTGTGTTCATTATTTCTTTCCTCCCTTATTTTTTCCAACTAAGAAACCGATTCCGGCTATTAAGAGTCCTACACCGCCGATAGAAAGCATGAGGGCGAGTGAGGGTGCTGAGGCAAATGCTACTCCTGTGAGTCTTGCGGAATTTGCAGCATTTATCGTGAGCTGGGCGAGAACGCCGGACAAAACTCCTACTGAAGCGATCGAAAGGCCGGTCTTGACTGCTGCATTCATGCGGACATATCTTACGATCGCAAAGATCGCCCAGCACATTCCTACCAGGGGCATTGAGATTGCAAATGCCATGGGGAAGAATTCAGAAAGTCCGACATGAAGGCCGATAAAGAGCATCATGAGTACGAATGTTGCCGTGTATGCGCCCATTACCGCAAGACCCTTGTTGTTCTTAAGATAAGCTGTAACAGGTCTTCTGTAAGCAATGAACGGTGCAAATACCATCGTTAATCCGAAGAGGGTTGAAGATGCCGCTAGCAGGAACCAGTCGCCTCCTGTGTAGATGCAGACAACACCTAAGAGCAGTATTACGCTTGCCGTAAATGATGCCATAGTCATGAACATCCTGTTCTCACGGAGCATGAGCGGTACGATGATCAGTGATGCAGCGACCAGGATACCCGCGAGTACGATAAAGAACCATGTAAGGCCTGCGCCTGTTGCAAGGTTAACGATAAGGCATACAAGGATCGGTATAGAGAATATCAATCCGATAATGCTTCCTGCCAGCGCGCTCTTTCTCTTAAAAAACTTGGCCTGGGTTCCGATTACTTCTTCTTTTTCCTTTACGATCTTTTCATCTATCGTAATGTCGTTCAGACTGTTCAATATCATTTTGCAGTCCGGACATTCAGCCAGATGTTCTTCTACGATCTTTCTGCTGGCTTCGCTGCAGATTTCGTCTTTATATAACGGAAGAAGATCCGAGATCAAATCACAATTATATTTCATTTTCATCCATCCTTTCCTTGATCTTTAGTCTGGCTCTGTGATACGTAACCCGGGCCCAGGTCTCGGTCTTTCCGAAGATCGATCCGATTTCCGCAAATGACAACTCACCGAATATCCGCAGTTGGAACACTTCCTTGTATGGTTCCTCCAGATTGTGGAGTATTAAGTGGATCTTCAGAGATGTGTCCCTGTCGGTGAGCTTCTCCTCTATCCCTTTGTTTGTATCCGGAAGCTCTTCGCTCAGTTCGTCATCCTGTCTTGAAACGCGCCGTTTCTCATCTATGAAGATGTTTTTTGCGATTGCGCACAGCCACGTAAAGCTCTCGCTCTCTCCCTTGAAGGTCTTGTCAGTCGATATCGCCCTGAAAAAGGTCTCCTGGGTTATCTCTTCGGCGTCATTCCGATCCTTGGCAAGTGTCATGACGTATGAGAATACCTTCATATAAAAGGCTTCATAAAGCTTTTCAGCGGTATTCTTATCCACGTATCATTTCACCTTTCTTTTGTGATCTCACCTGTTAGACGGAGAAATCCCAAATTCGTTACAA
>JAFWLP010000020.1 GCA_017511005.1 Clostridiales bacterium
ACAGTTTCCACCCCGGTCGATATGCTTCCACTTGGCTCATACTCATGGAAAGAGACAAAAGTACCGGCAGGCTACCTGCTCGAAGGAACAGTATCAGGAAAATTCACGCTGACTGAAAAGGATGCGGCAACGATCAAAGATTTCTCCGGAAAAGGCCCTTCTGACCAGATCATCCGTGGAGGTGTGAAGATCGGTAAGTGGGAAGCCGAGACCAAGAGGCGTGATCCGCAGGGCGGCTCATCGCTGAATGAGACAACATTTGCAATCGTGAACAAGTCCAATGATTCCGTTCTTGTAGATGGCAAGACATATGAGCCGGGTGCGACGATCGCAACAATCAAGACAGATAAAGACGGGTATTGGGAGTCAAAGGAGAAGTGGCTTCCCTATGGCAGCTATGCGGCTATCGAGACCAAGGCTCCGGAAGGCCACACGCTTACAGGAACTGTAAAGAATTTCGAGATCAGGAATGACGGAGAGATCATCGATCTTGACCAGGGACAGTTCGAGAACCAGGTATTCAGAGGAGATCTGGAGCTTGTCAAAGCAGGACAGAGCAACAAAGAGCGTCTTGCAAATGTCCCCTTCCTCATCACGTCAAAGACCACCGGTGAAGCGCATGTCATCGTTACCGATCCGAACGGTCAGGCTGGGACAGGAACGAAATATGCTGACCATACTGCCGATACGAATAAGAACGATGAAGCCTGCAAAGATGGGAAAGTGGATGACGCAAAGCTGTCCTTTACCTATGGCGTCTGGTTCAGCGGTGAATCCGATGTGACAGTGGAGCCGGATAATGAAAAGGGCGCGCTTCCCTACGATACCTATACTGTCAAAGAACTTCGCTGCAAGACCAATGAGGGCTATGAGCTTGTCTCTTACGAGATTACCGTATACCGGGATGGATATACGGTGGACAGCGGTACTGTCGATGATGAGGAGACCCCAAAGATCGAGCTGTCAACGCAGGCAAAGAACAATGAGGCCAAGGCACCGGATGGCGAGCATATCGCCCTGGCGGCTGAGAACTGCAGCATTACAGATACGGTTTCCTATGCAGGCCTGACAGCAGGTAAGACTTATACATTAAAGACAGTCCTGATGGATAAAGTGACCGGCGAGACCGTGAAGACACCGGATGGGAACGAAGTCTCTGTTGAGACGGAAATGAAGATCCACTTCTGGAATAAATCTGGGACCAAGGATGTGCCGATCACATTTGACGCGTCAGCAATGGAAGGCCACAGCGTCGTCGTTTTTGAGTATCTTTACGACGAAGATATGAAAGAAATCGCCAAGCATACCGACATTAATAATGCAGGTCAAACAATCGTATTCCCAAAGGCAAGGACCAAGGCGTCAGATGAAGTTACAAAAACGAACATCGTCAATCCGTCAAAGAATATCAAAGTAAAGGATATCCTGTACTACGAGAATCTTCTTGTAGGAAAAGAGTACCTTGTAACGGCGACCCTGATGGATAAAAGGACGGAAAAGCCGATTCTCGATGATGATGGAAATGAAGTCACGACAATGAAGAGATTCACTGCGGAAAGCTCTGATGGAAGCCTGGACATCATTTTCGAGTTCCCCGGCGTGAAACTTCAGGGAACGGTCATGGTCGCATTTGAAAAAGTCTCTATCCAGGGGATCGAGATTATTGCCCATGCGGATATAAACGATTTGGATCAGACTCTGTACACGCCTAGGATATTAACGACTGCATCAGAAAAGGATACCGGCGCTAAAGAGATGGAAGCTTCAGGTACGAAGGAACTGACCGACCATGTATTGTATGAGTGCCTGCCGGAAGGTGACTATGTTATGCAGGGCATCCTCATGGATAAGGCTTCAGGAAAGCCGGTAATGGATGCGGACGGCAAGGAAATTACTTCTTCGCAGACGTTCAAGGCTGATGCAAATGGCGGATATGTTGACATGAATTTCACTGTTCATGCAGATGAGCTGTCTGGGAAGACTGTCGTCGTATTCGAAAAAGTGTATCAGGCTGATGAGAACGACGAGCCGGTGGGGGACTCTTTAGCGAATCATGAAGATCTGAATGACATCAGTCAGGCAGTCACGTTCCCTTCTATAGCAACGGAGTTGATTGATGAGCAGACAGGTAATCACAGGGCACTTGCAGGCAAGAAGGTGAAGCATATTGACCATGTAAAATACACCGGTCTGATTGTCGGCAACGAGTACACAGTAAAAGGTGTCCTTGTTGACAAGGCGAGCGGCGAAAAGATCCTGGATGGTGGTAAAGAAGTGGCTGCGCAGCTTGCTTTCAAGGCAGAAAAAACAGATGGAGTCGTTGACCTTACTTTCGAGTTTGATGCGTCTGCCCTGGAGGGAAAATCGGTGGTCGCCTTCGAGGATCTGTATAAGGAAGAAAGATTGATTACATCTCACTCAAGTCTGAGTGATATGGCCCAGACAATTTGGTATCCAAAGATTTTTACAGAACTGAAGGACAATGCATCGGATTCCCATACGGCATTGGCAGCTGAGAAGATGGAGCTTACTGACACGGTTACGTACACGAACCTTGAGGCAGGGAGAAAATACTCCGTCAAAGGTATCTTAATGGATAAGGAGACCGGTGAACCTCTTAAGATCAATAACGAGACTGTATCTGCAGCTACTGAGTTTACACCGAAGGATGAGAATGGCACTGTTGAATTGACTTTCAGCGTCAACGGGTTATCCCTTGCCGGCAAGACGGTCGTTGCATTTGAGACGCTTTACGATGACAGTATAGAACTTGCGATACACGCTGACATAAATGATGAGGCCCAGGCTATCGTTATTCCTGGAATTTCGACTGAGTTCATCAATAATGAGTCCAACAGCCATACCGCTGAAGCTTTAAATCCGAGGAACTTCACTGACATTGTATTATATAAGAATCTGGACGCAGGAGTGGAATACACGATCAGCGGCGTTCTTATGGATAAGGCAACAGGTGACAAACTCCTGATTGGCGGGAAGGAGGTAACTGCAGCAAAGCTCTTCCGGCCTGAAGAATCAGATGGCAATGTGGAGCTTGCATTCGAGTTCGACTGTACATCTCTTGCAGGAAAGGAAGTTGTTGCATTTGAATATCTGTACAAAGATAAGCAGTTAATAGCATATCACGCGGATATTTACGATAAAGCACAGACGGTTGGCTTCCATAAGCCGGGTGAAACGCCGACTCCGACACCAAAGGCACCAACACCGACACCGAGATCTGTAACGCCGGTCCCATCAACACCTAAGACACCATCGAGAGCGTCAGTCGTAAAGACGGGTGACACGCAGAACGTAGTCGTTCCGGTACTTATGCTGCTCGGAGCGGCATGCGTACTTGGCGGGATCATGCTCACCGTTAAGAAACGGAAGCACTGAAAGAATCATATAGTAACAGTTGACTGGGAGTAGCAGATGAAGCTGCTCTTTTTTTATTTGCAGAAAAGGGTCCTGGACAGGATGGATCCCTGTCAGGACTCTTCTCTGTGAAAAGCAGAGTGTCTACTCAGGAAAGGAACAATGATGAATAGAGATGTAGAACAGTATGAGCGTTTTAAGAGAAATGATCCGTCGGCAAGACTTGCGCAGTACCAGCAGGCATTTGAAGAGCGTGTTGCTCAGAAAGAAAAGAGACCGGTCACGGCATCTCATGAAGGGAGAAAATAATGGCAAAGCTTACGAAAGAACAGT
>JAFWLP010000021.1 GCA_017511005.1 Clostridiales bacterium
CGGAGGCAAGCTCCTCCGATGGCAGAGCATCTGTATACAGGAGGTACATTATCATGAAAGTACGTGCTTCAGTGAAGCCAATGTGCGATAAGTGTAAGGTAATTAAAAGACACGGCCGCGTAATGGTCATCTGCGAGAATCCTAAGCATAAGCAGAGACAAGGCTAATAAATAGTTAAAAAGTGCGCAGCGCCGGGGCTGCGGTAAAACACTTCAAATCAAACATGGAACACCCGTCTGTATCGCCCCCGGAAAGGCGACGGAAGATGGGAAAGGAGGAAAAACATGGCAAGAATTGCCGGAGTGGACCTGCCTAGAGATAAGAGGATCGAATACGGTCTCACATACATCTATGGAATCGGACTCCACACATCCAGAGAAATCCTCGCGAAAGCGGGCGTAGATCCTGACATCAGAGTCAGAGATCTGACAGAAGAAGACGCCGGTAAGATCAGAAGAGTCATCGATGCTGACTACATGGTAGAGGGTGACCTCAGAAGAGAGGTTTCGCTCAACATCAAGAGACTCATGGAGATCGGATCTTACAGAGGTATCAGACACAGAAGAGGACTCCCTGTAAGGGGTCAGAAGACGAAGACGAACGCAAGGACACGCAAGGGCCCGAAGCGTCTCGCCGGAAAGAAGAGATAAGGGGAAGGAGGTATAAGTTATGGCAGCTGTTAAGAAGACAGTACGTAAAAAGAAAAGAGAACGTAAGAACGTTGAACGTGGCCAGGCTCATATCCAGTCCACCTTCAACAATACGCTGATCACACTGACCGACATGGACGGAAATGCACTTAGCTGGTCCAGCGCTGGTTCAAACGGATTCAGAGGCTCCCGTAAGAGCACTCCGTTCGCAGCAGCAGAAGCAGCTACAGTAGCAGCTAAGGCAGCTATGGAACACGGTCTCAAGACAGTAGAAGTCTACGTAAAGGGACCTGGCTCGGGCAGAGATTCCGCAGTAAGAGCACTCGAGACTGCAGGACTCAAGGTAACCATGATCAAGGACATCACACCGATTCCTCACAATGGTTGCAGACCGCCTAAGAAGAGAAGAGTCTAATCGGGAAGGAGGAGCAGAATATATGTCAAGAGATAGAGGACCTGTACTGAAGAGAGCAAGAGCTCTTGGTATCGAGCCACAGTACCTGGGTGTTAATAAAAAATCCAAAAGACATGGCGCAGTCAGACGCCGCAAAAAGAGTGAATACGGTATCCAGCTGACTGAGAAGCAGAAAGTAAGGTTCACTTACGGACTCAGCGAGACTCAGTTCCGCAACCTGTTCGATAAGGCTTCGAAGAGAAAAGGCGGAGCCGGTGAGAATCTCCTCATCATGCTCGAGAGCAGACTGGACAATGTTGTATTCAGAATGGGATTCGCAGCAACAAGAAGAGAAGCCCGTCAGCTCGTTAACCACGGTCACTTCCTGGTAAACGGCAAGAAGGCAGATATCCCTTCAATGGAACTCAAGGCTGGTGATGTTGTATCCGTAAAGGCTAAGTCACAGTCATCCCCTAAGTTCAATGAGCTTAAGGAAATGATCATCACAACACCTGCCTGGATCGACCTTAATCTTGATAAGTTCGAGGGTAAGATCGTCAGAACTCCAGAGAGAGCAGACATTGACCTTCCTATCGAAGAGCACTACATCGTAGAGTTCTATTCAAGATAGTAGCTTGAAGCCGGTTTTCCGGCAGATAAAAGCAGTCGTTATAATTGAATATCCAGGGGGGAAGATTATGATCGAGATTATTAAACCAACTATTACCAAAGAAGTTGATGAAAACGGTCGTTATGGTAAATTCGTGATCGAACCTCTTGAGAGGGGATACGGCACAACTCTCGGCAACTGCATGAGAAGAGTCCTGCTGAGCTCCCTTCCGGGCGCTGCAATCACAAGCGTAAAAATCGACGGAATTCTTCATGAGTTCTCGACGATCCCGGGCGTCAAGGAAGACGTTACTGAAATCATTCTCAACCTTAAGAGACTTGCAGTCAGAGTTGACGGGGATGATGACAGAAGAGCGATCATTAATGCCGTTGGTCCGTGCGAAGTCACGGCCAGAGACATCCTCGTAGATTCGGATACTGAGATCTACAATCCTGACCTCCACATTGCCACACTGGCAGACAATGCTACACTGGTAATGGAGATGAACATCGCAACAGGCAAGGGTTATGTTCCTGCAGAAATGAACAAGACTCCGGATACACCGATCGCGGTTATCCCTGTTGACTCGATCTTCACACCGGTAATAAAGGTCAACTTCACGGTTGAAAACACCAGAGTCGGTCAGGTTACAGACTTTGACAGACTCGTTCTGGAGATTTGGACCGACGGTTCGATCGCACCTGAAGAGGGCGTCTCGATCGGAGCAAAGATTATCCAGGAGCACCTCGAGCTGTTCATCGGCCTTGGTGCTGAAGTCAGCGACATGAAGTTCATGATCGAAAAGGACGAGGACCGCAAGGAGAAGGCACTCGTTATGGCGATCGAAGAACTGGAGCTGTCCGTTCGTTCATTCAACTGCCTCAAGAGAGCATCCATCAACACAGTTGAGGAACTCACACAGAAGACTGAGGAAGATATGATGAAGGTCAGAAACCTCGGAATGAAATCGCTGGTAGAAGTTAAAAACAAACTCGCTGAGCTGGGGCTTTCACTCAAGCCGAGCGAAGAAGAGTAATTTGAAAGGAGCCATCAATGAAAGGTTATAAGAAGCTGGGCAGAAATTCTGCACACAGAAAATCCATGCTGA
>JAFWLP010000022.1 GCA_017511005.1 Clostridiales bacterium
GAAAAATCTATGTTTATCAATTCTCATATCGACATCCACTGATCAGGGATAATAGCTAAAGATGAGCAGACGATAACCTGAAATCATAAGGTTATCGTCTGCTTTATTTTCTCTTCACTCAGAGAATGCGGAGAATCCCTTCAAATTTGATAAATATATTCTTTGAGATACTAGTATTTTTATCAAAATTTGAAAAAGTCCTGTTTCGGGAGGCGGAATATTTATATGCATCGGGCAGATATGATCTATATATAGTGGTTCGGCATTGCGGAGAGGCACAAACTGTGGTAGTATAGGAAACGCGGAACACAGTGTTAGGCGTTAGCGGCCAAAAGCCCCGAAATTTCAAGGTTTTTACGCTTTATGGACGGCAAAAAATACGCAAAAAAGTTTCAAAAAATGTCTTGCATTCCATATGCAGTATGTATATAATTCAAAGGCTTGTTAAACGCGAAGAAGCAGGAAGTTACCGTGCTAGCGGATAATTTCTGCCGAGAAGTCCTCACTCGATGGGGGCGAAGGGTTTCGCTTTTTTGTTGTGTGCCATCCAGTAGGAAACGCGCGAAAGAGTGTAAGGCACTTAAACAAAAGGGACTAGGACAGCAAAACGCTGTTGCTTCAAGGGTTGCAGGCAGATCATAAGAGTTGCATGACCGGCCGGGCAGCTCCGCAAAAACAAAAAAGCGGAGTCCTGTACAAGCATAGCGACAATTAGTACAAATCAAACAGGAGGAAGCAATGAGCGAATTACAGAAAATCAGGATCAGAATGAAAGCTTATGACCATGCTCTTCTCGACAAGTATGCAGCAAAGATCGTTGAGACAGTCAAGAAGACAGGCGCTGATGTAAGCGGACCTATTCCGCTGCCGACAGAGAAGGAAGTCGTTACAATCATCAGAGCGGTACATAAGTACAAGGACAGCAGAGAGCAGTTCGAGCAGAGAACACACAAGAGACTCATCGACGTAACAAACGCAACCAACAAGACAGTTGAGGCTCTTCAGAAACTCGACGCACCTGCAGGTGTAGATATCTACGTCAAGCTCTAATCCAAGTATTAGTAAGATCACACGAGAGGGACGCCGGACCCCAAGCACCGGCAGAGCCAAACCGGAGTGATCCGCTGTAAGAACAGGAGGAAACAACATATGAAAACATTGCTGGGAAAGAAGATCGGCATGACACAGATCTTCGCAGAAGACGGAACAGTCATTCCGGTCACTGTCGTTGAGGCAGGCCCGGAGACAGTCGTTCAGATCAAGACTGTCGAGAAAGACGGCTATGATGCAGTCCAGGTTGGATATGAAGATCAGAAGCCGCAGAGAGTCAACAAGCCGCTCACAGGTCACTTTGCAAAGGCTGGCGTTGACACAAAGAAGCACCTCGCTGAGTTCAAGCCAGGCGAGGGAGAAGCTTACGAAGTAGGTCAGGTCATCACAGTAGCGGACTTCGAAGAAGGCATGAAGCTCGACGTTACCGGAACTTCCAAAGGTAAGGGCACACAGGGTAACATCAAGAGACACGGCCACCGCAGAGGACCTATGACTCACGGTTCAAAGCACAAGAGACTCGCAGGAGCTCTCGCAGCTGGTACTTATCCATCAAGAGTCTTCAAGGGCAACAAGGCTCCTGGAAGAATGGGAAGAGATAAGGTCACAGTTCAGAACGTAGTACTCGTAAAGAAACTCGATGATCGCAACATCATGATGATCAAGGGCGCCGTTCCGGGAAAGAAGGGCGGACTCCTCAGGATCAGACCGGCGGTCAAGGGTCAGGATAAATAAGCGGAAAGGAGGAACTGAAAATGGCAAAAGTAGACGTAATCAACGTTGAAGGCAGCAAGGTTGGAGAAATCAATCTTTCCGACGCTATCTTCGGAATCGAGCCTAATGAATTCGCAGTTCAGGCCGTAGTCAAGAATTATCTGGCAAACCAGAGACAGGGCACCCAGTCCGCAAAGACAAGAGCAGAGGTCAGAGGAGGCGGACGCAAGCCTTTCAGACAGAAAGGAACAGGACGTCACAGACAGGGAAGCTCAACAGACCCATCACAGGTCGGCGGCGGCGTAGTATTCGCACCAAAGCCAAGAAGCTACAGATACTCACTCAACAAGAAGCTCAAGAGACTCGCTCTCAAGTCGGCTCTCTCCGCAAAGGTTGCCGGCAACGAGCTGATCGTAGTAGACGAGTTCAAGTTCACAGAGCCTAAGACAAAGGAAATGGTCAAGGTTCTTGCCAACATCAAGGCAGACAAGAAGGCACTGATCGTCATGGACGAGAAGGACGACAACGTAGTCAGATCCGCTCACAACATCCCTGGCGTCAGAACAGCACTCGTAAGCACAATGAACGTATATGAGATCGTAAATCACTATACACTCGTGCTCACAGAGGCAGCAGCCAAGAAGATCGAGGAGGTATACGCATAATGAAGACCGGATACGATGTGATCCTCAGACCTATCATCACTGAAAACAGTATGGATATGGCAGCTGAGAAGAAATATGCGTTCAAGGTAGCAAAGGAAGCCAACAAGACTGAGGTCCGTAAGGCTATCGAGGAGATCTTCGGCGTAGACGTAGCCAAGGTCAATATCACGAACGTAAGCGGAAAGAGAAAGAGACTGGGAAGAAACTTCGGAACGACATCTTCTTATAAGAAGGCAATCGTAACGCTCACTCCTGACAGCAAGGAAATCGAGCTCTTCTCAGACATGTAATTAAGGAGGCAGTAGGAAATGGGAATCAGAAAATATAAACCAACGACTCCGGGCCTGAGAGGCATGAC
>JAFWLP010000003.1 GCA_017511005.1 Clostridiales bacterium
TCGGTGAACTCACAGGCGAGAACGGCAATCTCATCGTTGCAGTCCTCCCTGACAACATGCCTTTCTCCTATACCGCAAACAACCAGCTTGTAGGTTATGCTGTTGAACTTACGCTGGAATTCGCAAAAGAATACGGCTACAAGGTCACATTCGAACAGGCCAACATCTCAGCATGCCTTGCAGGCTTGGCTTCCGGCAAATACGACATGAACGCCAACAGCCTTTCTTATACCGAAGAAAGAGCCAAGAGCATCGACTTTTCCGATGTTATCTACGAAGGCGGTGTTGTATTGGTAGCAAGAAGCTCTGATCTCAATGCATCCGGAGGAAGCGCAGAGAAAGCATCATTCTTCGCTTCCATTGCCGAAAGCTTCAGGAAGAACTTCATTACAGAAGCCAGATATCAGCTTATCCTTCAGGGTATCGGAACTACCAGCATCATAACGGTTCTTTCCGTTATCATCGGTTCAATTCTGGCTTTCTTCATCTGCCTTTTCAGAAGAACCGACAGTATTCTTGCGGTCAAGATCGCCAATTTCTACGTAAAGCTCCTGCAGGGCACACCTATGGTAGTGCTTCTCATGATCCTCTATTATGTGGTCTTCGGCAAGTCGAGCATTAATGCAATATGGGTAGCCGTTATCGGATTCTCCCTGAACTTTGCGGCATACACATCAGAGATCCTGAGATCCGGAATCGAAAGCATCGACGGCGGTCAGAGAGAAGCCGCGCTTGCACTCGGATATTCCGAGAATCAGGCTTTCTTCAAGTTCATCTTCCCGCAGGCAACCGTCCGTCAGATTCCTGTTTACAGAGGCGAGATCATTTCGCTCCTCAAGAACACATCAATTGTCGGTTATATCGCGATACAGGACCTCACAAAGATGAGCGACATCATCAGAAGCCGTACATACGAGGCCTTCTTCCCTCTTATCGCAACGGCAATCATTTACTTTATCCTTGCTTGGATCATCGCATTGATTCTTAACCTCATTCTCAAGAAGATCGATCCCAGAGCAAAGAAGGCAAGATTCGCAAAGGAGGCAGCAAAATGAGCATGATCAAGGTAGAACACCTCCGCAAAGAATATCCTAATGTTATTCCTCTCAAAGACGTCAACTGTGAGATCAACAAAGGTGACGTAATATCCATCATCGGACCTTCGGGAACAGGTAAATCCACATTCCTGAGATGTCTTAACCAGCTCGAAAAGCCTACATCCGGCACCGTCACTTTCGACGGTGAGGTCATCACGGAACCGAAGTGCAAGATGGAGAAGGTCAGACAGAAGATGGGCATGGTATTCCAGTCCTTTAACCTCTTTGCCAATCTGACCATCATCGAGAACGTCACTAATGCTCCGATCAAGCTTCTCGGCAAGTCCAAAGAAGAAGCATACAAAGAAGGTATGGAGCTTCTTAAGCGCGTAGGCCTCGCAGAGAAAGCCAACAACTTCCCTGACGAACTGTCAGGTGGTCAGAAGCAGCGTGTCGCCATAGCCCGCGCCATTGCGATGAAGCCTGACATGATCCTTTTCGACGAGCCGACTTCAGCTCTCGACCCCACGATGGTCGGAGAAGTTCTCCAGGTTATCCGTGCGCTTGCCAAGGACGGCATGACGATGATGATCGTAACCCATGAAATGAAATTTGCCAGAGATGTCTCGACAAGGATCTTCTACATGGATGAAGGCGGCATTTACGAAGAAGGCACGCCTCAGGAAATCTTCGAAGCACCGAAAAAGGAAAAGACACGCATCTTCATTAAACGTCTGAAGCAGCTTCCTTTGCTTGTCGAGAACCAGAACTTCGACTATATCGCCTATACTTCCCAGATCGAACTGTTCTGCAAGGACAATATGCTTCCTGACAAGACAGTCAAGGATCTGCAGCTGATGTTCGAGGAAGTCGTAAAGCAGGGACTCGCTGAGCGCGGAAACGCTTTCCCGATAAACGTTACTCTGGAGTACTCTGAATCAGACGGAAGCGTCGTATTTGAGACTACATACGGCGGTGAGGATTATGATCCTGTCAAGGACGGAGATGAGATCTCTTCGGCCATCATTAAGAACGCATCCTCATCAGTCGAGCACACTTACAGCGAAGGTCTCAATAAGTTCAAGAGCATTATCCGAAGCGGTAAGTGAACCTTCTGATACTTTGCCAGCAGTATGAATAAACGGGGCGTCTCAAGATCAATGAGATGCCCCGTTTAGTATCCGGATTCTCAGCCGGGTTTCATTATCCTCTTCCGTCCGGGAATCACCGCATTCTGAGGACAAACAAGGACACAAAGATGACAGCCCACGCATTTATTCCCGTTTAAGACCGGTACCCTGTTTTCGTTAAGCGTAAGTGCCTGATGGCCTCCGTCCGCGCAGGAGATAACGCATCTCCCGCACCCTATGCATTTTTCGCGTATGAACTTTGGGAAGATAACCGTGTCCCGCTCCAGTGTATCTGTCGTAGGACTCAGCGTGTCAAGCGCTGCGCCTCTAAGCTGAGATACACTGTCAAAACCTTTTTCCTTAAGGTACAGATTAAGACCTGACTTAAGATCATCTATTATCCTGTAGCCGTACTGCATGACCGCCGTGGTTACCTGCACGGAACCGGCACCCAGCAGCATGAATTCCAGGGCATCGCGCCAGTTCTCCACACCGCCCATACCGCTTATGTGTTTATCTTTCATGACAGGATCATTTCCGATCTCCGCAATGAATCTCAGCGCGATCGGCTTCACCGCATTACCGCTGTATCCTCCGAAAGCCGACATTCCGTGAACGGCCGGCGCCGCAACATAAGTATGCGGGTTTACTCCGGTAATGCTCTTTATGGTATTGATCGCCGCAATACCGTCAGCTCCTCCCCTGATGGCAGCTTCGGCAGCAGGGATCATGGAGGCGACATTAGGCGTAAGCTTGGCAAGCACGGGGATCTTTGCACCGCGCCGTGCACACCGGGTAAATCTCTCAACCAGTTCCGGGACCTGTCCGATATCGGAACCGAGTCCTTCATCAGCCATGTTCGGGCATGAGAAATTAAGCTCTATAACATCCGCTCCGTTTTCTTCACAAAGACGGGATAGCGATTCCCACTCAGCATCGTCTTTTCCCATAATGGAGGCGATGATGACCTTGGACGGATAATCGGCCTTGAGTCTTCTGAATATCTCCATGTTCTCTTCAACGCTGTGATCAGAAAGCTGCTCGATATTCTTAAATCCGACTATGCTTCCGTCAGGTCCCTTTACGGCAGAGAACCTCGGAGAACATTCATGAATATCAAATGAGCAGATCGTCTTGAAACAGGCGCCTGCCCACCCGGCTTCAAAAGCCCTTGCACACATATCATAGGTGCTTGCTATAACAGACGATGACAACAAAAACGGATTTTCGAGCCTCACACCGCAAAGATCGGTAACAAGCCTCGATTCATCTTCAGGAAGACCGGTTTCCAGTGCCGGATAAACATTCTCATATAAACTGCCGGTTATCTTCTTTATTGATACCTGACCTGGAATAACACAAGCCTTCTCACACGGGGCATCACAATCAATGCAGGGTGATATCTCCCCTAATCTTGCAGCGGCCGTCTTCTCATTATTAAATCTGATGCTTCTGATGATGTCCGCCGGAGCTGTCCTGCTGCACGCCAGATTGCAGGGTGCATCCTTACAAAGAACACAATTGATAATATCACGGCAATTAAAGGACTCATTCGACATAATGATTCTCCGTCTCAAGTTCTCATTTCAGAGATTCCCGAAAAGGCCTGCAACTTATATATTAATTGTACTTTGACGAAAGAAACCGTGTCAAATGAAGTTTTCGTTAACATCAATGAGCAAGGGCATTATGAGACGTTTTAAGTGGTATAATCTCATTCATAAGGAATCATCAGGAGGATCTCTCATGAAGACAGAAATCATCAACATCTCACCTAACGGAACGGGTATGGACAAAGCATTGGAACTCACGGAGAAAACAGGTGCGTTCTGCGGTCTCGACAAGAAGGCTGCTCTCCGTCTCCGTCTGCTGTCCGAAGAAGTCATTGAGCTGATGCGTTCATTCACGGATGAACTGACCGGCGATTTCTGGCTTGAGGCCAAGGACAATCTGGTAGAGATCCACTTAAAGACTGATATCCCGATGGATCTCAAGACCAAGAAAGAGATCATCTCTGTTTCCTCTTCAGGAAAGAATTCAGCAGTTAAGGGAATGATGGGCAGGATACGCGAGATGATCGCCAATGCCACAATGCCTGATGATCCCGAGACAAAGGCCATGGCAGATCAGGCTCTGGGCCTTATGGCTTTGGGCTGTCAGATGGGATCATATTCCGGAAGCTACTCATGGTCAATGAGCACATATGTCGCTTCCATCGACAAGGCTTATGATGTCCAGTCCGAAGCCCAGACCGCCAAAGATGAGCTGGAGAAATCCATTGTGGCAAATCTCGCTGATGACGTTACGGTACACATCGTCAATTCAAGCGTTGAGATTGCCATCTATAAATCTTTCAATTGAACGGGTGAAACGGCCGGCTAAGATTCCAGTCAATTAATCAATCATCAAGGGGCTGCCTCAAAAAACGGGGCAGCTCTTATTCTTCTATATCAGGCGCACCTGATTCCTTTGCCCAGGATTTAGGCACTTCATCTATCCTGACATCTGCCTTTGAACAGATCTGATATTTATCCTCATATACGATATCGCCGGGTGAGTTTGTATAGACCAGATAATACGGATGATTGTATCTTTCAAGAAGCCACAGAGCAGGACGTATCATCTTCATCATGTCTTCGGTATTCTCAGTCTTAAACCAGCAGATCACCGCTTCCTGCCTCATGCACGGTTCAGGCCAGGGAAGGTTTTCGGAAAACCAGGAATCGATCTCTCTGAAAAGCGATGCATCCTCCTCATCCATCGTATCGCTTCGGATAAGATCCCAACACATGCTGAAGATACCTTTGCCGGTCATGGTATTGCGGGCAAGCTCCTTGCCCTGGATCCTGACGTATTTATATTTCAGGTGATTCATAACAGCACCTCCCTGATCAAAGGATCATATTTTTTTCTTAAGCGTAAGAATATTTCTGCCGTCTTTATAATCGTATGTGACTTCATCCATGGTCTTTCTCGTAATAAAGATCCCGAGTCCTCCGATCTCCCTTTCTTCAGCAGACAAAGATATGTCAGGTTCCTCATTTGCCAAAGGATCGTATTGTATGCCGGAATCCTCGAAAACGATCTCGGCAACACCGTCTTTGATCAGCATCTTTACCTCGGCGTCACCTGAGCCGCCCTTTTCCTTATACGCATAATGACATATGTTGACATATATCTCTTCAACGGCAACACCTATCTGGATCTGCGCTTTCATTGAACATCCGGCTTCTTCCAGTCTCTCCTCGATAAAGCTCTGGACCGTTCCCAGGTTCTTAACATCCGCGCTTACGGTAATCGCATCATAATTCTTTTCTGAAGGATTCATCGTATTACCTCCCGTTGTAAATAAATGTCAACATGGTCAGATCATCATATTGAGGTGCGCCCTTTACAAAAAGGTCAACACTTTGCTTTACGTCAAAATCTATTTCCATCGCCGTTCTCTCCCCCCGTGATCCGTCATTAAGGGATTCCAGGAGCCTGTCCGTACCGTATAGCTCATTATCGCGGTTGGTTGCCTCCGCAACTCCGTCAGTATACAGAAACAATATGTCCCCCGGATCGAGCTTTGCCTTCTGCTCCATATAACGTGTCCCCGTCAGGCATCCAAGCGGAGGCGAATGCCTGTCCCTGACCATACTGAAAGTTCCGCTTCCCTTTCTGATTATGGGGTATTCATGACCTGCATTCGAATATGTCAGTTCACCCGTAGATACAGTAACGATACCAAGCCAGGCAGTAACAAACATGTTGAGATCATTGTTCTCGCTCAGCTGCTCATTGACATTGGATAAGATCGTGGATGCCCTTCCCTTTTTGCCGATCGCTATCGTCTGACTCTTGATCAGTGACTTGCACACCATCATGTAAAGAGCGGCCGGAATTCCTTTGCCGGATACATCCGCTATGACCAGCGCGAGATGATCGTCATCGATTAGGAAAAGATCATAGAAATCACCACCGACCTCTTTCGCGGGCGTCATCGAAGCATAGATATCGAATTCGTGTCTGTCAGGATACGGAGGAAAGATACGCGGCAGCATATTTTCCTGTATCACAGAGGCCATGCGGAGCTCATTCTCAGCCACCGACTTTTCCTTGCCCTGCACAACATTCAGGATGCAGTAGATGAGCAGTAATGTAGTCATATATACCGGACACAGCAACGATAAGCCATAAACGAAGATCGAGACAACGCCAACTATTATCGGTACGAATGAATAGATGAACAGGGCAACTATCTGATACGGCTTAAATCTTTTACGCGCAATTACTACAAGTGCCAACGTAAGGATCAGCACGGAAAACGAGTAAATATATGCCACCACAAATAATCCGCCGCGGTGATATGTGCCGCTCTTGTCAACCGTAAAGAGGAAACCTCCCCAAATGTTGAGGATCCTTACCAGAAACGCAAGCAGGAGTCCGAGCCTGAATATAACGTCGTACTTACGGCTCTTCTCTTTCTCAACATTGAGGAACGTGAGCACATACCGCCAGAACAGATAAGCGACAGTCGGTGTAACACAATAATAGACCGTATTGGCGGAAATGCAGAGAGCTCTGAGATCCGCGACCCCGTCCGTCAGCCAGCAGACCATGTCCGCGTAAAGTCCGAGGAATACGGCAACGATCATCAGGAGATAATTATCCAGATTATCGCCGTTCCACTGCTTGTCCATAACGGCACAGATATAAAGAATATATCCGAGGACCATGGCACACAGATCCATGGATACATTGATAATAAAAATCGGCGTAAGCTGCTCTACATGAAAGAACAGCATACCGCCGACAGCTAATGCAATACCTAAAAGGAATATCGAAGACCCCGCAAAGGCCCTGATCCTAAATTGTCTCGATCCAAGATCAACGCTCATAAGCGCGGGCCCCGGAATGGATTTACTCAATTGTCAGAATATCAGAGAAACCGGTTACCTCGAAGATCTCCATGATCATCTCATTAACGTTAGTTACCTTCATTCCGCCCTTCTTGGAAAGAGTCTTGTGGGTAGCAAGAAGAACACGGAGTCCTGCAGATGAGATATACTCGAGAGCGCCAAGATCAAATACCAGTTCATTGATTCCGTCGAGAACAGGACTAAGAGCTGCGTCAAGTTCTACGGAAGTATTAGTATCGAGTCTTCCCTCCAAAGCAAAAACAGCCTTGCCGTTAGTGATCGTCTTGTTGATATTCAGCATCGGAATACCTCCTTGTTAAGCACACTAGGTGCAGATAATAAATATAGTTTAGTATAGCACAATTATTTTTGAACAATCAAAACAAAGTATTAACTTTCATCTTCCCCTCAGCAAATAGTCCGCTGAGACCGGAAATTCGAAATATGTATCCGGATAAGGTTCGTCTTTAAGCGTGAAATGCCACCATTCACAGTCTATGGGCGCAAACCCGTTGCGCAGCATGACGTTCCTCAATATCATCCTGTTGTTGTACTGTTCTTCGGTAATGCCCCTGTAATCCGGATGCGATACCTCACTGAACATATCAAAGGGACTTCCCATATCGACTTCCCTGCCTGTCTTCATGTCCAGGAGCGTGAGATCAATGGTGCTTCCCCGGCTGTGTGAAGATCTTGAAGCAACATAGCCCTGCGAGAACAGTTCCTGCTTCACAAGCTCAGGATAAAAGTACTCTTTCATGCGTATATCCGTGTCTTCGATCCCCCACATCACGAAATGCTTTACGGCACAGGCCGGTCTGTAGCAGTCAAAGACCTTCATGCGGTAACCCCGGACATTGAGTTCGTTGCTTATCGTCTTCAGTGCCCTTGCGGCTTCTTTGGTTATGATGGCGCAGGGCTGCTCATATCCGTCGATCCTGTCACCGATGAAATTGTAAGTCGAATAATACCTTATCTCCTGAACAATTGACGGAACGTAATCCGCAAGCAGGACAAATCCCGAAGGATCCATGGTTACTTTGCTCTTATAATCGGTTTCCATAAGTCTGCCTCCATGGATCAATTATATCAGTATCAGCAGTTCCGGTGATAATGTAAATGTCCCGTCCTGACTGTTTTCAGCCTTAACGTTTCAGGCTCTTCTTGCGGGCAAAATACACTGTCAGATAGATCACGAGAGTGATCATCAGGAACAGGGCCGCAGGGCTGGAAACGGCAATTCCGTAAAGACAGTAGTTCCCAAACTGAATGCCGGGTCCCGGATCATTGCCGGCAAGCAGGCAATACCCCGCTACCGAAGAAGCACAAAGAGCGGTCATAGCAATAAGAAGCACCAGCAGCACCTTCCAGCCGGTCCTCTTGATGAGCGGCCTGAACTCAACCGTCTCATTCTTGCTCCGTTTTAACATTTCATTGATCTCCTCGATGTCCTTCTCGGTCTTGACCGAATCCAGGGCATAGACGATAACGGCAACCACGCCCACATAAATAAACGCCATCCAGAAATTAGAAGGATAGAACCACCCGGCTATGAATCCGAAAACAATTACGACTCCGACAATGACCAGGTACTTGACAAGATACCCTGCCAGGATCGGAAGGGACGTGATCTCATCAAATACGTAATTTACCACCGACAATATGAATGCCAGACCGAAAAGCTCGAAGACAAGTTTGATCTCTTCAGTAAATCCGACTCCGGCGATCGAGAACGCAAAGACCGTCAGTATCATGAGAGCGGCAAAGATACACGTGTCTCTCAGTATCCTTCTCATAACAGTTTTCTCCTGAAGATCTTCTTAATGTCCTTAAGGTATTTTCTTGATACGATGAGTTTCTCGTCATTATCCAGCACCGCTTCAAGATGGCTGTTCTTTATCTGTATGATCTCTCTCAAATGTGATGTATTCATAAAGCATGTTCTTGATATCCTTACCAGGTCGGTATCGGATATGGCGCCTTCTATGTCAGCCATGCTGCCGTCATACCGGTAAACGTCTTTCCTCGAATACAGGAAGACCTTTCTCTCTACGTTTTCGATATAGTAGATGTCGGAAATATCTATGCTCACAGTCTTACCGTCAGATCTGCCGGTGAAACTTATGCTCATGTTCTTTATCTTTCTGATCAGGTTATCGACTGTCCGGTCATACTCCGGGTATTCGATTATGACCGTAAGAGGCTGATCCTTAACCTGTCTTTGCTCTACCCTCATTTGACTTTACCAAAAGCTTTATGCCGGCACTTACCGCATTGATCACCATCATTACGGTTCCTGCGAAGAAACTCCATGGTGCCCAGGTAAGCGCTATAGTCTTAATATCTGCTCCGAATATGATCGGAAAAAGTATGAGTATCAGCGCCGTCAGCACCGCATATATCGATAAGACTCCGATCAGCAGCCCCCTTTTCTTAAGGCATAACACAACGATCAGGCTCACGGTTCCCGTTACTGACACCGCTGTGAATATAATATCAAATACAGTCCAAACATCACATATCAATCCATCATGATCTCTCCCTGTCAGTTCGGCAAAGATACTGTTACAAAGGCTGTCAGTGGTTGACGCGACATTCAGATTTGTGAGGACACACACTCCGGTCCCCATGCTTCTTGAGAATACGATCCTCGATGAGTAATTCGGCGTTCCTCCCGAATGCCCTGTAGTATCCCCTCCGAATCTTTCCCAGCCTGCGTAATAATCGCCTTCTGACTTAAGGTTAGCCATTACGGCCTCCATGTCAGGATCCGTTCCCTCGATCCATGCACTCATCCATTTTCCGATATCTTCAGTATCAGAGTAAAAATATCCGGCGGGAACACTTCCCTCTCTGACCGTTACCTCATATCCGAAAACACTCCTGAATCCCAGCCTGGTACCTTCGATGATCCTGTCACTGTTTTCAGGAATGCCGGCAGAAGTAGAATCCAGCCCCAAAGGATATAATACCGCGTCTTCCATGAATTCACGGTAAGACATTCCGGTCTTCTTCTCTATGATCAGTCCCAGAAGATTATAATTTGTATTTGAATACGAATATTCCGTTCCGGGTATTGATCTGAGTTCCTTTCCGGAGATGCTATGTGCCCATTCTTCCAGTGTCATGCCTTCTGAAGCGGAAGGATAGTCATTCTCACTGTTGGTAAACCCGCTACTTTGCCTGAGAAGATCTTCAACAGTTATCTGAACTTCAGATGAATCGTAATATGCTGTAAATCCTGGTATCAGATCCGACACCGTATCATCTTTTGAGAGGATACCGTTGTCTATCAGCTTCTGCACGGCAAGACCCGTAAATGACTTTGTCATCGATCCGATCTGATAAAGGCAGTCACTGTCACCATAATATGTGATCTCACCATGGTCATATACAACTACACTTACATTTCCGCACTTTGTCTGTGATCTGAATTCTTCCACCAGATTTTCTACACCGGGAGCAACCGTCAACGGAGCCCTGAAGAATAATGAGACCGTCAAAAAAGACAGCAATAACTTTTTAACCATTACGATCCTCATCCCTTTCCGTTTTACTTAAGTTCATCGTAACGGATCGCTTTTCCACGGACAATAAGAAGCCTCACTTGTTGCAAATGAGGCTTCCTGAAATGCAATTTACGTACCTGTAACTGTCCGGACAACTTATTTTCCGTAATCAATACTCAAAGAACATCTCCTGTATCTTGGCGGCATCCTTCGTCTTTGTAAGCGCGAGTCTTAAAAGCACCGCTGCTTTCTGCGGTGGCAGGTTATCTCCGGCGATCGTACCTTCGACAAGGAGATTATCCGGTATGATTATTCCGTCACCGATTCTTGAACTGATCACGACCGGTATTTTCAAATCTTTAACGACCTCTATAAACCCTTCACTGAATTCGCCGGCACCTGCGCCTGCGATAACGATACCGTCAGAATGCTCGGCCGCATATTTCAAGATCCCGGGATCCATATCAACAGAGAAAAATATTACTGATACTTTCGGAAGTTCCTTAAGAGAGGATACATCGAACTCAGATCCTGCCGTATGGCGCTTAACGGATTCCTCGTAGAAATAGACAGCTCCGTCCCTGACGACTCCGCAGGCCCCCAGCTCTCCGGCAGAGATTGCCATGACATCGTATGTGCTTGTCTTTGTTACGGAACGCGCCGTGAAGATGAGATCTGAGAATACCACAAGAACGCCCTTACCTTTTGCTTCTTCAGAAGCTGCCACGCAGACAGATTCGTAGAGGTTCATCGGACCGTCAGCCGAAATAGACGTCGAAGGTCTCATGGAACCTGTGATCACAACGGGCTTATCCGTCTTAACCGTCAGATTCAGAAAATACGCCGTCTCCTCCATCGTATCGGTACCATGAGTGATAACAAACCCGGTAATATCCGGATCTTTTGAAAGCTCATTGATCTTATTAGTGAGTTCGATCCAGACCTTATCGGTAATGTCATCAGAATTCACATTACAAACCTGAATGGCTTCTATATCCGCTACATCAGCCAGTTCGGGCACTGCACTTATAAGATCTTCAGCCGTAAGAGTTCCCGGGGTATATCCTGCACTTTTACCGGCATCACCCACTCCGGCTATAGTTCCGCCTGTTGCAAGGACAACAACCTTGCCTTTTTGTTCCGCTACAACGGGAACGGTTGTCTCAACAGCAGTTGTTTCCGAAGGAGCAGCCGTCGTCTCAGCTGCTGTGGTCTCAGATGCTTTAGTGGTCTCTGCAGTCGTTTCTGCTGATGTCTCCGCTGCTGTTGTCTCTTCAGAAACAATGGACTTTTCAGGTTCTGCAGTCGTGGAATCCGTCTGTATGGTAATAAGTGAACATCCGGAAAACAGCATAGAACCTGCAATGATCAAAGATATAATGGTCTTTTTCATAGATTCCTCCAATAAACATGCACAAAAGTGCAGTGATCCAGAGATTACAAGATAATTATATCTATAGAGATGTATCGATTATTTAACCAAGCTGTTAATACACAACAAACAAAAACAAAACTTATACTGACAAGCTGCAGAAAACTCAGGCTTCCGCCTTTTTAGACGGACCTCTTTTGATGATATGTTTGAACCTGTCGATCCAATACGTTGCTTCCTCCATACGGAGGATAACAGCCATCGCAAAGTAGATAACGACTGCAACGACGCCCTTTCCGGCAACGATCGAAAGCTGAACGAGTTTTCCTCCCTGTGCAGGCAGGAAAAGATCCAAGACATAGATCAGTATTGCCATGACGGCTACGCTCAATGCCGCCTTCAGAAGGAATCTCACGATGCCGTGAGGTGCCAGTTCCTTACGTCTGCAGTACGCGACGGCAAGCATTATCATCTGACAGATGTTGGTAAAAGAATATGCAAGTGACAGCGACAACGGACCAACACCCAGAGATACCATTATCTGGCAGGCAACGGGATTGATCACAAGTCCCAATATGCCGGCTGCCAAAGGAAGCCTGGTCTGTCCGATGGCGTAAAATGCCTGGTTAAACACATGAATGACAGTGGCGGTAATTATGGCGCTGCAAAATCCAAGAAGGAATGTCGCGGCAGTCTGCGCATTACGGTCAGTATAGGCGGATGTCCACTGATATATAGCTTTGACGACATCGAGATTCAAAACAGCGATAAACACTGCAGAAGGGATCGTCATGAACAATGCGCTCTTCATTGAACCCGATATAAGATCCGATGCCTTGGAATAATTCTTTGATTCATAATCACCGGCCAGTTCAGGCGTCATGACCGTGGTTATTGCAACAACAAATACCGAATAAGGTATCTGCCAGATGGTCGAAGCATTTCTGAAACCGTAAACGCTTCCCTGGTCAAAGAGGAGCGCGAAATGGTTTAATACGACAACGTTTATCTGAGTAATGGAAGCAGATATCAATATGGGGATCGCACGCCTGAACAGCATAAGAAATTCCCTGTCTGCAGGCTTGAAGACGAACCTGAACTGTCTCATCTGCTTAAAGCCCAATGAATACTGGAAAATGAAATAAATGACCGAAGCGACCAGGATACCGCCGGTAGTCGTTACGAGCTTGGTAAGAGAATTGCCTCCAAAGAAAAAGATCACAACGAGAACGAGTATGTTATACAGTACCGGACCGAAAGAAGTAATGCCGAATCTCCTGTATGAATTGAGTATTCCGTTGCAGAGAGCCGCGAGCATGATGAAGAATATCTGAGGAAACAGCATTTTCGAAGCCTGAGCCGCGAGAGAAAGGACCTCCGGATCTATCTCATTGCTCCTTAAGGCATATAAAGCATAGATAGGTTCAGAGAACAGTGAACCGAAAGCACAGCAAACGAGCATGACGACGCATACGACCGAGATAAAGATGCTTACGGTCCTTATGCCCTGCTTCTCTTTGCCGACTGCAAGCTGGGCGCTCATGTAAGGCGCAACCGTCGAATATATCGCTCCGCCTACCAGAAGATTGTAGAACAGGTCCGGGATGGTAAATGCGAGCGTAAAACCGTCACGGAAAAGGTCTTCGGAGAATCTCATTGAAACGATGATGTCGCGGAGAAGGCCTGAGCATTTGGTTATGACAAGACCGATGCCGACGATCAGCGCGGATAGAGCAAAACCCATCCGTTTTTTCTTAACGGGAGAAGCAACAGATCCGTTTTTTTCACCGTTTGCTTCAGTCACTTATGCTTTACCTTCCTTGATCAGCTTTATGGACATATTAAGAGCGGCAAGCACAGTATTGTACCGTATCTCATCCCTGCCGCCATGGAAGTTCATCCTTATGCTTCCCGAGATGCTCTCATGGTCAGCACTGTCTCTGAAACAATAACCGATATAGACTGTTCCGACAGGCTTTCCGGGCAGTTCTCCGGTGGGACCCGCGATCCCGGTAACGGAAACTGCAAGATCGACACCCAGAACGGAGAAAGCCCCTTCAGCCATGGCCTTTGCGCATTCGTCAGAAACTTCATTACAGGTATCGATGATCTCGGCAGGAACACCCAAAACATTCTCTTTGACCTCATTCGTATATGAGACGACAGAACCTTTGAATGCTTTTGAAGCACCCGGAACATCCACTACGGAGGACGATATCAGACCTCCGGTAAGACTCTCGGCAAACCCGAATGTCATTCCTTCGAAAGAAGATATCTCAATAAGCTCCGCGGCTTTAACGTAAATCTCTTCAGTAATGTCAATCATTTTTTCTCGCCTTCATCTCAAGCCATTCTG
Source organism: Clostridiales bacterium (assembly GCA_017511005.1). Taxonomy (GTDB): domain Bacteria; phylum Bacillota; class Clostridia; order Saccharofermentanales; family Saccharofermentanaceae; genus Saccharofermentans. The sequence goes on from JAFWLP010000003.1 coordinate 14,309, forward strand.
TCTCTGTGATAAGTATCTTTCTGGGCTTGCTGCCTTCGAAAGGTCCGATCACATGCTTCTTCTCCAGTTCATCAACAAGTCTTGCAGCTCTCGGATATCCTATTCCGAGTCTCCTCTGAAGAACGGAAACACTCGCGCTTCCGTTCTCGATGACAGTCTGAACGGCCTGATCGAAAAGATCGTCAGCACCATCACTGTTTCCTCCGGACGAACCGCCTGAGGACGCACCCGGAGCCTGATCTCCGCCTGCGGTAACCCTGTCGATATCTTTGATGATCGCATCATCATACATTGCGCCATATTGTTTCTTAAGGTAATCAACTACAGCTTCGACTTCTTCATCCTTAAGGAACGCACCCTGTCCTCTTACAGGCTGGGGAGCAGTCATGGGAGAGTACAGCATATCGCCCTTTCCCAGGAGTTTCTCGGCACCGACCTGGTCAAGGATCGTTCTGGAGTCAACACCTGAAGTAACCGCAAAAGCGATCCTCGAACCGATATTCGCCTTAATGACACCCGTGATGACGTCAACGGAAGGTCTCTGTGTTGCGATCAGAAGATGGATACCTGCAGCTCTTGCAAGTGCCGCAAGTCTAGAGATATATGTCTCGACTTCCTTTGCAGCAACCATCATGAGTTCGGCAAGCTCATCGATGACAATAAGGATAAGTGGAAGATGCTCCACTTCGGGATTGCCCTTGTACTTCTCATTAAAGCCCTTGATGTCTCTTACCAGACCGTCTTCGAAAAGCTTGTATCTTCTTTGCATCTCGATGACTGCCCAGTTAAGCGCACCGGCGGCCTTCTTCGGATCGGTGATGACCGGCATGATGAGATGAGGCACGCCATTATAAACGGAAAGCTCAACTACCTTAGGGTCAACAAGGATCATACGGACTTCTTCGGGTGAAGAATGAACGAGGATACTCGTAAGGATCGAGTTGATACATACTGACTTACCTGAACCCGTTGAACCTGCGATCATGAGGTGCGGCATCTTGGCAAGATCGCAGTAGATCGGTCTTCCGGGGATATCTCTTCCCAATGCCACCGTAAGAGGCGTAGCCGCCTTGAATTCCTTGGTCTCCACAAGACCTCTCAGCTGGACTGCGGTTGGAACGTCGTTGGGGATCTCGATGCCTATGGCGCTCTTACCCGGAATAGGAGCCTCGATCCTTATAGAGATGGCTGCCATCGCGAGCATGATGTCATCCTGAAGATTTGTAACCCTTGATACCTTGGTGCCTGTCTCGAGTGTCAGCTCAAATCTTGTGATCGAAGGTCCGTGGGTAATGTTAACGACCTCGGCATTGATGCCGAAACTCTTCAGTGCCTCCTCAAGCTTATGAGCCTTGGCCTTGAGTTTTTTCTCAATATCGGCATCGGCACGCTGCTTGATATCAGGTGCCAGAATGCTTGTAGGCGCAGGTCTGTAGTTCCTGAGTTTCTTCTTCTGTGCACGCATCTGCGCTTCATGCTGCTTTGTCTCTTCAGCAAATTCTATGCCGGGTGTGACCGGAGCAGAAGATTCCCTTGAGGAAGTCTTCAATATCCTTCCTTCAGTCGTGCTGTATCCCTCGCTGTTGTCATTGGTCTCATTGATCGTGATCTTCCTTCCGGAAGCTGAGGGATCCGGAGCTGCAACAGGTACCGGCTCTGACGGTTCTTCCCTGCCGCCTCCGAGCTGATCATACATAGAGAGTTTGATCCTAGGCTCGCGTACGGAACGCTCGGGTTCGGAATAGTCATATCCGGAACCGCTGACATCCTCATCCACCTCGTAAGGATCTTCCGTTCCGCTGTATATGTCAGTCTCTTCCTCATCATGAACAGCCTTTTTGCCGGCCGGAGAGGAAAGATCATAGAAGTCATCCTTCTTATCAGGTTCCAGGAAAGACAACGGTCTCGGTCTCTGCTTTTTGTTCTTTGCAGCTCCCGGGATATTAAGCGGATCGGTAACATATCCGAAGTCTGCGCCTGAATCTCCGGCACCTGACACATCATATTCTTTCTCATTGTAGGCAAGTTTTCCGGGATCCTGCGATACGGCGTGCATCTGTCCGCCGGTAAGCTTGTCGATGTCCGTAAAACCTGAAGAACCGTCTATCGGCATATTGGTCTGGAACGGGCCCTGCATCCCGGCTTCGGAACTGCTGCGGACGAAAGGAGACGCACCTGTATTACGGTTATTCTGAGGGATCACGCCATTTGCGCCATACGTGATGACTGTTGTTCCCTGAGGTCTCTGAGCAGGTCTTTGAACATTTGAACTGTCATAACCGTTGCCCGAATAGATCCGGTAATTCGGATCATTCTGTCTCTGCCCCTTATGACTTACCACACTGTTGTAGACTTTACCCGAAGCGGTACTTATGGCTTGTGCGGTCTTTTTCGCGGTTGCCTTGAGCGAGACCCTGAAGACCAGCAATATCTGTGTAAGAAGGAATACGATTATCGCCAAAATGCCGATAACAGTACCGGTGACTTCATAAAGCGCCACGGCTATGGAACCGCCGATAACGCCACCGGTAAGTACGGGGGCTGAATCAAAGGGATTGGTGATCAGATCAGCTTCCGTTCCGGATTCCCACAAAAGTGAAAGAGCCTTTAATGCCGATGTCTTTCCTTCAGCACCCAGGCACAGGCTCTCAAAATATTCCATGTTCATGGACACCAGGGCAAGAAGCGCGGAAACCGAGACAAGCAGCAGTATTATACTTCTGACTCTGATCCCGGAGACTCCCTGTCTCTTCTCAAAGAAAACATCCAAAGCCACATAAAGGATATAAACGGGGATCGCATAGGCCGCAACACCTATAAGTCCCAGGAAAAAGCTCTTGACCGCAGCACCAAGCAAGCCCGTCAGTGTGACAGGAAGATAAAAGATCAGAATTATCGCGATAGCAACAAAGAATAGTACGATCCCTGCAGCCTCTTTGCGTGAAGTATCCCTGCTCAAATACCTAACCTCCTGGAAGCTTTATAAAGCAATACCAATGTTTTTGCGTCGTTGATCCCGCCGTTATCCGCAAGTTCAAGAGCTTCAGACAAAGGCATTTTCACGGTCGAGAGATATTCATTCGGATCGGGATTACCGCCCTTGTACTTAAGGTCAGTTCCGATATAAAGAGTGATGATCTCGCTGCAATAACCCGGGGTGGCCGCAACCGCTCCCACGCACTCGATAGATTCGGCTGTTAAACCCGTCTCTTCCGTTATCTCGCGGGAAACGCAGTGAAGAGGATCCTCATCCTTCTCAAGTTTTCCTGCCGGAGCCTCGAGCATTACCTTCTCAAAAGGGCTTCTGAACTGCCTGACCAGATAACAATTCCCTTCGTCATCGACCGGCAGTATGCATGCTCCGCCCGGATGCTTTACGATCTCCCTGGTGCTTGAAGCACCTTCCGGAGTCGTAATGTCTTTTATCTCCACGTCAAAGATCCTGCCTTCGAAAACCGTTCTCGAAGATACCGTCTTCTCAAAGAGCATATCGTCACTGCAATTTATCTTACCCATTGATCCTTACTTTCCTTCACTGATCTTCTTCCATTCAGCCACGGCCAGTTCATCACATCTGTTATTAAACTCGTTGTCAGCGTGACCTTTTACCTTGTGAAAAACAACCGTATGCACAGCCGTGAGTTCGAGAAGTTCCTTCCACAGGTCACTGTTGGCAACTTCAGCCTTCGCGCTGTTCTTCCAGCCGTTCTTTATCCACTTGCCGATCCAGTTCTGACTGAAGGCATTTACCACATAAGCACTGTCACTGTAAACATCGACTTTGCAGGGGCGCTTCAATGCCTTCAGGCCTTCTATGACTGCCATTAATTCCATGCGGTTATTGGTGGTGTCACGTTCTCCTCCGGAGAGCTCTTTCTTAACCCCGCCTGCCATAAGGATGGAAGCCCAACCGCCGGGTCCCGGGTTACCGGAACAAGCCCCGTCTGTATAGATTGTAACTTCGGTAATAACTGCCATGCTAAAAGGTAAAAGGCTTAATTCGCGCCTTTCATCTCCTGAGTCTTGTCATAAGCAGCCGTAACAGACTTGATAACGGCGTTCCTGAGACCGTTCTCTTCCAGCGCCATGACGCCTGCTATCGTCGTTCCTCCGGGTGAACATACCATATCCTTGAGTTCAGCAGGATGTCTTCCGGTCTCAAGAGCCAGTTTACCTGAACCGGCAACGGTTGCCTCTGCGATCTTAAGCGCATCGGCTCTCTTTATTCCAAGACTGACAGCAGCATCCGCCATAGCTTCTATGAACAGCATTACATAAGCAGGACCAGTTCCGGATACGCATCCTATTGCATCCAGCGTATTCTCGTCACAAAGGATCGTCTCACCGCATGTTCCGAGGAGCTTAAGGACAAATTCTGACTCCTTTTTAGTCAGCCTTACAGGACAAACTGCGGAGACGCCGAGTCCTACCTGCGCGGGAGTATTCGGCATTATCCTGACGAACTTTCTTCCGGCGCCCAGAATACCGCCGATCCTGTCACACGTTACGGCTGCGGCTATCGAAAGAACGATTGCATCGGGCTTGAGGCTGTCCCTGATGCTCTTAAGTGCATCATCAAAATGAACGGGCTTTACAGCCATGAGAATGTAGTCAGCGTCTTCCACTGCTTCAGTAATTGAAGATGCTGCGTTAACTCCCAGCATTTCCGCACATTTAACGCAGGCTTCCGTATATACATCAAAGCACCATGCTTCTTCAGGCTTGATGACTCCGCCTTTTACAAAGCCGCTCAAAAGGGCTTTGCCCATATTGCCGGTACCGATAACTGCTAATCTCATAGATTTGCACTCCTTATTTATTAATATATAGGCGTATCAATCTTAACATTACCCTTGACATAGTGCAAACCAACGATTAAACTGTTCGTTGCAACAAAGGGGAGTGGCTCAACGGTAGAGCAGCGGTCTCCAAAACCGCCGGTTGCGCGTTCAAATCGTGTCTCCCCTGCCAATTAAATGGGGCTGCCGACCACGGCAGCCCCTTATCTTTTTTCTGAATTTGTCCTCAAAATGTAACTTAAGTTGACTCCGGAACCGAAGCGGAAACCGTTTCGGACTCATTTACGGTGGCACCGGGTATGAGCACATCTCTGATCTGTGAATCATTCAGGATGTACTTGGGAACCACGTCAACAACGATGTATGTCGTATCTTCCTTCTGGACCGGTACAAGCCTGAACGCATAGTCTTCTCTTACATAGAATCTCGGATCTCCGTCAAACTCACCCATCTTCTGCATAGCAACGCCCATTGCCTCGTAAACGCTCATGTCAGGATAAAGAGCATTCAGAGTGTTGGAGAAATACATCCATACGGAATTAAAGTCCGCGTCATCACTGAGATCGGAATACTGTACCCATATCCTTACATATGAGAGAGTATTGTCATTCTTTCTTGTGGCACCCTCTATACCGGCAGCTATGAAATATTTCGAAGGTCCCGCAAAGAAATCGGCATAGGATCTGCTTGCCGTGATAATGGCTTTGTCTCCCATGATGCTCGGTTTGCTGTCGGGATCAACGTAAGGCGGAGTCCTGAAGCCGATATCGGCACCGCTCTGCAGCAGCGAAGAAGCGACGGCACCGTTATTGAACCTTTGGATGAATTCGCTGAGTTCTATTCCCATGGTAGGTGTCTTTGCATTGGGCAGCATAAAATATACGGCCGCGACTATGACAGCAACAAATGCCAAAAGAACAGCGACGGGGATCATAGGATCCCGTTTGCACTTCTCGATCAAGGGAAGCTTTCTGAATTCGGCATTTGAAGCTTTCTCACTCTCATCTACAGGAACCGAAGGCTTCCCGGAAACAGCTCCGAATGCGCTTTCCTCTTCATCCCCGGCCTCTTCTTCAGCGGTCTCTTCATCTGCTTCTTCAGCTGCCTCTTCGGCATCATTATCACCGGCTGATGCCGCGGTCATCTCTTCTGCCGGAGCCTCATCTTTTTCGAGGATCTCATCTTTATCGTTATCTGACATATTGTCCATATTATCCTTTTTTGACATACAGGAAACCTCCCATTCAATCTGCTTATTATAAAGATAAAGTCAGGAGTTGTAAAACCGAAAACCCTAAAGGCTTGAAGCAAGTGTTTCGTGAATCGTGTACAATATCATTACGAAAGAACATCAAGGGGGATAATTTCATGCCGCATCTTCTGATCTCGGGCGGTACAAGAGGCATCGGGAAAGCGTGCGCAGAGCTTTTCGCCGGTAAGGGATATAAGGTATCGTCACTCAGCCGTACAGGCAAACCTGACAAAGAAGCCGTTAACGGAGTCAGTTACTTCAAATGCGATGTAAGGGATCCCGGAGAAGTGAATAAGACAGTCAATGATGCCGTCCTTGAAAACGGCACCGTCGACGTGCTCATCTCCAACGCCGGCATATCGGTAACAGGACTTGCTCAGGACATGAAGTTCGAAGTCTACAGAGACGTAATGGATACGAATTTCGGCGGTCTTTTCAACCTTGCGAACGCAGTCATCCCCGGAATGGTGAACCAGGGTCACGGCGTGATACTCGCGGTATCATCAATGTGGGGACAGACAGGGGCCTCCTGCGAGGCACTTTATTCCGCAAGTAAAGGTGCCGTTGATTCATATGTAAAATCACTGGCCAAAGAATTGGGTCCTTCAGGGATACGGGTCAACGCCGTATCACCCGGAGTCATCGATACGGACATGATGAACTGCTACACGGAAGAAGACAAAGAAGCCCTTTGCGACGAGACTCCCGCAGGCAGGCTCGGAACTCCGGAAGAGGTTGCCGAGACGCTTTTCTTCCTTCAGTCCGGGAAGGCTTCATTTATTACGGGACAGATCATCGGAGTAAACGGCGGTTTTCTCATCTGATCAGCTCCCCGGTCCTTCTCATTTGAATTGTCGTTTTCAATCAATTAAAATATTAAAGTCTGTGTCTTTATCCTGACACGTAAATCACATGCCTCAGAAAGGAGAGGACTTATGGCCACAAACAACTATTCAAAGATCACCCCTGAGATCATGCGTCTTGCCGAGATCTGCAAATCCAATGCCATAGATCCTGAGCTCTACACCACCTATGATGTCAAGCGCGGCCTGAGAGACATTAACGGTAAGGGCGTACTTACAGGACTTACCAAGATCTCCGAAGTCAATGCAACCAAGAATGTCGACGGTGAGTCTGTTCCCGCTGACGGTGAACTGTTCTACCGCGGGATCAATGTTAAGGAGATGATCAAAGGACAGCCTGAAGACATGCACTGCGGGTTTGAGGAGACCACTTACCTGCTTCTTTTCGGAAAACTTCCTAACGAGCAGGAATTAAGGAATTTCAGAGCTCTTCTTGCCGAATCCCGTTCAAAGATGCCCAAGAATTTCTTCAGGGATGTCATCATGCAGAAGCCTTCATCAGATCTGATGAACAACATACAGCGCGGCGTTCTCAACCTTTACGCATACGATACACAGGCTACGGATATCTCCATTGCAAATGTCCTGAGACAATCTCTGGAACTGATATCCATATTCCCCAGCATCGCCGTGCACAGCTACAACGCAATGCGTTATTATCTGGACCGCGATTCTCTCGTAGTCCACAGACCAAGACCGGATCTGTCAACTGCGGAGAACTTCCTCTACATGTTAAGAGCCGACAATAAGTTCACACCTCTCGAAGCAAAGATACTGGACGTGTCTCTCATGCTTCATGCGGAACACGGTGGCGGTAACAACTCAACATTCACGACGCATGTCGTCACAAGTTCCGGAACCGACACTTATGCTTCCGTAGTTGCCGCTTTGAGCTCCCTTAAGGGACCCAAGCACGGTGGAGCCAACATAATGGTGGTCAAGATGTTCAAGGAACTCGAGAGAAGCATCTCGGACTGGGAAGATGATGACGAGATCCTTGCTTACCTCGAGAAGATCCTGCATAAGGATGCATTTGACCGGACTGGTGTCATTTATGGAATGGGACACGCCATCTATTCGATTTCAGATCCGAGAGCCCAGATATTCAAGCGCTATGTAAGGGATCTGTCTGCGGAGAAAGGCCGCACCAGGGAATTCGAGTTCTATGAGAGAGTCGAGAAGCTTTCCGCCGAACTTATCGCGGCAGAGCGCCGTATCTATAAGGGTGTTTCGGCCAACATCGACTTCTACAGCGGTTTCGTTTATTCAATGCTCGGAATTCCGATGGAGCTCTATACTCCGCTTTTCGCGATCGCCAGGATATCAGGATGGTCGGCACACAGGATCGAAGAACTCAACGGCAAGGGAAAGATCATCCGCCCTGCTTACAAGAGCGTTCAGGATAGAGTTGAATATCTGCCTATCGATGAGCGCAGCTGATCTTTGACCCATTAATCCAGTAAGATCTATCCGTACAGTTTTTTGTAAGAAAACTATACTCCTATCCCGTTTGCGGCAAGCCATGCGCTTACATCATCCGGCAGATCTGAACCTCCGGAATAGTGAACTGACAAACCTTCGCCTATATCCGAATCCGGAGCAAGTTTTGCAATGGCCGTAAGGCTCTGACCGAATCTTCCTCCTCCGTGTGAACAGAACGGGATTATCCTCTTCCCTGCAAGATCGTATTCCTCAAGGAATGAAGCTATCGGCATGGGTATTGATGCCCACCAGTTAGGATAGCCAAGAAGGATAACATCATAATCTTCAATGTTGTCAATATGCCCGGCTATCTCCGGTCTTGCCTGGTTATGCTGGTCCTCCTGAGCCTCCATAAGGACCGTCTCATAATCTGTTGAATAGGGATGGACCAGTGTGATCTCGAAAATATCGGCACCTGTCTGACGTTCGATCTCACGCGCGATTCCTCTTGTATTGCCGCCCCACGAGAAATATACGATAAGTATCTTTCCGCCGTTTTGAACAGAAGGCGTCTTCTCAACTGCAGTAACGGTTCCGCTGCGCTCATTTCCGGCGTTTCTTACAAGTCTTACTCCAAGGTTAAATGTAGCCAGATCCGACTCACCCGCCGCACGGTATGCGCTTCTCATATTCTTCGCGAAATCATTCCATCCGCCGCCGCGGTAAACATGTCTGGTGCCCGTAGCAGCGCCCGACGGGTCGGTCAAAGCGTCTTTGGGATACTCACCATAATAGTCCCAGCACCATTCATTTACATTTCCATGACAGTCATAGATCCCCCAGCTGTTTGGTTCAAAACTTCCGACCTCAACAGTTGTCTGTCTGTACTCACCGGGTCTTGCCTCCAGCACTGAATCATTAAAATAATTCTCTTCGATCTCATAGGGATAATGCCCATAGAAATTTGCCTGTTCAGCATCAAGGGATCTCTCGGTATTAAACGGTGTTGCGGTTCCCGCACGGCAGAAATATTCCCATTCCGCTTCAGTGGGCAGACGGTATCCGTCAGCACCTGTATCCCAACTTACACCTTCACCTGTGACGGTATATACGGGTGTCAGTCCGGCATCAACGCTCTTTGCATTTGCAAAAACGACAGCATCAAGCCATGAGATATTCTCAACAGGAAGATTTCCGCCTTCGAACATACTCGGATTGTTTCCCGTCAGGCGGACATATTCCTCCTGAGTCGTCTCATATGGATCTACATAGAACGGAGAGACAGTAACTTCATGCAAGACCTCGTCATCGATACGCCAGTTCTCTGACTCAGGGCTTCCCATCTTGAACGTTCCGCCGTTTACATAGATAAATCCGTCATTGACTTCCACATTGGTTTTATCCTCAGGAGACTTCTCTGTCACTCCTTCTGACACCATAGAACTCACAGTAGTTTCCGCGAAAACAGTTTCCGGAATTTCCGCAGTTTCTGCCGTGCTGCTCCAGTCTGCATTTCCAAAACCCTGCTTTTGTTCAGACGGGACTGCCATATTGATCACCAGACCGGATATCACTGCAGCCATTACAAAGATGACAGACAAAAGAGCATTATTCTTTCCTTCGTCCTTACCGTTGTTCTTCCTGCACAGAAGAGCCGAGTGCGCTCCGGCAAATACCCAGAACAGCATGATCAGGATATTTTCGCCGAACACTAAGAACGCAGATCTCTCATAATCAAGAAACGCGAAAGCCGCACGGAAAAACAGATAATCCGGCATATTATTCCTGATAAAAAAGAACAGACCGGTTCCCGCAAGAATACAAAAGGTAATGTTCAGTATGATCTTTGCCTTTCCGGAGACTTTGATGCCTGCGGCAATCAAAGGAATGTGAAGTCCGAGATGAAGCCCCATCAGCACGAATGACCAGTGGGATATAGACAGATGCATCCTTCTTGCAAAGGAAACCTTCAGTATCCCGTATAAAAACGGAACAGCATGGGCAGACATCGACATTCCGCATACAGCAGTAAACATAAATGACAGAAATACAGCCATTGTAAGAACGGTATTGATAACACGGTACGCATTATACTTTCCCTTGAATATCGCGCCATACCATTTCCTGTTAAGGATCTGATGAACAATGACAAGGATCGTCATTCCGATCCCTATCCACTCATGGAGAAGATTTCCGGTCACCTGGAAAGCCATAAGGCAGAGCATTAATACAGTCATAAGAACATCCACGGTTCTTTTTATGATCAAACTGTTCTTTGTCTGCATACGGCTTTCCTCCATTTATAATTTTCGAAAAGTATTACTGCGATCCGCTTATCCAGGACTCAAGATCATCCACGGAGGCTCCTGCGCCGAACCTCTGACCTTCAAGCCAGTTGCCGCTTCCGGCGTTTTCAGCAAGATTTGTACCGCTTCTGCCGATGCCGCTGCTGCTTGAAGTACAGAACGGGATCACGGTTATACCGCTGAAGTCATGAGCTTCAACAAAAGTATCCATTATGCGGGGTTCTTCTCCCCACCAGATCGGATATCCGATGTATATCGTAGTATATCCGTCAAAAGATACAGGATCGCTTCCTATTTCAGGACGCGCGGACTTATCATCCTGCTCTTTTGTGGAACGGCTGTCAGGATCATTCCAGTTAAGATCAGCTTCGGTATATTCCTGAGCCGGCCTGATCTCATAAAGATCACCGTCTGTAATATCAGCGATCATCTCAGCCACGCCCTTGGTTGTTCCGGTTGCGGAGAAATAAACGACCAGAACATCTTTGCCTGTTCCGGCTGTTGTGTCCTGAACTGACTCTTCAGATTCCATAACCGTTGTCTGTACCGAAGGTTCGTCATTACCTGATCCTGTCTCAGTTGCTTGTGTTTCCTTTGACTCTGAGCTTTCGGAAACTGCCGGAGAAAGGGCGGCTGTATTGCCGCTGCAGGCAGTAAGTCCTAATAACAGCATTCCGGCAGTCATTATCGAAACTGTTTTTTTCATTATTTAACTCCTTTATCTCTACTGTATATTTCAACTGTTTATCCCGGTTTTCAGTATTCTTCGCTGCCAACCGGTTTGGGCTGTTCATTGCCCGTTTTCATTCCATACCTCTTTTGCCAGGCGGAATACAGCCCAGCCTTTGGGCCATCCGGTGTACATTGCCGCATGAGTGATAATCGCTGCGGCTTCTTCTTTAGTCACGCCGTTGTTTTTCGCATTTTGAAGATGATATTTAAGAGAGGAATCTGTGATCCCTGATGCCATCAAAGCCACTACTGTGATAATACATCTGGTCTTAGTATCAATAGTTCCGTCATTCCAGACTTCACCGAAAAGGACATCATCATTAAGATGTGCGAACATCGGAGCGAACTCACCGAGCTGTTCTCTGCCTGCCGTCTGTACTATCTTTTCACTCATATCAGTTATCCTCCTTTATCTTCTGACTTCCTGTTGACCATACGTGTTTCTTTTGGGAATCTGACCTTTTGTTCTGAGCCATCACTCCTGCAAGCGGATGCGGAACATAAGGTTCCTCAAGATACGAGATCTCATCTGCCGTGAGTTCCAGTTCCGTTGCTTTCACCGCACCTTCGATGTGATGCATTTTCGTTGCTCCGGCAACAGGAGATGTTACTTTAGTAAGAAGCCAGGCAAGCGATACCTCTGTCATCGTAACTCCGCGTTTTTCCGCGATCTCTGCAACACGTGAGATTATCACATTGTCAGTATCAGCAGTCGCATCGTACTTAAACTTCGCATAACTGTCTTCAGCTGCGCGTTTTGTATCTCCTTCTCCGGGTCTTCTCGAAAGACGTCCGCTCGCAAGGGCACTATATGGGGTGAGAGCTATATTCTCCTCCTCGCAATACGGCACCATCTCCCGTTCCTCTTCTCTGAAGATAAGATTGTAATGACCCTGAACTGAAACAAACTTCGCAAATCCCTCTTTCTCAGCAATGGCATTTGCCTTTGCGATCTGCCAAGCAAAACAGTTGGAGATACCGATATAACGGGCTTTTCCTTCATTAACAACACGGTTAAGCCCTTCAAGGATATCGTATACAGGAGTGTTCCAGTCCCACATGTGGTATATGTACAGATCCACATAGTCCATACCGAGATTAGTCAGACTCGTGTTGATCATGTTCTCGATGTGCTGCTGACCGGAGATGCCCCGTTCGATCTCATCCTGAGTACGCGGAAGGAATTTGGTTGCAACGACCACATTTTCACGCTTTGCAAGATCACGGAGTGCTCTTCCCACATACTGCTCACTTGTACCGCTCTGATAAGCTATTGCTGTATCAAAGAAATTAACGCCCAGGTCCAGACCGCGCTTTATGATCTCCCTGGAATGTTCCTCATCCAAAGTCCAGCTGTGCTGACCGTTTGATGCTTCACCAAAACCCATACAGCCCATGCAGATACGGGATACATTAAGATCTGAATTGCCGAGTTTTGTATATTTCATATTCCACACTCCTTTTTATAGAGAAGTCTTAAGATGCAGTTGTACGTTATCTCGAAGATCGTCTGATAGACAAAATCCACTTTCGCATTTTTCATCGCCTCACGTTGCTTTTCTGTCACTGATGTATATGGATAGATTCCAAACATAAACGGGAAAAACACATAGATAAAGCTCCTGATATCCTGTTCTGACATATCCGGACAGTTTTTTGTCAGGAGCCTGTTCATGTTCTTTATGGATTCACCGTACGCAACCTTGAAAGACACCAGAAGTTCCGGCCTGCTGTTAGCTTCCATATCGTAATTATTCATGGAGAGAAGCTTTAAGAGCTGTTCCCTTTTCGCAATCGAGGAAGCGATCTTATCCGCAAGTTGAGCTTTTGTGAGTTTGCCGTTCTCATTCAGGATGCTTTGAAGATCAGCATTCCAGCGGACATATTCCCTCTCGTATAGCGCGAGAAATATCTCTTCTTTAGTCTGAAAGTAGTTATAGATCGAAGTTCTCGTAAACGAAGTGACATTACCGATCTCTTTCAGTGTGATATCCTTGAAGCTCATTGTCTTATAGAGCTGTTCACAGGCATTTATGATCTCTTCTTTCCTTGCCGCTGTTAATTCCGGTGAACCTTTAGGCATATAAGTATCCTCAGTTTTAGTATTCTGACATAGTGTCAGAATTATTGTAATTGTATTCTGACACCGTGTCAAGATGCATCTTAAAAAGCTTGCTGTCATATATGTCTGAGGAATTGTCCTTCACTGTACCGGAATCCATTTGTCACCACGCAAAATAAAAGAGGTGTCTCACTCTTTTGAGACACCTCCTGTAAATTATACCCAAAAACTTATGCTATCGATCAAGCCTTTGCGTCGTCTTCAACCTTTCCGAAAAGGTTAAGTCTGAAGAGCATTGCCTCGTCGTCAGGATCGGAGCAGGAGATCTTTGCATTGCATACGATACCTCCCTCGATAAGCTTCATGATGCCTGTGATCTGGCTGAGCTTGCTCTTAAGGTTGAAACGGTCGCCCTCGTCTGTAAGAAGGATTACGTTTCCCTTGCACTCGTCAAGTGCCTTCATAAGTGTAGCAACATCAATGTTGTCTAAGTAAAATGCTTTCATATTTAATACCTCCTAAAAGTATTGGTTTGTCCTTTTACTATCCCCAAAGGCTTTCCCTTTGGACAGCCTAATGCTACACTTCTTCCCGGTTTCAAACAATGGATTTCTTGAACATATTGCATAATCAAGAGGCTTTGTTTTTGTGTAGATTGCACATAACAAAGCCTCTAAAACAATCTATCTGACAAATAGTCAAGCCAGCATAAACGCCATGATCTTAACTCTTACGGTAATCACTCACTGATAAGCTTTTTCGCGTACTTCGTATTATCAAAAGTAGCGAAATAATCGTTCAGCGTCTCAGCTCTTCTGATCTCCTCAACGGAACCGTCCTCTTTGAGAAGGAGTTCCGCTGACCACAATCTGCCGTTGTAGTTATAGCCCATTGCAAAACCGTGAGCTCCGGCATCGTGGATCGCGAGATAGTCTCCCATATCGATCTTCGGCAGCATTCTGTCAATCGCAAACTTGTCATTATTCTCACAGAGTGAACCGGTTACATCATACTTGTGATCACAGGGTTCATTTTCTTTGCCGAGAACGGTAATGTGATGATAAGCGCCATACATGGCCGGTCTCATGAGATTTGCGGCACAAGCGTCAACGCCTATATATTCTTTATAGATGTGCTTTTCGTGGACAGCCTGTGTAATGAGCATTCCGTAAGGAGCAAGCATGTATCTTCCCATCTCGGTGTAAATGGCGACATCTTCCATTCCCGCAGGAACGAGAACACGCTCGAACTGCTTTCTTACGCCTTCTCCGATAGCCATTATGTCGTTCTGGGAATCCTCAGGTCTGTATCCGATTCCGACACCGCCGGAGAGATTTATGAATGCGAATTCGACGCCTGTCTTGGAGAAGATCTCTGCGGCAAGTTCGAAAAGCTGACCTGCAAGAGTCGGATAATACTCATTTGTAACAGTGTTACTTGCAAGGAAAGCGTGAAGACCGAACTTCTTTACGCCAAGATCCTTAAGTCTCGTATAAGCTTCAATGAGCTGTTCCTTCGTCATTCCGTACTTGGAATCACCCGGATTATCCATGATGCCGTTGCTGAGCTTGAAAACACCGCCCGGATTATACCTGCAGCTCATTATCTCGGGAAACTGCGGTCCCAGGATATGCTCAAGGAAGGATATATGAGTTATGTCATCGAGATTTATGATGCCTCCGAGATTCGCGCAGAGCGCGTATTCTCTTGCGGGAGTGTCATTGGATGAGAACATTATCGGACCGCCTACTGCATCGGCAAGGATAAGCTCTGCCTCGGAAGAACAGTCAAAACCGAATCCGTAATCATTGATTATGTCGAGGATGTAGGGATTGGGCGTTGCCTTTACCGCAAAGAATTCGTTAAAGCCTTTATTCCAGGCAAATGCCTCCTTAACCCTTTTGCAGTTCTCGCGGATACCCTTCTCATCGTAGATGTAAAAAGGTGTGCGGTGATTCTTTGCTATCTCTTCGATCTGACTTTTGGTTACAAACGGTTTCTTCTCCATAATTAGCTGTCCTCTAAAAAATAATATGAGGTAAATTAACATTTTATTTAGCGAAAAACAAGTGGATTATATTGATAAGGCAGAATCGATTTCCAAAGATTTTATGCAGTCTTTCTTTCGCTTTCCATGCGTTTCATGACTTCATTAATCTCTTTCTCTGATGGTATATCAAACATTCCGATTGCGGTAAAGTAGATATCCACCTTGACATAATTCTTGCCATCGCGTTTTTCCTTGTCATGAATCTCAATCCTCTTTATCAGAGTGTTGACTAATACCGGATCAAGTTCTGTTATCTGTGACAGCGTACGAAGCTTGTCGAAAAGA
>JAFWLP010000023.1 GCA_017511005.1 Clostridiales bacterium
CCTTTTTTGGGCAGACTTTTGTCTGCCTTATTGTGATGCTCAAAAATAAAACAAGAGCAATTGAAGATATAAATATCTCAATCGCTCTTGTTGATTCTTGGGTTAGGCCCTTAATTGGTCAATGTAAACTTAATGACATTGGCCAACGTGACGGCCTCCTTTTTATCAAGGAGGATGTCTTGAATAAGAACGCATTTTCTAAATTTATATATTCTCAAAAGGCAGCACCGTATGTATTCGTTCTGCCGTTCATCCTTAGCTTCTGCATATTCTGGATTTATCCGCTTTCCAGCACGACCATGATGAGTTTCCAGGATATTAAGCCGGCAGGGACTGAGTGGATCGGAGTTGCCAACTACGCGAAGCTTTTGAAGGATAAGGTATTTATTCAGGCCGTCGGCAATTCCTGCCTGTACATGTTCCTTACCCTGGCTCTTCTTATTCCTTTCCCGATGGCATACGCGGTCCTCATGGACAGCAGTTTTGTTAAAGCCAAGGGAGTATGGAAAGCTGTTCTTTATGTTCCGGCGCTTACATCCGTTGTTATTTCCGGTACACTGTTCCGTCTTATGTTCTCCGAGCAGCCGACGGCATTGGCCAATCAGATCCTCACTTTCTTCGGATCCTCTCCGATTAAATGGCTCAAAATGTACCCGACATCTTATTTCGCGCTGCTTCTGATCGCATGTTGGAGGTGGACGGGTGTAAACATGCTTTACTTCGTTGCCGGTCTTAAGAATATAGACAAGGGACTCTATGAATCAGCGGAAATCGACGGTGCGAATTCCTGGCAGAAATTCTGGTATGTGACAGTACCGCTGCTCAAGCCGACGATTATTTATGTTCTTACGATTTCGGTCTATGCCGGTCTCTCCATGTTCCTTGAAAGCTTCATGCTGTGGGCAGGTAACGGCTCGCCCAACAACATCGGTCTTACGATTGTCGGATACTTATACCGAAGAGGTATCGAGAAGAACCAGATGGGTTATGCATCCGCAATCGGTCTCGTACTGCTGATGATCGCGCTGCTCATCAATATGATTCAGCTCGTTGTAACCGGTACGTTCAAGAAGGAGAAGTGATATGGCAATGAATAAGGAAAAAAGCGGCGCCAAAGTTGGCGGCACAAAAAGAGTAGTACTTACAGTAATCGGTACAGCGGTTTTTGCAGTCCTTTCATTCCTGATCGCATTCCCGCTCCTGGCGGGTCTCGTCGCTTCGTTCCGTCCCGGCGTTGAGCTGATTCGAAAAGGTCTCGCAATCAACCTTGATGTCCGGACAATGACTCTGGACAATTACATTTACTTGTTCGGCGGCAATGGCGGCGCACAGGATTCCGCAAAATATTTCATGTGGTTCCGCAACAGTCTGTTCCTGACATTTATCACAGTCGTCGGAACACTCGTTATGTGTTACTTCATTGCATATGGTCTTTCTATGTATGATTTCAAGCTGCAGGGGCTTCTGTTCTTCCTCGTTATCGCGACTATGATGGTCCCGTTCGAGATTCTGATGCTGCCGCTGTATCAGGAAATCATCAAGCTGAATCTTATCAATACAACATGGGGTGTTATTTTGCCCGGCCTATGCGGAGCGAGTACGATATTCTTCTTCCGGCAGTATATGCAGGGACTTCCGAAAGAGCTTTTGGATGCAGGTCGTATCGACGGCGCCTCCGAGTACGGAATCTGCCTCAAGATCATGCTTCCGATAACAAAACCTGCATTTGCATCTATGGCGATTCTTACTTCCATGGGAGCATGGAACAATCTTCTGTGGCCGATGTTGGTCTATCGTGATGCCAACAAGTTCACGCTTCCGATCGGTCTCAATACTCTGTTGACCCCTTACGGAAACAACTATGACGTTCTGATCGCAGGATCTATGTTCTCGATCATTCCTGTCCTCATTGTTTTCCTGATGTTCCAGAGCTACTTTGTCGACGGTATGACAGCCGGTGCAGTTAAAGGATAATATGTGTATTGCTGACTTGCCAAACAACAGCTCAGCATATGTGATTATCTAAAATAATTTATGTTGAATTAGAAGGTAGGTTAGTATGGAAAAAAAGCTTAATTTCAATGAACCGTGGATTTTACAGAGGGCGGATCCTTATGTATTAAAGCATACGGACGGATTCTACTATTTTACTGCTACAGTTCCTTCATATGACAAGCTTGTTATCAGGCGGGCAGCTTCTCTTTGGGAGCTGCCCGATGCCGAGGAAGTCGAAATCTGGCATAAACATGAAAGCGGTGTTCAGAGTGAGCATATATGGGCACCGGAGCTGTATTATCTTGACGGGACCTGGTACATGTATTATTCGGCCAGTGACAAAGACGACGTTTGGGAACTGAGGCCTTACGTGCTCATGTGCGAGGGTCAGGATCCGCTAAAAGACAAGTGGATCGAGCTTGGCAAGATGAAGAGGGCTGACGATGATCCGTTCTCATTTGAGCAGTTCTCTCTGGATGCGACAGTTTTTGAAAATCACGGTAAGCGCTATTATGTCTGGGCGGAGAAAGTCGGTGTCGGCAAGCAGATCAGCAATCTGTATATCGCCGAGATGGAACGTCCTGATAAGCTGAAAACAGTTCAGGTCCTCTTGACGAGCCCCGATTACGACTGGGAACGTGTCGGTTTCTGGGTCAATGAGGGTCCGGCTGTTTTAAAGAGGAACGGCAAGATATTTTTGACATACTCAGCCAGCGAGACAGGTATCTGTTATTGCATGGGACTTCTGTCAATTGATGAAAATGAAGATCTTCTGGATCCGAGAAAATGGAGAAAGGAGCGCTATCCTGTTCTCAAATCAGATGAATCCCGCGGGATTTACGGCCCGGGTCATAACTCATTCACCTTCGATGAGGAGGGAAATGATATTATGGTCTACCACGCAAGGACAG
>JAFWLP010000024.1 GCA_017511005.1 Clostridiales bacterium
TCATGCGCAGGAAGCTGTTGCGCTCATCGCTTGCTTCAGTGTCGATTTTCTCTCTGTATTCAGCGTCTTTTCTATATCTGAGGTTCCTGATGATCTGAAATACACCTACAACGGTAAGGCCGCCGCCCATGCCGCCGTACAGGGAAGATTGCAATACCTCTGTGAACGACAGTATTATAAGAGTAATGCCAAGAATCGTCCAGAAAATACTGAGCGCCAGTCTTTTATTATCGTAATACATAATCATTCCTCCTCATCAAATATAAATACTTCTTCGATTGTCATTCCAAAATATCGCGAGATCTTGTAGGCTAACATAATTGATGGGTTGTAGCGTCCGTTCTCAAGCGAGCTAATCGTCTGCCGTGATACCCCCATCAGCTTTGCGAGTTCATCCTGCCGGATGCCCTTCGCATTCCTTATTTCTTCTATTCGGTTCTTCATTGCATCACCTTCTGTCTATCTTCATCACACATATCTCTCATCGAAGTATCATGTTTTTCTCTCATTCTCATCCTAAACTATATAGTTTTTCATCGCCGAAAATGTAAAGTTTACTTTACACCTATAAATTATCATATAAGTCAGTTCATGTCAAGCTAACTTTACATGCTTTACAGATTTTTTATCCGCTGATTGCATCAGTTCAGACAGCTTTACTGTTCGTTTCCCCGGCATTTTTGCGCGTAATGGCTCCCGACCAAATTACGCACAGATCAGGCTTGTTTGACTTTTGGCGCGTAAATGGCTGACTGCCAGCCTTTGTGGTTAACATAATTTTACGCGCAATTAGAATTTGTGTCCCGTTCTGCGCGTAAACGTCAATCGGCAATCGTTTCAGCTGACATTATTTGCGCGCCATTACAGCCTGTGTCTCACTCCGCACGTAAAGATCCCTGATAATCTTCACGCATTTAGACAATAGTATTATAATAAAGGCAATCAACGGCAGATCACGCCGCACCAGCATCCGAACAACCCGCGGCAGATCACGCCGCCCAGCAATCAGGATCTTCTTGCGACAATATTACCTCAATGACCAGGAACTGCCTCCAACAATGATCGCCCATAAGCAAAGGAGCTCGCACCATGGATTTCACACACCACTACTCATCCCCTCTCGGCGGAATCACAATGGCCTCCGACGGAGAATGCCTCACAGGACTCTGGTTCGACGGTCAAAAATACTTCGCGGACACTCTCCCTGCGCAGCACGAAGAAAAGGATCTTGACGTCTTTCGCAGAACAGATAAATGGCTTGATTTATATTTCAGCGGAACGGATCCGGATTTCAGGCCTCCAATCCGCATGAATGGCACCGCGTTCAGGAAGGAAGTCTGGCAGATTCTTCTCACCGTCCCGTTCGGGAAGACTATGACCTACGGTGAAATTGCGAAAATACTTGCCGACCGGCGGGGCAACAATTCAATGTCTGCGCAGGCCGTCGGCGGCGCGGTCGCTCACAACCCGGTCTCGCTCATCATCCCCTGTCACCGAGTTATCGGAACAAACGGAGCCCTCACCGGCTACGCGGGAGGGCTCGACAAAAAGACCTGGCTTCTTGATATGGAGCGTAAAAACACTCTTGATAAAAAGCGTTAATAATGCCTGCAGCGCTGATTGCTTCACAGATGTATTCCGGCACGGGCTCAACTCTCAGTAATCTTCACCACGAA
>JAFWLP010000025.1 GCA_017511005.1 Clostridiales bacterium
CGAGCCCGCGGAGCGCCCCCGGAGGGCGAAATACCCTTTGTCACAAATCGCAGGTTTGTGCAAAGGGTGTATTTCGCTCTCAGACGCCGAGGGCTTTATCTTCTCTTTACCCAGATAATGTCATAGTCAAGAACGTCAGCGATTTCCTTTGCTTCCTGGTATCTCAGGGTCCCGCGATTCAATTTGCCGGAAAGATTAGATACGCTTCCGCTCCGGTTATACATCTCTTTCAGCATTGTGACTACCTCCTCCATCGTTCTTCCTTCCCGAACGATATATGATTTGATTTCTCCTCTTAAGTTGTACATAAATATCTCCTTCTTCCAAATGCGTTCTGAAATCGCCCATCGGCATCCTTTGTTCGCCCAGACGTGAATCTGGCAGAACCAGCGATTTCGTTTTCTTCATATCCACGGGTACTTCTCTACCATAGATAAAAATCTGCTCCACGCTTAGCAGCTCAACTATTTGCCGGCCAGTGTGAAATCGCTCTCCTCAGCAAAATTTATTCGCCGGTTGGCGATTCTCAGAAATACGTAATAGGTACACTGTCAAACGCAACCATTTCGCTCTACGGATTTGTACCCGTTTTCCGCCTGTAAATCTCACCCAAGCAGCCACATAGCGAATTCTCTTCCTGTCAAATAATACAGGAGCGTGCCACACTCCTGTACATATTATTAAGCTGATCACCATCGGAAAGCTGCGCTTATTCCACGTCTTTCCAGGTATTCCTTCCTTGCCTGCTCCCGTTCGTTCTGTGAAGCAGCCTTCTTTGATCTCGTGTAGAGCTGATGCTCTGCCAGAGCATCAAGCTTTTTCAGCAATTGCGTTTTAATCTCTTCCTCAGCATCTGTCTTCCCTAACAAATGAAACTTCACGAGCTCATAAAACACCTTCTCCGGTATCTGAACTTTTCTTTCACTCATATCATCGTTCCTCATATCTCTTACATTAACCGTTTCCATCTTCATCAATGACGATAATGACGATTGTGACGGTATTTTATATACCGCCCTATATAAAAAATATCGTCATTATCGTCACAATCGTCACATCTACTCTTTTCCCACCAGCCTTAGGCTGAATTCTCTGCGGGACGGCGTGCGCTCCATGGCAGAATATTCAATACCATACTCGTTCAGGAGCCGACTGGTCTTGGCGTTCAGATATCGTGTCAGGACATTTGCCTTTTTATCAATACCGGGAATTGCTTCAAGCAGTTCCGATGCGGTCCCGCTCCAGACTGGATTAGCCTCGTTGACGAACGAGGCAATCTGTTCCAGGACAGGATCCGGCTTTGGTTTCCACATCTCGGTCTCCAGCTTGACAAGTTTCCAGATGCAGTGATCCACATCGAACTGAACACTGAGCTCCTGATCCTGCTGATCTCTCCCTACGACTGATATCGTAGCGGAATTATCCGTTCTCTTCTTCTTTACCATTACAAATGCACCGTCCGCAGCGCCGAGCAGGCCGTTCGTCCCAGAAATCATTTCAAAACTGTCTTCTGATTCCATCTTTCTTGTATGATGAACGACGAGGATACAGATATTATGAGCATCGCTAAATTCCTTAAGTTTTGTGACGACCTCATAATCACTCGCATAGCTGAACCGGTCACTGGTAACTTCGCGGACTTTCTGCAGCGTGTCAATGATGATAAGTCTCACATCGTTATGCTCTTTTATGAAGTTTTCCAACTGACGGTCAAGCCCGTCGCTGAGCATTTTTGCCTTGGTAGCAAAATGCAATTTGTCATTTTCCTCCACATCGAACATATCTGACAGACGTCTCTGAAGCCTTGCATAATCATCCTCAAGTGCCAGGTATAAAACGGTTCCTCTGTGTGTCTTAAAATCCCACAGATCGTTTCCCGTCGAGATACAGTAGGCAAGCTGAGCCATGAAAAATGATTTTCCGATCTTGGGAGCCCCGACAAATAAATAGGTTCCCGCATATAAGAAGCCATCTACGATTGCGGCTCTGGCAGGATATGTCGTGTCATAAAGCTCGGTCATCGAAATTGTATTTAAGCGATCGGAGATGACAGCTTTTGCCCGGTTACATTTGCCGGGCTTGACGTTGTCCTCATCCACTTTCTCTGGTATAATTTCCTTGTATTCTAATACGGGAGTCCGCTTCTCATCTGCGCCAACAGATGAATCAGGAGTGGACTCTATTTTATTGGGATTCTTCATTTGCAGCATCAGCATCTCCCTTACTGTTATTTGCATCGAGAAGTTCAGCGACTTTCGCCTGTGCGCTCGGATAAAGGTGCCCGTAAGTATTCAGAGTAATCTTTATATCCTTGTGACCAAGCCGTTCTTTGATAATCATCGGTGCAACATCGTGATGAATAAGATAGGCAACGTGACTGTGGCGAAGATCGTGGACACGAATCTTCTTGACTCCCGCTTTCTCAATGCTTCTCTTCAGCTGATGCTGAACAGCCTCCTCGATGACCGGGAAAAGCCTCTCATCGTCTTCCAGCGAGTAATGCCTGTCAATGAAATCTTTGATTTCATCAGCCAGGAACTGCGGAATATTAATCGTACGAACAGATTCTTCTGTCTTTGGTGTCGTAACAATATCCTGACGATTCAGGCGGTAGTACGTCTTCGTGATGAACATCAGATTCTTCGAGAAATCAAAATCGCTCTTTGTCAATGCCAGCATCTCTCCTTCCCTGCAGCCTGTCCAGTACAGGATCTCGAACATCACATAGTACTTGTTTTCCGGTGCAATGGCTGATATGAATTTCCTGTAC
>JAFWLP010000026.1 GCA_017511005.1 Clostridiales bacterium
CAGGCGTTAAGATGTCTACTCATTCTCTGAGCGATCTCGGCGTTGAAAAAGGCGATCTTGTCTTCTTTGGCAAGAGCAGTGACGGCTATTGGCATCACGCCGCTATCTATGCAGGCTCAAGCACATATTTCTGGCAGGCCAAAGGCTCTGATTACACTGCCGGCAAGTCCAAGAGATCAGGTGTATCCGTAAATGAAGACACATCAGGTAATGACCGTATTCTTGTTCTTCATATTGAAGACTTCAAAGAAGAGCCGAAGATAACCTTAACGAAGTCTGTAGAAAGTGGATATTCTGTTCTAACTAATGGCAACGGCTGCTATAGCCTTGCAGGAACAACCTACACACTCTACAAGTCTTATGAATTTGGCGATGTGCCTACACAGGCATTGGCAACTTTTGCTATGGACGCCAGCGGCAAGACAAGCACGAACTACAAAATTGCTGCCAACACAACATACTTTCTCGTAGAAACAGCAAGTGGTTCAGGTTTTGAGATCGATCCGACCATTTATAAGATAGAGACCGGAAGCACGGTAACAGCGCCCATTAAGGTAACGAATCTCTTAACAGAAACGACCGAGACAATCAGTGTTAAGAACGATCTGTTTACGATCCCCATGACCGACACACCTGTTGTTGACCCGTTCTCAATCAATCTGGATAAGATATCCACAGAAGGTCAGCGTACAACCGCAAACTTCAATAATGCCAAGTTCAGACTCGAGTTCTACGGTAAGAGCATCGCATTTGATACTCCGGTATCAGGTACTCCGACGACAGTCTTCGAGTTCAACCTTAACGGTACAAAGCAGCAGGTATCACTTAAGTTCCTGGCAGGCCTTACTGCTACAGGCGGCTCAAACAAGACCTACTTCAAAGATCTCTACGATTCTGAGATTCTTGAAAATGATCTCAAGCTTCCTCTCGGAACATATCGCATTTATGAGATTGGAGCTCCTGTCGGCTATGAACTGAACAATCAGGTCTTCCGTGTACGCATCTATCAGGGTTCTGATGGTATTGCAACAAGAAAGGTTGGAGTTGAAGGCACTAGCCCTAACGGCTATAACTACTTCTCACACAAGCTGGATAAGACCAACCCAGACTACGATCTCCTTAAGATCACTCTCAATGAGACTACGGTCAATGGTCATTATTCGCTCACCAAGGAAATGGATGACAACGAGATCGTAAAGGACATCAGCGGTGTTTATACCTTTGAACTCCGCAATACAACTGATAACACTCTGATTGCTACCGGCGTATCTGAAAAAGACGGCAGAGTCCGCTGGACATATAAGCTTGCAGACCTTCATATGGCAGATAACCCTGAGGTCCTCCTCACGGGAACATCTACTTACGAACTTGAACTTGCAGTTTATAATGCAGGCAATGCCAAGATCTCTTATGAGGTCAGAGAGTTCATCCCCAAGACAGTCTTCGGAAATACTTCTATCGAGTATTCCTATACAACTCCTTCCGGATGGACAAGAAGTGCCGACGGCAAATACTTCTCCAAGAAGATCACACTTAACGACAATGCTACTTACGCAGAAGTCATTAAGAACAATGTTGAGTACGGCGATATCTCTATCACAAAGGCGATCCCCGTTGACGATACCTTCGACAGGACTAAGGTCACTTTCTATCTGTACAACACAGATAAGAACGTCCTTATCGCCACTGGCAAGGTCGATTCCAAAGGCAATATTGAATGGACAAAAGCTGCTGCTAAGGGATACGGCGTCGATGACTGCCGTGTCGGTATCAATGAAGTTAAGCAC
>JAFWLP010000027.1 GCA_017511005.1 Clostridiales bacterium
AATAGGTTACTTTGTCAAATAAATGTGCAAAGTGTCAAGTATCTTGTATATATATAATAATAAAATAGTACACATTTGCCAAAAAATGTGTAAAATACAAAATTGGGTGTTCTTAAATATGGGTTTCAATTTGGAGGTTAATTGATGAAACATCTCAAGGTAACGTCAGTTGTATTAACTGTGGCTATGTGCATGTCAATGATCGCGCCTGTTTCGGTTCTGGCAGATGAAACGGCTGCACCTTCTGAGACACAGACTGAAGAAACGGTAAAGCCGGAGCCTAAGGAAACAGAGAAGCCGGCACCCAAGGAAACCGAGAAACCGAAGCCTTCTGAAACAGAAAAGCAGAAGAGCGAAGAAACCGTAAAGCAAGAACCCGAAGAAACCGAAAAATCAAAGCCCGCAGAAACTTCCAAAGAAGAAACTGCCGAGACTGAAAAACAGACACCTTCAGAAACCTCTGAAGAAGAGCCTGCTGAAACCGAAAAACAGGCACCTGCTGAAACTAAGGTGCAGGAACCTTCTGAAACCAAACCCGAAACACCCTCTGAAACAGAAAAACAGGAGCCTGAGGCAACAGATGCTCAGGAGCCTTCTGAAAGTGAAGAGCAGATCCCCGAAGCAACCGAAAAGCCGATTCAGGAGTCTGAGGCGAAAAAGGAAGCAAAAGATGCTTCCGGCTCGTGCGGACAGGTTTCCTGGACTCTGTCCGGTGACACTCTGACCATTTCCGGCAGCGGCACGATGACCATAAGCGGCGGCTTTGCTCCCTGGTATAACTATAGAGCCAGCATTAAGAAAGTTGTTGTTTCAAACGGAGTAACCAAGGTCTGCTCCAATGCATTTGAAAGCCTTGAAAATCTCACGACTGCCACAATTGCGAATTCCGTAACGAGTATCGGCACAATGGCCTTTGCTTATTGCAGCAGCTTAAGCAGTGTCACACTTCCCAGCGGCCTGACTTCGATCAGCGGAAACCTCTTTTATAACTGCAAGAGCCTGAAGAGCATTACGATCCCCAGTACCGTAACCACTATCGGAGGAAGAGCTTTCAGCGGATGCTCATTAACGGGTGTCTCGATTCCGAGCGGCGTTACCGAGATCGGTCCTTCTGCCTTCTACGGCTGCCCGCTTACGAGTGTCACCATTCCCAGCGGCATTAAGGTGATCGAAGACTATACGTTTTACGGCGCAAAGTTCACAAGCATTTCATTCCCGTCCGGTCTGACAGAGATCGGTCAGTATGCTTTTGCAAGATGTACGGAACTCACATCTGTCACGATCCCGTCCAACGTCGATTATGTTCTTGCCAGTGCTTTCAGCAACTGCACCAAGTTAAAGACGGTAAAGATCAACTGCGCAAGACTGTCATCGATCGACGGCAATCTTTTCCTTAACTGTTCAGCTCTCACGAGCGTAACGATCCCCGAAAACGTTGAAACCATTTCAAACAGTTCCTTTGAGGGTTGTTCAAGCTTAACCTCGATAGAATTGCCTGAAGGTATTTACTCAATTGGACAGTCTGCATTTAAGGGCTGTAAGAAACTTACGACCATCAATATTCCCGAAGGCGTCAAGAATTACAGCGACAGCATTTTCGAAGGCTGCACCAGCCTCACATCGATCGCCATTACTCCGGAAGCTACGAGGATCGGACATTCTGCTTTCAGAAACTGCACGGCTCTGAAGAGCATCGAAATCCCATCAACAATGAAGAATGTCTGGACCAATGCGTTCAACGGATGTTCATCTCTTACCGACGTTTATTTTAACGGCACGGAAACCAAGTGGAACAATATCGAGATAGCTTCAGGAAATGATCCTCTGCTCAATGCCAAGCTGCATCCTTCAGACATTACGAATTTCGTCGGTGCGAACGGCACATGCGGAAACGGCCTGAGCTGGACACTGTCTTCCAGCGGTGTTCTGACCATAACCGGTTCCGGCGCAATGGACAATTTCGACAAGAGCACTTACGGTGAATACAAATTCTACAGTGCTCCCTGGAATCAGTACAAGACCAAGATTACAAAAGTCGTTCTCCCCAGCGGACTGACGTCCATCGGAAACGGTGCTTTTAACGGCTGCTCACAGCTTACGAGCATTTCAATCCCCAGCACTGTAAAGTCCATCGGAAGAGATGCTTTCACCAACACAAAAATATCAAGTATTACGATCCCTTCAGGCGTTACCAAGATCGTTGATTCTGCGTTTGAGGGATGCACGAATCTTACGACGGTTTCCATTCCGTCAACCGTTACCTCGATCGGTGCGAATGCTTTTGCCGGCACCGGAATAAAGAGCGTATCGATACCCTCAAGCGTAAAGACGATCGGAAATAATGCATTTAAGAACTGCAGCAGTCTCACGGGCGTTACTCTCAATAACGGCCTTACGGATATCGG
The DNA here is from genome assembly GCA_017511005.1 of Clostridiales bacterium. Taxonomy (GTDB): domain Bacteria; phylum Bacillota; class Clostridia; order Saccharofermentanales; family Saccharofermentanaceae; genus Saccharofermentans. The sequence goes on from JAFWLP010000027.1 coordinate 2,406, forward strand.
TGACTTCGCTTTCACAGACTGCTCATGTCTCACAAGCATTTCACTTCCCGGCACTTTAAAGAACATCGGCAACAGTGCTTTCAGGAGATCTGGAATTACCAGTCTTACCATTCCCGGAAGCGTCGAGGACATGTCGTATTTTGCATTTGCTGACTGTACGTCTCTTAAGACTGTTGAGATCTCAGACGGAGTGTATTCCATCGGATCAAATGCGTTCAACGGATGTAAGAATCTCGAGAGCGTTACGATCCCTGTCAGCGTTGGTGAGATCGGTGATTATGCGTTCAGCGGCTGCACAAAGCTTACGACAGTTTATTATGCCGGAACTCAGAATAACTGGAACAATATCTCATTTAACGGCAGCGGTCACGATCAGCTTCTTAACAACGCCACGATCTATTACAACAGTTCAGGCGTTACCCTGTATTCAGTAAAGGTCACGAACATAACAGGTGAAGGTACGGTCTCGCTTTCCAAGACTTCTGCAGAAGCAGGTACTGTGATTACCGTTACGGCTACTCCGGCTGCAGGCTATTATCTTGTTTCCATCGCGGTAGACGGCACCAATATCACCGGAAATACTTTTAAGATGCCGGAACACAATGCCGAGGTTGAGGTCAGATTCGGCCAGAGCAAGTTCAATGTTACCGTTAATTACACAACAGGCGGAACGGCTTACAGTGTGTTCAAGACTGCCGGTGTCGGTGATACGATCACCGTCAAATACACTCCGGACACAGGTTATGAACTCGGATCCATCACTGTAAACGGTGAGGAGATAACGGGCAATAAGTTTACGATGCCTGCATGCGACGTAACCGTGCTCGTAACCTTTACGCAGGGACATCAGTATGCGGTTAACGTGTCTGTTCCTAACGGCGGCGGTACCGCTACGGCTACTCCTTCCAAGGCTGTCGCCGGCACAACGGTAACGATCAACCCGACACCTTCAAAGGGTTATGAGCTCGATACGATCAAGGTTGACGGTAAAGCCATTAGCGGCAAGACGTTTACAATGCCTTCTTCTGACGTTGATGTAACGGTTTCTTTTAAGAAGTCCGTTTACAAAATCAACCTGAATGTCGGAACCGGCGGAAGCGCTACAGTAAGCAAGACTTCTGCAAATTACGGCGATAAGATCACTGTCACGGCAACACCTGCGACAGGCTATTCGCTTGACTACATCAAAGTCGGCACAACTGAACTGAGCAGCAATACTTTCACAATGAGCGCTGAAGACGTTACCGTTACAGTAGCATTCAAGAAAGAACAGTATACGATAACTGCTACTGTGGACGGTGAGGGCGGAAGTGTTTCCACGAATGTCACCAAGGCAGGTGCCGGTGATACCATCACCATCACGGCAACTCCTTCCAAGGGTTATTCCGTCGACACGATCAAAGTCAATAACAAGGCCATCAGCGGATATACATTTACGATGACCGCTCAGAACACTACTGTAGTAGTCACATTCAAGAAGGCTTCTTACAAGATCACTGTAAGCAAACCGGTAAACGGAAGTGCAACTGCATCACAGGAATATGCTAATTACGGCGATAAGATCACGAT
>JAFWLP010000028.1 GCA_017511005.1 Clostridiales bacterium
ATCGATTCTCTTGAAGAAGGAATGATATTGGATTTCACAGGCTGGTTAGAACTTAACACAGTAACGGTTCAGTCTGTTGATACCATGATAATTGAACCATATTCATATATGGGCACAGACTATACAGGTGAGGTAGTTAATCTGACAACTGATAAAGGAAATATCAGTTTTTGCAAAGTTGATGGAGTTGATACATGGAAAGCGTTAATTATGCCTCATTCTGAACCGCTAAGAATGTACAATAATCCGGTTAGTGTAAATGTTGCAGATGACTGCATTATTTATGATGCAGTTTCTGTCCTTAATTCAATTGATCTAAACAGTTCGGAAACATCTCAAATTGATTTACAAGCCGTTAGTGATTTTTCTGACAAAGAAATGACAAAAGGTGTAACTGTCAGCATCAAAGATTTCTTTGATAAATGGCATTGTGACAGATTTGATTATACAGTGGTCAAGATTGAAAACAACGCTGTTACTGAAGTGTATTTTTGGCATAGTTAACAACTTAATAAAAAGAGGTATTGACAAAGATTCTTAAAGAAAGTTTTGGATGAACGGGGTTGAAATGGTCGCAATAAGGGGATATTGTAGTAAATAATAAAATAACTTTGATATCAGAAGAAAGTGAAACAGCGTTACAATGAAAAGCCAGTTGAAAGTAACAATAATTGTTTGCAGTGTGTTTCTGATTGTTACTACTTTATTGATGCTTTTTGTTGCGTATATTTCGACACCCTCTATCGATCTAAAAAAAGTTTTGTGTGTCCCCGTGTCCGTTAAAAAAGTTCCGGAAGATCAGGATATCTTGGTTCAGATCGAACCATGCGGATTGATGCCTCACGGCTGGAATGATGAAGAGCATGAACTGAGCCTGAATGATATTAATAGAGGCTGGATTACCGACTATTATGACGGAAAATGCCGGCTTGTATTTTTGAAGGAAGATTCAACCGGGAGTGAAGATGTTTTTGGGAACTATAAATCCTATGGACGCAATAAAGAATACTATTATGCGGAAATAGTTCCCCGAAACAGAGTCGTCTTAAAGAATCCTTTGGACTTGTCTAAGATCAAAAATGCCACATCTGATCCGTTCTCAGAAGAATCACACAAGAATTCCTGTTTTATCGTAGCCGACTATGCCATTCCAACATATACCTGGTATATGAAGTTAACTAAGTGGTTATTGATTGCAAATGTAGTGTTTATATTATTTGCGGTGGTTTTCAATGTCTGCATAAGCAGCATAAAGAAAAGCAAGAGGTATTAGTATGGAAAAGATAAAGATACATAAATGGCTAATAGTACTTATAGTAATTGTTTCTATATGTCATGTCGTCTTATTATTTCCTCTTCCTTATGCTTTATCAGATGGTGGTTCTACTGGAGCCTGTTCGCTATTTGGACTTGGACTTATCTATGATGTGAGGAATTGTCATGAATTACGCAGCAGCGGTAAAGATATAGATGGAGTAAATTACCATTACGAGCCTTCAACGGTGAGATATAATGTCGGGAACCGAGTTTCAATCTTTGGCTTTGTTGTATTTGATAATACTCAACTTGATTCGCCTTTGGACGAGCATTTAAAATATGAGGAAGAAGTTAAAGAACTTATCGACTATTACAATTCACATCGGGTAAATGACGTTGAACTGAGAAGCATTTTTGTAAGAGAGTGTGATTCGCTCCGTTATGTTAATTTAGCTTTTTGTGAAATTGATAAAATAGAAGTTTCGGATGAAATCGTTAAAGTCATGAAAGGATATCTTGATGAAAATCCTGATAGTTTTCTTTATAAAGATTTCAAACTGACAATTTCTGCTAGACATAATGAATTGGTCGAAAAAAAACTAAACTCCGAAGCATGGGAAGTGTATGAAGCAGAATATGAACTTAGCCTTCCCGATAAATCTATAACAGAACTCACCCTGTCACCTGCCATGATTCCCGACACAGTTCCGATAGGATATGATTTTGAAGATGTGCAAAAGATTTCTTTTGTTATTGTTAGTTCAGTCAGTGAAGATAAAGAAATAATTTTGAGAAGCATGTATCCGAATGCAGAAATAGCATCTGAGTGATATATCGAAAAAGTTTTATAACTGCATATATTTAGAAACGACCGGTTATAATGCCGGTCGTTTCTTGTTTTGGGCGTACCTTTTATTTGTCGTAAGTTTGTCGTAAATTGTGCTTTCAAGAACCATAATGGCTTTACAAACACTTATTTTATTGACTTTTCACGACTAGTACCATGTAATTGGTGGAGCATACGGGACTTGAACCCGTGACCCCCACACTGCCAGTGTGATGCGCTCCCACTGCGCTAATGCCCCGTACGGACAGATTATACTTGGCGGAAATTCATCTGGCAACAATAAGATTGTGAAAAATGAAATTCGGTATAACCCTTTTTCATAATCAACTTAAGATTATATAAACACAGGCTTATCATTCCTCCAGGAATCCTTCAGGGAAATCATCATGCTGGTCTGCCATGAAGGCCTCTTCCATCTCTTCCTCTTCCGTTTTAGGTGCTTCAGGTTCATCGGCATCTTCCGATTCATCATTCTTTGTTATGCTTTCCGGTTCCTTCGGGTCTTTTGGATCAGGTTCATAGAACAATGTCTTTGAGGGGATCCACCATACGGAGTCTTTACCGGTAGCACCGTGACGGTTTTTTGAAAGATATATAAAAGCCGGCATTGCCTCGTTGATATCGATCTTTTTCTGTTCCTGTTCGGGCATCGAAGGCGTGTTTCCGTTGTTGTTCTCGCCATAGTAATCGGGTCTGTCCACGAACATTACGGTATCGGCATCCTGTTCTATTGCACCTGAATCCTTGAGATCGGCCAATTGCGGGGTATGGTCGTTTCTTTTTGCGGTATCCCTTGAGACTTGGGCAAGAGCTATTATCGGGACTTTCAGTTCCTTTGCCAGACGTTTAAGCTGGTTAGATATGGCAGTGACCTCCTCATATCTGGATCTGCCGGACATCTCCTTCAGATGTATGAGCTGCAGATAGTCCACTATTATCAGCCTAGGCGGATTGCCTGAAGATATCAGCTGCTGAATGGAAGTCTTTATAGAGTCCGGGGTCGTATTGGAACTGTCATCGAGATATATGGGGTATTCGGAAAGCTTCATTAGGGCATTGTCTATCTGCATTTTATCTGCATCTGACAGTTTCTTTGAACTCAGTATTTCATTTAATGGCTTGTTCATGGCAGAGGATAAAAGACGCGTATTGATCTCGTCCTTGCTCATCTCCACGGAAAAGATTGCGACAGTCTTGTTGTTTGCCGCGACGTTTACGGCCATGTTGACGGCCAGAGCGGATTTGCCCATGGCAGGACGCGCTGCAAGAATGTTAAGTGATCCCGGTCTTAATCCCCCGAGCATGGAGTCGAGTTTGGGGAATCCTACCTTTATCTTGCGGCCGGCGTTTTCATCATTAAGCTCGGCCATGATACGGGTCATGGTGGTTTTCAGGCTGCTTGAGAGCTTTTCAAGGCCGGCAGTATTGCCTTCGGGTCTTATCTTAGTGAGCTCAGAGATTGCTCGATCCAACACTTCATCGGATCTCCGGTTGCCTTTAAGAGCCGCCCTTTTTATCTCGTCTGCAGCACTTACGATCTTATGGATCGTGCTCCTCTCCTTTATCGCTTCGATATAGCCGTCAAGAGCGGAGGAAACAGCGGTCATATCACCGATACGGTAAACATAGCGCTGGCCGCCCGCTTTATCTGCGAGGTTGCGTCTTTCGAGCTCGCTCATGACGGTAAACCTGTCTATCTGGGCGTTCGCGAAAAACATATCCATTACAACCATAAATATCAGCTTATTCCTGTTGTCAGTAAAATCGTCTGAGGTGATCTTGTTCCAGGAGGCTTCCAATATTGCATTGTTCTTTCTCATGCATAAAGAAAGCAGTGCCATCTCGACATCGATATCGTTAGTGTATTCTTCTATGAGATTATCCATATTTTCCATTTACAGCTCTCCTCTTTTCTCTGGGTTATGGATTCATTTTAGAAATCTTTAGGTCCCGTTTTTATGACAAAAGTTTGGTTTTGGGGACAGTTTTACGAATCTTCCGATTCACCGTTTTGCGAAAAATTAAGCCAGCTTGTAACAGGATCCTTGCAACTGATATTTGAATAAAAAAGCGAGCTTAAAACAAAGCCGCAGAACTCTGCCACTTTCTTTCTTTCTGTCACATCGAAATCGCATATCTTATCGACATTTGCTTCCTGGCAAAGCTCGTTTAACAAGCTGCAGGCGTTGATGGCAGCATCGTGAGCATCACTTCTTAACTTGTTCCAAAACCTCGTATCATGATACGAAATTCCTTCCTCAGGGTGAAACGTTCCAAGAAAACCGAGCTGTTCTTCTACAACGAGCACAGAATAGATTTTAATAGTTTCAATGCAAGCTATTGCTTCAGGCCGTTTATCAATGGGCAGCGCTTTATATAGTTCCATTAATCGTTTAATTAAATCCATATGATATTACCTCGCACTATCAGGATAATTCTAGCGATGGGGCAAATAATGTTCACAAGATTAGACTGCCTTGATGTTTTCCGTCAGGATGCCACAGACTTCACCGTTTTCGTTAAATTCCTTAACGATCCGCTTCACCTTTATGTTTCCCAAACCATAATTGCTGCAAACATAATTCATCGACTTCTTTTCATGACAGCACTTGATTACCACCAGAGCGCTCTCGATACTCTGATCCGCCATCTGACTGACTTTATCCCAGAACTGACCCGTTAATCCCGAACAGTCAGGATCCGCACATCCATTCGGCAGAAACCGGATGCCAAGCGTTCCTGAATAATACTCACCTATCAGTTCGCAGGCTCTGTGGATGTAACGCCTTAAAGACCTTGGCGTATAGTGTGTCCTTCTTGCCACTTTAATCTCGGAATAGCAGGACTCGAGATATGCCATTGCCGCTTTATACTCGTGATCACGCATATTGCCGGCTGCATACGCCAGCGCATCACTCAGTTTATCCCTGATAAATGCATAAGTGACAGCATGTCCGGCAAAACCGTGATCGGCAAGCTTTCTTACAGTTTCATTTAAAAGACGCGGCCTTCTGAACAGGTCTTTTACTGTGCAGGCAAAGACAATCATGAATGGACCTCTATAAGATCGGGCCTGCTAATCCGGAATACCGGTTCCAAAGAGTAAAAATATTCTTCAATGGAGATCTGACCGTCAATGATCTCTTCCTTATTGTTTGTTTCCAGAAAAGAATCCACCCGGATCCCGTATCTTCTAATCAATACGCATTTTAGTGACTTGATCATGCTCTCATACCAGCCTTTTGACGAACAATCCGATATAGACGGATAGCTCGGATTGATCCACACCGATACAGGCAATACTTCATATTTATATCTTTCAATCTTCTCACGAAAATCTATTTCTTCGATGCAGTCGTTATATGAATCAATCCGCATCAGGAGATCGCAGATTTTTTCCCAATCTGAACAATCGCGGATTCCGCGCAAATAAACTTTAAATATCGTAAGGTATCTCATAGGGGCAACTCCTGAAAACTCTGGTTTATTCTTTCCCAAATTCAGATTAACCTTTGCCATGGGGAATTTATGCCCCATCACACTTATAAGGCGAAAACAAACTGTCATGAGTATAGATATCCCTTTCCATGCGCCATTTTTGTCCCATTGAACCCGATAACATATCCTCAAACGAGATAATTGGAGGGCGCGATAATGAGAACTACAAAAGATGCGATCAAAAAGTTCAAGCATATCTGCTGGTATCCTTCGGCAGGAAAAGACTTAAGGCCGCTGTTGTTCATATCTGATTGGAATTACAAGAAGAACAATGTACCAATGGATGAAGGCCAGGAATTTCCGGATCTTTTCATTCTTACGGACCTTTGCGGGTTCTTTGACAGTTATGGGGACTCCGATTGTTTAGGTGATGCCTATTATCAGCTCAATGATGGGTTCTGCGAACCGGGTTCCAGCCTGATCACGTATCGTATAAGAACAGTTCAACAGAGATCATCGTAAAGAAATTCGAGAAGCTGCAGGATCTCGATCTTCCTTTTAATCCGAAGTATGCGGCTATCGAGAAAGCATCTGATTACAATTCATCAATCCTGCTCAATGTTGAGGCAGTGTCACGGATCGATGATGTTGTTAACAGATACAAGACATCGATCCTTTATGTGGCAGCTCTGAATGAGTATTTCGCCAACGATTTCCTCATTCCCAACGGGATTAGGACAGAATACCAGGTAATCGTGGCTTACGGTGGTTTCGGTGGTGGCCATTACGGTCCTCAATGGATTCCTCAGAAATATAAGGAATTTGGAACAAAGTATATTATTGGTTACGACTATGGCTGGCACCATCTGTCAGAAGACTATCCTGATAAGCCCGCTCCGCACTTTGAAGCACTTTACTGGATTGACGGAAAACAATGGTCTAAGGATATTCCGGTTATCTGGTTCAGGCTTACGTGATCACTAAGCACAAGTAAAAGAGATGTGACATATTTGTCACCCGCACTGCAATATCATAAAAACGAAAACAAAAACACATTTGAAATACAAAGGAGGTGTACCATGGCAGTTACAGAGTTAGTCAGAGTTCATACAGCAAAAAAGCCTGATAAAAATTATGTTGAAAATCCTGCTATCGTCAAAGTTGCAAAGCTTGCTTTGATCCTGGCAGACAAGGACACTGACATCGATACGAAGTGTCTTTGTGTCAAAGCACTCGAAATATTTGAATACATTACCCCGGAGGAAGCAACTCAGCTCCTTATGTACAGAACAAATCTTGAAAGATTTTTCGATGATATCGAAGATGATGAAGACGACAAACAGGATACTGCAACTCCCTCTTAGAGTTGCTAAAAGCATTATCTAATGTATCAGAAAGGGCATTTGACGATGCCCTTTTTTGCCGCACGAGAAACGATAATATACTTACAGGAAGATAATGTTTTTGAATTGATCAAGGAGGCAAATAACATGGAAGAGAAAGAGCCGGGCTTCCCTGCCAACTGGGATGAGATCTGCTATGAAATCATGAAAAACATCCTGATCGCCAAGTTCTCCGTTCCGGAGTTAAAAGACAAATTGAAAGCCACAGGTGATGCGGTTCTCATTGAAGGCAATAATCATCATGACAACCGCTGGGGCAACTGCATTTGTGACAGGAGCAAGAATAAGGAAGGACAGAATTGGCTCGGAAAGATCCTTATGGAAGTGAGGGATACATTATGAGTTGGCTGTGTTATGTAATCACCGTTCAAATGCCGCTTCTTGCAAGCGGCTTTTTTAATGGTCAGATTTTGTCCCATGCCAATCGTTAATATATGTGTAGAAAACATAAAGAAAGCGGGGTTGTTTATCATGGAAAACAATAATGAGATTCGAGTAATTGAAGAATTCAAGGGAGATTACAGATTTCTCTCGAACTTCTACAACAAGAGTGATTTTGAATTTGAAGGTTTGACTTATCACTCTTCCGAGGCAGCTTTCCAGGCTCAGAAGTGTTCAACCGCAGAGGAAAAGATCAAGTATACAGAAGTAACAAATCCGGTGGTTGCAAAGCGCATGGGCAAAAAGGAACCGGGCTTTCCTTCCAACTGGGATGAGATCAGCTATGGGATCATGAAGAGAATTCTCATGGCAAAGTTCTCCGTTCCGGAACTCAGGGAAAAGCTTAAGGCAACAGGTGATGCAGTTCTCATCGAAGGCAATAAGCATCATGACAACCGCTGGGGTAAATGCATGTGTGACAGCTGCAAGAATAAGGAAGGTCAGAATTAGCTCGGAAAGATTCTTATGGAGGTAAGAGATTCAGTATGAAGCATGATGATAAAAACAAGAAGATCAAAAACATTATTAAACTATTCCGTAATCATATGAATGCTGCAGATTATTTGTCGCAGGCATATGAGTATATTGAACTCGCAAACACTTTGCTCGGCATGGCTTATCAAGATGAATTTGCGAATACGTGCGAGATCGTTTAGAGACCTCAGGATGCATATTCTGAGATGTTAAGAAAGTACTATGAACGCGTATAAACAATCATAGGATGTAATAAAACGTATGAAATATAGTGAATATACAGAACTCATAAAAGACATACCCTGCACAGAGTCTCTCAGATACTTCCAGTACAAGAGCTACTGGCCGGCAATCGTCATGGGTGATAACGGATCCTCGGAAATCATAAAGATTCCCCCGCGCACAGTCATTAACGGAAACGATGTCGGAGTATCCGGCTTTACAACCAATGCCTTTAAGGATAATACAAATATCACCGATCTGATATTCACACGGCTTGATCCGGTCTTCATGGGACCTGTATTATTCTGCGGCAGCTTTTCCGGTGCTTTGTCAGGCTGCAACAACCTCAGAAGGATTACTATTCCGCGAAGCATCACGATCATCGGGAAAGGCACTTTCAACAATTGCAATAATCTCGAAGATATCTACTACGAAGGTTCCGTCGAAGACTGGAAGAAGATCAAAATAACTCACGAGAAATATGAGGTCGAGTTCGGCCAACAACTGCCCGGCATGCCCGTTTGCGAGAAGATTGATGAAAGATTAGTACATATTCCGGGTAATGATGCGCTCTTCACTGCCAACATTCACTTTAACTGTAATCTTATGGAATTGTACAGTTCTGAAAAATGTGTTAAATAAAACAAACTTCAAAAACTATTCAATTATCTGCCAGCGTTCGTATTTACCCGAATCGCCGCAGCTGGAGGCACGAGCATAACACTGCCTGTTAAGTTCAACTTTTCGTTTCACATACCAGTCTGGCGCAAACAGACCGAATTCCCTGCATATAACCTGATAGACAAGACTGTTGGGAACATAGAACGGATTCTCCCAAACAACTTTGTCGCTCCTTCCTGACATGCGGAGAACTGCGGCTGCAACAGCAGGACTTCTGGATCCGCCTTTCGAGCAGCACACATAAAGATCAGTGACCTCCTCAGGCAAATGGCGCAGGAACCTGATGATCATCCTGGCATGGGCTCCTCTTATGGACATCGGATGGTCCGGATCCTCCACATCAGCAAAAGGCACAATACATTTCTGTTCATCAGGGAACAGACTTAAAAACTTGTTATCCCTTTCGGTACATGCAATGATCGCACACCGGCTCATCGGAATGTCAAAGACTTCCGGACTTATCGCAGGGATTGCAAGGATATGGATGATGTATTTCTTGATCTTATGTTGACGCATAATTTAATCTACCACTAATTGCCAAATTATGATCATCCCTTTGCTTATAATCTATTCGAAAACATCTTGTATAATTCCCCTAACCCGCCCTCGTCAACCGGTTAACAATTGGTAGTAAATCGTAAATCATCGTGTATAAACAGGTGTTGCGTACAGCTTGATTTGTCGTAGGGACTTGAACCCTTCTATTTCCGTGACCTTTATGATCTCAGCCTCTGCTGCTCATTCACTGCCTATACAGTATGAGCGGATCATTCTCATCCGCTAAGAGATCTTGTTCACCCCGGCCTGACTACCTGCATTATCAAATCAATTCCGTTGTCCAATTGAGTTCCTGAATCTTATCGTCCAAAGTCCTGTATTCCTTGCAAAGGGCATCAAGTTTCTCCTGCAGTTCGGCAACAGGGACTGTGCTGTAGATCCTGACTTCGGACTTAGTATAATAACGGTCTATAAGATCGCTAGACTTTAAGAGAAAACTCTTCATTTTCTGGATTTTGCCCAGAAGACATTCTCTTTTTGCCAGAAGCTCAACCAATGAGACATCACCGCACATCGTCACATCATTTGTGTGATTGATCTTTGCTATAAGCACCTCAAGGCGTTCATAGCAACTGTCCAACTCCCTGATCAAAGCATTTGGATCTTCAGTCGGCTTCTCGCCTTCCTGTACTTTTGCGTTTTTGTTCAGTCTTGCTGCCAGATCTCCAATCTTTTCCTGAAGATCTGCTCTTTCAGATAATGCTAATGCCAATTTCATATCATTCATCTCCTTCCACCGGGAATCCGGCCAATTTCAATCCTTCTTTCGTATAAAGCGCGGGAACAGCCGAGGATAAGTATTCTTCCAGCATGATGCGGTGATATCCTGCAAGGAGCAAATCTAACGAATCACCGAGTTCTCCCTTAAGCCAGTTGCTTATGGGCTTAAGCACACGGTTATAGCCTTTCAGTTCCCCACGGTAGTATTCCGCATCCATATAGTTCCACCAGACTTCGCTGTATACGCCGCGGTATCCGCTGACCCATTCCACATTGGCTGCATAGCCGCAGATGTTCATATCGGATATATCTCCGTGTTCACGGCGCTTGCTTATGTATTCTTCTTCGTCCAAACCGTGTGGAACGATGATGCCGTCTATGACTACCGGATCCCGGTCTTTAGGATGGTAACGGTTGCATATGGCTACAATATCTCCACGCTTAAACGGGACTGGGAAATTAAACCAAAGACCGTCAAAAAATGTACTCAGATAATACCAGCGCTCGTTTCCCTCTTTGTCATAATCAGTAGATATCTCTAATATCTCTCCAGATAAATTAATATCTACTGTGCCGTGAACAATGCGATTCCCGGTCTCATCAGGCAGCCTTCTATTAATCTCATAAAAAGCCGCGTCCTCAGCATCTTCAGTATTCATGATATGAGATATGCATTTTTCCCAGCTTGAGAAGAAACCTTCAAAATCGGATGTTCCCCATTCGGACTTGGCCGAACGTTCGTATCTTCTGTATTTATAGAGATAACCACCAGCATTGTCTTGGAATTCCTTAATAAAGGTGTTTTCCAATTCCATGTATTCGAGGAGAATCTTATGTATAGACTCTTCTGTGAAATGGCATGCCGATCTTCCGCACTCTTTAACTTCCAAATCCGGCATGTTGTCGATTATCCACTGCCATGCCTTGTGCTTCTTTTCAAGAGTTATGCTGTTGCACTGATAAACAAGCCAGGCTGCTTCAAGGGAGTTGTATTTATAGCCGGTATCTCTGTGGTACTTCTTAATATCTTTTGAATTTATAAAACTTGAAACATCCATTGTTCTGCCTCCTTTTTCATCAGTTTAAAACGAGGTATGGGTAAATTTAGGTGCATTAGTACGTTGGTTGCCTGATGCTCTATTTTGACAGCGGTGACATGGACAGGATGCACGAAGAAGGCAGAATTATCGATGAGATCGATGTGAATAAGGATGATTAAGTTGATAAAAGCAATGCTGTTCTGTTTCAATTTTTCACGTAAAAAGCGCATTTCAGTCAGATGTACAGAAATGTACACATATGATCTGATAATATGAAATCAAGAGATGCTTGCAGCAGTTTCAGAAGGCATCTTGTACAGGATCTGATCCGTTAACGTCATCTGAAGGACGGTGGTTAAAACCCACCCGCACCGGAGCATTGGGACCGTTTCCGGGTGTGTAGCTCAGTCCGGGAGAGCGTCAGTGGCAGGATCAGATCCGAAAGTAATAAAGACACAAACAGCAATATATGTAATAACGGCCTAACAAAAACAGAAATGTGTCTTGTAACTTAACGGAAACTTTATATCTGAAGCGAACAATATGAATTTTGTGAGGTATTTGGACATGCAGTAGTTAGTTTTATTCAAGGAGGACTACAATGCATGAGACTTCAAACTTTTGACGGGATCACTTATCGTTACAGATATGATCCCGTGCCATACTGTGGCGTATATCGCCGCAGGAAACCGATACCACCATACAATAAACGTAACCGTGTTTTGAACTCTATTCAGGAAGAAGAAGAACGGCCGTTCAAAGATCCTGTATTCAAAGAAGTGGTCAGTCTATATGGCGGGGGATGTATACTTTGCTATAGATATTTGATCAATTACGAGCGACATACGGACAGATGCTGGAAAACAAGCTATAAGTGCACGAAGCAATGGATGAAGCACCAGAAAAGGCATTATCCGGTAGTCAAGATAAGTCCTCGTGAAGAGTTCGATGACAGTTGACCGATGAACTAGTCTTGGAGTATCAGTCAAGAATTATTGCCCTGTAAAATGTAATATATCCATTTTTATTCCTCAGTCATTGCCTCGAGATCGTAATCGATCCAGTCTTTGAGATCTGAAATGCCGTTACAGATCTCAGTGTTAATCTGTATCTGATCGAGCATATATGACGTTCCGTTCTTAAGATTTATGACGCGATTATCTGCAGTAACTGATCCTTCAGCTGCAGCACCCGGCAATACAAAGGCTGAAAACCTGTAACAAAGTATTCCCATAGGATCATCATACATACTCCCATAAAAACACCTTAGGAAACATGAAGCTTTCGCCATCTCAGACTGAGCCTCAAAAACAACGGAATAATCCTTAGGATTGTTGAAACGATATCCTTTCGTCCTGTTCTTCATGAATTCTATCAATGCAGAATTAACATCAAGGTCTCTGATATCTTCAGAAGACAATCCGGCCTGCGTGTTCTCACCGGCACGCGTCATATAAAGTCTTATGTCGTAAAGAACATTAAAAACATTACCATTTAAAGGTTTTCTGAGCTTAAGATAATTGTCCAGAAAGAATTTCCTGTATATTCCTTCTGTATCACCACCGTCATCAATATAATATCCGCCGAAAACAAGTTCCTTATCCGCCATAAACACAAGGAAATCATCAAATTCAGGAAATTCTATATTGGGCTTTGGATCAGATATCATCATATCAGAAAGCCTAAAGGCTAAATCAATTTCGCCTTTGAATTTCTTAATATCTTCTTTCGGATTATTGTCAAAGCAAAGATAGAGGTTACATTCTTCATACGGAACATCAGAATCCCTATGCCTGACGGCACAGATCCTGACAGAATTGATCACATACCGTCCCGGGTATTTTCTCCTTACATCAGGAAGTTCAACCAATGCGAAAAGCTTATCATTCAGCATCCGGCTTAAGGCTTCAGTCTGATCGCCTTTCATGATTATTTCCTGACCCTTAATCGGCTTTAAGCTTCCCAATCTACACCTTACTGCCATATCGTTCACCTCATATAACAACACTTCGTCAACCGGAAACAGCTTATCTTCCCAGCACTTTTGACGGCTTATTCTCCACTAACAACAAGAATCCTGTTCCGTTCAGAATAGACCTTGATCAATACAGGTTCCTGCTTAAATGTTCTGCATAATTCTTCGCCAATACTAATTAATTCCTCATCAGAAACCCCTGTAATTTCCACTGACAAACTGTCATCGGAATACACTTTCCCTTTTATGCCGGTACAGCGACCATTGCAGAAATTGCCTATAATCCAATTCAAAGCAGAAGGAGACGTCTGTTGAAACCATTCTTTAAGTTTGTCCTTAGATAACTGCGCGACGTTTTCTTCCTGAGCGAAAACAATTATTCCGCCCTTCTTATCATTAGGAGCATTCAAATCAGATCTGCCTTCACTATTCGTTGCAAATACAGGTCTACCTTTAACATCAATAGCAGCACACATATAAGCAATGGCTGAATACGCATTACATCTATGAAAGTCAATACCCGGTTTAAGATCCCGTTTCATATTGTGCCCCCCTACTTAATCGTTATTACCTCAAGGCCATGGTTCTTTGCATACCAGACGGTCTCTTTTGTTCCGCCCGGAGCACCGGTATAAACTCCGATCAATCTTGATGAGTTGTCGACCATCCAGTGATTTCTGTCAAAGAAAGCAGCTCTGCCCGGTTTCTTGCTCACATAAACAATATTGTCGGAACCCATGAGGATCCTGGTATATCTCTTCTTCCACTCCGGTTCCCAGTCTTTTTCCATGCCGTTCCAGGCACATGCGGAAATAAGATGAACCTTCTTCCCTTCTTTCTTGAGATTAATTACTATCTCGGCAGCCCAGATATCAACGCCTCTCTGCATACCTGAGATAAAGTCTGTATAGCCGGCCTCTACGGCCTTTCTTATCTGCTCTTCGAGCCAGGAAATTACCTTTTCCTCACTCATATCAAGTCTTTCGGGTCTGTGTCCCGTAAAGGAACACGCATGCTTAATATCAATTTCCATAATTAACTCCGTTTCCAATTATTGTTTCTTGCACATACCTTATGCCTCGATTATAGGAGGTACCATGGGTTAGAAATGTCCCATCTAACTAAAATACAAATCATCAAAATTACTGATTCTTCCTCACCTTCATCTCAAGCCATTCAGTCATTGTTATCAATATTTTTCTGGGTTTGCTTCCTTCAAGAGGTCCAATGATCTTTCTTTTCTCAAGTTCATCAACAAGTCTTGAAGCTCTCGGATAACCGAGACCAAGTCTTCTTTGTAGAAGAGATGTGCTTGCACTACCGTTCTCAATGACAGTCTGTACAGCTTGTTCGAATAATTCATCGTCATCTGATCCATTTCCGGATGGATTCGTTCCCTCGATATTTGACTGATCGCCACTTGAAGTTGCTCTTTCGACATCTTTAATTATTTCTTCGTCATACATAGGTCCGTATCTTGTCTGAAGATAGTTAATAATTGCTGGAACCTCTTTATCATCATCAACCAGCGCACCCTGGCCTCTTCGGGGTTGCGGAGCCGTCATCGGCGCATACAACATATCTCCGTGTCCAAGGAGTTTCTCGGCACCGTCCTGATTGAGTATCGTTCTTGAATCGT
Organism: Clostridiales bacterium; assembly: GCA_017511005.1. GTDB lineage: Bacteria > Bacillota > Clostridia > Saccharofermentanales > Saccharofermentanaceae > Saccharofermentans. The sequence goes on from JAFWLP010000028.1 coordinate 14,696, forward strand.
ACCCTGATGCAACTGCGAAGGCAATCCTTGAGCCTATATTGGCCTTGATAGATCCTGTAATAACGTGTACATCAGGTCTCTGTGTCGCAATGAGCAGGTGTATTCCTGCAGCTCTTGCCAAAGCCGCAAGTCTGGATATATATACTTCAACTTCTTTTGCAGCTACCAGCATAAGTTCCGCAAGCTCGTCTATAACGATAAGGATCAGCGGAAGATGCTCCGAATCAGGATCATCCTTGAATTTCGAATTAAAGCTTTTTATGTCTTTTACATGCGTATCTTCAAAAAGTCTGTATCTGCGCTGCATTTCGATTACTGCCCAATTCAGTGCTCCGGCTGCTTTTTTCGAGTCAGTGATAACAGGCATAATAAGATGAGGTATACCGTTATATACAGGAAGTTCCACCATCTTCGGGTCGATCAGGATCATCCTGACGTCAAATGGTGATGCATGGACAAGGATACTTGTAAGAATCGAATTAATGCATACGGATTTACCTGATCCTGTTGAACCGGCAATCATCATATGCGGCATCTTTGCAATATCACAGTATATCGGTCTGCCGGGAATATCTCTACCGAGAGCAACCGTCAAAGGTGTTGATGCTTTGAATTCAGCAGTCTCAACAAGCGGTCTTAGGTATACAATCTCCTGGACTTTATTCGGTATCTCTATTCCAATCGCACTCTCACCAGGAATAGGCGCTTCGATCCTTATTGATTTAGCTGACATAGCGAGCATGATATCATTCTGCAGAGATGTAACTCTTGACACCTTTGTTCCCTTTTCGATCGTCAGTTCGAATCTTGTAATCGTCGGTCCATGCGTTATATTTATGACTTTGGAATTTATACCGAAGCTTTGCAGTGTCTCTTCCAGTTCCAGAGCCCGTGTCCAGAGTTTTCTCTCCAGATCCTTATCTGTCAGTTTCTTTTCCTCCTGTGACAGCAATCTGGTCGGAACGGGCACGTAATTTTTCAGTCTTTTCAACTGATTCTGACGTTCTGTCACCTTTTTGTCAGGTCGAACGTCATGAGCATCTTCATTTGGATCAACAAGTGTACCGGTTGCCGCTGAACTATTTTTTGATTTTCCATCTATACGGCTGTCATCCTTTTCGCAATCCGGATTGATTGGAATATTGCGGTTCTTGGCAGACTTAACAACAGGCATATTGGCTTGTTCTGCTATTCTTTCATCTTCTGAACCGGAAAGCCTATCGTACAAAGACGAATCAATAACAGTCTGCCGGATCTTTCTTTCATGTTCAGAATAATTGTAAGCTGAACCTTCCGGATCTTCTGCTACCTCATAGAGATCATCTGAAGGATTACCGTCATCATGATCATCATCGCTTTGTGAAAGATTGTAGAAATCCACCTTTTTATTTTCAAGAAATGACGGAGTGCCGACCTTTTTCCTGAACTTGGCGGTACCAGGAACACTAAGCGGATCTGTTGTAAAACCGAAATCTGCCGATGCATCATCTGTTTTGGTTACATCGTATTCGCTGTCTTTATATGCCAACCTGCCATTCGCTTGTGAAACAGGACGGATCTGTCCGTCAGTCATCTTATCTATATCGGTGAACCCAGTATCACCGTCGACCGGCATATTTGTCAGAAATGGTCCATGCATCCCGGGAGAATGACAGACGTTCTGAACAAACGGTGAGTTTTCCCTACCATTTGAACGCAGCACTTCATTTTCATACGTGGCCAAAGCCCAATCCGCTCCTGCCTGTTCTGCAATTTCCTGCTCATGTTTGCCATAGCCGTTACCGGAATATATCTGATAACCGGAATTATCCTGTCCTTTATGGCTTACAACGCTGTTATAAACTTTTGACGATGCCGCGCCAATTGCATGAGCTGTCTTTTTCGCGGTTGCCTTAATCGAGACTCTAAACACGAGTAGAACCTGTGTAAGAAGAAAAACAATTACTGTAAGCACGCCGATAACTTTACCGGTCACCTCATATAGGGCTACAGCAATAGAACCGCCGATAATACCTCCGGTAAGAGTAGGCGATGATTTCACCGGATTAGTAATTAATTTTGCTTCAGGGCCTGATTTCCAAAGAAATGATAATGCTTTTATTGCAGACGCATTGCCTGAACTGTTAATACACAAGCTCTCAAAGTAGTCCATGTCCATGGATACAAGCGCAAGAAGTGCTGAGACGGATACAAGAAGCAATATAACACTTCTTACTCTTATCTTGGATACACCCTCCCGTTTCTCGAAAAAGACATCCAAAGCAACGTATAGTATGTAGACCGGGATAGCATATGCCGCAACGCCTATAAGACCTAAAAAGAAATCTTTTACCGCAACCCCAATGATCCCTGTCAAAGTTACAGGAAGATAGAATATTAATATTATGACTATAGCAACGAAAAACAGCACTATTCCCATTGCTTCTTTGCGAGAAGTATCCCTGTTCAAGACTGCATCCTCCAAAACTTTTTATGAGTTTTCAGATTATATGAGTCTTAATGATGACAAACTGTCTCATCCGGATTATTCAGTTTACAATTACGCACAGAATCCGAACTTAATAGGCTTAATTCTCTGAACCGGCATTTCTATATCAGATGCAACTATTGTCTTGAGATCTTCGTTGCTTACACTGGCATAATCCATTGCTACGAGTCTTGATGCCTGAGCCATCTTTGCTTTTTCGAGGACATTGCGGACATATCTGCCGTTGCCGAAGTCATCATCCTTTATGGCAAGTTCAAACATGTCGCGCATCTTCTCACGCGCATCTTCTGCAAGGATCAGGCCTTTTTTCTTCGAGATCAGATCTGCGATGCCGCAGAGTTCTTCAACGGTGTAATCATCGAATGGAACGTGGTAAGCGATTCGTGATCTAAGGCCGGGGTTTTTCTGTAAGAATTTCTCCATCTTATCGGGATATCCGGCGAAGATGACAACTACGTCATCACGGTGATTCTCCATTTCCTGGACTATTGTATTAATTGCCTCATCACCATAGGAACCATTTCGATCATCTACCAGAGAATATGCCTCATCAATAAAGAGAACACTTCCTTCGGCTTCCTTGAATTTGTTCTTTATCGCAGGAGCTGTCCATCCTACATATCTGCCGACAAGATCAGCTCTGCCACACTCAATGAGTCTACCCTGAGCTAGGACATCGTTATCCTTCATTATCTGTGCGAAAAGCCTTGCCACACTTGTCTTGGCGGTTCCAGGATTGCCGGTGAATATCATGTGCATGGATGTTCTGTCGAACTGCGCACCTTTGTTTGCAAAAATCTTCTGCGCCTTGCTGTAGTTCAGAGCCTGCTTAATTACTTCCTTGGCCTTTTTCAGACCGATCATATTCATAAGCTCATCGTACGCATTTCCTCTGGGACCATCATTTATGATCTCGCATTTAACAGTTGAAATGTTCTTATACTGTGGGAAAAGAACTGTCTTGAGTTTGTTTGAATACCAGAAGTTGTACATATCATTCAGTTCAGAAGTCAAATAGTATTTGCCATTCTCCAGATTCTCGAAAAGTTTCTTGTCTGTTCTTACCTGCTTCTCGCTTGCTATGAGTTTAAGGTACTCTTTTGCCTTCTCTAAATCTGCGGCTTTATCACATATCTCTACAATATTGATATTTTCGAGTCTTTCGTAAATAAGCTTTCTCGTTGTTTCACTTTTCTTAGGGATCCAGATTATCGTAAGAACATCATTGGCGTTTTCCTTCAGCATTGAACAAAGTATCTCGATATTTTCCATTCCTTGCGAAGCATAATTACTTTCCCTGTCATTACTGTAATTGACCTGAACCAGAACCGTACCACCCTTCCCGCTCGTATAGATAGGTTTGAAATCATCTGTCGAGCACTTGGCGCGAGATTTAAAACCTATGGTCGTATATCGCCTGCTTAACAGTCTGTTATTTGCATACAGGCTGCCGACAAGCACTTCAGCGATCTTTACGCTCTCTTCCTTGTTGTCACTTCGGATCAGATAATGTACCGGGTGTCCTTTAACATATTTTTTCTTACTGCAGGACGAGATCCTCTCCAGTTCTTCGTTCAGCGATTCCCTTACCATAAAACAGCTTGTGCCGTTCAATGTTGTTTGAATACCATGGTCCTCGATCAAATACTCCATATATGCGAAGCTTGTTGAGCCATACTCGCGTCCATCCATACAGCTGATATCAAAATTACGCAGGATCTCATCGGCATCTTCAACATAATCAGAGCGATCTGCATTTATTATCATCTGATTGATTACTTTAAAAACAACTTCATGGTATTCAACATCAGATACTTCAACAGACAGCTTGCGGATAAACTCGTTTATTTGCTGATCTATTTTCCTGTTATCGTCACATATAAGCCCGATATCGATATTGTTTTTTGATACGCCGGAAACGAAAAAGAATCTTGTTCTGTTAGAGCGTTCATACAGTTCAACACTAAGAGCCGAGAGTTTATTTCTTTCAATATAACCGCTGTGTCCGCCTTTCATCTTATCGGCAAACTCTACATCTGCTATCTTTCCCGTAATCTTGTAGTAGAACATAAAAAACCTCCAATATTCGAAATCTTCATTATATCTGACTCGATTATAGGAGGTGGCATGGGGCAGAAATGACACATTGCAAGGATATGACCAGTCACATCACTTTACACGTCTGAACTTCTCTCCTTCATACTTACGTACCGGATTGCCTCTGACGATCTCAGTATGCTTCTGCCAAGCACTGTTCAAAGCTTCAGCGTTGTTATCTTCCTGCTTTGCTGAAAGAATTCCCGCCAAGCGTTTCATAGCGCGAGTTTTATTCTGCACCTGGCTTCTTTCCTCTGTGCATGCAACAACGATACCTGTAGGCTTATGCGTGATTCTTACGCCAGTCTCAACCTTATTTACATTCTGGCCGCCTTTGCCGCCGCAGTGCATTGTGGTTATCTCACAGTCTTCAGGATCAAATTCACCTACTTCTTCAGCTTCCTTTATCACATGCACGTCTATATACCAGTTCTTACGCTGATGGCCCGGTCTTATGGTACTCTTCCACACCCATAAGACCGTTCCTTCAAGCGAAGATACATCACCATCGAATTCCATAACCGCTGACTTGTAACCGTTGCCGGAATAGTCAGCGTTTACGGATACGATACGTGAACCATCAAACTCTTTGAGGAGGGCCTTGCAGAGCTTCTCCACTCCGGCGGAGCACTCGACAGGTCCCTGTCCCGAACTTATCTGAATCAACATTAATTACCTCACTTTGCCTGCCTTGAAGTTATATACAGGCTTTACGATTTCTTTGATTTCAACCGTATCTTCGATCACAGACATGATCTCATCGATTCCGCGGTAAGCCACAGGCGCTTCATCCAGCGTATCAGCACTTATGGATGTGCTGTAGATACCCGTCATGTCTTTCTTAAATGCAGATACGGTATAACCATTCTGTACATCCAATCTCTTGATCTTGCGGCCTGAACCGTGCGGTGCAGAATAATTCCAATCAGGATTGCCTTTACCAATACCCAGGATCACTCCGTCACGCATGTTGACCGGGATTACTACCTTCTCACCTTCAAGGGCAGATGCAGCGCCTTTGCGAAGAATATGCGTTCCGTCAGGAAGTGTCGAAATATAGTTATGAACGGATTCATACCGCTCCTCTTCCTTCCACTTCATGCCCTTCAGGATCTCTTGAAGGATGATCTCACGGTTAAGTGATGCATATGCCGTTGCGATCGCGGCATCGTGGAGATAGTCTTCCATCATGGGACCTTCCACATAAGCCATCTCATACGGAACATCCCTACCCATGTTAACGAGCCTTCTTCTGGCATTCTCGGTGTAATAGTCAGCAACTTCAACACCCAAATGACGGCTGCCCGTATGGATTACTATGTAATATCCGTCTTCGCCTTTATCGACTTCGATGAAGTGATTTCCGCCGCCCAAAGTTCCAAGGCTCTTTAATGCTTTGTCTCCGTTAACCGCACGTAAGCATCTGAGGTCAGAGATTACATCGAAGGAAGCCTTGTTATGCGGAGCTTTGCGGATTGCAAATCCTGCCGGAACGTTCTCTTTTATAACCTTATCTAGCTTCGGGAATTCGATGTTCCTTACCTTGATCTTGGAGACCAGCATACCGCATCCGATGTCGATACCCATGAGCTGAGGAATAACCTTGTAACCAACCGTCATGGTAAGCCCGATGGGACCGACCTTGCCCGGATGGCAGTCCGGCATTATCCGTACTTTCGAATCAAGAGATATATCGTTGTCGCAGATCATCTTGATCTGTGCTTTGGCGTAGTCATCAATGCTCGAAGCATATATTACCGCCTCAGCGTAGTTACCTTTAATAGTGTCCATAATTCTTTCCTTTCTTTTTTCGAAAGGGCATGCAAATAAGACCTCAAAGAGGTGCATCATTATGGATCACGCTTGGAATAGATTAATCAGATAATTAAGCTACAGAAGCAGATCCTGCACGCCCGTTGTTGATCGTTCTAATGTATGATTCAGTTGTTCTTGTCATTGCCAGGACCTCCTCCCGATTGATGATAGCGGTGATTATACCCGTACGTTTTCGAAAATGCAACACCCGTCAATTAAAGACACGGATAATTGCGCGCGAATCTGCTTTGTGCAGCCATAAATCCAAACATGGTCTGATTAGGTATCGCAAACAACGGCCGGCTGATGCACGACCGGTCTATGATTATCAGTATATTCTGTCATGATAGTTACCTCGTGTGCTCTCTAACCCAAATCAGAAGATCCTCATAATCTTTTCCTTCGCTGCCGGATGCAACGGAATAGATGATATCGGCGAACTCCTTATTTGTTGAATCAATCGAATAACCATTAAGTTCAAGCAGCGTTAACAGTGCCAGTGCTCCGATCCGCTTATTCCCGTCGTGGAAAGGATGATTACCAATAAGACCGTATCCAAAACGGACTATCTTATCCATATCGGTCGGATAGAGATCCTGCCCCGCAAAAGTCTGGAAAGGAGCCTCCAGAGCGGAATCTAAAAGTCCCTCATCACGGACACCGTAAGAACCGCCGTAACGGTCGTAAATGCATTTATGCAGGAGTAAAACCTGTTCTTTGGTTAACGTGATCATTTTGCAAGCTCCTTGAATGCTTCATCGAATTCATCCATGATCGATTCAGCAATAGCAATAACTTCTTCGTTGCTTAATGTCTTAATCTCTTCGTTTTCCATTATTCTTTATCCTTTTAGGGCTTCCGACAGTCTCTCTTTAGATCAACGCCCACTGCATTTCATAATCCTTCTTATACAACGAACCATTAATTGCAGCTGAATCTTCATTAATCTTCTGTCTTCTTATTCTTCTTGCTGCCTCTTTCTTCAAGTCTTTGGCATTCTTGTTGATCCTTTTAACAATGGATACAGGAATGATCTTTACATCCGTTTCCCTTTTGCCAGTATGAGCGGGACAGACTGTTTTCTCGGCAACATACACCTTCTCACCTGTCTGCTTGTACCAATCCCAGTCGATCTTTTCATAAGTATAGATCTCTTCCGGGATTTCCACTTCTTCATATCTGCAAGTGCGGCGTTCATCTTCATGGTAATAACCCCAATAGTAGTATACGCCCTGCTTGGCATTGCGGATTCTTGTCTTTTTCTTATGAGCTGTCTCATACCGTCTTTGACGGTGAAGTGCTTTCTGTTTGGTATCGATATAAGATTTAACCTTTGACATAATTACATCCTTTTCATCACATAACAAAATCTTACTTAACAATAAGCACGATCAACTAGTCATCAATCCTTATCTGCTCCATCCAGAGCTGAAGGAGTTTTTCGCCTAATGCCTTATGTTCATTCGTGTCCATGCATTCGGTGTCAGCTATCCATGTTGTTTCTTCAGGTTTTTCTTGATCGTTATGATCAGTGGTAATGCAATATTCACCGAATCCGATATCAGAACTCCATCTGATAATTATTCCTTCCCAACATGGTATAACACTGTCTATACGAAGATTTATTGATTCTACTTTTTCTTTTTTCATTTTAGTCACCTCATAATTCTCAAATGCTGATACTTGCTTGAATAGTCTTCATTCATCTATACGAATTATGCGCTGACCCATGAGACATTTTTAACCCATCATATGTATATCGTGTAATCTCTGTTGAACAATTCTCTCGAAATGAGCAGATCAAGCTTATCTTCACTGATCTTCTCGATAAGCTTTGCCCGCAGCCTTGCTTTGCCGAACTGTGCGTATTTAAATTTCAGGCATTCGTCTCTTATGGTTGCCAGTTCGCGATACCAAAGGAAACTCAGCTTATGATCTATCTTACGCTTGGGATTCCTGGCTGCAGACTTTACCTCTTCAAAACAGACCTCACCGTCTTTTTCGAAACACGAGATGATACCCCAGTATTTGGGTATATGCTCTTCAACATGCTTCAGATGACTCTTCCCGACAACAACATAGTTGTAATCGAAATACTTATCGTAATCCCTGATCTGACGCTTAAGGCGCGCATAAGAATCAGCATCGCTCTTGATCTCCAGCCCGGTAATCGCATCATCTGTGACCATCATGATATCCGCACGCGATCTGCCTATCTCCTTCTCTTCGAAGAAGCGAACTTTGCAGAGCTTTAAGTCAAAATATGTGAAGAGCGGCTCTCTTATGTCTTTATCAAGAAGTTTTTTCATTAGGAAGTCCGATACGAAAATAAGCAATGAAGTAATCTACGTGCCGTAATGACATAAGACTAACATTCATTACGTAGTCTTCTATTATCTTATCTCGCGGAGCTCATCAAGGATCTCAGCCTCTGTATTGTTCTCAACAAATTCCGATATCTCATCCATGATGCTGTCTGCCATCGCTTTGTGCGGAACTATGGCCGCCACACCGATGACTATGATTTGATGAACGTCCTGCTCATCTATCTCAGCCGCTGACACATGGAATTTGTTCTGGAGCTTTGCAACAAGGCTCTTGACGATCATGCGCTTCTCTTTAAGGCTGTGCACCCATGGTGCGTGAAGTTTGAATGTAATAGTTGTTATTTTCATTTTCTTCTTAATTCACCCATAAATATATATCATTGTTTTATTGTAGCCTATTCAATTCCACATATACAATCTATAGGCCTTACCTTGCTGAATACCAGCGAGAACTTATCCCAGTCCATGTCCCTGTGATAATGTCCGAAATACCAGTGATCAAACTTCAGATTATGTACTGTTATCAATTCATCCAGGAACTTTGTCAGTCTGTTACCTGATCTGTCACACACACCGGTCATATTGTCCGCCAGCATTCGTCCGATATCACTGTTATAAACCGGTTTCATATTCTTGCCGATATAGCCTTCTGGTGCACAGTGAGTCAGCACAACATCGACTTCGAAATTGACCTTCTCAATGTTTTTAAGAGCTTCTTCATACTCTTCATCGGAAGGCAACTCGCGTGCCCACCAGGAAACGCCTTCTTTACGGTACTTCTTGTCGGTGGATTCGGCACCGCCCATAACAAAGAACCTTGTATCAAAAATGGTATATACCTGGCCACGCATCAGGTGTATCACACGCTCTGATATCCTGTGGATCATTCCACCACACCACTCCTCAACAGGGTATTTATTAAGAAGATCATGATTTTCGTGATTACCATCAATAAACAAGGTGGTGAAATTTCTTTTGTCATACGCCTTGAGGATATACTTATCCTCCTCAGATCCATCCCAAACGCTGCCAAAGTCACCCAATATGATCAGGAAATCATTTTGCGGAGTCATATGCTTCTGTTCGGGGAAATTTGAAGTATTTATCTTCTCCCAATCTTCCACCCCATGAGTGTCGCCGGTAATGTAGATCATTTCTTTATTCCTCTTCCTATTATTTCTGTAATTCCTGATTCATTCTTATAATATCCGGCACCATGGGACAAAATGCACTCATCATTCTTCCTAATATATGGTTGGGATGTTGACACCCACACTTAAATTTATAGGGGTAAATAACATGAAATTTATGGATAATCATGATTCTTTAACTGATGCATCTATTGGAAGATTGCTTCAGCGCTTGACTAATGCAGATTCCTGCTTTGCTGTAATAGGTGCCAGAGATAAGGAGACCGGTGAATTAAGAACTGATGAACTCTATCAGTTGGTAACTCAATATAATGACTTACATCATAATGGATATAATAAGTCTTTCGGAAGATATGAATACACTGATGGCCCGTTTAAGGATACGACTAAAGATGAACCCAGTATCATTATTTATAATATTCTGTTGGAAGATGCTTTAAGTATCGCTGAAAATATAAATCAGGAATCTATTGTATATAAAGATAAGAATATATTTGGTATCTACTATACTGACGGGTCCGTGGATACGGAATTTGATAATCAATCTTTGTCTTTGGATTCCAAAGATGATCAGGGCGTAAAGCTGGCCGAAGAATTTGGAACTAAAATAGCTGATATGGTGAGCTGGGATAATAATCATCCAAAAGGCAATAAATCTCACTACATTTTTACGGCTTATGCAGGACGACCTAATTCTTGGAAGCATGGGAAAATCATAAATGCAGATACAGCTAATCTGGGTATATCGTATTCTGCGGTATTTAAGGTAGTGGATTTAGTGAGAGTTATGAACAGTTAAGACCCCTGCTATCCCTGAGGAATAAGATCGTTGAATTCTGACCTTATAAAAATCACATAGATATTAATTGAATTATCGCCGGCATCTTCGTCCATGGGATGACTGCCGTTGACATAAAGCCTGAGATCTTTATCGTAGTTGATGACCGAGCCGCTTTCGAAGTTGCCGGTCAATATCAGGACATCACATTTCTTGGCAGGCCCGTCATCGTCGTTGTAATCGCTCCAGCGGCCTTTGGCTCTGTCTGACCAGCCATAGTAAATGTTACCGTAAAGCCAGTCTTCGAGGCCAAGCTCCTCTGCGGTCTTGGTCTCCATTTCCTCGTATGAGATGACCCTTCTGCCTTCGTCGGGCATTTGATCAGCAGTGAAGCGGTAAACATTGTTGTAAAATTTCGAGCCGGTAGCGAGCTTCTCGAGAGTATCAAAGTCATTGTCGCTAGTACCTCTTTCGCCGTCGGAGTGATAACAGTCAATGAAGACAAATTCAGGATCGTCGTCATATTCCCCCTTTATCAGTTTGTCTGTTATGTAACTTTCAGACAGCGTCCAGTTGCAGAACACGTTGAACTGCAGATCTGTTCTGACGCCGTTGATTTCAACAGGATAAGTCACCTCTTTCATGCTGCTGTAATGAGTCTTTCCGTTCTTTGCCGAGAAGACATCATAACCGCCGAAGGTGCTCTTGAACGCAACGTAAGGAGCTTCCCCCGACAGCCCCCCTGCCATCGGGAAATCAGAATCCCAGTCGCTGTTCCAGCCGTAGCCGTTCTCGAAAAGCTTATCGTAACTGCACTCGCTGTAATCGTATACAGTAAGGAAATAGTAATCATGCACACCGCCGACACCGCCGGTTATCAGCTGTGCATCGTAAGTGATCGTATAAGCTTTGCCGGGGGTAACATTGCAAAGACCGTCAGGAGAATACGGCGAACTATTCCCGTGCCTCATTATGTAGAGCATGACCTCGCCGTTTCCGTCTCTGTATGCAATGAAATTATCGGTCTGATTTTCTTCAGTATGGTAATGGAAACCATCATATATACCGGGCGACGGATCCTCGTTGATATAAGGCTTGCCGCTGGTCTTATATTTGTTTCCGCTGCCACATGCGAATAGAGGCAGACACATTGCCGATATCAGGATAATAGCTGTGACTTGTTTTATCATAGATCTGCCCCCTGATAATAGATTAGCATCCCGTGTCATTATGGGTTAGGGACAAATTCTTATGTTTATACCGCCGAAATATATATGATTTGAAAGCTTTGATGAATGAGTTCCGCTAACAAAACACAGAAGATTATTATTCTTCTGTTTCCTCCTCATCATCGTCTTCATCTTCTGCTTCCAGTTCATCAACGATTTTGCACAGTCTATCGAATTCCTCATCGGAATCAATACTGACTAATTCATCCCCTTCAGGTGTAGATACCAATTCAAATATATATGAATCTGTGTCATCTTCCAGATCATATGCAATTACATAAAGCTTTCCACCATCTTCAAAATGAGAAACAATTTCCACTTTAAGTGTTTCGCCTTCATCATCAACCATTTCAACTATTAACGGGTTATTTTTCTCTTCCATAGATTCCTCCATCAAATAAAGTATAAGTTGAATGAACCGCGAACACGGTGCATCGTTTAACAAGAATATTAATATACACCATTTCACATTTTATCCGACTTTTCGAGTCAATAATCTCGGCAAAAAAGTCGGATTTCCGGATTTCCGACTATTTGTCCGAGTTTTTGAAGCGAAATAGTCGGCAAAAAAGTCGGATTTTCCGCAAGCCGATCAACGGCATACGGGCGGGTTCTAACGTTCCATTTATATCAATCTTCGAAAAATTTATATCGAATAACGATAAATTGTAATTGAAAAACAATATCAGCTGTGCTATGATATTCCCAACAGAGCAGCTAAGGAGGAGAAAAGATCCATGAAGAATTGGAGTGTTCTGAAGACAGTGGTCATCACGATCCTGTGCCTGATCTTTGCCGTTTTTCTTTATGGCTTTATCCAAATAGCCAGATATCTTCACAAGACACGAGTTATCGAGACTGAGCAATACTGTGCCGAGGCATTAATGCCTGCTTATGCTGATGTATCCGTAAGATATGGAATAGTTGATGGCGGTTACTACGCTTTCGAAACAAAGAAATATAAGAACTTAGATAAGCTCGGTGATGCTTTGCCGGCAGGCTGTAAACAGGCCGTCAAAGATGCTGTTGATAACGGTGTCGGTCTATATAAAACGGATATTAAAGACGAACCTGTCACAAGGTATGAAGTGCCTGCAAAAGATCTTCCGCTGGTCCAAAGCAATTCCGAATCTCACTATGACTGCCATTATTGTGTTCTCGAATATCCTAACCATACTTACCGGTTTGCGATAATTATCGAAATGCACACCACCCGTTAAGCAGGTGTGATGACCAGAACTGTTGTAACCGTATTATCTCTTACAACAAGCCATTATCTTAAGCCCAACTCCAACAATCTATAATTACACGGTGTTAGTGTCAGAGTTTGTCCGTTGTTGCACCGGGTTTTCGAGTGCTAACCTATAGATGACAAAAGGGGATATCTACGGAGATGCTTTGGGAGGATGATACCATGGCAAGTCTCGAAAGTGTTTCGTACAAAAAGATAAGATGCAGGAAAAAGCCGGCAGCTTCGGATATTGTCTTCAACGTGTTCATCTATGGGATCTTCATTATTTTCGCGATAGTGATCATTTATCCGATCATCAACATGCTGGCATATTCTTTCAGCTACGGTGCTGATTCCTTAAAAGGAAGGATCTACATTTTCCCGCGCGTATGGTCATTGGAAACCTACAAAGATGTTCTGTTTGAAAGGAAGGGTCTCAGATACGGCGCTGTCACCACCATATCAAGAACAGTGATAGGAACGGCAGCGGGTGTATTTGCAAATGCTTTGCTCGCTTACATCATAAGCCGCAAGAATTCCATCTTTAAGCATGCTCTTTCATTGTTCTGGATCATCACGATATATGCTCAGGGCGGTCTTATCACGACATTGCTCCTGTATTGGAAAATGGGACTCAAAGATACTTTCTGGGTCTACGTTATCCCGGGGCTTGTCAGTGGTATATATTTGCTCGTTATGAGAACGTATATGAAGAGCATTCCGGATTCGCTTGAAGAATCGGCAAAGCTTGAAGGCGCAGGTTTTATGCGGATCTTCTGGAGCATCATCTCCCCTATATGTAAACCTGTTTATGCCGCGATCGCGGTCTTCATTGCCACGACACATTGGAACTCGTGGTTCGACGCAATGATATACAACAGATTCAATCCTGAGTACACAACCCTGCAGTACGAATTGATGAAGATAATAACTTATGTCAGTGGAGGTGTTATTACAGAGAACTCACCCCGGCCCTACCCTGTCTCCGTTATAACACTCAGGGCAGCCGTGTCGGTCCTCACGATGCTTCCAATTCTCATCATCTATCCGTTTTTCCAGAAATACTACGTTGCCGGGCTTACGATAAGAGGAATTAAGGATTAAGAGGCTGTTTGGTTTTAAGACTTCAACCATCACCCCGCATTTTAAACAACACTAGTGCACGAATTATCGTTTTCATGCACTACTGTTGCGTATCTTTCGGGTCCGTAGTGCATTTTTCGGATTTCTCGAAAACTTTTAAGTTCATTTTAGGTTCGGGTGTAATAATGACATCAGTTTAGCAAACAAGTCTTCATTACATCCCCCTCCAAAAGCCCGGATTACAGCATCCGGGTTTTAACTTTTTCATTTTTTAGCGACATATACGCAGAACTGTTTTGATAATGCTTCAGTTTCTTCTTTTGCAGCGTTTCAGCATCTCGTCAGCGTCCCTGAAGCCACGTACTTTCTCCAGTTCAGTCACAGCGCTTTTGTAAGCCTTATTGTCAAAGAAATGCTTGCCCCTGCAGTAGATCTCGAGCTGCTCGGCTTTTGACTGTCCCTCATTGCAGACCTTGACAAGCTCGGCAGAGATCGCATCGTTAAACTTATTGCACTCGATTATGGCTTGCCTGAAAAGAAGATTCGCTTCATCCGCCGAAGCAAGATCCGTCTTTCTGTCCAGGATCCTATTAGCTTTGGTGATGGTTGCAATTACACCGGCATACTTGGGATACAGCTCGGAAATGGACCACTTATTTCCGCAATTTGCGCATCTGCATGTCCCGTCGGTATAGTTATAATCCAGGTCTCCCCCGCAGATCTTGCAATTGAATGATATCTTATCTGTAGCCACAGGATTACTGTTGTCGGCTGTCTCATCTTCCAATAATGAATCCACGGTAACATCGTAAAAATCCGCGATCTTAACGATCATCTTATATTCCAGCGGCAGGCGGCCTGCCTCCCACATATAAACAGCAATTGCCGTAACACCCAAGGCTTCGGCAAGTGCTTCCTGGGTGATCGAGTGCTTTTCTCTCAGCTTCTTTAAGTTCTCGGCTAATATAGTATCCATTTTGAACACTCCTGTGCGCTGTCATCTCATATTATGATAAATGAACAGAGCCATTTTGACCACCCCGCCGAATCCGGTGCGAAGCATCAACTTTTTTGACAGCTTTTCTTTGCATTTGCCGCGAAAATAGGTTACCATTCTCGGCACAAAGACATATGACGGCATGAGATTAAAGTAAGCCGGGAAGGAATAAACAGGAATGGGCAGGAAAGTTATAGCAGTATTGGTCATGCTGGTTCTCAGCATCATGGTGTTTACCGGCTGCGGTGAAAAAGGGATAGAAGGAACGTGGGTCCTGGCAGAAGAGCTCATGGCTGACGGTACAAAAATAACCAAGAAAGAACTTGAAGAGATTGCTATCTCCGAGACCTATGTGATCAAAGATGATACCGTAACCTACACTTTGGAGATGGATACGCTTTCAAAGCCTGTCACCATTGAATACAAGCTCGAAGATCTTGGCAACAACATGTACAATTTCAACATCCCGAACGGCAGGTTTACTTTTGCCACTGCCGTGGTCGACGGCAACACCATGTACTATTATGTGGGTGAAGACGACGAGGCAATGAAGATGATATTCAAGAGAAAATAACATGAACGGGATATTGGCAGATAAGAAAGTCATATTTTTCGATGTCGGATATACCATAGACTATCCTGCCTCAGGAGACTGGATGTTCACCCGCAGATTCGATGAGATCGCGGGCGAACGCATCAGGAAATGTTCTGAGGACCGGATACTTCAAGCCCAAAGATCAGGAATAGAATTCCTTGAGAGGCATCACTTAATCCGCGATGAGCAGGAAGAGCTCGAGAATCTGTATCAATTCTACAGGATCATTTCTGACGAACTTGATCTGGGAATGACATCAGATGAGCTTAAGGCCATTGCTTCCGACCGCACATACAACATGGATAACTATGTAATCTATCCGGACGCGAAGAATGTCATCGAGGAGCTCAGCAAGACATTCCGGCTCGGGATCATTTCTGATACTTGGCCGAGCATCAACCATCAGCTCAGTGCATTGGGCGTTTTGCAGTATTTTTCATTTGCCACGTACAGTTTCGAACTCGGAGTTTTCAAGCCTGATCCGGGGATGTATCAGGACGCACTCAGGAAATGCGGTTGTGACGCAAAAGAAACCGTCTTTATCGACGACAGTCCCGTGAATCTTGCCGGAGCTGCCTCAGTAGGCATCACGCCGGTCCTGATCGCCGCAAACCCCGCATCTGATGTTGAGACACCGTACCTAAAGATACATTCTCTTTCAGAACTTTTGTAAGATTATATTTGTGCGGAATCAGTCTTTTTTCCGTTCAAATATCAGGTTTAAAATCAGCTGACCATTTCTTTTCCTGAAGATTTCCTGTTTTTCTTTTTTCGGGAAATGATTTTGGTAATTTGACGGTATTTTTCCAAGATCATTACCAAAATCCGGCCATTCAGGAAATCTTTAAGAAAAGGTGAACCTTACACTTTCTGACAGACTTCCCACAAAAAAGCCTGAAAAAAGAAAATACATACAATTTCACTACCGTTAATCAATTCACAACGACTGTTTTCACTCATATCTGAACTCATGTTCCCCGGCCGAATCCTTGTAATAGATGACGTTCTTTTCCGTGTCATAGCCTGTGCAGTATGAGCCGTCAGGCAGGCGGTAAGAATCGTCACGGGCAACGAACTCATATTCCCTGCACTCATTCGCATAGATGACGTGGAGCAGCGGTACCTCAAGCTCGTCATAGATATAGCCTGCGGCATCACGGTCACTGTCAGTCATTAGGAAATAATCAAGAGAGACTTCCTGCATACCGGTCTCAGATAATAAGGCCGCAGTAACGTCTATGTGATAGTTCTCGCCGTTGATGTTGACAAATGTCCATGCGTGATAGCCTGCACTTGATGCTATGCCGTCATTCTGAACCGCGATCGCATCCACACCGCACTGCATCAGCAGATATGCATACAATGTGCCTATCTCATTGCATATCCCTTTCTTCAATCTGAAGCATGAATAGCAGGCTCCGTCATCTGACTGCCCGACCTCATCCATGTGATCATACTGATAGTTGGAAGACATGTAATCGTAGAGAACGAGGCATTTCTCGAGATCCGTGTAATATGATCTGACATTACTGTTCAGTATATCCGTTATCTCACGCATGAAAGCTTCCTGCCTTTCCAGATATTCTCCGACAGGGATCTCATAACGGATGTGTCCCGTACCGTTCTCGTAACCGGCATCGCCAAAATCATTATTGCGTATGATCTGTTTGCATGCGACAGGATACAGCTCATCCAGTGTCGCCGGTTCCATGCAGAATTCATAAGCCTCTTTGCTCGGGCATTCGAAAGTATCCCTGCCTTCACTCAGCGCGTCACAGAGATTGAAGAATGCATCGCGGTAATCTTCCGGATAGCAGATCTCAAGGAATGATGAATATGCGTGCGGATTGAAAACGAACGGTTCGTCCTCACTTGCATCTCTCAAAGTAATGTTCCCCGCCGTTACATTTTCGCTTATCACGGCAGGATCAGTAAGAGAATCAGACGTCATAGCCGTTCCGCACCCCGGCAAAAGAAGTGCCGCGGCAAGCAACGCTGACATCAATCCGGCT
The DNA here is from genome assembly GCA_017511005.1 of Clostridiales bacterium. Classification (GTDB taxonomy): domain Bacteria; phylum Bacillota; class Clostridia; order Saccharofermentanales; family Saccharofermentanaceae; genus Saccharofermentans. The sequence goes on from JAFWLP010000028.1 coordinate 32,499, forward strand.
CTTGCCCTGAACATGTTAGATCTGATTAATGTCAAATACCAGGTTCTCACCGTCGAAAACAGCATAATAAACATTAACTGTCTTGTAGTTATCTTTTATGAAATCATTGCTACTGTACCAGGGACCCTCACCGATGACGCTGTCATCAACCTTGTCGAATTCAAACTCCGGAGCCGGGATCTCCTCCCATTCGTACTCATTCCAAAGCCTTTCGGCTTCATCATCCGTAAGATAGACTATTCCCCTGAACCTGAAATCGTGCGGTCCGATACCATCGAATATTCCTGCCGTAAATGTCACCCGTTCGTATTCGACGCGCTCATAATCCTCAACAGACTCCATGTATCTGTCCATTATCGAAGTATCCGTCAGAAGATCAACAACCTTCTTCATCTCACCGTTCCTGGATCTCCGACATCCCGCGAAAAGACTGACGGCCATAACCGCTATCAGCAGGATACCTGCCTTCTTTATCCCTATCTTTCCCATATTACATAATCCCTTCATTTATTTGCTCAATGTCAAGATTATAAAGAAATGACTCATCATGAAAAGATGATAATCTAGTTAATTCTATGGTAAATGCGCCGTGAAGATCAGCCTGAATGCCTCTCCCCTTCAGCCGCCGCACCTGCGTCACCGTATAATCAGAGTTCCAGGTCCTTAACCCTTTTCTGCTTGATATCGGCCAACTTCTTCCTCAGAGTCTTCAGCTGTTTTTTATGGATGCACAGCTTTTCCTTACAGTTGGCACATCCGAGATAGCCGTTTGTCTCTTCCGAGAACCGCTCGGGATAGTGATAGAACGTCAGTTCCCAACGGAGAGTAAGAATAAATGCCATTCCTAACAGCACCCAGCCGTACCACCTGTTAACAAAGAACAGAGGCGTAAACATCATGGCATAGTCCCAATTGTAGATACGGCACGTGGCGCAGCACTTGTTGTGCAGAAACCACGTCTGGAACGGACAGAAGAACAGTATGCAGATCAAATCGCATATAGAATAAAAAGCCGCTATCAGGATCATAATCCCGTCATCGAATATCTGATACCTGTGCAGCAGCCCGAAAACACAGTTCAGCCCGATCCATACCAGCGCCACGAGCACAATGCCGTGATTGTCTTCTATGATGATATTGGTCTTTCCTGTCTTGACATAATTGCGCTTGAACTGTTTCTGGCAGCCGGGACTCTCAAGGGCACTCGGAAAGAAGCGGAGCGTCATCTCGATGATGAACATAACAAAGATGACGATGACAGCGATCTCCTCGATGACATTTGACTTGAAGATATCGACCCCGTCCATGATCTTATGGGAAATGTATTGATAAAGCAGCACCAGAAATATCCCGCTCCTTATGACGAGCCGGACATAATGATATATGCCTACCTTTGTAATCTTCGCCTTACCCACTCTGAGCCTCTAAAACACTCACGTTGTCAGTTATTATACTATGCAATCATTCCCTACGCTAAAACAACCCGTAAAATCAATCAGAAGGTTCGTCATTCTGACACTTCCTGATAGCATCTATCCGCTGCGACAATGTAGGGTGTGAATAATTGAGGATAACCATTGCCGGGTGCGGATTGACGCCGGACAAAGACTCTTTGCTGAGCCGTTTTAATGCAGAGATAAGAACCTGCCCGTATCCTTCTTTCGCAGCGAAAGCATCTGCCTGATATTCATGTTTTCTGGAAATGTAGTTTCCGACAATGCCCATTGCCGTGCTCAAAGGCCAAATGATCACACCTGACATCATCTGCGCGAAATAATAATTCATGCCGTCAAACCCAAACGCCGTATAAAGTGACGGTATGTTCAAAACAATGGCAAGCGATACGAACGATATCAGGATCCCGAGGACCGAGAACGGCAGGCTCTTTATCACATGCCTGAATTTTGCATGAGCAAATTCATGGGCAAAGACCGCCGTTATCTCGTCCGCGGAATATGCATTTACCAGATTGTCATCCAAAGATATCGTCTTCCTGTTTCCGATACCCGTACAAAATGCATTTGACGTTGTCGTCCTTCTGCTTGCATCTTTTACGACGATCCGCTTGACCCTGACACCATACTTATCGCAAAGCGCCAGAAGCTTATCCTTCAGCTCCCCTTCCTCCAACGGTTCGAATTTATTGAATATTCTCATCAGAGGGATGATGATCAGCATGATAATGACGGCTATGACGATCATCGCAAGCGTACACCATATTATCGCCATGTTTCCGAACTTCTCGAAAAGAACCATTATAAGCACAATAAGCGCATATGAGATAACGGTTCCCAGAACGGTTTCTTTTATTGTGTCCAATGCGAACGTCATTTTCGTTGATTTATTGAGGCCGTATTTTTCCTCTATGACAAATGTATCGTAATAATCAAACGGCAGATCTATAACCATGCTCAATACCGTAAATATAGCAACCACGATCAGATACTGAACATATACGTTAAGTCCCGATATCATTCCAAACAGCCAGGCGTGTATGTTAAGTATCAGGATCAGTAATGTGATAAGAATATTTATCGCACTCGATATCAATCCAAGATGTCTGCTCTCCTCCCTGTACGAGAGAAATCTCTTGTACTCCCCTTCGTTATATACGTCTTTGACGTTATCCGGGAGTTCCTTCTTCAGATAGCTTTTATTCAGGTATTCAATAACCATATTGAACGCCTTGTTTGTAAGATACATGAAGATAATAAAGATCTTTACCATAATCCTGTTCCTATAGTTTTAAGTTTTTCCTTTCGAAAGAAGATTCTGAAACCATATAATAATTTTAATATAAACCGTATGTCGATATGATTTACACCATGTAAACAAAGCTTGAAGACTTATACGGACTTTTCCATTTCTAAACATCGCAGGCAATCCAAGATTCCTAATCCCTGCTTATTCTTTGCTATAATACCTCTGAACAGGCTTACGGGTCTGTCCGCGAAATCTATGTGGAAAGCAGAACAGCATATGTCAGCAGATAACGTAACAGGCAGATTTTTAAGATATATCGCCGTGGATACGGCATCAGATGAGAGCACCGGAACTTCACCCAGCACAATGCGCCAGTTTGATCTTGCGGAGATACTCATTGACGAACTGAGATCGATGGGAATACCCGGAGAGGATATCAGGTTCGACAAAGAGCATTGCTATATCTACTGCAGGATCAAAGCTTCTGAAGGCATTGATGAAGCAACACCGAAGATAGGTTTTATAGCCCATATGGACACATCTCCCGAAGCACCGGGAAAATGTGTTTCGCCGAAGATAATCGAAAACTATGACGGCAGCGACATCATACTCGGTGCCGGAAAAGTCCTTTCTCCGGAAAACTTCCCTGACCTGAAGCTATATGAGGGACAGACACTGATCACCACAGACGGAACCACGCTCCTGGGAGCTGATGACAAGGCCGGAGTCGCCGAGATCATGAGCATGGCGGAATACTTCATGGCGCATCCTGAAGAACAGCACGGCGAGATATGGATCGCCTTTACGCCGGATGAAGAGATCGGTGAAGGAACGAAGCATTTCGACATAGAAGTATTCGGCGCTGACTTTGCTTATACGGTCGACGGGGGTAGGATCGGAGAGATATCTTACGAGAACTTCAATGCGGCAAGCGCGAACATAACGGTAACGGGACGCAACGTTCACCCGGGTGATGCTTACGGCAAGATGGTGAATTCATTAAGGATAGCAGGCATTATAGATTCCCTGATACCTTCTGACGAGCGCCCGGAGACGACACGTGACCATGAGGGATTCTATCATCTTTTCGAGATGAACGGAGCATGCGGGGAAACGGTCATGCGATATCTGATCCGCGACCATGACGGGGATAAGTTCGAAGAGAAAAAGGCACGTCTCAGAAGCATATGCGGGAAGGTCATGGCAGATAATCCCGGCTCGGTCATTGACGCCGTTATTACCGATACTTACTACAACATGATATCCAGGATAATCCCTGAAAATGAGGCCATCATCGACAGATGCATCGGTGCAATGAAGCGTGTCGGGATCGAACCTTTTACCGAGCCCATACGCGGAGGAACAGACGGTGCAACATTGTCATTCATGGGACTTCCCTGCCCCAACATCTGCTCAGGCGGTCACAATTATCACGGAGTTTATGAGTTCGTATGCAGGGAATCAATGGAAAGGATAACAGCACTCCTGATAGAGATCGCACGCGGCAAGCAGGCATAACAGATCATAAACAGCGTGCAATAACTATTTATTTCTTATTTAACAGTTTCTTCAAAAGCGTTTTGTATAATCCAATTATCAGAACACCGCTTTTGTATGGAGATCATCATGCTTAGAAAAACTGTTTCATTTATTCTGGCATCAGCTCTTATGCTGGGTTTATGCGGCTGCGGCAAACCCAACGGCGGATATGTCTATTACCTGAACTTCAAACCTGAGGCTGACGCGGCATGGCAGGAACTGGCACAAGAATATACAGAGAAGACCGGTGTCCCGGTAAAGGTGGTTACTGCCGCTTCCAACACTTATGACGATACGCTCAGTGCGCAGCTCAACAAATCATACTGTCCCACGCTCTTCATATGCAATAACGCGCAGGGACTCGAGGATCTGGGAAACTATCCCTATGATCTCACCGGCACTGCCCTGGAAGGTCAGCTGGAGAATTACGAATATTGTCTCTGGGGCAAGAACGGCGAGATATTCGGGATGGGATTCTGCTATGAAGCATACGGAATAATTACAAATAAAGCTCTGCTGGCACAGGCAGGCTACAGCGTTGAAGACATCAACTGCTTTGAAGACCTTAAGAACGTTGCGGAAGACATACACGCAAGATCAGAAGAACTCGGCTTCGATGCGTTCACATCATCAGGCCTTGATCCTTCATCCTCATGGAGATTCAGCGGTCATCTCGCGAACATGCCCTTATACTATGAGCTTTTCGAGACTGACCTTACGACACAGCCTGCCGAGATAACCGGCAGCAAGCTTAACCTCTACAGGAACATCTGGGATCTCTATATAAACAATTCAGGCACAAGCAAGACTTCGCTTACCACGGCGACCGGTAATCAGGCCGAAGAGGAATTCGGTTCCGGCAAGGCAGTTTTCTTCCAGAACGGAACATGGGAATATTCATCTCTTACGGATCCCGCGAAATACGGCATCGCGCCTGAAGACCTTACCATGATCCCCATCTACTGCGGCGGTGATTATGAAGAGAACTGCGCACTTTGCTGCGGAACTGAAAACTACTGGGTCGTCAATTCCAAAGCTTCACAGGAGAGCATCGATGCCACGCTGGATTTCCTGTACTGGGTGGTAACCTCCGATGAGGGTAAGACCATGCTCTCAAAAGAATTCGGCGTCACTCCTTTCAAGGACAGCATTCCCACCGACAATGTTTTCTTCAATGCCGAGAAGGCATACGAGGAACAGGGCAAACATCCCGTGAAGTGGACATTCTGCATGACACCGAATACCGATGTCTGGCGTGAAGGCGTTACAAGCGCTCTCGCAGATTATTCTGCGGGAATTGGAACCTGGGATGCTGTCGAGAATGCCTTCGTAAACGGCTGGAAGTTCCAGTACAAACTGGAACACGGAACGATGTAAGGAGGCGGGCATGAAAGATCCTGTCAAGAAATACTTTCCTTTATTTGTCCTCCCTGTCCTGGTATGTTTCTGCCTGTTCTTTGTCTGGCCGTTCATTCAGGGCGTGTATCTTTCTTTCTGCAATTTCTTCATTCCAAAGGACGCGACGTTTACCGGTGTGTCGAATTATGTGACTGTCTTCAGGGATACGAGCTTCTGGCACGCTTTCCTTATCACATGTCTTTATGCGGTTGCATCGATCATATGCGTTAATGTCCCCGCATTCTTTATCGCATATCTTCTCAAGGAGAGATTCAGGGGTGTAACATTGTTCCGCGCCTCGTTTTTCCTGCCAAACCTTATAGGCGGAGTCGTTCTCGGATATATTTGGAGCATGCTTTTCGACGGCATATTGAGCCAGTTCGGGACTTATCTCACAGCGAGCTCCGTATTCGGGTTCTGGGGCCTCGTCATACTCGTTGCGTGGCAGCAGATAGGTTACATGATGATAATCTACATCGCAGGCTTTACGGCGCTTCCTGAAGAGATGCTGGAGGCATCGCAGATGGACGGAGCCAACCGGTTCCAGAGGATGACGAAGATAATAATCCCGAACATGAAGTCTTCGATAGCCATCTGCACCTTCCTGACTCTCACCAACAGCTTCAAGCTCTTCGACCAGAACCTTGCGCTTACGGGAGGACAGCCCGTGAGAACGCTTGAGAGCGGAATGCAGATCAAGACCACGGAACTTCTTGCCATGAACATCTATTCGACTTATCAGATCAATAACCACTGGCACGGTACGGCACAGGCCAAGGCCGTCATATTCTTCCTCCTTGTAGCCGCATTCGGAGCCTTACAGTTGTATGCGACACGCGAGAAAAAAGAGAAGAAGGCAAAGTCTGGGGAGAAAAAATCATGAACACTCAGAAATACACGGCCAGAAAGATAGTCTTCATACTGATCTCGCTCCTCTGGGTAATGCCGATCGTATTCTCGGTCCTGAATTCATTCAAGAGGAGCGGAGAGATCAGTACGGATATGTTCTCGGTTCCCGCAGGCGATTCTTTCGTCGGATTCGAGAACTACAACACCGCTCTCACATTCGGCAATTATCCGTTTGCGCAGGCATTTCTCTACACAGTGCTGATCAGCGTTGTATCCACGCTGCTGATCATCATCTGCTGCTCAATGGCTGCATGGTACATCGTCAGGGTAAATAATCTCTTCACTAAGATCTTCTACGGTGCATGCCTCTTCTCGCTCGCCGTGCCGTTCCAGATGGTCATGTTCCCTCTGTCATCTGATGCAAGCATGTTCGGAATGGATACGCCCTATACGATACCGTTTGTCTATCTGGGATACGGTGCGGGAATGGCCATATTCCTGTTCACGGGATTCATCAGGTCACTGCCTTATGAAGTCGAGGAAGCTGCGGTCATAGACGGTTTCAACACTGTACAGCGTTACTTCAGGGTGGTTTTCCCGATGCTCCTTCCGGTTACAATATCGGTCGGGATACTTGAGTTCATGTGGATCTGGAATGACTATCTCCTCCCCTATCTTGTGCTCGACATGACAAAATACAGAACGATCCCGATCCAGGTCCAGTATCTCAAGGGAAGCTACGGAAGCGTCGATCTCGGTGCCTCCCTGGCCGTCATAGTCATGTCTCTCGTACCGATACTGATCATATACATGCTCTGCCAGAAATACATCGTAAAAGGCATTGCGGCAGGCGCAGTCAAAGGATGATAATAGTCTCATCAGGAAAAGGAGGTCTCTTATGGATATAGCTTATCTGCTCTGGTGGCAGGATTTCCGTAACGCCATTAACGATGCACTTACTCCGTTCATGGAAGAGGTATCACTGTTTGCGGTAACTTATCTGATAATCATTGTCGCGTTTATCTATTGGTGCGTAAACAAACGGGCAGGCCTTTATATACTCTCATCCTATACGGCGGCCAAAGCATTCAATGCTTCGTTAAAGCTCACAGTCTGTGCATACAGGCCATGGATCAGAGATCCCCGCATTATTCCGGCAGGTGACGCGATCACTACGGCTACGGGTTATTCTTTCCCGAGCGGTCATACTATCACTGCAACGCCTATTTACGGCGGCATAGCGCTCAACACTTGGAAAAAGATGAGATGGATATCGGTAATCTGCCTGGCGCTCATTGCAGTCACGGGCATTTCGCGCAACTATCTCGGCGTGCACACCCCGCAGGATGTTGCCGTTGCAATGATAGAAGGTTTTGTTTTCCTTTTCGCAATGCACAAACTGTCCGGTTATCTGGAGAAACACCCTGAGAAAGAAAACTTCTTCCTCATCGCTGGTGTCATCCTTGGAATAATCGCGATCTGCTATATCACATTCAAATCCTATCCAATGGATTACGTCAATGGTGAGCTGCTCGTTGACCCCAAGAAAATGATGAAGGACGGATACGGTGATACCGGTTCTTTCATCGCATTCTGCGTCGGCCGCTTTATAGAGAAAACATGGATCAGATTCGAGCCTGAACTCGAGAAAAAGACCATCTCATCAGGCATGGCCGGCTGTCTTATCCTGTTCTTCCTGATAAGGCTGTTAGGCTCGCCTCTTAAAGAGTTCCTGGGTCTCCAGTGGGGCAGCTTTGCCAATAATTTCATAATCATGCTTTTCATCATGGCTATATGGCCCGCTGTCATGAAGCTCATTCAAAAACGCACAGAAAGGTAATTGCTTCCATGAAGATCCCGTTCAACAACGACTGGACATACAATGATTCATTTGAGAACCTTCCCGAAGGTGAACCGGTCCGCATTCCGCACACGGTGGCGCAGACTCCTTACGATTATTTCGATGAATCCATATATCAGAAGATAAGCGGATATCAGAAAGAATTTGAATATCCCGCAGATGCTGACGGCAAGCGTGTCTTCATCGTATTTAACGGGGTTGCCCATCAGGCAACCGTCTATGTTAACGGCATTGAAGTGACATCTCACGCCTGCGGATATACTGCGTTCGAAGCGGACATCACTGATGTCCTGAAGAAAGACACATCTAACATTGTAAAAGTACGTGTAGACAGCAATGAGACGCTTAACATCCCTCCCTTCGGATTTGTAATCGATTACATGACATACGGCGGAATCTACAGAGAGGTTTTTCTCGACATACGGCCTGATAATTACATATCAGACGTATTCGCCAGAGCAGCTGCAGACGGCATTCTTGATATCGATGTATCGTTCGCGAAAACAGCCACGCCTTATGGCATAAGTCTCAAAGAGAGATCTTCAGGTAAAGAGGTTTTCGCTGCCACCGGTATAAATGATCCGCACTTCAGCGATAAGATCCCAGACATCAGGCAGTGGGACATCGATGATCCATTTCTCTATGAACTGACAGTCTCAACAGCTGACGATTCCTATACGGCAGTAATAGGCTTCAGGGATTCGGAATTCAAGGCTGACGGATACTATCTCAACGGCAAAAAGATAAAGATAAGAGGTCTTAACCGCCACCAGTCGTATGCCTACGCGGGGTATGCAATGCCGGCTTCAATGCAGAGATACGATGCGGATATCCTCAAGAACGAGCTGGGCGTAAATGCCGTCAGAACGTCGCACTATCCGCAGTCCCAGCACTTCATAGACAGATGTGACGAACTTGGCCTTCTCGTGTTTACCGAGATACCGGGATGGCAGCATATCGGTGATGACGCCTGGAAAGCACAGGCCGTAAAGAACGTCGAAGAGATGATCCTTCAGTACAGGAACCATCCTTCCATAATCCTGTGGGGTGTCCGCATAAACGAATCCGTTGATGACGATGAACTGTATAAAAAGACCAACGAGCTCGCTCACAGACTAGATCCTTCAAGGCCTACGGGCGGCGTGCGCTATCTCAAGAAGAGCAGCTTCCTTGAAGACGTATATACCTATAACGATTTCAGCCACGACGGGACAACGCCAGGCTGCGACCCGAAGAAAAAGGTGGCTACAGATCCTGACGCGCCTTATCTGATAAGCGAATATAACGGCCACATGTTCCCCACCAAGCCTTTCGACTCAGAGGAACACAGACTCGAACACGCTCTCAGGCACGCTAACGTGCTTGATGCGGTGGCCGGTTATGACGATATTGCCGGTTCTTTCGGATGGTGTTTCTTCGATTACAACACACATCAGGACTTCGGTTCGGGTGACCGTATCTGCTATCACGGCGTAACGGACATGTTCAGGAATCCCAAGCAGGCTTCGTTCGTTTACAGCGCGTGCGGGGATCTTAAGGAACCTTTCCTTGAAGTCAGTTCATCATTTGACATCGGCGAGCATCCTGCAGGCAACCGCGGCAAAACCTACATCTATACGAACTGCGACAGCGTGAAGATGTATAAGAATGGTCTCTTCATTAAGGAATACACGCACGATGATACCAAATATAAGAATCTGAAGAACGCCCCCATCCTGATCGATGATTTTATCGGTGACCAGATGAAAGAAAATGAGGGCTTCACGGACAGGCAGAACAAGATAGTCAAGGAAGCCATGAACTACATCGGCATCTACGGAATGAACGACATACCCGCAAAGATAAAGATACGCCTTGTTGAAGCCATGACTGTCTATCACATGAAGTTTGAGGATGCTTACCAGCTTTTCGGCAAGTACATAGGCAACTGGGGCGGCACGATGCTGAAGTTCGTTTTCGAGGGATATAAAGACGGCAAACCGGTCAAGACCATCACGAAGACATCATTCAAAAAGCTCCATATCGAAGTAAGATGTTCTTCTTACGTTCTGACCGAGAAAGACACGTATGACGTTGCCGCAGTAAGGATCTCAGTCCGTGACGAATACGGTAATGTGCAGCCCTTCTTCTGTGACAGCCTGCCACTCACGGTCAATGGTGCCGGAGAGATTATCGGACCTCCGAGAGCCCGCATCAGCGGCGGTTACGGCGGCACTTACATCAGGAGCAGCGGTCAGGGAAAGATCACACTCAGGATCTCATGTCCCGAAGGATATGAGCAGGTGTTTGAGGATAATACCGTACAGGTGGAATTCGACTCACGCGTCTGAACGGATCAGCGCATGAATTCGGGATGATCGAGATAGTACTTGGCCTTGTCCTCGTACATTCTCTGATCTGCGAGCTTCAGCGCGCCCGTGATGTCGGATGAATCGCTCTGATATGAATAGCCAAGAGCAAAGGATACGTTGCCGTATTTCTTGGAGAGCTTTCTTGCCTTTTCGATCTTTTCCTTGATCACATCCTCAGTCGTGAATGACATCAGGACCATGAACTCATCACCGCCGGCTCTGAAGATCTGATCGCCGATAAATACATTCTGAAGGACCATGGCAGCATTCTTAAGGAGAAGATCTCCGGCATCATGACCGTTCTTATCGTTGACTCTCTTAAGTCCGTTAAGGTCAGCGAAAACAATGCCTATGCCCTTTATCTCGTCACTGTCGCTGTTCCTCAGGGCATCGACTTTGTTGTTCATCTCGTTTCTGTTCATGACACCTGTGAGCATGTCGATCGTGCTTAATATCTTAAGCCTGTCCATGAGCTTGTGATTTGCGATCTCCGAAGCAACAAAGTAAATCGTCAGTTCAATGGTTTCCTTGATCTTGACGGAATTCTCCGTATCAAAATTACATGCCCAGATATAGCCAAGGTTCTCATCGTTAAATTTCAGAGGGAAAAGGACTATGCTCTCGACATTTGCCCTGATCAGCGAATCACACCAAAGGGGATTCTTTTCCCTTAGATATTCCCAGTCATTCCTGTTCTTTATGAGAAGACCGTTACTTCCTCCTATCGTATCTTTCCAGGATTCGGTCAGTTCATAGAAATCATCCCTGAGAATATCCCTCATGCTCTGAAGCATGGAGTATTCATTCCTTGATTCGCAAAGCACCGAACATTTTCTTGTCTCATGATCGGTAAGGAGGATAACACAGGACTGCGCATCGCAAAGCTTTCTGATATCCGAGATGATCTCATCCATCGTATGCTGGAAGTTAGTTGAGCCTCTGAGCTTGATGCACGTGTTGAGCACGTCAGTCGCGATCGAAGCCGAAGTGTTGCTCATCTGCTCGCTGTCTGCATACTTGGAGACGACCTGCGAATAGGTGCAGTAGTGTATATTCCCTTCACTGCCCAAAGGCATCATGAAAAGATTGAACCAGAAATCGAACCTCTCCGGATGCACGTATGTATGCATCGGTTGCTTAAGGACTGCGCATCTGAAGCAGAAATCCTCGAAATTAGGATCCGTCGGGAAATAATTCTGGTAAAGGCTGTCCGGAACGAATTTGCTCGTGAGCATCTTCGGATTCTCGGGATTGGCATGCTCTATGGATGCAATATATGCCGGATTGCCGGTAACGATCCTGATATCGCCATAAGAACCGTCGTCTTTTGTCTCGACCGAGATAATGCATGTCATGACATCGATCATGTCGACAAAGCTCTGCAAGTCCATAGTCAGCCTCCGATAAAAATAATTTTACTTATTAGCATTTTATCACAGGAAAAAATGAAGTTGATAAACAACTTATTAATTTAGTATGGATTTATTATGCCTTCGCCTTCCAAGTTTTTGGCGCATGCTTATACACGAGTTTACGCATCACAAAGATGAAAGCAGCCGTAAACACCAGCATCAGCGCTGTCAATACCGCCGTGTTCGCCGGTATCCAGACAAGGATCCCCAGGATCGTGGTAACTATGATGCGGACAGCATTATAGACACCGCTCTTTACGTTTACGGTCGTAGTAAACGGCTGGAAGAGATAATACATCGACAGCCAGATTACCGAGTATGAAATGCTCATGAATATGCATACAAGTACCGTCAGGACGTACTGGAACGGATAGTCCTGGCCTCCCGTATAGAAGAGTATGAGATCGGCTGAAAGGCCGCATACTATGGCGGGGGCAAGATGTATCTTTATCAGCTGCTTAAGCCTTATGTCGAAGAGCCTGATTATCTTTTCGCGCTGCTTGAAAAAGCTGAACGTCATGAGGCTGTTGTCACAGTTGATGTACATGGCCTGAGTACTCTTAAATGAATTGTCGGCAATGGATACCGGAATGAGCATCGCCAGCATGTGATACTGGGCAAGCCATCTGAAGAACGTGTCTGCCGATTCCGCGTCAAACGGAAAAAGAGCGTCCTCGTAATGCCTGAAAAGCATCAGATTCAGAAGGTTGGTTCCGACCATGTTAAGACAGTTGTCAGATCCGAACTGCATATAGTATTTGTATATGAATCCTGCGATCAGAAGAACCATGATGAGCAGTATGAACACGGTAAATACGACGGGCTTTGCCACGAGCATGCCGGCGTGTCTTCTGACGAACAAGGCATTCAGATATTCAAAGCCCTTTTTATCACCCTTAACGGTACCTTTTGCCTTGATATTCTTGAAGCTCCTGGTATTGTCAGGCGTCTTGTACCTGGACACTTCATTCCTTACGATATTGTCGTTCAAAGCCCTTCTGTGAAGAAACGGATCAAAACCGCGCAGTACCGTAAATCCCCATAAGCCCAGCAATACGAGAACTCCTGCAACGGCAAGCAATACGGGCAGCGGAATATAACAACCATCAGCTATCAGCACGAGAATGAATGGCATCCCCATGAACACGAGGAAGATACCGAAGACGATAGAAAACGTGCTGTCCTTCATGGGCTTATGACGCTTATTCTTATTCCTGAACCTTGAAGCTTGGACACCTGTCCCGAAAAGCTTGATAAATACCGCAAGAACGGGTATTGCAGCACATAACCAGAAAGGCGCACCCAAGATCAGCCCAAAAATACCCGCGATCAGGTACCCCGCAACGAGCTTTGCAAGGTCGTAGATAAACAGTGTATTGTTCAGTTTCCGGGCATTCATCCTGAGCATGAACACAAGGTATTCCTTCTCGGGCGTGCACCTGAAGTACGGTCTGTTGATAAGTATTCCGCAGAGGGCATAGACAAGGAAGAAGAACAGCGCGAGACCGGCAAACACTTCAGATTCCGCAACACTGTTTACAATTTCATTCTCAATGTATCCCTTCGCCAGGAAAAACGATAACAGATAGATCATTCCAAGCCCGAAGATCTTGCCGATAAACAGCTTAAAGACCTCCATGATGACATGGAATACCCAGTAGATCACCTTAAGGAACTTTGTGCCGTACAGCTTATCAGGAATGAGCCTGCCTATCACCGGAGTCTTCTTCAGCGCGTAGACCATTCCGTTGTAGCCGATGATGCTCCTTAAATGGATTACCTTGGCCAGATTCTTTCTTAATTCATTAAGCATCGTCCTGATCCCTCAGAGCGGCAATGATCTTTTCCTTGAAAGCATCGTCACCAAGATTGCTCTTATCGATAGGTTCAAGCCTTCCGTTATGCAGAAGTACGATCTCATCACAAAGATCGACTGCCACATCAAGAAGATGTGTGGAAAAGATCGTTATCCTACCCTGCTTCTGATTCCTTATGACATTCTTCATCTCTTCGGCTATGATGACGTCAAGCGAAGTCAGAGGCTCATCCAGGAGCATGAGCTTAGGCGATGCAATGATATTAAGGAGCATCTGCATCTTATTCTTCGTTCCATGGGAATAATCCTTAAGCAGCCTGTCCCTGTCATCTTCAGGAACCATCATGTAATCGAAGTATTCATCGATCGTCCTGTCGGGAGTTATCTCCTCATGAACCTCGATAAAGAACTTAAGAAACTCCCTGCCCGTCATGAACTCGGGTACTGTCGGCGTTGATACCAGATAGCCGATGTCTTCAGGCATGACCGGCACCTTCCCGCCGTCGTTACCGCGGAAATAGAACTCACCGGAATTAATGTCGATGTCGTTGTTTATGCAGTTAAAGAACGTGGTCTTGCCCGATCCGTTGCGCCCGAGAAGTCCGTATATCCTGCCTTCCCCGAAAACAAAATCCACGTCCTTGAGCACCTGCTTGGAACCATAGCTCTTGACCAGATGGCTTATTACAAATTCCATATGCATACCCCCTGCGCGATATTCTACCACTAAATCAGAGAGCTATTCTTAACGTTATCTTAATTAGGCTGCCTCACGCAATCATGAGACAGCCCAACTATAACCATATTATCTTCTAGAAACAGAGCATTCTCAGTCTCTCGGACTCTCCTCGGGAATGAACTCGTGGTTGTCTTCGTTCTTGTGGCGCTCCGCTATCGCTGCATCGGCAAGTTCGATAAATCTCTGCTGTGAATCGAGCTTCTCTTTGCCTCTCAGATCAAGCTTATGATATGAACCATCAGGAGACAGGAAATGCGCCCTGACAGTATCAGCCAGCTCGACATCAAGCACTTCCTTAACACGCGCACGGCAGTCCGGATCCTCGACCGGGAACAGGAGCTCGACACGGCGGTTGAGATTACGCGGCATCCAGTCTGCCGAAGCCAGGTAGATATCCTCATGGCCTTCGTTGTAGAAATAGAATATCCTCGAATGCTCAAGGAAACGTCCTGTTATCGAACGGACAGTGATATTCTCGCTCATGCCCGGAATGCCTGCCCTCAGGCAGCAGATTCCTCTGACGATGAGGTCGATCTTAACGCCCGCGTTCGAAGCCGTGTAAAGCGACTTGATTATCGTCTCGTCAACCAGCGAATTGATCTTCGCGATGATGCGTGCAGGCTTGCCTGCTCTTGCATTGTCGGCTTCCCTTCTGATACGGGCAATAAAATAATCCTTCATCCACAACGGGGCCGGGATGAGCCTTCTCCATGTCTGGGGGATAGAGAATCCCGAGAGCATGTTGAAGAATTCGGAAGCATCCTCACCGAAGGATTCCTTTGCGGTGAACATGCCGAGATCCGTGTATATCTTGGCCGTTACGTCATTATAGTTGCCGGTTGCAAGGTGAAGATAACGTCTGATGCCGTCCTCTTCTTTTCTGACGACGAGCGTTATCTTACTGTGGGTCTTGAGACCTACAAGACCGTAGATGACGTGGCAGCCGGCATTCTCGAGTTTCTTAGCCCAGTTGATGTTGTTCTCTTCATCGAACCTCGCCTTGAGCTCTACGAGCACCATTACCTGCTTTCCGTTTTGCGCAGCCTCAAGGAGCGATGCAATGATCGGTGATCTGTCGGAAACGCGGTAGAGTGTCTGTTTGATGGCAAGAACGTTGGGGTCTCTTGCCGCCTGTCTGACGAATTCCAGTACCGGTTCGAATGTCTCATACGGGTGATGGACTATCCTGTCCTTCTCTCTTATCTGCTCGAAAATATCCAGCTCGCTGACAGGGCCGTCAAAAGAAGCCGCCTCTGCCGGATCGTGAGCCTTGTAGCAGAGCTCGGGATGCTTAACCTTGCATGCGGAGGCCAGCTTGGAAAGGAACGTCAGATCGATGGGACCGTTTACGCTGAATATGTCAGCTTCATCGACTTCAAGTTCATCAACGATATAGTGCAGAAGATCAGAATCGATGTCATCCTGCACCTCAAGCCTTATGATCTCACCGAATCTTCTGCGCCTTACCTGCGCCTCGATCTCCTTTAAGAGGTCTTCTGCCTCGTCCTCGTCGATGTCAAGGTCTGCATTTCGCATAACGCGGTAGAAAGCGGTGGCAACGACATTCTGGCCGTCAAAGAGCATGTCCGTGTTGGCTCTGATGATCTGTTCGACAGGAACGAAAACATCGCCCTCGTCTGTCGGTATCTGATAGAGTCTCTTAACGACCGTAGGTATCTGAACGGTCGCATACATATACTTGTCTTCGTTAACGGCATGCTTCGCATTGCTTATGCCGTCCGTCGCCTTTTCCTGAAGCTTTGTCTTCTTGGGATCGTTCTCGAGCATGACGCACATGTTGAGCATGCGGTTATAGATAAGCGGAAACGGTCTTGAAGAGTCAACCGCCATAGGCGTAAGGATCGGATAGAGGACCGTCTTGAAATACGAGTCTGCGATCGCCTTGAGCTGGTCGCTCAGCTCATCGTAATTCTTCAGGAATATCTTCTCCTGGGCCAGCGAAGGAACGAGCGATCTTCCGAATGTGGAATACATCAGTGCCATTGTCCTTCTGGTCTTCTGATCGATCCTCTCGAGCTGTTCGTCAATTGAGAATCCCGCGATGTCGCGCTCTGCAAAATCGATGCTCTGCATATCCCTTAACGACGCAACCCTGACGATGTAGAACTCATCAAGATTGGATGCCGTGATCGACAGGAAGTTGAGTCTCTCAAGGAGCGGATTCTTTGTGTCCCTCGCTTCATTCAGGATACGGTCATCGAACTCAAGCCACGATAATTCGCGGTTGTAGAAACAGTCATTGCCACTGAGGAAAGAGACGCTTGATTCAAAATCAGCCGAACCGAACGGTTCAGGTGAAGCTATGAATTTCGAAGACTTTTTGGGCTCAGTCTTCTTGAACGTTCCGGCTTTGGCGCCCGGAGCAGCCTTTACTGCATCTTTTTTCGCAATACCCTTTACGGGAGCTTTCTTTGAAGCAACCTTTACGGACGATTTCTTCGCAGTGCTCTTTACGGATTCCTTCCCGGAAGATTTCTTTTCCGGAGTTTTCTTTGCCGAAGTCTTCTTGACTGCGGTCTTCTTCCCTGTTGCTTTCTTAGCAGATGCGGATGTTTTTCCCGTTGATGTATTTGCCTTGCGCGCACCTGCGCTCTTCTTGACTGCCATTAGCCTTCCCTCCTGGTCTTGAGAACCGGCTTGATTCCCATAACGTCTTCGAACATTACGCTCCTGTTCTCGAATGCCCATTTCTCAAAGGACATGTCTTCAGAAGCGTCACATGTGATAACGAACTCGTTATCCTTTATTCTGCACTGGATCTTCTTTCCCTTCTCCTTGTGTGAAGCATCGATGGCATCCGCGATCTTGAGAATGGACGCGAGCTTGGACACGATGACCTTCTGATCGGTAGGCAGGATCGAATAGTAATAACTGTCGTAAGGCTTTGATCTCGGATAGAGCCTTACTATCATGGCGACCATGTTGATCTCATCGTGATCGAGGCCCATGAGATTTGTGTTTTTGATAATGGAATATGCAGCGTCACTGTGATTCCTTGAGTGAACGAACTTTCCTATCTCGTGAAGTATTACCGCAACCTGCAGAAGCAGTCTGTCACGGTTTCCGAGACCGCTTATCTTCTTAGTCTCGTCGAAGATCTGAAGCGCCGCTTTCTCAACGAATTCAATATGCTTCCTGCTGGAACGGTAGCGCTTTGCGATATGTCTTGAAGCAGAGATAAGATAGCTGTCAGGAGATATCTCCGTCTTAAGCCCCTGGTTGTTGACGCAGTAATAGTAGATTATTCCGTCAGACAGCGAAGCGTGGGGCATGTAGATCTTATCAACGCCAGTATAATCGAGCATGTTCTTAACGATTAGCGCCGTAGGCAGGAGCAGCGGGGCGATCATGGACGGAATGTTCCTGTCGAGCGTCAGGTCGGCAGGTCTTACCTTGAGAAGATAGTTATATACCTCAAGGAATTCATCCTTCGTGAGGACCACGGAAGACATTGCGTCGTGACCGGCAAGAAGCTTTATGTATCCCATCTCACCGGAGAAAGCAATAAGGACGTTATAGACGATCCCTTTCGGTTCCATGGTATGGTAATCATCCATATCCTGTCCGATGAATTCCTGAAGGACCTCATCATAATGTGCCGTCCTGCTCTGAAGGTCCGAGAGCATTCCGGATATCCTCAGTGAACCAAGAAGAAGGTTCTGGCTGAATACGAATTCGGACTTGTCATAAACCGAAGCCTGGATCGATCCGGAACCGATATCAAGGATCATGGTTCCTTCCGATATCATTTTCGCGAAATCCGGATAAATGGCCTGGACAGCCAGCGTCTGATAATAACGCTCCATCGAGTTGTCAAGGACCTTGATCTTGAATCCGGTCCTTGTCCTTACTTTCTCGATGACGACCTCGGTATTCGACGCGTCCCTGAATGCGGAAGTCGCCACGCAAAAGACACGTGCCACTCCGTATTCCCTGCACTTCTCGTCAAACATCTTAAGACATTTGCAGAGCTCATCGACCTGTGCCGGCTGAATGATGCCGGAACTGTATGATTTTGCGCCGAGTCCGGTAAACTTGCGTACCGCTTCTATTTCCTTGGGTTTTCCCTTGGATCCGATCTCAAAGATCTTAAGTCTCGCCGTGAGCGATCCGATGTCGATCACCGCGACAAGCTTTTTTGCCATTTCTGTTTCCTCTTTTCCTGCCGCGTCAGAGATTCTCGATAACTGCCTTTGTTATCTCCGCTGTCCCGACGAGCTTAACGTTATTACTGTCACCGACGAATGTAATGTCGCCTGTGCGAAGTCCTGATGCAAGTGTCTTTCTGACTGCATTCTCAATGCTGTAAGCGACCTCTTCCTCACCGAACATGATCCTCATCATCATTGCGGCGGAAAGGATCGTTCCCAAAGGATTGGCCCTGTTCTGACCCGCGATATCGGGAGCCGAACCGTGAATGGGTTCGAACAGACCTGGCTTTCCCTCTTCTCCGATAGATGCCGACGGAAGCATTCCGATCGATCCGACTATCTGTCCGGCTTCATCTGATAATATGTCTCCGAAAAGATTGCTCGTAACGATCACGTCAAAGCTTGAAGGCCTGCTGATAAGCTGCATTGCGGCATTGTCGACATAGAGGCATTCAAGCTCAACGTCAGGATAGTCAAAGCTCATCTGCCTTGCGAGATTCCTCCACATCCTGCTGCTTACAAGCACATTCGCTTTGTCTACAAGAGTAAGTTTTTTCCTTCTCTTCATTGCAAGATCGAATGCGATCTTCAGGATCCTGTTGATCTCACCTTCGGAATAGACCTCCGTATCATAAGCGATCTTGCCCTTTACCGTTCCGTCCGGCAGGCGGTCTCCGCTCTGATACACGCCGTTCTTGCCGAAATAGATACCTCCGGTAAGCTCTCTGACTATGATGAAATCGATCTTTCCGGGATTCTTGAGAGGCGATGCAGCTTCAAGGCCTTCATGAATAACCACAGGTCTGATATTCGCATACAATCCCAATCCCGATCTTAATCCGAGAATGGCCCTCTCAGGTCTTAATTCCGGCTCGACGGTATCCCATTTCGGTCCGCCCACGGCTCCGAGCAATACAGCATCGCTGTCTTTGGCTCCGCCGATCGTTTCCTGCGGGAGCGGCAATCCGAATTTATCGATTGCAGCTCCTCCGGCTGTGAGTTCCTTGGTAAAGATCTCGATATTATTGCGTGAAGACGCAGCCTCCAGGACCTCGATCGCTGCCGATGTTATCTCCTGACCTATTCCGTCTCCCGGAATAACCGCGATGTTGTACTTTTTTGCCATTTTTCTTCCCCTTAATCTTTTAACTCAGACTCCGTATATCCAACGAGTCCGCCGTTTGCCATGATGTTCTTTATAAACTCAGGGAAAGGCTTGGAAACAAAGCTCTCCCCCGTAGTCTTATCCGTAATGATGCCGGTATCGAAATCAGCTTCTATCTCATCACCGTCATTGATCTTATCCGCAGCTTCCGGACACTCCAGGATCGGAAGTCCGACATTGATGGAATTGCGGTAGAAGATCCTTGCGAAATCGTTGGCGATGACAAGGGAAATTCCGCTGGCTTTTATTGCCACCGGGGCATGCTCCCTTGATGAGCCGCATCCGAAATTCCTGCCGGCAACCATGATGTCTCCGGGCTTTACACGGTCTCTGAACGTCAGATCGATATCTTCCATGCAGTGTTCCTTCAGATGTCCGGGATCCGCAGACGTAAGATATCTTGCAGGTATGATCACATCGGTATCAACATTATCTCCGTATTTGAAAACTTTACCGCCGACCTTCATTCAGACTCTCCTTCCTTACAGTTCGTCAGGTGTTCCCACACGTCCGAGAACAGCCGAGCTTGCCGCTACCGGAACACCGCTCAGGATAACCTCAGACTCCGGATCACCCATGCGTCCGACGAAGTTCCTGTTGGTGGTCGATACGCATCTCTCACCTTTCGCGAGAACGCCCATATGACCGCCGAGACACGGGCCGCATGTAGGCGTAGATATAACACACCCCGCATCATCAAGATCCGCGAGCCAGCCGTTCTCGAGAGCCTGCCTGTATATCTTCTGTGAACCGGGAATAACGATGCACCTTACGTCTTTATGGACCTTAAGTCCCTTGAGTATGGTTGCAGCCGCACCGATGTCCTCCAGTCTTCCGTTGGTGCATGAACCGATAACGACCTGATCGATCTTCAGGTCTTTGCATTCGGAAGCTTTTCTGGTATTCGAAGGAAGATGCGGCAGAGCGACAGTCAGGTCGACCGTATCAAGATCAATATCTATGACCCTGCTGTACTCTGCATCCTCATCAGCCGCGTAAACCTTATAATCACTCCTGATGAACCTGTCCGGATTTGTCCTTGAGATATACTTGAGCGTATAGTTATCCACAGGGAAGATTCCGTTCTTCGCGCCGCATTCTATCGCCATGTTGCACACTGTAAGTCTTCCGTCCATTGAAAGGCTCCTGATGCCTTCCCCGTCGAATTCCAGAGACTTATAAAGCGCGCCGTCAACACCGATCATTCCGATTATGCTCAGGATCAGATCCTTCCCGGTCACGAACTTTCTGAATCTTCCCGTAAGGTTGATCTTTATGGCCTCAGGAACCTTAAACCATGTAACTCCTCTTGCCATCGCGCACGCGAGATCAGTCGATCCGACGCCGGTCGCAAAGGAACCCAAAGCACCATATGTGCAGGTGTGCGAATCAGCTCCGATAACGAGATCACCGGGAAGAACGATTCCGTTATCCGGAAGGATAACGTGCTCGATCCCCATCTCTCTTCTTCCGAGTTCATAGTAATGAGTGATATCGTGTTCGCGCGCAAAGCACCGCATGGTCTTATTGAGTTCTGCGGATTTTATGTCTTTGTTCGGAGTGAAGTGATCCTGTATCATCAGGACTCTGTCTTTATCGAAAACGTCCTTTACGCCAAGCTTCTCAAAGACTTTTATCGCCGGCGGAGTGGTTACGTCATTACCGAGGACATAATCCAGCTTTGCTTCGATAAGGTCACCGGGGGCAACGCTGTCAAGTCCCGCGTGATCAGCAAGGATCTTCTGCGTCATGGTCATTGGCATAAAAGTGTACCTCCGGAAACAATAATTTATATTTTACAACATTATTTGATTATTAAAAACACCGGTGGTACTTTTTATATCTATTATTTTCGGGTATCAGTCTTCGTTCAGCTCGAAATATTCATCATAAAGAGCCGACAGTCTAGAAGCGTTCTCCTCGTATCTTTTCAGATCATCACTGCTGCACGAACCGCCGAACTTTGCTTCCAGTTCCTTCTGCTCGGCTTCAAGTCTCGTGGTCTCTTTCTCGATGTCAGCTATCCTCTGACGGCGTTTTGCAGACTCCTTGCGTTCCTGTGCGCGGTTTGCGGTGCGCACCGTATTCTCATTTTCCTGCCTGATCTCTTCGGTAACAGCCGGAGCTGCAGTATCGTTCTGAACGGCTTTGCGGTAGAAATAATACGAATCGTAAAGCGACGCTTTCTTACCGTTAAAGCCCAATATCCTGTCGGCGCATTTATCAATGAAGAATCTGTCGTGACTTACGCAGACTACGGCACCGCTGTATTCTTTGATAGCATCCTCCAGTATCTCCCTTGAATTGATGTCGAGGTGATTTGTAGGCTCGTCGAGGAAAAGGACATCGGGGTTTTCCCTGAGCAGACAGCAAAGATAAAGACGGGATCTCTCTCCGCCGGAGAGCATAGATATCTTCTTGAATGCATCTTCGCCTTTGAATCCGAAACGCGCGAGAAGCGTTCTCGCCTCAGTCGTTCCGATATCGCTTCTTGATACGAGTTCGTCAAAACACGTAAGCTCTTCATCATCAAACGGAACAAACTGCTCCATGTAACCCATCGACTGTGCGGAACCTATGAGAACGGTTCCGGAAGAACCGCGCAGTTTGTCTCCCGCGTGACCGGACAGGAGCTTTAACAAAGTCGTCTTGCCGCAGCCGTTAGGTCCTGCGAGGAAAAGCTTCTCGTCGGCTGTTACCTCAAACGATACGGGATCGAAAAGATTCGTATCACTGTCTTCAAACTTCATCGCAAGTTCTTTTGCCTGAAGGATTATGCGGTCCGATCTTCCCGTGCGTTCTAGTGGCTGAGCCGTAAAGCTCATTTTCGCGTAACCGGAAGGAAGTCTTGAACGCGCTTCTTCAAGTTTATCCTCAAGCTTGGCAACCATCTTTTCCCTCTGATGATAACCGCTTATATTCCTGTGCGAGAGCATCGTCTGCTTGACATCAAGCTGATGTGCAAGTTCTTCTTCAAGCGCTTTTGTAACGAGACTCTGCGACTTTATGAAGTGTTCCTTCTGTTCTTTGTAATCGGTATATCCGCCCTTGTATTCGGTGATGTGACCGCCGTCAAGTTCAATTACTTTTGTTGCGACCTGATCGATGAAATGTCTGTCATGCGTGATGACGAAAACAGCTCCGCCGTACGACGCGAGATACTTCTCAAGCCACTCCACGGCCTCCATGTCAAGGTGGTTTGTCGGCTCGTCGAGAAGAAGGATATCAGGCCTGTCGACAATGAGTCTCGCAAGACAAACGCGCATCTTCTCTCCGCCCGACAGACCGGAATAATCATCACGTCCGTGTATGTCATCAAGACCGAGTCCGGCAAGCGCATCCTTCAGACGGTATTCGTAATCGTAACCGCCTGCAGCTTCATAATGCGACTGCAGTTTTGACAATTCTTCAACAAGAGAGGAAGTATCTTCATGCTTTTCTGAAGCATGGGATATCTTATATGAGATATCATCGATCTTAAGTTCGAGATCAACAAGATATGAAGGCTTCAACGTCGCTCCGGAAAGATCCTGTTCATCCATGTTCTGCGACAGATATCCTGCTATTGTATTGCCATGAAGGATAACCTCACCGGCATCAGGTGTAAGTGTTCCTTTTATGATCTTGAACAACGTTGTTTTGCCTGCACCGTTATCTCCGATAAACGCGATCCTGTCGCCTTTGTTCACGCGGAAAGATATCCCGTCGAGAACGAGCCTGGGACCGTAATGCATGGTAATGTTGTTAAGTGTAAGAAGCGGCATATTGATTCCTTCAATTTATTGTCACGGCAATCATTTTATCACAGAGAATAAAAAAGGGCTGTCTGTTTGAGACAACCCTTAATTATTTTAATTTGCTTTCGCGAAATCAGAAGAGATCTACACCGTTGCCGTCAACGTCATAAGCCTTCTTCTCAGCAGCTACAACATAGATCTTGCCAGCCTTGGGAAGCTTCTTTGCGATAGCTGTAGCAGAGATTTCCTGACCGTCGATCTGGAAGATGATCTCAACCTTCTTAGGAGCAGCAGCCTTCTTTGCAACGGGCTTCTTAGCAGCCTTCTTTGCAGCAGGCTTCTTAGCAGCAACCTTCTTTGCATCAGCTTTCTTAGCCTCAGCCTTAGGAGCAGCAGCCTTCTTTGCAGCGGGCTTCTTGGCAGCAGCCTTCTTTGCTGCGGGCTTCTTAGCAGCAGCCTTCTTTGCAGCAGGCTTCTTAGCAGCAGCAACCTTCTTTGCAACGGGCTTCTTATCATCAGCCTTAGGAGCTACAGGTGCAGCTGCAGGTGCTTCAATCTTGATTTCTTTCTTTTCTGTATCCATACTAAAAGAACCTCCGTATTTTTCCTTGTTTGGATACAATAAATCTACATTTCTTTATTATTTGTGTCAACAAACATTTTTTATAATTTTTTCAGTATTCCAAGCGTCTCCCGGTTTCTATTTGTTCAGTTTACACACAATAAACATCGGCATTTGCGGTTTTGCAACTAACATTTTTTTTACAAAAAACTAATTTATTCCGATAGAATTCGAATAAGCATTAAATTAAAATGTCGCTATGAGAAAACTTTTTACCATTTTTGGCTGGGAGATAAGAAAGCTTTTTTCGAGTTGGAGAAGAACATTCACACTGTTTCTTCTGCCGGCTGTTTTTCTCGTCGGAATGCTGAACGTCTTTCCTCTTCTCATCAATTACATGTCAACTGGAACACTTACTAAAAAGCCTGTAACCGTTGTAAATGCACCTGAATCATTTGTGAGATACATCGATGAGACTTTAGACGCGAAAGCCTTCACTTATGACTTCAAGACACTTGATGAATTCAAGGAATTCGCAAGCAACAAGACAGAATACAGAAGACAGCTGAAAAAAGGAATGATCGTCTGTCTTTTTATATCAGGAAAAGAATCTCTGTCATTTGATGAAGAGGTCAGTGATTACTATAAAGAGCTTACCGAAGGGAATGCGGAAGCTAAAAGCAATGCGACGGTATACATCGGTTTTGACGCCAATTCATTAACTTCCAATTCGAGAGCAGGACAATTCAAAGAAGCCATTCTTGAGAAATACCAGGGAAGTCTCATTGAATATCTCGGCGGTGATTTTGCCGTTATAGGAAGCTCTCTTTTCGTAACTGACACATTCAATCCCGTAACGAAATTCCTTGACTTCAGGACTGTTGCAAACAGTTCGGCATCACGCGTCGTTTCCGGCGTACTTATGATCATGATGTATTACACGACGTACTCACTCGTTATCGACATGTTCGCATCCGAACGTGACAGAGGATTCATGGATAAACTGATTCTCACGCCTGTTTCCAGAAAGAAGATATATGCCGGCAAGATACTTGCGATCAATATCATCGTCACATTCTCCACCTGCATAACGATGATACTGCTGTTCCTATCATCATGGTTAAACAGGAACAACGACGCGATGTCACTTCTGCCCTTCGGAATGATGCTGACGCCGGATGAACTGCTGATCGTTCTCTTCTCCATCCCGGTCACCGTGTTCCTCATGACGGCAGTCTGCGTATCAATGGTCTTCTCTCTGAAGAACATTCAGGACATAACGGTCAATCTGCAGCTTCCGCTGATCTATTTTCTCGGTGATTTTTTCCTTCAGATGTTCAGGGGAACCAGACCGGTAACACTGGAGTATTTCATACCGGTACACAACACTTTGGAATTGATATCGGAAACGTTCATGGCTCAGGATAAAGCGTGGCACGTGATCCTGGTCTATATGCTCAATCTCGGATTGGCCATTGCCATATTTGCCACCACTTTCAGAAAAGAGGAAACCAAATGATCCAGTTGATTGATGTGCACAAAAGTTATACAAAGGAGCACGAGACCATCAAAGGTGTCAGCTTTGAGGTTCATGAAGGACAGATATTCGGACTTCTCGGTCCGAACGGTGCCGGCAAGACCACGCTGATGCAGATGATCGCAACTCTGATGAAGCCGACTTCAGGTCAGATCCTGATAGACGGATTGTCGGCTGACAAGTCACTTCTGGAGATCCACAGGAAGATAGGTTTTCTCACGAACGAGATAAAGCTTGATCCGCTGTCAACACCGAATGCTCTTTTTGAATTCTTCGCAAGTCTGTACGACATACCTAAGAATGAGATGAAGGACAGACGCGACGAGAGCTTCGCCAGGTTCGGGATATCACCATTTGCGGAGAAGCGCATCAGAGAGCTGTCGACTGGAATGAAGCAGAAGATATCGATCGCGATAAGCCTTATACACGATCCGCCGGTAATCATTTTCGACGAGCCGACGAACGGTCTCGATATCCTCACCTCCAAACAGGTTACCGATTATCTTAAAGAACTCAGGGATAAAGGTCATGCGATAATCCTTTCCACGCATATCTTCTCCGTTGCGGAGGAGCTCTGCGATGATATCGCTGTACTTATCGACGGATCGATTGTAGCGCAGGGCAACGTTGAAGAACTGATCGCACAGACTCAGGTAAATACTTTTGAAGAGGCGTTCTTCAAGATATACGTAGAGAATCACAAAGAATGACATGCGGGAATGACATATGACTGCTAAACGAGGAATAAAAACGATAATCGGAAGTTTCTTCCGCAAAAGAGGACAGATGGGTGCCCAGGCTTCATCTGCGTCTTTTCTTGCTTCCGTAGTCTTCGTCATGGTCTTATTCTTCGTTGCGGTATCATGGATGATCTACAGATTCCCTTATCATCTTTTCAGCGATGAAGTCTATAACGTGGTCGTCGTAAATGCTCCGGAATCCTTTGTCAGATTTAATGAAGAGACACAGGTCTTCCGTGACAAGTCCGCGAAAATGTACGGTGACCGTTATGACATCTTCGGGAACTACGACAACATAATCAATTTTCAGTACAGATACGACGGTTACGGACTTACAAAGTTCATTTACAAAGAAAACGATGCGCTTTATGATTTTGTTACTTTCGGCAAATGGATGCGCGAGAACGATGCATATCTTACCGTTGTCTTCCCTGCTGATTTTGATGAACAGATACAAAGGCGCCAGGAAGGCCTTACGACCAGCAAACCTCAGATACTCACGTATTACCGCACGAATTCTCTCGAATATTCATCCATGAAAAAAGGATTCATAGATGATTATCTCTATTATTATCAGGTAGATATTCGTGAACACTACGGCTATGCTGTCACCTCCTTCACGGATTCACATCTGGTTGACAAACCCATCGTGACTGTTCAGAACGCCAATGGAATAAGAGCCGTTGTCGAATCATTATGCAGATCGTTCATACCTATCCTTTTATTCATTACGCTCCTATATACTTCAATGAGCATAGGAACAAACGTCATAGCTGGTCAGAAGGAACGCGGAACGTTTACGGGCATACTTCTTACTCCGCAGCCGCGTTACGCTATCGTTGTCGGTTATCTCGGCGGCGTTGTCCTCAAGGCCATGATACCCTCTTTCTTTATCGCGACGATATCCTCACTGTTTGCGGGACAGTTCTCGATTACCGGTTACCTCGCCTTATATCTTTACTTATTCGTTCTTGAGGTATTCATAGCATCGATCACTATCCTGATCTCCGTCATCAATGATACGGTCATCTCCGCTCAGACGGCATTTCTCCCAATCTTCCTGACGCTTGTTGCCGTCTGCGTCACATGCATACAGTCCGTCAACGAGAGGGAAGATTTCTACATGTTCCTTCCGGTACACGGCCAGTTCTACGGAATAGGCGACGTTCTTGTCGGCAAGCCCAATGTTGCAGGTCTTGTTGTCAGTTCACTGTTAACGCTTCTGCTGTCCGCCCTGATCGTATTCATCACAGAAAGACTGCTTCACAGCGAACGCTACACCGTATCGGTTGACTCAGTAAACACAAAGGAAGTCAGGAGAAGACTTGAAGGCGGCAAGCCCACCGCATGGGAATCGGTCAATCAGGGCTATGACAATCTGAACTTCATCATCAATGAAGCTTTCTATCCGCTCGTAGTCCTTTCTGTCTATCAGACACTTGCCATGATTCCGGTAGCCGTCTCCTACATGAGGAAGGCTGAATATTCGGATTTCATCAGTGATCTTTCAAACGTAAAATCATTGCCGGAAATTTTCGACAAAACATTTGAGGTCTTCGGTATCTTCTTCAGGGATCCGCTCTTCCTTGCTCTTATGGCTTTGGGATATGTACTGGTCATCATCACATACTTCATACATGCCGGAAGAGTCTGGAGGATCAAGGGAATCAAAGAAAAGATCTCTGCATGCGGATATCCCCTGTCTGACAGAAAGCACATCATCTCGCATTACCTTCTGGGACTTGTATTCGGATTCCTGATGATGTCGTGCACCGTTGCCATAATGATCCTTACCGGCCAGATCAGTTTGTCCGGCTTCAGCCTCAGTCTCTCAGGACTTGGAGTGTTCCTGTTCAACGTCATAATGTGGATCCCCCAGGGTGCTTCCGAAGAGCTCATGTTCAGAGGATTCATGCTCAGGTCGTTCTCGAAGAGATTCAAGCCCGCCGTAGGAATAATCGTATCCTCGATCATGTTCTCGGCAATGCATTCGCTCAACAAAGGGTACACTCCGCTCGCATCGGTCAATCTCGTGCTGATAGCGGTCCTTTTCGCATTGATCTATTACCTTACGGGCGACATATGGATGACGTCGGCAATGCACACCGCATGGAACCTTACACAGGGAAACATCTACGGTCTGCAGGTCTCCGGTAATGATTCCGCCAATTCCATTGTTACCGCGATATACGGAAACAATGCTTCCACGCTCATTACAGGCGGATCATTCGGTCCCGAAGGCGGACTCGCAACAACTGCAGTAACAGCCGTATGCTTAGTCATTGTCATTGTCTTACTTATCAGGAAAAACAGGAAATGATCTCACTCACCTGCGATCTCGCGCGCAACGAAAACTCCTGATGCCGAAGCATGTGACAGCGAATGGGTAACTCCGCTTCCGTCGCCGATCACGTAAAGTCCCGGATAACGGGTCTCCAGTCTGTCATTTATAGCAACTTCCATGTTGTAGAATTTGACTTCCACACCGTACAGAAGTGTGTCATCATTGGCAGTTCCGGGAGCGATCTTGTCGAGCGCGTAGATCATCTCGATTATTCCGTCAAGGATCCTCTTAGGCAGAACAAGCGACAGGTCGCCCGGCGTTGCCTTAAGCGTGGGTCTCACCGTGGATTCCTCTATCCTTGACGCGTTCGATCTTCTTCCCCTCGTCAGGTCACCGAAGCGCTGGACGATAACTCCGCCTCCGAGCATGTTCGAGAGCCTTGCTATGGATTCGCCGTAACCGTTCGAATCCTTGAACGGTTCAGAGAAATGCTTTGACACGAGAAGCGCGAAATTCGTATTCTCAGACTGCAGTTCCGGCGCGTCAAAACTGTGGCCGTTAACGGTAACGATGCCGTTCGTATTCTCGGAGACCACATATCCGTACGGGTTCATGCAGAAAGTCCTCACCTTGTCCTCGAACTTCTCCGTGCGGTAAACGATCTTGCTCTCATAAAGTTCAGACGTAAGGTCTGAGAAAACGACTGCGGGGAGTTCGACCCTTACCCCGATATCCACTCTGTTCGAGTGTGTCTCTATGTCAAGTTCACTGCAGACTTTCTCTATCCATTTGCTTCCGGAACGTCCCACCGACACGATGCACTTTTTGCACGTATAATATTCTCCGGAGCACTCGATCTCATATGTGCCGTCTTCTTTTACCTTCAGGTCGCCTACCGGTGAATTAAAGAAGAAATCGGCTTTATCCTTGAGCACATTGAAGATATTGCCAAGCACCTGATAGTTCTTATCCGTTCCGAGATGCCTTACCGAAGCATCGAGCAGATGGAGTCTGTTCTCAAGACATATCTTTTTGAATGATGAACCGGCTGTCGTGTAAAGCTTTGTTCCCTCTCCGCCGTTGGCAAGATTGATCCCGTCAACATACTTCATGAGTTCAAGGGCTTTCTCTTTGCCAATATGTTCGTAGAGCGTGCCGCCGAAATCATTCGTGATGTTGTATTTCCCGTCGGAGAACGCACCTGCGCCGCCAAAACCCCGCATTATCGCGCAGGACTTGC
Organism: Clostridiales bacterium; assembly: GCA_017511005.1. Classification (GTDB taxonomy): domain Bacteria; phylum Bacillota; class Clostridia; order Saccharofermentanales; family Saccharofermentanaceae; genus Saccharofermentans. Next base: position 62,604 of record JAFWLP010000028.1, read on the forward strand.
AGTTGATGCAGCTCCTGACCTTATCACCGTCTATGGGACACTTTCTTTCCTCAAGAGGTTTTCCGGCCTCGAAAACAGCGACCTTAAGATCAGGTCTTAAGTTAACTAATTCATACGCTGAGAATATTCCGCCTGGACCGGCTCCTATAATGATGACATCATAATCTTTCATAAGACACGCTCCTTCTGTCAAAGGATTACGGTTAGATTATAATCCACCATAGCGCGAATACAAAACGCGGAACTTATACCTGTTTCCTGAATTTGATCATAAAGGTAAGCGGAATAGCCAGCAGTATTGCGACACCGCCCTGAATAAGGTTAAAGACCAGGGCACCTGCTGCGGCCTCCTTACCGTAGATCAGCGACTCGAACACAAAGTATCCGCCAACCATAATGAGTTCCGCAATGATCCCGGCAAATACCCTTATAAGGACATCGGCGGCCTTTTTTCCGCCCGGCATCTTCATTATCAGAGCGGCAACAAGGCCCATAAGCCCTTTTATCAGAAACGTCGGAGCGATATAAGCAGGATATCCTGCGATCAGATCACCAAGCGCAGATCCGATGGCTGCCGGAAAGAAAGCAGCGGGACCGGCAAAATATGATGCTATGAGTATAACGCCGTCACCAAGGTTCATGTATCCCAAAGACGTTGGGATCCTCAGTTCCGTTCCGATAAAGACCAGTGCGGCCAGGATGCCGCATTCCGCGATAAGGCGGAGCCTTGATCTAGTCGTTGGTTTTCTTGGATTATCCGTCATGGCGTTATCTCATTATGTTTCTCAGATCTATGGGCTCGGTGCAAATGAACAATGCGCCCTTCTCGACCAGGAACCTGCGTGTCTGGTAGCCCCAGGTGCAGCTGATGCAGTCCACTCCGCTGTTTGCCGCCGTAAGGATATCGACCTCCGAATCACCGACATAGACGGCCTCACTGTTCTGTATCCCGAGAGAAGCAAGGCAACGCTCCACGGGTTCAGCGGAAGGCTTTCTGGCGATCCCTGCTTTGGAACCGCAGACATAATCAAAAACACCCGGGAAAAAGTGTTCTATTAGCCTTTGCGCCGGTTCGTCATCCTTGTTGGTTATGCATGCAAGAAGCATTCCGTCCGCTTTCAGACGTATAAGCACTTCGCCTATGCCGTCATAAAGGCGCGTATCATCAAGATAGTGGGAGTTGTAATATGCCACATAATCCTTCAGCAGCCTTTGCTTCATGTCTGAATCATAATGCTTTCTGTCAGCCGCAAGACTCTTCTCCATCATCTTCACGACACCGTTGTTAATGAACGTCTTGACCTGCTCTTCAGTCTGCGGATGAAGGTTATTCATCCTGCGCGCCGCATTAAGACTCCGGGTGAGCCCACCCAAAGTGTTGATCAGCGTTCCGTCAAGATCAAAGCACGCCAGCCTGTATCTCATATCGTTTGACTAACTCCAGAATTAAATCATGATTCTTTCCGCAGGTCCTCTTTTAGGACAGCTCGCGCCCATTTTAGCACGAATAACGTTTCATTCAATCATCAACTTATAGAATTGAACGGCGTGTAATGCTACCATTATGTCGAAAATATAATCCGTCAAGGAGTTAAACATGGCAATAATCAAGTTTAATACAATGGAACTGGGTACTTACGAGACTGATACCGTAGTCTCCGCACTCACCCAGACTTCAACTGCAAATAACAAACCGATGATCAAGATAACCTTAAGCGACGGCACGGACAGCATCACCGCCCTGATCTTTGACTCGACCAGAAAAGATCTCGCCAAAGCAGGGATCGAAGAGGGTTCTACCGCGGTAGTTACGCTTGAAGTGACCGAATATAAGGGAAACCGCAGTTACAAGGTAAACAACATCAATCCCGTCAAGCTCCCTGAGGATGAGCTCAAGGATCTGGTAAAGCTCCCTCCCATAGATCCCGCCAAACTCGTTTCCGACATCATAACGCTTATCAAGCAGTCCTCCGGAAGGTCTTATGATCTCTCAGGGACGGATGTTCCTTCAGATGACTTCTCGCTTACGGCACTGGCAGTAAGGATCATTGCGTCCAACATCAGTGCATTTACCAGATCTTCAGCCGCCAAGACAATGCATCACAACATATACGGCGGACTCGCATATCACACATACAGGATGCTCAAGACGGCATATGCCGTCTGTGAGATCTATCCGCTGCTCAACCGCGAGGTCCTGGTCTGCAGCACCGCGCTTCATGATATCGGCAAGCTGCTCGAGATCAGGACGTCCGATACCGGGATAGCCACATACACTGACATGGGCAATCTGTTCGGTCATTCCCTTCTGGGCATCGAGATGATAGACCGCGAAGTCTGGAGACAGAACCAGGCTGCAGGAGGCCGCTCTTACAATGCCGAACAGGTAGCGATGCTCAAGCACATGCTCGCATCACACCACGGTCAGCCCGAATGGGGCGCCATCAGGGTTCCGAGCACGCCCGAAGCAATGATGCTTCACGAACTCGACATGATCGATTCACGCATGTACATGTTCGAAGAGAATTTCAGTTCCATGACACCCGGCTCGTCAAGCGATCCTGTTTTCGGCATTGCAGGAGACGGGAAATCAGTAATCTACAAGAATTCCTTCAGCGACTACGGACAGGGCACAGCCGGGACAGCCAAATGATCATTTGACGGCAGGGGCTCCTCTGTTCACGCGTAAGCCATCTCCCCGATATTCCCGTACATGTCTTTGTAGTAAAGGATCTTATTCTCCTCGTCCAAAGACACGAACGTCGAGTAATCGGGAAATGAATACTGCTCATCGTCAGCCTTGAGCTTTATCGTTGACTGACTAAGGAAGAACTGCGGGAGAGCCTGCATCGACAGATCGCGCACAAGACATCCGTCCTGATTGCGGTCTTCGTCGCTCATCAGGAAATAATCAAGATAGACATCATCCATGCCTTCATAACATGATGTCAAAGCCCACGTCGTATCGACATGATACCCCTGACCGTTAAGCACGACATATGTCCAGGCATGGCACATGTCAGGCTCGAAACACCCGATATCGAGCGCGTCTATTCCGACCTGCAGCAGAAGATAGCCGTAAACGGCACCATAATCCACACATACGCCTTTTTTGCTCATGAATGTCTGGTAGACGAAACCGCTTTCGTTATTGTTATCGTCTTCGTCATAACGGTAGTCATAGTTTTCCGCGACATAAAGATAGAGCTTTAGACACTTCTCGAAATCATCGTCGTCATACTCGAGTGCGCTGTTGAGGATAACAGTGATAAGTGCTTCAAAATCAGCCTCTCTGGCAACGAATTCCTCGACCGGCATGTTGTAGTAGATCCGTCCGACACCGTTCTCATACGGGACCGAACCGTCATTGCTCTCGCCTGACACCTTCAGGCACGCGGCCGGAAAAAGACTCGCCAGCGTGCTTACATTCATGGCAAAATCGTAGGCTTCCTGACTTGAACACTCGAACGTTGTCTCTCCTTTGCGCAGTGCATCGCACAGATTATAGAACGAATCCCACGATTCCTGCGGTATCTCCTGAGCGAGCACTCCCGAATAAACATGCGGATTGAATTCAAACAGTATCTTCTCCGTCTCAGTTGTCGTCTCTTCTGTTACAGTCACGGTCTCTTCCGCACTCCCCAATGCATCAGAAGACCAGTCAATGACTGTCTCATTCTTTTTGATATCGGCTTTGCAGCCGGTAAAGAATATCGATGCAGCCAATATGATTCCTATTATCCTGTCGGTTTTCATTATAAAACCTCCTTCCGCGAGATTATACAGAAGGAGGCTTTGATTATCAGAGTTCAAATTCGGCAATTGTCAGGTAATTGGTTAACGTTTTAATGACTGGATCTTCTCATTTAACTTTTTAGCTTCCCTGCGGTAGAAACACATAAAGCAAAACCATATTATGAATGCCACTACGAGCTGGGCCGCAGCGATAATAAGTCCCTGCGCAAACGTTGCTGAACCTCCGAACCAGCCGACCGCGTAAGCCACCAAAGTGTAGATGACACAACCTATACCCATATGGATAATGACCTTGACCGGCATAGGCAGTCTCTCGCTGTTATATACAACAGTCGGGACACCGAATCCGATTCCGACCAGCGCACTGCCGGCCACCATCTTTGTAAACTGATATCCTTCAAGACTGAAGTTTCCGCCATATGCCACATCGAATACGATTCCGACAATACAGAATATCGTCAGTGCCATTCCGATGCTTATCACCGTACTCTTAATCAGATCTTTTATTGCTTTTCCCATTTCTGTTATCTCCTTATAGACCAAGATATTTCTTGAATTCCGGCAGATATTTCCTGGACACATAATCCTTGCTGCCGTTCTTCAGCTTCAAAAGAAGCGTTCCGCTGAATCCCGGCTCGATGCTGTCCATGTAAGACAGATTGACAAGTGTCGTTTTCGATATCTGCATAAACTGTTTTCCCAATTGCTGAGCCAGTTCGTAGAGTCTCTTGCGCGAACGGTATCTGTCCCTGGCTCCGTAGATCATCGTATCACCGTCCTCAACCCTGACCATGTATATCTCATTCGGCTGCAGAACGACTATGTCCTCCTCGTTCTGGAAAGCCGTTACCGGTGTCTCACTGCTGCTGAACACATCGATCATGCGTTGGATCTCATCTGTTACCTTATCGGTATGGATAACCGCAAAAGGCTCTCTGTATTCTGCCGATATGTCAATGTTTACTTTCACTTCGCGAAAGCCTCCCCGAAAATATACATCTATGTTACATCAAGCCGCCTTGCGGTGCGCAGCGAATTTCACGAACTCATAGACCGTCATGAATAATGAAGCCATCAGGATCCAGACCATTATCACATGATATGTTTTTGCCATATAGACTGCGTAACCTGCCGTTGCAAGCGATGTCAAGGCCGCTGTCAGATTCCACCACCTGCTCTGCATGAATCTTCTGATCATTTTGTTCACCTCCCTTTTTGCCTGATGGCCACATAGTAGCAAAGCATTTCTTTGCCGTGTTCTGAAATGCGGTAAGTGGCGAAAAATCGAAGGTGAAATGCAAAAAAGGGTGCCTCCGAAGTGAACAATGTCACTCCCGGGACACCCCTGTAGATCAGACTATCGTAATCACTTCCAGTGATCAAGCTGAGACAGATACCCGTTATATTGGATCCTTCTGTCAGCGTCAGACAGGTTATCGGGGTTAGGCATATGACCGATCAGGAAGTCGATCAGGGCATCCTTTGACTGGTAGACGAAATCACCGTCCGTATAGCACCATGTGCAGTATTCCTCGTTATAGCTTCCGTCAGGCTCCCTGCTGATCATGCTGTCTTCCGCGAGCGGCATTCCGCAGCACTGGCAGATCAGCTGTCTCGGACTTCCGAGCAAAGTGTTGATTGACACGTTGAATTCTTTGGAGAGGATCTTAAGCGTCTCAGTGTTCGGCTGGGTATCGCCTACTTCCCAGCGGCTTACCGCCTGTCTTGTAACCATGAGCTTGTCGGCCATCTGATCCTGTGTCAGATTATTGTCTTCACGGAGTTTTCTGAGTATATCTTTGGTTTCCATATGCTGTCTCCTTTGTTGTTTATGGCTCTAGTATGTTCCTCATATCAGGCAAAAACAAGCAACCAGCTGTTGCGTAAGAAAACGTCAGTTCGGCATGGCGTTTTTCAGCTTGGCTGCAACTCCTTCGGAGACTTCCTTCTCTCCCTCAGGATATATCCAGTCATAGCCGTCATTCTCGAGCCTCGGGAAAACATGGAGATGGAAATGACCGAACTCGCAGTTGGCTCCCCCGTTCTGCATTATGCCATAGCCTTTTGCGCCGTAGACTTTCTCAAAAGCCTTAACGAGTTTTCTTGCAACACCGGTGATCTCCTGCACGTATTCATCAGGCAGATCAACAATGGAATCCACATGAAGCTTCGGGATTATCAGAACGTGACCTTCGTTGGCGGGAGCAATGTCAAGAAAGGATATAGTCATATCCGTCTCATTAACCACATAAACGCCTGGCACTTTATGCGCGGCAATATCACAGAACAAACACATGATCACAGTCCTCCTTAATCGGGCTTGCGGAACTTCACTATTATCGACAGGATTCCGTCCCTGAGTTCCGGTTCGATCGTTCCGCCGTTTCTGGTTATGAGTTCCTTTGCTATCGAGAACCCCAGTCCCGTGGACGCATTTCCTTCATTGACAGTATAGTATCTGTCGAAAAGCTTGGCTGCCGACACCGGCGTAAGATCCGGAGCGGGATTGCTGAAAGTCGCGCACCCCGAATCATCAAGCATGATATCCAGCGCACCGTCCGCATATTTCAGCGCATTGCTTATTATGTTCTCGAATATCCTGTTCGCGCTCTTTCTGTCACACAGTACGGGAACAGGATTATCGGGCAGTTCTATCTTGGGCTCTATCCCCTTATTCTTAAATGCCGCATAGAAAGAAAGAATGCATTCTTCAAGGATACGGCATATATCGACCGGCTCTGAAGAAGATCTGTCACTCTGCACGGGATAACGCGCGGGATCGGCGGAAGTGCTGTATTTGAAGAGTTCATCCGCAAGGTCACTCAGGGAAAGAGTACGGCTCTTGATGCGTTCAAGATACTGTGCCTTGAGTTCCTCATCCTTCTCATCAGCCATAAGGTCAAGATACGAATTGATCGCCGTAAGAGGCGTTCTTATGTCATGCGATATCCCTGTAACGGCTTCGGCGACCTTGCGGTTCCCGTCGAGATATTCATTGCGTTCTTTCTGAAGGTTGGTAAGCTCCCTGTTTATCGTCTCCGCGGCCCGCTTTGCGTGAGGATCCGATGTCGTAAGGGTGACCGGCACCTGTGTGCTGCCTTTCACCTGGTCTTCTATGTTATCGGTCAGTTCATCAAAACCACGTCTTAAGAGAACGATCTTGACGACCGCCGCGGCCAGCGCTATTGCAAGCACGATGCACAGAATTATCAGTATTGTCAAAACAGCGGTACCATCCTTTTCATATGGTCAATGATACCACACGCCGTGGACATGAACGCGAAAATAAAACTGTCAGCAGTGTATCTCCCTTTTCCTGAACACCAGGTATCCTATGCCGGTCGAGATAGCGGTCCAGAATGTGCATGACACAAGATTTATAGTCACCAGACCGTCACGGACCATCATGTACTCAGACATAATGTTTCCAAAGTGGGCGATCATACCCGGATCCATATACATTATTGCGAGCAGCGTTCCTCTTACACCCGGGAGGAGTCCGTATTCACCGTAAATATCCAGTTTTCTGCCTTTGTAATAGTAATATATGTTGAAATCTGACAGACTGAATCTCTGATCAACACTGTTCATCCTGTTTGTTGTCACGATATCCCTGAGTTCAATATAGTCTTCTTTTCTGGTATCTATATTGGAATTGTTGGATACAAGAAAATCGGCTGCAATACTTGCACCGGGAACCAAAATATAAACCATGATCAGAAAACCGGCTATGAAAGATGTCGTCTTCTTCGAGCATGCAAAGAGAACCGAAAGACTTATGGCGGATAATGTCAGTACCAGCATATGCATCAGAACGATATAGAATAGTACGGCAGGAAGATATACCGGCGGCTTCCATTCAAAATATGCACACCAAAGGATCACGGATGCCAGATTCATTATAAGCAGCACCGTATCGAGCATACAGGTCAGAAGCAGCGAGGACAAATAGATACTGCCCTTACTGTGACCGCACGCGATAATGTTCTTAAGTGTTCCGTCACTGAACATTCTTCCGAAAAAGACCGGAATAAAGATCACCATCAGAACAGAAGGCATAATGTACAGACTCATCAAAGCTTTAAAGAGCAGATGCATTTCTTTCACGGCAAAATTGAAATCACCGTTAATGATCTTATCTGTCGTATCGGGGATTGCTTCGGTCTCTGATCTGTAAAGATCATATGCACTGATCCCGAGGCTCTCAAAACGGTATTGCTTTACATTTGAAGAATCGATACTGACATTCTTTTTGCCATGATCATAATCGATCCGGACGGCATGACCGCTCCGTAATGCCGAATTAAAGTCCTCACTGCGGATAATGGTGAAGTTCATAAGCAGGGAAATTATAAACATCAGAACAAGCAGAGCCCATAATTCATAGCCCCTGAAGAGTCTGTAAAACATTCCGCACAGAATTTTCTTCATGTCTTACGCAAACTCCTTCTTCTTCACAGAGGTAAATCCCGCGGCAGTACTCAAAACAATGACTGCACCGGAAGTGATATTCTTCTTGGAAAGGTCCTCTTCATACGCAACTTCCAGGCCGCCTTCGATAAGGTCGTTCATAACGCTGTATGGATCAACGTCGTAAACAAAAGTAAGTATCTTACGTGGTGTACCGCCTATGTACTCTTTGTTTATGCGCCATTCGTAAGTATCCGTCTCCTCATCGATCTTCACGTAATATCTGTAGGGTTCCTCAAGCATGGAATATATCGCTGAAGCAGACATCATTAGACCCAGGATGATCAGAGCCGAGACAATGACAGCCAGCAGTCTGTTACTGAAAAAGAACTGAAATACTACGAAGAACGATGTGAATGCCATACAGATGAGGATCACGCTGCCGGCGGCTTCCGCAAGCTGCCGGTTCAACTCGATGTTCTCTTTCACGGGTACTGTTTTCGCGAAAACAACGAAAACAAAAACCGCGATAAGTATCGATAAAACAGTTGCAAACAAGGATACCATGAGATCGGCAAAATAGACGGCGAACCTCGGGATCCCCGTTGCGATCCTGTTGTTTACCGTACGCGAGGAAAAATCGTTTCCCGTAAACACCGTACAGAATACCGCTGCCGCAAAAGGGATCACGACCACAAGCTTCAGACAGTTGATGATTATGAAGCTGTTATCAAGAAAGCGCGGTCTGTTCAGAAGATACATCATAAGGTGTTCCGCACATGTGTGAAGGATAATGATAAGACTCAAGACCGGCGAGAAGATCAGCACCTTTGCCAAAAGGCCCGTCCTGACAAATCTGCAGAATGATGACCTTAATGCGCAGATCATGTTATCCCGTCCCTTTTCGCGACAAGGTTCATGAAATAACCTTCCAGGCTCTCGTTATTCTCGGTAATGCTTATGACTTCAACATTTGCCTCATTTGCAAGTCCCACTATCCTGCTGGCAGTAATGTCGGAAAAGATATCGAGGCTCTCGTCATCTTCAACCTTGTATTCGATCTCCTCACGGTCAAAGACCGGGCAGAGCAATTCAGTGGAAGACACCTTAAGCCTTGAGGCTTTGCGGACTTTACCCATCAGTTCCCTGCTGCTCAGGGTCTGTAATATCTCACCTTTCTCGATGAATGCATAATGAGTCGCGAGCTTTGACAATTCCTCAAGGATATGGCTCGAGATAAGGATGGTCGTATGTCTCTCATGATTGATCCTCAATAAGATCTCACGCATCTGGATGATTCCCTGCGGATCAAGGCCGTTGATCGGTTCATCAAGGATCAGGATATCCGGCTTCCCGCAGAGCGCGACGGCTATTCCGAGACGCTGTCTCATACCGAGCGAGAACTTGCCCGCTTTCTTCTTGCCCGTTCCCTGAAGATCGACGAGTTCCAGCAGCTCCGGAATGCTCTCGAAAGATGTCATTCCAAGATTAATATACTGAAGCTTGACATTGTCATAGGCTGACAGATTGCGGTAGATCGCCGGACTGTCGATAATGGAGCCCATCCTTCTGCGGACACTTAAGATCTTCCTGTCGTTACTTGAGACACCGCCAATACTGTATGTGCCTGAAGTCGGTTCGGCAAGACCCGTGATTATCCTCATCATGGTGGTCTTTCCCGCACCGTTTCTTCCGACGAGACCGAATATCGAACCATTAGGTATATCAAGATCAACATTTTTCAGGACATGGAACTTTCCATAGTCCTTACACAGTCCATTTATAGAAAGCACATTATCCATTTATGAATCTCCTTTTAGCTTGAATCCTATTCCCCACACCGCTTCTATGAATTCCGTGTCAGTAATGTCTTTTATCTTCTTTCTAAGATTACTTATATGTACTTTCACAGAGCTTTCAGTACAGTCAGGAGTATCAGTCCTTATAAGATCAAGCAGTTCCGACTTTGAGATTACGCGTCCGCCGCTCGTTGCGAGCATCTTCAATATCGCGTATTCTGTCCTTGTAAGCTTTAATTCCTTGCCTTCTACTGTGACCTCACGTTTATCAGTATCTATGACCATCTCTCCGCAGGTGATCCTGGCGCCCGGTTTCCCGGCTCCCGCAGTCCTGAGCGCGGCACCGACTCTTGCCTTGAGTTCCTTGATGTCAAAGGGCTTGGTTATATAGTCGACACATCCGCCGGAAAGCAGTGATACTTTATCGTCAACGGAAGACTTCGCACTTACGGCTATTACGGGGATCTGTCTGGGAATATGTGTAAGGAGTTCCTCCCCCGTCAGTCCCGGAAGCATGAGATCCATGAGTATGAGGTCCGGATTTTTGGCGAGCATCAGGCGGCCTTCGGTGCCTGTCAATGCACGAAAGACTTCCATGCCGTCCTTCTCGAGTTCCCTCTGAAGCACTGCACCGATATCTTCATCATCTTCAACGATCAATATCCTGCTCATGAGAAAATCTTATTTCTATTCCCTTTTCAAATCAAGCAGAGCTGATAAATGTTACCTGATTCTTAACTCTTTTATCACCGTTATTGGTTTACAATAAACTCATGAAAAAAGGAACTGCTACAAAGCTTATTTCATTATCACTGGTGCTGGCATTCGCCACATCAGCTGCATCCTGCTCTTCCAGGAAAAGAGAGTACAGAACAATAAAGGATACTGATACATGGTATGAGTGTTCCTCTTTTGAAGTCTCAGACCTCTACCCTGCGGAAGATTACGAATACTGTTATTTCGAGACAGTCGGAGCAAACGAAGACAATATCTATGTTATGGCTGAAGCAGTAAAACATTTCGACGGTGACATAAGCAAAATGACCGACGAAGACTATATCAGTCTTTATGAACAATCGATACTGGAGTTTTCATACGACGGCGTTGTTACGGACCGTACGGACTTTGATCCGGTCGCGGGCGACGGCATCTACAAGGCAATTCAGAAAGCATGGTTATTCAACGGCGAGCTCAACATACTTGAACAGGTATTTGATTCCAAACTCTCGATCAATGCCTATTACCTGAACGGAAAAGCACTCACGATCCCCGATGTCTATAATTACTATGATAATCAGATATTTATTGAAGACATATATACTTCTGACGGCTATACGCTTTATAAGCTGTATGTCAATTCATGGATAGAGACTTTTGCCCTTGTCAGGCCTGACGGCTCTTTTGAAGAGCTCTATCTGGACAATTACATCAACGGATTTGTCGAAGGCTCAGGCAGTTTCATTCCGACAGATGACGGTAAGGTAATGCTCCCTGTATATCTCAACACCGGAGAGGATATCTTTGTATCGGTTGATCCTTCAACAGGAGAAATAGAAGAACTGAAAGGCTTATACGGCACTTCGGGATACTGGCTGGAATACGCGTCCGGCAAAACGGTTGCGCGAGATTACAACGGTTTCAGTTTCGTTGACAATTCAACAGGCGAACTCACGCCGATATGCGATTATATCGATATTGATGCGCTTGTCTGTGATGTCGGTGAAGCACAGCTCCTTTATGTTTCCGATGACGGAAGCGAGATGATACTTGGATATGAATCATATGAACGGTACAGCAGTTCAACCGGATACAGGATCATGCGCCTTACCCGCGCCGATTCCAATCCAAACGCGGGAAAAACCGAACTCATAATCTCCACCAACAATGAGTTCACACCTGAACGCTCGGATTTCTTTGCTCTTCAGCAATTCAACAAAAGCAACGGTTCCTTCTTTCTGAAATATGTTCTTCCAGTGGAAGAAAACGGCACATACAAGGAAGTTGATGCTGACATCTATCTTACCTATGATCCCGCTCAGGAACCGTCTGACAAAAACAAATACATCGATCTGGCACCATATCTTGATCTGAATGACGGATCTTATAAGGAAGAGTATTTCGGAAATGCCATTGATGCGGCAAAGAGCGGTGACGCGATATACCGTGTTCCTCTTGACATATCGGCATCCGGAATAATCACTGCTTCATCAAACGTTCCACAGGGACAAAACGGATTCACTTTTGATTCCTATGTAAGATTCGTTGATGAAGTATGCAACGGCACGGATCCCATGAGCAAGACGCCGGGTTATAAGCTTGGCAAAGCGGAATATTTCACCAAACTCTTCATGAACATGAGCGAGGTCTTTATCTATGACGGCAAGGTGCATCTTAACGGGGACGAATTCCGTGAACTGGTGCTTTTCGTTGAAGAATACGGAAGCGAAGAAGACATGTCGGAAAATGACGTATACAAAACGGCTCTTACCGAGCACAGTGAAGCCGTACAGGAGACCATAGACGCCATCGACAGCAGAAATGCCTCACTTGACGGCAGGACAGGAGCCGTATACGGGGATCTTTCCTCTTTCTATGATTATATCGACTGTTACATCAGATACGGTGACGGTCTGGGTATTTACGGTCTTCCCTCCTTTGACGGCAGAGGTCCGCAAACCATCTCTCACGAATTCGTGAGCGTGTCGGTCAACACATCATATCCGGATGCCTGCACGGAGTTCGCGAAGCTTCTGCTCTCCTACGACATCCAGAAGACGATGTACGGGAATCCGGTAAACCGCGCAGCTCTCAGAACCATCGCCGAAGAACAGTTAAACATGTATAATGCCGAGATAGATCTTGAGAAGAAATACGGCATATACAACGCAAGAAACGTACCGCAGGAATCGATCGGCAAATACATTGACATACTGTCTTCATCATACGCCGGTATCAATGCAGGCGGAGCCATCGAACAGATCCTGCGTGAAGAATCATCATCCTATTTTGCAGGAGAAAAATCACTCGACGACGTCATTACCGTCATGCAGAAACGCATTCAGACCGTTCTGAACGAGACAGCGTAACCGGGATGGAAAATGTTTTGAATCTCTATGTCTGAGGTCTTGATTTCCTGACCGCTCTGATGATCTTGTCAAAAACCAACTTTATTAACAGTGAACCGGCAACACCCAGAATCAAATATATAAACTTAAACAGCGGATACCGGTCCCAAATATAGTATGGCATCGATCTGAGAGAACCGATGTCAAAGCCCGGTAATTTGTGAATATTGTTGTTGATGAATAACAGAACGCAATTGATCAGATTAAAACACAACAGATGGAATCCCATAATGTAATAAGTGTTTTCGGAAATATAGTTAACGACTCTATTCTCATAAAACACTTTTCCCAGAACTTCAACTAACGTTATCCAAAACAGGATGCCTATAACTGAAGATATCAAAGGAGTGACGTAATACGGACTGGAGAAACCCAACAGGGCATACAGACCACCGAATTCGATGTCTCCGGGATCCGGAAGGATCTTCATCCTGGCAACATTTAATGCGATCAATGCCATCAGCATGATGATCTTCCATCCGATCCTGATATCGTTTGTCTTTGGTTCTATTTTTTCTCTGTAAATACCGCCTAATTCCATAAACGGCAACAAGAAGACAGTTTTCATCGGAAGCAGCAAAAGAAAGAATACCTGGCTGTCCTTAAATGTCTTGGCACTCCATACAACCAGTATATTAAGCAGGCAGAAAACGGATAGAGCAACAATACTGTTCCATTTGCTTCCAATGAGTTTTTTCAGGACAGCATAGACCAGCGTAACCCCAAAGAAAGCGATCACGTACCACATCGGACTCATAAGCAGCACAGGATAACCGACTGTAATGACATTTACGAACGGGATTAATAAAGTCTCCTGAGTAACCGGCTGCAATGATCCGTATTTGCAACTATTTATGGCCCACTCAAGCCAGAACATAAGAATGCTTATTACAAGATATGGCAAAAGAAGTTTTTTCGCTTTTCTCTTCAAATAACCTTTAAGATCAGTTCTGTCATCAACCTTGTTAAAATACCCGGAAATGAAAATGAATAAAGGTATGAAGAAAGATTCATAAGGGATTACAAAATTCAACAGATTAAGCGCAAAATCGCAATGGAGATCCACTACCATAATGATTCCTATAACAGACAAAAGCATAAATTTCTTATTGCTTTTTCTGTCTGTAATAGAATCCGCCTTCATTCGCAAAACCTCCGTGCAGCCCGCTTTTTATTATACATAACTATTCGCTTTCAAGGATAATGACGATAAAAAAGGCTGTCCCGGAAAACCGGAACAGCCCCTGGCCAAAAAAGTTATAGAGTCAACTAAAGTTTAAGCTGCAGGAACCTCATAAACTACGTCGATGAAGACATCCTGAGTCATGAAATCCCTGAATACGATCTCGATCGGGCTGTCAGAACGGAGCTTATAGTATGCAGTATATGTGATGGTATCACCGTCTTCGATCTTCTCATACTGAGGAAGATCTGCCTGTGTCTTTCCTGCATCCTCAGAGTCCTTAGGTGAACCTGTGGTGTTCAGGGAAATACCATCCTGGAATACATAGCAGCTGCCGGAAGCAACCATGAATGCATTGTCTTCCTTGCCGCTTGTATTTGTCCATGTATAAGAAATACCGATAACCTTGTGATCAACGATATTGCTGTCACGGTCAAGATCAGTTCCCTTGAATACGCCGGTAACGTCATTTACCTTGATGGAGAACTTACCGCTGGGTGAATCACCTTCTGTGAGTCCGCCGGGGCCGAATGCGGGATTCGAAACCTTTGCAACCTCAAAATCCTCGTGACGGATGTCAGGCATCTCCCACTTGGGATCTACATCAAAGTACTGGGTATTGTTGCTGTCAGAACCGATACCAATTGTTACTACATCGGTATTGCCCTTGATCGTCGAGAACTCAGCCATGCCGCGGAGAGTTGTTCCCTTCTGGAGATAGAGCCAGATATTGTCGTTGAAATCCATGTTGTTAAACGTGGAATTGGAAGACGGACTGAACTTCTGCTCTTCGCCATTCTGCGTTGCAGACCAGTAAATTGCATTGACCTTTGTGAATCTGTCGCTTAAAGAAGTAAAGTCATAGTAGACATTGAGAATGTCATACTCGTACTTGTCACCTGTGTCGAAGTACTCATAACCTACTACCTGAAGCTCAAAATCACCGTCAAAAACAAACTTCTCAGGCAATGTGAACTGTGAAGCATCCTCTGTAGCCTCCGCAGTTGTCTCTGCAGCAGTCGTCTCAGCGGCAGTTGTCTCGCTGGCTTTTGTTTCTTCTGCTTCTGTTGTGGTCTCCTCTGTCTTGCTGCATGCCGTGAATGATGTTGCCATCAATGCTGCAGTCATGCCTGCGCAGAGGATTCTTGTGATCTTACTCGTTTTCATATGATCCCCTCCTTTATTCCGAGTTGATTTAATTCTATCGCTGTGCAAGTGCATAAAAAATAATATGCGAATTGATTAAATTAACCAATTACATCAAATCGATTTAACAAAAATCATTCAATTCCAACAATTGCATTTGAAAGCATTTTTCGCTGAAAACGCAAGAATATCAGGCCTTTACGGACTTCCGCAGCTGAAATTCCTTCTTCAGTATCACGAACAGGATGCCTGATAATACTGACAATGAAAAGACCACTAACGGATGCATATATTCATATGCACCCTGCGGGATCCCGAAAACATCTATTATCAGACCGCTTATGAAGCAATGGATCACAAAAACGCATAATGAAACATCACGTGAATGCCGTGATATAAACGCCGGCCATTTGATCTTCGAACGGAGTGCCAGAAGGAATAAACCCGTAACAAGCGGAAAAGTTCCGATATAGAGCACCTGTTCATACAATGTCAGTGATTCCGCCACCGTGATGATAATACCGGCAATAAATATCAGCCAGAGGACCGGATTGCTTAATCTGTCAATCTCTTTCATCTTCCGGCGGATCAGGATACCTGTCAGTATAAACGGCAGGCCCGTAAGGAGCCAGTTGCCCTGATAATACCAGTCAAGCTTAAACACACTGGTGCTTACCCAATTTGCGGCCAGGAGCAGCGGTATCAGGAAAAATGCCATGTTCAGCTTATTGAACCGCACAACAAGCCACAGTATAAGCATGTCGTAGATATACGCCAGCAGATACCACATGACCGGACAGATGAAATCAGTGCGGTTGAAAACGATGAGTTCGAAGACCGTCCCGGCATCGATCCTGGAACTGATCCAGAAAAATGCGCTGTCACCCTTGATAACTGATAGGACCGTGTCGAAAACAAAGTATAACAACAGAATAAATGCCGTCAGCTTCAGTGTTTTTGTAAGCGATCTCTTTATACGTGATACCGACTTCTCCCTGCTCCCGTAGGGATCAAGCAAAAAGAAACCGCTTATCATAAAGAAATAAGGCACAGCGAATCTGCCCAATGCCAGAAACACGTATTTATAGCGTACCGAGAAGGCTATGTGGAACAGCATGACAAAAAAGGCTGCAATTATCCTGACAACGTCAAGGGTGTCATAACGTTCAGTCTTTAAACCAGTCTCCCCAGTCATGAAGGATCATCTCCAAATACGGCAGTAGATTCAGGCTTTTTTCGCCTTTACCATCGTGAAATAGATAACTCCGGCAACAGCGTACAGAGCCATCGCGGTAACGATGATCACCGTATAATTGTTGTTCGTGTTTGAGAGGATGATCTCGGAAAGATTATTACCTGTTATTCCGGCCACAGCCCATGCTGAAAGCGAGAGACCGTGTATCTTCGATATGTTCTTCATTCCGAAGCGTGACTCAAGAAGCGCGGGCAGTGTCGAGAATCCGCCGCCGTATCCCAGATTGATCACCATCAGGAGCGCTATGATGACAAAGCCGTTGCTGATCAGGGCTGAAAGCCCGCAGAGCAGTACGCATGACAGGAATATTATCCCGTAAACTGTCGCACGGTCCTTCATCTTATCTGAGACAGTCGAATAACCGATACGTCCCAGAGCATTGCAGACAGCTGTTATTGAAGGCACTATGCTGACGATCGTTGCAAGTATCGCTAGTCCTGCAAACTTCTCGTTGAGAAGCTGCTTCTCGTATGTAATGAGCATCAGACCGCAGTGAATATTGATATAAAAAATGAGCCATATTCCGATAAAGGTCTTGTCCCTGAACATGGACGTTACCTTGAAGCTGTCATTGACGGACTTATCCTCGATCCAGCCCTCAGGCTTCTTAAGCAGGAAGTGACCTGCCATCATCATCACGAAATAGATGCCTCCGAGGATAAGGAACATCGGCGCGATACCGAGCTTGTTCTGAAGCATCTCCATTATCGGGGTGGCGATCGCTTTTGCCAGACCGAATCCCATGATAGAGATGCCTGTAGCAAGACCTTTATTATCCTTGAACCAGAGCATAAGTGTCTTAACCGGTGTCAGATATCCTATGCCCAATCCTATGCCCATTATGCAGCCGTAGAACAGATATATGAGTATCAGTGCCAGAGGCCCCGTGAAGAAGCGGATCGTAATACCGGTTCCAACCATTCCGGCCGTAAAGCATATAGCTGATATCAGTGAAGATCTGTGAATGTTAAGCTCAACTATCTTACCTGCAAAAGCAGCTGACATTCCGAGAAAAAAGATGGCAAAGCTGAATGCCCAGCCGACAGAGAAAGTGCTCATGCCGATCGCATTGGCGATCGATTCCTTGAAAGTGCTCCAGCAATAGACCGTACCGATCGAACAGTGAATCAAAAGTGCCGGAATAGCCGCCCTGGTCCATTTATTCATAGTAATCACCTCTCAGGGAATCATATGAATAAAGTTTATCATTTAATCGGATAAAGTGAACTTATTTCTGTAACCTAAATAGCATGTTCCCGGTCTCTTGCCGTTTTGGGCATCATTAAAGTATATCCGGTGCCGAAAGTATAGTTTATGTACAGTACAGCTATACAATAACTATGAAAAAACAAACAATAGCGGCTGTTTTTCACAGTTTTTGTATAGTACAGCTATACAGTTACTGTGAAAAACAGGAGGATTGAGATCATTTGTTACAACAACTGTATAGCACTGCCGTACAAAAACTATACAAAGGAAGTGTGAATCAATACACCCGGACACTTCAACAGCGCTTGCAGATATTATTCCTTTACGCTTTTATAAAAGCTCACATGAGAGTTCAGTTCTTTGAATCCGTTCTTCATGTAAAACCGGTAGGACGGCTTGTCGTTGTCAGTCTGGAGGAATATTCCGGCAAGGCCTTTTTCGCGGATGTCATTTTCGACAAGCTGCATAAGGCGAGACCCGATGCCCTGACCTTGCATTTCAGGTGAGACGCAGAACTCCTCGATATTGTAATTGGTTCCTTCCCACCAGTGTCTCATCATGCCGAGCGACATTGCCGCGAGCTTACCGTCGATCAGCAAGCCGTAATTAAGGGCGCTATAACCGCCTGATATCTCTTTGACGTATTCATTCAGCTGAACGGTGTCACTCCAGTCATCATTCCAGGGTTCGCCGTTAAAAGCACTTCTGTAGAGCTCAGCCATCTCAGGCAGAAAGCTCTCATCAAGCATTATGAATTCTTCCATGGATCATCCTCACAAAGACATACGCCGGCATAACAGGCGGCCGGCATATTCTCATTCATCACTTATAGTCATCAACGTCGAATCTTCTGTCCCTGAAATAGAAATCACGGTCTGCTTCAGTGATCTCCCTGACAGGACGGCAGGGATTGCCGTAAGCGAGCATGTTGTCGGGAATATCCTTGGTTACAACGCTTCCGCCACCGATAACGACGTTATTGCCGATGGTGACTCCGGGACAAACAAGTACATTGCCGCCGATCCAGACATTCTCACCGATGGTGATGTCGATCCCGTATTCATATCCTGAATTCCTTGACTCGGGATGAATGGGATGTCCGGCCGTACAGATCTGAACGTTCGGTCCGCACATGAAGTGGTCGCCGATCTTAACCTTGCCGACGTCGAGAACTATAAAGTTGTAGTTCGCGAAAAAGTCAGTTCCGACCTCTATGTTGTAACCGTAATCGCAGTGGAAAGGCGACTCGATGCAGAGATAACCTTCCTTGGTCTTGCCGAGGATCCCGCGGAGGAGCTTCTCCCTCTCAGCCTGCTTATCAGGTTCCATGTTATTGTATTGATAGAGCTTCTTCTTGCATTCCATGCGCTCTTCATTAAGTCCGTCCATCCATGACTTATAGGGCAGATTTGCAAGCATTCTTTCTTTGTTATCCATAACGGTTATGTCTCCTCAACCAATCCCTGTCTCGGTACCAGACGGAGCTCAAATGTCTCTCTGTATTTAACGTCCTTCTTAACCGGCTGGGTCGTGATATTGTCCTTCGTTCTCTCGATCTCTTTGGAAGCGAAATCACAGAAGAATTCGCAGAAATCGTTGTTCATGAGCTGTTCCTCATGCAGGAACTCGTTCATCTGTTCAGGTGTGTACGGCAATACCGTGAAGTCGAACTTCGGATTGTATCCGATCCTTCTGATCTCAACCGCATCACCGTCACCGTTCGTCAGCTTAACGATCTGGGTGTCCGTGTGTGATGAGTTCTCGGCAGGTCTCGCGTACGGATGATAGATCTTGCCGGCTCCTGCAGAGTAAACGCCGAGTCTTGCGGCATTCTTACGGTCAACGTAGGACTCGCCCGGACCTCTGCCGTACCATGAACATACACAGTCATCCTTGACGATCGGGAATCTTATGCCGTATCTGACCATGTCATACTTGGGTTTGAACTCAAGAGTAACTCTTATCGTATCCGCCTGGGGCACTTCATAGAACAGGATAACCTCGCCGTGCATGGCAAAGGACTTGTATCGGGAGATCATGGTGAACTCGCCGTCCCTGCTGCTGTATTCGGAACCCACGAACTTAATCGATTCCTGGATATGCTCGTAATCGCTTTCCTTTGAGAACACGGTCCTCGCGAGAATAAAGCTCCTGTCCGTTCTGTCGATGTTGGAGGGGCAGCGGTAGAAGCTCGGTGCGAGAGGTCCCTTCAGGAAGTTATATCCTGCAATCTCAAGGCTCTCAAGGCTTCCCGGTTCTCTTGAGAAACCGATCCTCAGATTACCCTTACCGACAAACAGTCCGTGAGGAACCGTTGAAACGGTATTGTGCGTGATAACGTCAAGGATCTTCTCTTCCACAGGAGCCGATCCGGCATTGTAAACTTCAGAGAGGTTTGCGAGTCCGCTGTCTTCATTGATACGTTCGACTCTTCCGCTGTCTTCCTCGGAAAGCAGAGCCTGATCCTCAATAACGCCGGGAAGATCGGGATTGCCGTTAAGGCCGGGATTAAGACCCGGAATGCCGGATGCCGGAACCCTGCCGGAACCGAGCTGTCTGGATTCATCGACCACGGGCCTCGATCCGTCACCAAGACCGGAAGTGCCTATATCGACTTTGCCTACGGGGCTTGCGATGTTATCGGTTATGACATCCTGATAGAACGCAACCTCATAGCCTGCCTTCGCATAGTATGTATCCTTGTGAAGCTTGAGCGTGATGTCGAAAACAAGTTCTTTCGACAGGGCATTCATATACATCTCGATGAATTCGGCCTTGCCCTGAGCCCAGCCGGGAGTCGTGAAGAATTCCGTGGAGAACGGGAACTTCAGAGTCCTTGAACCGAACGGTTCTATCTCAGGTATGATGCCCCTTCCAGACATGATCGCTCTTCCGCCAAGAAGTATCTTCCACTCAAGGTCAAGTTCCTCGGTATAACCGAACTGATTGGAGTTGCGCATCGTAAGGTTTGCAGGATCGCCTGCTGAAGCAAAGATGGCAATCGTCTGGCACTGCTTCTTGATATCAAGATAGATGGGGTGAGGATTACGCTCCGCGTCAACTATTCCCTGTCCGATACAGGAATTCTCCTTCTGCTTTCCGCCGACGAGATCCGCATGGTGGATCCACTTGTAAAGCGTATCATCGTCCGTGAATCTGGTTCTTCCGGGGATCGTCTCAAAAAGATTCCTTCCGGTCCTGTTAAGGGCAAATATCTTCTTTCTGTCGAGGCACAGATCCTCCCAGGGACCGAAAACAGCACCAGCATCACTAGGCATCGGTCTCATGTCGGATATCTTGCCCTGCGGTCTTACCTTTTTGCCGTTGCCGGCCGCATTCCTGAGGACTTCGCAGTACCAGGGCCTCGTATCGTCGATAAGCATGCACTCATGCTTGACCCTCTCTGCTGTCTCGTGATCAAAGTTGTATTTCTGGAATCCCCACATGACGACTGAAGGATGGTTCATGCAGGCTTCGACATAATCCCTCATGTAGAAATCCGCAGCGGTCGCGATAACATACATACCATACTGGTCGCAAAGGTTAAGGAACTCATCTGACAGCGGCATTCCGTCAGCTATGACACCGTTGATGCCGGCACGCTTCATGAGGATGATATCCTGACGCATGCGGTCCTGCGGAACGGCGATGCCGCCCTGCGGGTCGAACTCATAATATTTTACGAGCATCAGATTGACGCGGCGGTCGTTTACGTTGAGCTTATCCTGAACGATGCCGGTCGTCCTGAATCCGAATCTCTTCTTCTTGGCGCAGATAACTTTGCCTTCCGAATCCATTACCTCGAAAATGATATCGTACTGGACCGGAGTGCAGTCAGACCACTGCGCGACATTGAGAGCAACAAAGTCCGTGCTCGCGCGTGTCTCCTTCATGGCGTCAACGACACCGACTACAGGCTCGCTCTGGCCTTTGATATTGACAAAAGGCAGCTTATACGGGTCGTAGGTGGCCCTGGCTTCAAGAAGCGATATCCTGACGGAATAAGGGATCATGTAGTTCGTGTGATTGCGCATGGCAAAATCGACCTTGATCATGAAGTCCCCGTGAGGAACGCGTGATACGGTCTCACGCACTGCGAGAGCATCCATTTTCGCAATCTCGGAAATATAGGCTGAAGGAACATATTCAAGCTTGATGTGAAGGTTGGAGAGCTCCAGCAGTGAATCCATGACTATCATTATGGGTCTGAAGATTCCTGCAAAACCGTAATTCATCGCATCGAGGATGATATGACCGGAATCATCCCTGTCATAACGGTTGACTATGATGGTGATATGGTTAACTCCGGCTCTCGCAAGTCCGGAGATAAGAAGCCTTTTCCTCGTGTAAAGCGCATGGGAATTGCAGAGGAGCTTGTCGTTGATAAAGACCTTGAAGCTTCCGCAGATGCCCGATGTCTCAAGATAGAGCGCTCTCTCGATATCTGACGGAGTAAAGACGACTGTCGTTCTGTATATGCCGATCTCATCATCGTCATCACCTGCAGACTTGAGAATATACTTATCGCTGATCGATTCCTCTTTTCTGGCCACATCCTCGGCAAGTCTTATCGGATAATCGTAGATCAGGTTCTGGGGAAGTCCGAAGCCCTCCGTCTGCCAGGTTGAAGGACAGTTGACCAGAGGCCAGTCGGAATCGTCATAGGAGGAATTCATTACACCGAACGGAACTTCCGTCTGTCCGTTCGCAAGATAGAATCTCCATGTTGTAAGAGGCTTCACGTAAGGTGTTGCGACATTGCCGAACTCAGGCATCTCGCGCTCGTTAAAGATATAATCAAAAGAATCGTAAGGCAAAAAGCCGTCATTCGAATATGTAAATTCCAAGACCTTACCCCCCTTTAGAGCTTTGTCCATAATAATCTAGTCTGATTGTATCATTTTAAAATAAAGACAAAGTTTCAGGAGCGTTACAAAAACGGAGTAAAACTGCGGTAAACCCTCGGCAATCTCTCAAAAAACTGAAGCATCAGTACTGGATGCCGCCGACTACCCACCTGTCGTTGGTCTTAACAAAATAAACGTGGGCATCCGTGGGGATAACCTCGGGTTCATCGGAACCCCAGTACATCTGCATCCACTGTTCAACATAGACTTCCATGTAGACGACGTCATCGGAGAATACGATGCAGTCTTTGACCTCTTCATTGTTGATCGAGACGCTTCCGTGCTTCGTATAGAGCTCTCTTGAGGAGTTCCTCTTGATATAGCTCAAAGCCTGGCTGCCGCTGGGGAAATACTTGTCCAGCGCGTAATTGGATGCATCCTGTGAGATGTAATTGGCAAATGTGGATGTGAAAGAGATGGCAAATTCCTCAAGTTCCTCCCTGCCCTCAAAATCCTTGATGAAACCGACGGAATAGGAATCGTTTTCCGAATCATACACACAGTCACATGCGTTCCCGAGATAGTCTTCCGCGGTAACGACCGGCTTCATGTAAAGTCCCTTGACCTGATAATTGGCGGTTCCGGGGATCTCCGCATAAGGCTCGACATATTGGGTGAGCTCTGACGGAACTACCTCACCGATAAGATTTGCCTCCGTAAGCTCAATGCCGTTGACAAAGACCTTGTATGTCTCCGGAGCGGAAACATTGACACTGTATGAAGCTGCGGTATAGAACTCAAGTGATTCCTTCTCCCAGGCTTTGAAACCGTAAGGAAGATTCTTGGATTTGTCCTCGGTAAGCTCAAATCTTGCGACGAGAAAGCCGTCATCTGTCTTGATGTAGTATTCAGGCTCGTCTTCTCTTGAACTGTCGGTCTCGACATATACGAAACTCTTGCCGTCTATCAGGTCTTCCACATAAGTCCTTACCACAGACGCATCTTCAAATGCGGTAACGGATGTATTGGAAGTCATGTTGCTCAGGATGTAATCGACATCATGATCATTGAAGTGCTGAGTTATCTCCTCAGCAGTATGATACGGGAGCGAAGCCTGATATTTCTCTTCATATGCGGCGGCAAAATCTTTGAACCTCAGCAGGAACCACGCGATGAATCCCGTAACGACAACAAGCCAGCAGATAAGAAAGACCAGGAAGAAGTTTATCCTGCTCTTCCCGCTTTTCGCTTCCCTGCCGGACTTATCCGTGTTGCCTTCAGATGTTTTCATTTAGTCCTCCGCAGCCTGCTCTGATGAAGGAACCGTGCTGTCCTGAGGTAATACGATAAAAGCCGTAGGCATCTGGCGTGATACCCTGATGGATGAGCTCGATACCAGTTCGTCATCATAGAGCCACATGGCCGAGGACATTCCGCCGTCAAGGTTTGCTGCGTTTACGGCACCGTATTCAAGCATTACGTCAATAAGATCTGCCATCGTGGCACCCATGGAAGACGTCTTTCTGCCTTCGATGACAAGGAGCAGGACTGCTCCGTCTTCTCTCTGGCCGATGGCAGTTCTCGGATTAAGGCCTCCGCCTGATCCGCTGTAGTTTGCTGCTACTCCGTTAACGATGAGAGCGGGTCCGAACGAAACCGCGTCTCTTACACCGATGTCAAGCGCCTGCTGCGCGGTCATCCTGCCTACGACAAGTACGTTTTTATCCGTAAGGCCGTAAACGTCATATGTGCCGCCCGGATAACCCATCCTGAGCTCACCTTCGGAGATGACGATGCCTTCAGGCCAGCCGCCTATGCCCATGCCGTTCGTATCCTCATACTGGCCGCCGTTGATGCCGGCAACACCGTCGTACTTGTCGATCAGCTCCTTAAGGGTAAGGCCTGCTCCGCTGTGGTTGTAATTATCTATCGTGGCTACCATGACCCTGGACGGATCATAGATAACGAGCATCTTTCCGTGATACATCGGGCCGCTGATATCGTGAACTTCTATGCCGTCACCGTCAGGATCGAGCTCGTTTACGGCAACGGCGTCTGAATCCGTGCTCTTGCGGTTCTGCTCTGCTGCCATCGCGTTAACGAGGGTCGTGTCGGTAATCTCGGTAAACTCATGAGTCGTATTGCTGTTCATGATGGCTTCAATCTCTTCTTCGGACAGGATCATCTTAGCGAGAATGCCGCCTGCGGAAGATTCCATTACGGAAGGAACGAACTGGTCTCTCAGGTGAGCTGACGGTCCCTTCATTATGATCTCAAGGAACGCGTAGAAACCTGCGAGCACGATCACCAGCGTGGCAAGAACGGTCGCAAGAACTCTTCCGAGACAAACAAGCGCAAACTTGCCTGCCCGTTTCGCGGTATCCTTCCTCTTTTCCCTGATGAGCTCGGCTTCGATCATGGCCAGCTCTCTTTGTTCTATCTGTCTTGCAACCTGTTCACGGCCGGCTCTGGCAACGGCGGGCTCCACCTTCTTGATGGGACGCTGCATGGGCCTTGATGCAGAAGGCTGTACGGGAGTCTTTACGGACGGATTCTTTACGATCTCCAGTCTGTTGTCATCATTGGGCTGTTTTACGGTCCGCGGGCTGTGAGTCCTGACCTCATAATCCGTATGCGGAACAGAGGGTCTCTCGGACACGCCTCCGTTGCCGGCAAGTACCTTGGGTCTTGCGGTTATCTCGAGCTTATGCTGTTCGGAGATCTCGACCATGCGGTCGACGATGACCATGGCCTCTTCCCTGGACATACCCTTCATGCGGGCATAAAGCTCTTTTCGCTTTTCCGGCGGAAGACTGTCTGCTATCTTGCGGAATTTTGCCAGATTGTCCGACTCCATAAACACCTCAACCCATATCAAAAATGCATTATTTATAATCAGTCATTTTTGAGTATAGCATAAGGTGTGAATTTCAAAGCCATGCAAATTCGCAATGTCAACAAACTGTAACATGTTGAAATTACAGGCTTTGTAACATTGTTAAGCTTGGTTTGCCGGCTTTAACGGGTGACGCCTATTATCTTCGGGACAAAGCCGATGATGAAGTGGATCAGGATGCTGCCGTATACAGACTTGTTCTTCTCGTAAAGATATCCGGTCACAACGCAAAGGACTGCCGCACCGAACATCATCGGGAGGTTATATCCCATGTGAAGGACGAAGAAGAACAGCGCCGTCATCCACACGGAGAAATGCTTATTGTATTTCTTGCATGATTCAGTGATGTTGTCCTCAACGATGCCCTTGACGAACAGTTCCTGGAGAACGGCGCTGAACGGATAGAACCACCTCATGTAAGTTCCCAGATACAGACCGAACCACGGCCTTGCGGCTACCTCGGGATCGATCTGGTTCTGCACAAGGCGGATCAATATCAGGATGACAATGAGGGCGGCTGACATAATGCTGCTGACTATCATGTCTTTCTTAAACCGTTCTTTGCCGGGCTTAAAGCACTCGAAGTGGATCTTGAATTTGGTAAATGCGGCGAAAAGAAGCGAGAGGACGATCAGATAACCTTCCATTATCCTCGTAAGGATGTAGGCGTTGTCCTCGATGAGGGGTTTCCCGGTAACGGTCGGAAAGATCTTGATAACCACTACCTGACACGCTATTCCAGTCAGCAGGAACAGCAGCGTCGCAAGAGCGGGTGTCAGTCTTTTCTTGATCGTCATTCTCTTCTCCCCTATATGTAAAAACTCTTTCTTTTGCAAAATCCTCAAGCAAAAGAAAGAGTCTTCTAACGCTTTGGTGCTCAGAGACAGAATCGAACTGCCGACACGGGGATTTTCAGTCCCCTGCTCTACCGACTGAGCTATCTGAGCAAGAGTTAGGCCGAACACCTTATAAAATGTTCGGCCTAATGTTAATGGCGACGCAGAAGGGGCTCGAACCCTCGACCTCCAGCGTGACAGGCTGGCATTCTAACCAGGCTGAACTACTGCGCCGTACCATTGGTGGAAACTACAGGGCTCGAACCTGTGACCCTCTGCTTGTAAGGCAGAT